>JANQEE010000033.1 GCA_028278525.1 Minwuiaceae bacterium | reverse complement strand
ACCGGGGGAAATAGCCGTAGACGCGATCCATATCCTGTGCGATGCCGGCTTTGTCCTTGCGGGTCATGGCGCCCAGTTTCAGGTTCTCCGCGACCGTCTGGCGGACGAAGGTGCCGCGGCCTTCCGGCACATGCGCGATACCGAACTTGACGATGGTTTCCGTCGCCTTGCCGTCGATCCGCTGGCCATCGAAGGTGACCGTGCCCGTCGTCTTCACCATGCCGCAAACCGCGCGCAGCGTTGTGGTCTTGCCGGCGCCGTTGGCGCCGAGGATGGTGGTGATGCCGCCTTCTTCCAGATTGAAATCCAGCCCGTGCAGCGCCTTGGTCAATCCATAGGCTGCTTCCAGGTTCTTTGCTTCCAGCAGAATACCCATTACGCCGCAGTCCCAAGATAGGCGCGCACGACTTCCGGATCCTGCTGTACCTCCGCCGGCGTGCCTTCCGAAATCTTGCGCCCAAAGTCGAGCGCGACCACTTTGTCGGAAACCGCCATCACCAGGCTCATGTGGTGCTCGACCAGCAGCACCGTGGTCCCGCGATCGTCCCGGATCTGCCGGATCAGTGCGTTCAACTCGTCGACCTCATCGTGGTTCAGACCGCCGGCCGGCTCGTCCAGCAAAAGCAGTTTTGGCTGGCTGGCCAGGGCGCGGGCCAATTCGACGCGTTTCTGGGTCCCGAACGGCAAACCGGCGACCGGCACATGGGCAAACGGCGTGAGTTCCAGATAATCGATCAGTTCCATCGCCCGGCGACGCATCGCGTCTTCTTCCGCCCGAACCCAGGGCAGGCGAAGCGCATTGCTTAGAAAGTCGCTTTTGGTGGTCGGATGCCCGCCGACCATCACGTTGTCCAAAACAGTCATGGTCTGGAACAAAGCGAGGTTCTGGAAGGTCCGCCCGATACCGATATCGGCGATGTGGTGCGCCGGGCTCTGCAGGATCGACTTGCCCTTGAACAGGATCTCGCCTTCGTCCGGCGTGTAGAGGCGGCTGAGGCAATTGAACAAGGTCGTCTTGCCGGCCCCGTTCGGGCCGATCAGTCCGAGGATCGATCCTTCCTCGATGTCGAACGAAACACCGTCCAACGCGACGATGCCGCCGAAGCGGACGATGACGCCGTTCACCTGTAAAATCAAATCAGCCACCGGCGTCACCCGGCAATGCGATCACAGTCCGTTCGGCGCGGCGCGCTGTGGAAAAACGGTTAGGATGGGGAATTAAGACAGGCGAAATGGGCGCACTAATCGCCCGGTCGTCTGGCAACAACGATGACCTCCCTATAACTAGTCCGACCGTTAAACCCGGTCATGTTTCTTGTCGGCGGCCATATGATGGTCGGTTTGCGACGAATGCGCAACGGCTTTGGTTGGTAAACGCCTGACATTCCAGTGACTGGCGTTTTTCGTTTCAGCTTAATACAATCAAATAGTGTACTCGGATCGTCCCGTTTCTTGCGAAAACTCTAAGCAATTCGGGCGATTTCTTAGTCGACATTATGGCCATAGAGGTTGGACGCGGCATCGCGGGATATCAACCCGTCCTTCAGGTCCGATTCTATCGACTGAGCGGCTCGTTCGGCGGCATCGCCCAGGCCGGCGCCGCCCGGGGTAAGCACGACCAGCCGGTCTCCGGCAGGGATGTCCTGAAACCCTTTGCCGCGCAGTTTCTCCCCCGATTTCAGGCCGAGATAGCCCGCCGCCCCATCGGCGCCGCCATCGCGCCCGCGCGGCGGGTGATCGATCCGGTCGAAGGCGGCCAGGATTTCCAGCGGCGCGCCGTTGCTGCTCTCGATTTCGATGGTTTGGCCGTGCCCGCCGCGCGTCCGCCCGGCGCCGCCCGAATCGGGCCTGAGTTCCTTGCGCCAGACGATCACCGGCAGGGTCGATTCGGTAATCTCCACCGGCGTGCCCCGCACGCCACTTGGGTAGGCGGTGGCCGACAAGCCGTCCTTGCCGGGCCGGGCCCCGGTGCCGCCGTTGGTCACCGCGTTGAAGGTCACGCTGGCCGCGTCGTTGCGGCCGGCGACCTGGCCGCGCAAGGTGATCGTCCAAAGGCAGGACGTGCCCTCGGCCGGCACCCGATCCGGCACCGCCTGGCGCAGGCAGCCGAACACGACGTCCGGCAGCATCTGGCCGACCACATGGCGCGACGACACGGCCGCCGGATAAAGGGCATTCAGGATCGATCCCGTCGGCGCGCCGACGGTGAAGGGGCCAAGCGAGCCGGCATTATTGGGGATATCCGGCGCGATCGCGGAGCCGAGACCGAAAACCGTATAGGCCGTGGTGTAGGCAAGCGGCACGTTGATGCCGAACTTCGACATCGGCGAGGTGCCGTCATAGTCGACATGGATGCCGACGTCGGACACCGTGGTCGTGGCAACCAGGTCGAGCGCATGGTCATAGCCGTCCACGGTCATGGTGTTGCGGTAAACGCCGTTCGGCACGTCGGCGATGCGGTTCAGCACGGCCTGTCTGGAGTTCTCGATAATGTGGTGGGCGAGATTGTCGAGATCGGTCAACTCGAACTCGTCCATCATTTCCGACAGGCGCTGGCAGCCGATGTCGTTGCAGGCGGCCAGCGAATAGACGTCGCCTTCCGATTCGACCGGCATGCGGGTATTGGCCTTGATCATCTCCATCAGCGTGTGATTGATCACGCCGTTTTCGGCGAGCTTCAGCATCGGGATGTAGATGCCTTCCGCATGGACGTCGTTCGCATCGGGCCCGAAACCGATGCCGCCGATGTCGATCAGGTGGCTGGTGCACGAAAACAGGCCAACCAGACTGCCATGGTGATAGGCCGGCGTGGTCAGCACGAAATCGTTGAGGTGGCCGGTGCCCTGCCACGGGTCGTTGGTGATGTAGATGTCGCCTTCGCGCATCGTCTCGACCGGGAACTTGGCGATAAAGTGCTTGACCGATTCCGCCATGGAATTGACGTGGCCCGGCGTGCCGGTTACCGCCTGGGCCAGCATACGGCCCTTCAGGTCGAAGATGCCAGCCGACAGGTCGCCGCATTCGCGCACGATCGGGCTGAAGGCGGAGCGCATCAACGTCTGCGCCTGCTCCTCCACCACCGCCAGCAGGCGGTTCCACATGATCTGCATCTTGATTTCGGACAGTGCGTCGTGCCGGTTCATTCCGCAGCCTCCTTCGCCGCTTCGGCGCGGCGCTCCATGATGATATAGCCGCCGCTGTTCAGCACGGCGTCGAACCGCGCGGAGACGAATGTCGAGGTCTCGTTCTCCTCGATCACCGCCGGGCCGGGGATGCGCGCGCCGGGCGCGAAATCGAACCGCCAGTAGACCGGTACGTCGACGAATGCATCCTGCTCCGCATCGAAGACCTGCCGCCGTCCGGTAGGTACGGCCAGCGCCCCGTCAGCAACCGACGTCAGGGCTTCCGGGGCGTCCGGTGGCGTCCCGACGGTCAGCGCGAAGCTCAGGATTTCCATGTCGGCGCCGGGTATGGCCCGGGCGTAGAGCTTCTCGTATTCGGTCACGAAACCCTGCCGCAGCAGGTCCACGTCGTCCGCCGTCAGGGCACGGACCGGCAGGGGCACGACAATTTCGTGGCCCTGGCCGACGTAGCGCATATAGGCAAGCCGGCGTTCGACGAGAGACTGGTCGGGTGCCCCGGCACGGACAATCGCCTCGGCCTCCTCTTGCATGGCGGTCAGCACATCGTTGGCCGCCTGGGCATCGAACTGGCTCAAGGTCATGTATCGGCTGCGCACCACTTCATAGGAAACCGGCGCGCGCAGGAACCCGACCGCCGAGCCGACGCCCGCGTTGGTCGGCACCACGACCCGGTCCAGAGACAGCTTCTCCGCCAGGCGAACAGCGTGCAACGGCGCCGCGCCGCCGAAGGCGATGACGGTGTAGTCGCCGACCGCCTTGCCGCGTTCGACCGCATGAACGCGCGCCGCGTTGGCCATGTTCTCGTCGACCATCTCGGTAATCCCGAATGCGCCCATGGTGCCCGAGAGGCCGAGCGGCGTGGCGATCGATGCCTCGATCGCCGACGCCGCGGCATCGAGATCCAGGGCCATCTTGCCGCCGGCGAACCGGTCCGGGTCGATACGGCCAAGCGCCACGTCCGCGTCGGTCACCGTCGCGGCGGTGCCGCCCCGGCCGTAGCAGGCCGGACCGGGCTCCGCGCCGGCGCTGTCAGGGCCGACGGTGATGCGGCGCAGATCGTCGAGCCTGGCGATCGACCCGCCGCCGGCGCCGATCTCCACCATCTCGATTACCGGAATGCGGAGCGGCAGGCCGCTGCCCTTGCGGAACCGGGCAGCGCGGTCGACCTCGAAGGTCCGGGCGGTTTCGGGCTGGCCGTCCTCGATCAGACAGACTTTCGCCGTGGTGCCGCCCATGTCGAACGACAGGACCCGGTCCAGGCCGCATTCGGCGGCGATGCGGCTGGCCAGGATGGCGCCGCCCGCCGGCCCGGATTCGACCAGGCGGATCGGAAAGCGCACCGCCGTCTCCAGCCGGGTCAGGCCGCCGCCGGAGGTCATCAGGAAGAACGGGCAGGCAAGCCCCAGTTCATGCAAGTCCTTGTCGAGCCTGGTCAGGTAGCGCGCCATCAGCGGCTGCACATAGGCATTGGCGCAGGCGGTCGACAGTCGCTCATATTCCCGCACCTCGGGACAGACTTCCGACGAGAGCGTCACTGAGAGATCCGGATATTCCTCACGCAGGATCTCGCCAATGCGCCGTTCGTGGACCGGATTGACGTAAGAATGGAACAACCCTACGGCGACGCTCTGCACGCCCTGCCCGACCAGCTCCGCGGCGGCGGCGCGAACGGCCCCCTCGTCCAGGGCGAGGCGGATGCCCCCGGCGGGATCGATCCGCTCCGGCACCGGCAGCCGCAGGTAGCGCGGCACCAGGGGTTCCGGCTTGTCGATGAAGATGTCGTATTGATCGAAACGGCCCTCGTCGGCGATCACCAGGGTATCGCGAAACCCTTCGGTGGTGATCAGGCCGGTGACCACACCCTTGCGTTCGATAATCGCATTGGTCGCCAGCGTCGTGCCATGCACGAACATGTCGATGTCGCCGGCCCCGATCCCCGCTTCCGCCAGCACGGCCTGCACGCCCTGCATAACGCCGCGTTCCGGTTCGCTTGAGGTGGTCAATACCTTGGTGGTGCGGCGGGTGCCGTCGTGCTCGATCACGACGTCCGTAAAGGTGCCACCGATATCCACGGCCAATCTGGTGCGCAATGTCCGGTCCCTGTAAATCTCTTGAGCGAAAGCGTTGTTTGAAACGATTATACATGCAAGGCGGATCGATTTCGGTAGAGGAAAACTGCCGCTATCCAAACCACTTAGGGGAACGAGATGAAAAATCCGAGCGCCGCCGCGGGCGACAGTGTCGATCGGGACCGGCTGTGGCGCCGGCTGATGGAGATGGCGGCAATCGGGGCAAGGGCGGATGGCGGTGTCAACCGTCAGGCGCTGTCCGCCGAGGATGCCAGGGCCCGGCAATTGATGGTCGCCTGGGCGGAGGAGTTGGGGCTCGAGCCGAACACGGACGAGATCGGTAACCTGTATTTGCGGCGGGCGGGTAGCGACCGGCATGCCGACCCGGTGCTGACCGGCAGCCACCTGGACAGCCAGCCGAGCGGCGGCAAGTTCGATGGCGCCTACGGCGTCATCGCCGGGGTCGAGGCCTTAGAGGCCATCGCCCGCGCGGGCGTCGAGACGCGGCGGCCGATCGAGGTGGTCGCCTGGACCAACGAGGAAGGCAGCAGGTTCCAGCCGGGTGCGATGGGCTCCGCCGTGTTCGCCGGCGACATGGATCTCCCCTCCCTGCTGCCGATAACCGATCGCGCCGGAATATCGGTGGAAACCGCGCTGCGGGAAACCGTGGCGGCAACGCCTGGTATCACCACGCGTCAGGCCGGGTTTCCACTGGCCGGCTACCTGGAAGCGCATATCGAACAGGGGCCGCGACTGGAGGCCGAGGGCCTGACCATCGGGGTGGTGACGGCGATCCAGGGCTCGCGCTGGTATACGATCGAGGTCGGTGGCGAAGAAGCCCATGCCGGCACAACACCGCTGGCCAAGCGCAAGGATGCGCTGAAGGCAGCGGTGGCCATGGTCGGCGCGCTGCAGGAGGCGATGGCCGATCCGACGGACACCGTGCGGTTCACCGTGGGCCGCTTCGAGGTCGGCCCGGGATCGCCCAACACGGTGCCCGGACATGTGCTGTTCACCATCGATTTCCGCCACCCGGAAATGGCGACGATCGAGCGCCTGACCGGTCAGATCGAGCCGATCTGCCAAGCCAATGCACAGGGTTGCGCTGTCACGGTCGCTCTGAACAGCGACACGCCGCCGGTCGCGTTTGGTCGGGACGTGATCGACACGGTGCGCCGCCATGCCGACAATCTCGCTCTCGGCCACATGGATATGCCGTCGGGCGCCGGGCACGACGCCATGCATATCGCGAAGCTATGCCCGACCGGCATGATCTTCGTGCCCTGCGAGCGGGGGATCAGCCACAACCCGGCCGAGAACGCGACGCCGGAGGACCTGGCCGCCGGCGCACGGGTGCTGGCCGCCGCCTTGGTGGATCTGGCTAACCGCTGAGGCGGGGCAGGATCACCGCATCCAGGGCCAAACCGCCCTCGCCTTCGGCGCCAAGCACGAACGGGTTGATATCGATCGAGTCGATCGTGTCGGCGCTGGCCGCCGCGACCGCCGAAAGGCGCGACAGGGTCTCGGCCAGGGCATCGATGTCCGCCGGCGGCGCACCGCGCACGCCATCGAGGATCTTGCGGCCCTTGATCTCGTCGATCATGCGGCGCGCTTCGGCCACGTCGAACGGCGCCACGCGGAACGTGACGTCTTCCAACACCTCGACCAGCACGCCGCCGAGACCGAACATCACCACTGGCCCGAACACCGGGTCCCGCTGCACGCCGATGATCGTCTCGACGCCACGTGCGGCCATCGGCTGCAAGATGACCCCGTCGATCAGAGCGTTGGGCGAGGCCGACCGCGCCGCTCCCATGATCTGATTGAACGCGGCCCGGACGTCGTCGGCGCCGGATACGCCGAGGCGCACGCCGCCGATATCGGACTTGTGCAGGATGTCGGCGGAACAGATCTTCATGGCGACCGGGCCGCCGAGATCCGCCGCAGCGGCGACGGCTTCGTCGGCGGTCGTGGCAAGCCGGGCGTCGACGGCGCCGACGCCAGCGCCGGCGAGCAGCCGCAAAGCCTGGTATTCGTTGGGCCGGGTGTCCAATTCGATGGGCGCAGCTTCGGCCCCCACCATCGCGGGCCGCGCGAAGGCATCGGCGAACCGGGCGAGGGCCGCGACGGCGTCGACCGCGTTGCTCGGTTCCTCGAACACCGGGAACCCCTTTTCTTCGGCGCGTTTGCGGTCTTCCTCTTCGACGATCATAGACAGCACGATCAGCCGGTCGGGCGCGTCTCGCCGCATCTCGTCCAGCATCTGATGGAACTCGTCCATCATCGGCCGGAACAGGCCGACCATGGCCAGGAAGACGATCACCGCGTCGTAGCAGTCCTGTTCCAGCGTCACGTCGACAAAGCGGCGCAGCAGGCTGCGGTCGTTCAGCGCCTGGGCGGTGACGTCGACCGGATTGCGCGGGCTGGAGAACGAGATCAGCTCTTTCAGCTCGCGCTGCGCCGGCGCCGGCATTTCCGGCATGTCCAGCCCGACCTTCGCCGCGCGATCCGCCATCAGAACGCCGGCGCCGCCGGAAATGGTGACGGCGGCCAAATTCCGGCCAGTCGGAAACCGGCCGGCGCCACAGGCATAGGCGACGTCGAGCATGTCGTTGATGGACTCAGCGCGATAGACGCCGTGCTGGCGGAACACCGCATCGTAGACACGGTCCGCCCCGGCCAATGCCGCCGTATGCGACTGCGCCGCTTCCGCGCCGACGTCGGAGGAGCCGACTTTCATGATCACGACCGGCTTGCCGGCCTGACGCGCAAGTTCCAATGCCGCGCGCAGCTTGTCGCCGTCCTTGCAGCCTTCCATGTAGGACAGGATTATCCGAGTCGACGGATCGCGAGCGCAGAAGGCGATGCAGTCGGCGACGTCGACATCGGCTTCGTTGCCGGTGGCGCACCAATAGCTGAGGCCCAGGCCACGATCCCGCGCCATCACATACACATGGCTGCCGAACGCGCCGCTCTGCGCCACGATCGCCGTGTCGCCGGCCGGCGGCCACATCGTCGCCAGACTGGTGCTGAAAGATGCCCCCAACCTTTCCTTGATGCTGAACAGGCCCAGGCAGTTGGGTCCGAGCAGCCGTAAGCCGGACTCCCGGGCGATCCCCAGCAATTTATCCTGCTGTTGCTGGCCGTCGTCGCCGACTTCGGCGAAGCCGGAACTGAACAACACCGCCGCCTTGACGCCTTTATCGGCGCAGGCAGTTACCGCCTGTTCGACCGCCGGGGACGGCACCGCGATGATGGCGAGATCGATTTCGCCGTCGACCGCGCCTAATTCAGGATAGGCACGCACGTCCTGCACCCGGTCCGCCTTCGGATTGATCGGATAGACTTCGCCCGGATAGCCGTGCCGAAGCATGTAGTCTAGCGGCCGACCGCCGATCTTACGGGGATCGCTGGAGGCGCCGACGATGGCCACCGATTGTGGCCGGAACAGCGCGTCCAACCGGCCGAGCGCGTCGGCGCCGGCCATGAAATCCTGATTACTCATGTTGCCTGAAGTTGTGAGATCGATACGAAAGCGGATATCTGCTCGACGTCGGTCCGGACGTCGACTACGACGGGGCCGGGATGCGCCATAGCTTCCGCGACGACGGAGTCGACATCTGCCGCCGAGGCAATCGTCAGCCCCCGCGCGCCGAACGCTTCGGCCAAGGCGGCGAAGTCGGGATTGGTCAGTTCCGTCGCCGATACCCGGCCCGGATAGAACTTCTCCTGGTGCAGCCGGATCGTGCCGTAGCTGCCGTTGTTGGAGACGAAGGCGCGAACGGGAACCCGGTAATGTACGGCAGTCGCCAACTCGTTGCCGGTCATCAGATAGCCACCGTCGCCGATGAACGTAACAACCTGCTTGCCGGGCTCCCTGAACCCGGCGGCGACCGCCGCCGGCATGCCGAGGCCCATCGCGCCGGCCACCGCACCGACAAGGCGGTGGGACGGCTGGAACGGGAAATGGCGATGCAGCCAGCTTGAGAAGTTGCCCGCGTCCGTAATCAGAACCGCGTCGTCCCTCAGGTGGTCCTGCAAAGCCGCGACCACATGGCCCATGACGACGCCGCTGTCGGGCGCTTTCCACACCGCCATGTCCTGAACATAACCATGCAGCTTGGCTGCCCAATCCGGACCGGCCGGACGGGCTTCGCGTGTCGCCAGGTCGCGCATGAAATCGGTGGGGTCGCAGACGACAGGCAAGTCCGTCGCGTACATGCGCCCCACATGCGCGGGGTCGCCGTAAACATGGATCAAGGCCTGCGCCGGCCGCGGTGCTTCGGGAAACGAAAAACCCTGCGTGGTCGTATCGCCAAGCCGCGTGCCCACCGCCAGGATCAGATCCGCGTCGCGGTAGAGATCCACCTGTTTCTGCGGAATGCCGAAACCGAGATGGCCGGCGAACAACGGGTTGCGGTTGTCGAACAGGTCCTGCCGTTTGAAGCTGGTCGCGACCGGCACGCCGTGCCGCTCGGCGCACGCGGCCAGCGCCGCCCGCCCGGCGCTGCTGCCGACACCGCCGCCGGCAATAATCAAAGGCCGCTTGGCGTCTTTCAGCATGGCGGCGGCGCGGTCGATGTCGGTCGGCGCCGGCCGGATCGCCGGCACGGCGAGCGGCTCGACAACCGGAGCGCCGGTCTGTTCGGTCAGCATGTCCTCCGGCAGGACAACCACCACCGGCCCCGGCGTGCCCGCCATCGCCGTCCGGAAGGCGCGCGCCACGGTCTCCGGCACCAGGTCGGGGTCGTTCACCGTCCAAACGCCCTTCGCCATGTCGCCGAACGTCTTTTGGTAATCCACCTCCTGGAACGAGCCGCGGCCGATATCGGCGCGCGCGACCTGGCCGATGAACAGCACCAGCGGCACCGCATCCTGTTCCGCCGTGTGCACGGCAATGGACGCGTTGGTCGCCCCCGGCCCGCGGCTGACGAAACAGACGCCGGGCTTCTCGGTCAGCTTGGCGTCGGCGACCGCCATGAAACCGGCGCCGCCCTCGTGCCGGCAGGCCACGGTCTGGATGTCGTTGCGGTCGTGCAAGGCGTCGAGCACGGCGAGATAGCTCTCGCCCGGCACGCAAAACACCCGGTCGACGCCATGCGCGCCTAAGTTCGCGACAAGCGATTGCGCCGCAGTTGGCGTCATCGGCCGGCCTCCTTCACAGCACTGTTACGTTTGGCCAATAATGCCAGCAACACCGCGGCGGCCAAAGCCGCCGCCCCAACGAAAGACAATTGCGTATTCGAGAACGGTATCAGCCCGCCGCCCGGCGTCGCGAACATCAAGGCCGCCGCAAACAGCAGGGCCCGGATCGGCCACATCAACGCCGGGCTCCCCTTCAGATCGCCAACGCCGAACAGATACCCTTGCAACGCCGCCGCTAGCAACACCACGCCGAACAAAGCGCTCACCGTGACCTGTAGGATATCGGCCCACTCGCCCTGCATGATCAACGCCGGGTTCAGCACGAAGAAGAACGGGATGAAGTAAATGATGCTGCCGAGCCGCATCGCCTCGAAACCCGTACGCATCGGGTCGCTCTCCGCGAGGGTCGACGCAGCGTAGGCGCCGAGCGCCACTGGCGGCGTGATGAACGACAGCATGCCCCAATAGAGCATGAACAGATGCACCGCCATCGGCTCCAGGCCGCTGTTGGTGAGCGCCGGCGCCAGG
Organism: Minwuiaceae bacterium; assembly: GCA_028278525.1. Taxonomy (GTDB): domain Bacteria; phylum Pseudomonadota; class Alphaproteobacteria; order Minwuiales; family Minwuiaceae; genus JANQEE01. The sequence goes on along the minus strand of JANQEE010000033.1, from coordinate 121,732 downwards.
GTGATCGCGAGGAAGATATAGGCCGCCGTCACCGTCATGCCGATGCCGAGAATGAAGCTGGTCAGCGCCCCCATGGCCAACAGAACCAAGGGCGAATCCCCGGCCAGTCGAACAAGGTCATAGGCCAGAGAGCCCACCTTGCCGGTCACCGCCAGCGCGCCGACGATAAGGCCGATGCCGGCCAGGATCGCGGCGAGTTCCGTGAACAGCCGGCCGACGCCGCCGATGAAGGCGACGACGTCCGACCATTTCCAGCGGTGGTAGGGCAGCAACTGGTTGACGGCGATCAGCAGGGCGGTCGCGTAGTACGGCGCCAGGGCTTCGCGCTGCAGGAACACCAGCATCCAGATCAGCAGGGCGAAGACGACGACGAAGTACCAGCCTTCCTTCAGGGTCTGTGCAAACGACGGCAGCTCCTCGCGCGGCAGGCCTTCCAGCTTGTTGCGCGCCGCATAGGCGTCGATCTGCATGAACAGACCGAAGAAATACAGCACCGACGGAATCACGGCGGCGATCGCGATATCGATGTAGGGCACTTCCAGAAAGGTCGCCATCACGAAGGCGGTCGCGCCCATGATCGGCGGCATCAGCACACCGCCGGTCGAGGCGCAGGCTTCGACGCCGCCGGCATAGTGACGCGCGAACCCGACCCGGCGCATCGCCGGGATCGACATCACGCCGGTGGTCAGCACGTTGGTGATCACGCTGCCGCTCATCGAGCCCATCAGGCCGGACGCGAAGATCGCGACCTTGGCCGGCCCGCCGCGCACGTGCCCCAGCAGCGAGAACGCCAGGTTGAGGAAGAACTTACCCCCGCCGGTATATTGCAGAGCGACGCCGAAAATCAGGAAGCCGATCACCAGATTGGCGAAGGCCCGCATCGGAATGCCGAGAATGCTCTCCGAGCTGAGCGCGTGGAACGCGGCCGTATCGCCGATCGACAGCGAGTGGCCTTCCAGAATGCCGGGGGCATTGCCGGCAAACACTGGATAGAGCGAGATCACCAGCACGATTGCGAAGATCGCCGTGCCGCCGGCGCGGCGCGTCGCCTCCAGAACCAACGCCCACATCACGTAGCTGACATAGATCACGTGGTCCGGCGCCGCGTATTCCCAGCCGAGATCGACGATGTTTCGCGCGTTAAAGGCGTAGAAGACGTTCACCGCGATCGCGAGCGCGACCAGCACCAGATCGTAGACCGGCACGCGGTCCCGCGGCGCCTTTGCCGTGGCCGGATAGAGAAGGAAGGCCAGCGGCAGCAGGATCGTCAGCAGTATGTAAAAGTACTGCGTGTCGATCGGAACGTAGCCCGTGTACCGTCCGAGATTGAATAGCTGATAGATGGAAAGGGCGACCGATAGAACGGTCGCCCCCAGCAGGACCTGGTTCCAAAAGGGAGAAAGCCGGCGGTAGCGTGACTCCGCCGCCGCCGGCTTCGCCCCGGATGGGCTATCGGACATAGAGCGCTAGTTGAAGACGGGTTCGAACCCGGCTTTCGTCAGCGCGTCGGCCCGCATCTTCGACCACTCGGCCTTGAGATTGTCGCCGAGATCCATGGCCATGGTCTTTTTCCAGGCCGCGGCAATCACCGCCTGACGCTCGATCAGCTTGTCGTTGTGGGCCTGCGCCGCGTCGCTCCACATACCCTTTTCCTTGTAAAAGCGGATCGCGCCTTCGTGGTAAGGGATCGCCCAGGTCATGTTCTGATTTTCCAACGCCCAGCCGGCGGCGCCGGGGGCGGCGTCTTTGTACTGGTCGTACTCCTCGGCCATGGCGCGGGTCAGCGAATAGACCGTGTCGGCGTCCATGCTTTCGTTAGTCACCAGGATCGGATAGGCATAAACGGCGCCCTCATGCGGGTTATCTTTGGTGATCTCCGCACCGGCGGTCCCCATATGCTTCTGATAGACCGGCGCGGCGGTCATCGTCCGTTCCCAACCGGCCTTGTCGTCATGCGGCAGCGGTGGCCAATGGATCCCGCGCGGCGATGCAGCAAGCCGCTTGGCATGCGGGGTCACGGTGCTCATGAACGCGGCGTCCGCCTGTCCGTTGATGATCGCGTCGACCGATGCCTTAAAGCCGGAAACCTCGACCTTCTCGACATCGTCCCAGGTGAGGCCGGCGAAGGCCAGATTGGCCGAAACGTTCCAGTTCAACGCATCGCCGGCGCGGACCCAGGCAACCCGCTTGCCCTTCAAATCGGCCATGGTCTCGATGCCGGCGTCCTTGGCGGTCGCCAATGCCAGATTGTTCGCGCCGATGGCCGTCATGACGGTGCGCAGCGGTTGCGGGCCCCATGCCTCGGCCGCGAACAGGAACACGCCTTCCTGGCCGAAATAGGCGGCGATACCGCAGGCGCAGAAGTCGGCTTTGCTGTCGCGCAACGGCGCCATGCGGGACACGTCGTTCTTGCCCGGTATGACACGAAGGTCGACCCCGTGTTTCGACTTCAGCGCATTGCCGATGGCAACGGACTGGGCGTAACCCGACGCCGTGGTTCCATAGGCCGTCCAGGACATCTTGCTCGGCAGGTTGATATCGCCAGCGATCCCAGACGTCGGGAAACCGAAGGCGGACAGCAGCGCGGCGCCAACCGCTAACTTCACGGATCTGGTAGACATGCATTTCCTCCCATTGGCGGTCGTTATTGTTTTGAAACACGGCAGCCGCCCAAACGACTGCCGTGCAATTGAGCCGCATTGTGCCCCGACAGGCGGGTGTAATAAAGGCAATAGCTCAAATTGATGTGCCAGCCCGGCCGCATTCCCGCACAAGTAGTCTAGTTCGTACGACTACCCTTGATTTGCGTGCGCAGCATCACTCGGCGGGAGGACTGATCGAAGGAATCCCGGCGGTGAATGACGCAGCGGTTGTCCCAGACCAGCAGGTCGCCGGGCCGCCAGGAATGCACGTAAACGAATTCCGGACGGGTGCAGTAATCCCACAGCTCATCCAGCAGCGCCTCGCTCTCCTCGACGGGCAAGCCCTCCACATAGGCGTTGCGGCGCCGCCCCAAATACAGCGCCTGACGGCCCGACTCCGGATGGGTCCGTTCGATCGGGTGGATAGCCCCCGGCGACTTGGTCACGTCGACGACGGGCTCCGCCCCAAGCCGCAGGTCGCCCGCACTGGTATAGCTGGAATCGTGACGCGCATTGCGGCCGGCGATACGCCCGTGAAGCTCTTCCGGCATCGTGTCGAGGGCTTTGTACATGTCGGCGAAATGGGTGTCGCCGCCGGCGGGTGGGATCTCCAGGCCATAGAGGATGCTGGCCGACGGCGGCTCCTCGATATAGGACATGTCGGTGTGCCATTCGGCTTCGCCCGCACCCAGGCTGCCGATCGCCTGGCCGTTCTCGACCACGTTCGAGATCACCCAGACGTCGGGACAGACAACGCTGCCCGCCTCGCTGCGCGTCCGCCGCTCGCTGGCCGGCGGCGCTTCCAGTGCGCCGAAATGCCGGCTGAAATCGGCCAAAGCGGTTTCATCCAAGGATTGATCGCGGAACAGCAGCAAACCGGTTTCCAGCCAGGCCGAGCGGAGGGCTGCGACCGTCGCGTCATCCAGGCCGGCCGAAACGTCGAGATCCCGGACTTCTGCGCCAAGCGCCGAGCCAAGCGGAACGAGTTCCATAGCGTCACATCCATCGGTTCGTTTGGAACTAAGAGACGCCGAATTGTAGCAGATCAACGGCCTCGGCGGCCAGAGCGCGAGCGAGCGAGGGTCAGCGTTCGCCGGTTATCCGCGGTCCGATCCGGCCAGGCCCGCGGCTACCGAAGACCAGCTTGCGCGACAGGGTAAAGTTGATCGCCCAGCCGGACAAAGACCCGGCCGCGACGCCGACCAACGGCATGGACAGCAGGCCCAGGTCGGAGGCGATCAACATGGCATAGACGCCGTAATTGACCGCGCCGCCGAAACCGACCACAGAGACGAAACGCATCCATTGCCCCGCCGCCGCGACCTTCGGACTATCGCTGAACGTGAAATGCCGGTTCAGCAGCCACGTTACCGTGGCGGCACAGCCAAAGGAAAACAGGCGGCCGATATAGGGGTCCAGCGAGAGTTGCGTCAGCAGGATGTGCAGGACGCTTGCGTCCACCGCGAAGCCGACCGTTCCGACCATGCCGAACTTGATGAACTGGATAATGCTTTTCGGCATGTCCGGCCGCGTTGCTCAAGCCCGGTGCCGGCCGGACTCGAACCAGGCACGGGGGCCCGGGATCTGCAAATAGCGCATCCGCTTCGCCTCTCGCCGTCCCCTGGTCACGGTGTCGAGGATCAACCCGCATACCAGGCTGAGCGACGCCAGCACCATGATGGCGCTGGACAGAATGGCCGTCGGGAAACGTGGGACCAGTCCCGTCTCCAGGTAGGTCGGCACCAGTGGCAGGGACAGAGCCACGGACGCGAAAGCAAGCACCCCGGCTATCGACCCGAAGAAGGGCAACGGCCTTTCTTCCTTCAGCAGGATCAGAATGGTCAAAAGAATGCGGAAGCCGTCGTGGTAGGTGCGGAGCTTGCTGTCGGAACCTTCCGGCCGCTCCACGTAGTGGGTCGCGACCTCGGCCACGGGCATGCGCAGTTCCAGAGCGTGAATGGTGAGTTCCGTCTCGATCTCGAAACCGGCGGCCAGGGCTGGGAACGACTTGACGAACCGGCGCGAGAAAATCCGGTAGCCGGACAGCATGTCCTTGAAGCGATTGCCGAAGATCCTGGCGACGATCCCCGTCAGCATTGCATTGCCGAACCGGTGGCCAAGACGGTAGGCATCGTCGCTGGCGCTGGTCCGGGCTGCGTTCACCATATCCAAATTGGCATCAGTCAAGCGATCCATCAGGCGGCGGGCGGCGGCGGCATCGTAAGTGTCGTCGCCGTCGACCAAAACGTAGAGATCCGCATCGACATCGGCGAACAGCCGGCGCACGACATTGCCCTTGCCGCGCAACGGCTCGAACACCACGTGGGCGCCGGCCTCCCGCGCCACCGCAGCGGTCCGGTCGCTGGATCCGTTGTCGCCGACGAAGATTTCCGCCTCCGGCAATACGGCTGCGAAATCGGCCACGACCTTGGCAATCGTCTGCTCTTCGTTGAAACACGGGATCAAAACCGCAATCGCCGGCTTTTGGCTGCGTGCCGCAGCGGACGGTTCCCGACCCTGGCCAAACGAGAGTGCGGGCTGGCGGCGCGACGTGTAACGATCGTTCATCCGGCAACCTCGAACAGCCGGAACGTGCGCGCGAGTTCGGACGGCAAGTCGACCGGGCGCAACCATTCGGGACCGGAGCCGTCGAGCAGCCGGCTGTAGAGCGTCACGCCGTTCGTGCCTTTGGCAAACAGTTTGGTCTCCGCCTTGTTGGGGCAAAGCAGGACCAATTCGGCGCCGCGCTTGTCGATCAGTCGCCGCGCCTCCGCATCGACGGCGCCGGTCATGATACGATGCACGTCCAGAATACCGTTCGTGTTGCGGTGGTAAGGCGCGGCAATCGCCGCATGGCGGCTGCCGTAGATCAAAGCCGGCCCGTGATCCAGCATCGCCACAACAATGCGCGAACGGTCGCCGTAACCGTCAGGCCGGTTCAGATAGGCCGCCATGTCGCCAATCGGGCAGGCCCACTCCTCTTCCACCGGCTGCTTGTCGGCCGCCGTCGCGGTCACGGCCGCGCCGCTCCCGATAAAGCCGACCAGCAGGATCGTGGAAACCATGGCCCGCGCAACGTCGCGTATCGGTTGGCGGCGGATCCAGTCGGTCCATTCCCGCATCCGGCCGAGGATCGCCGCCAGGACCGGCGCGAAGGCGATTTCGGCAAACGGCGCGAAGCGCACATGCATCAGCGAAAAAGCGAAGAACAGGGCAATGATGACGCCCAGAAACAGCCAACACGACCAGGAAGCATCGTCGCGCCGCCGCCAGAGCATCGCGATGGCGTAAGGCAGGCAGACCACGGCGGGGCCTACCAGGAACAGAAAGCGCCCGAACGTCTCCAGATCCGTCGGCAGAAGCCCGTCGAGTTCGCCCACATGGTCCATCCACACCGTGAACAGCCTGGGATCCACATCGACCATCGGGCCGCCAAAGAACTTCGGGAATACGCCGTACAGGATCGCGCCGGCGGCCATCGCACCGACGATGCCGAAAAGCAGACGGCCAACGACGGTCCCTATTATCCGGCCCAAGGCCAGCGCCAGCAGCCAGAAGGCGAAGGCGATCATGGCCACCGTCAGATGCACGATGGAGATGCGGTCATACTCGACCGAGCCAAAGTCGGCCAACGGGCGTTCCAGCAGCAGAGCCGCCGTGACCATGGCGATCTGGCCGAAACCGAAGCCCGAACCGGCCGCTGCCCATGCATCGCCGTTTCGAAGCCAAGCCAAACCGAGCACCCCAAGCATGGCCGCGACCGGCAGCAGAAACTCGACGCTTACCCATATGCCCAGGCCGGCGGCCGCGCCGGCGGCGGCTGCGATCCACCAACCGCCGCGCCCCAGCAGCAGGCGCAGCATCAGACCGATGCACAGGATGAAAACCAGGAATTGCAGCGCATGGTGGTCGGCCCGCCCGGCCATGCAATAGACCAGGATTCCCGGCTGGGTCAGGAACACGATCATCGTGAAATAGGAATGCTCGCGGTTGAGCATCGGGCGGACCGCCCAGCCCAGCGTGAAGCAGGCGGCTAGCGTCAGCAACGGTGCCGACATGATACCGAACCAGTGCAGGCCGGCCGGAAAGCCCATCGCCGGCGAAAGCAGCCAGGCGCCGGCGGCGAGGAAAACATCGAACGGGCGCGTCCAGTGCAGAACGTCGCCGTAAGGCGCGTTGCTGCGTGGGATGGTGCCGTCGAACCAGGCGCCGGTTTCATACAGATGCAACACGCGCACCAGCCGCATGAAACTGTCAGGATCGATCAGGCCGCCCTGCAAGGCTGGCGAGATCCCGATTGCCATCATCGTGCCCTGGGGAACGGCCCACAGGACGAGGATCATAAGGAAAGGGATAAGACGGCGCGCCTCGGCGGAATCCGCAATAGGTCCGGTGGCCTGTCCGAAATTCATCGTGCGCCGCTCACTGATTTATGCGGAGCCGACATGCTGCGCCGGATTGTTTATCAAAGGCTTAACCACCATGGCGGCCTTGGCCGGGAAACGGCGGAAATCCGGGCTACGACCCACCCTTACCCAGACCCAACTTGCGTTTGGCGGCGACCGCCCGGCTGACCGTTTCCGTATCGGTAACCTGCGTGACGCCGGCATGGGGGTCGGACGGAATTTCCCGGTCGGGCCTGGAACGTGTCCGATGCATCTCGGCTTCAAGCTTGCGCAGCTTCCAATCGACCTTTTCCAGCAGCTTCCGATTGGTGGCGATCAGGTCGGCAACGATCCCGATCAGGAAGATCAGGGTTCCCATGCCGATCAGGGTGGTTCCAAGGATAACCGATTGGATGTGGCCGCTGCCGTCGCCGGTCAGGAAAATGTAAAGATACCGCAGGGCAAGCAGCATCCCGGCCGAAAACACCACCAGGGCGGAGGCGAAAAACAGCCGGAAGGGGCGGTAGACGGCGAAGATCCGGCCGATGGTGAAGACCGAACGCAGGATATAGCGCGGAATGCTTGAGATCAGGCGGGAGGGCCGCATGTCCTGATTGATGCGGATCGGCACGGACCGTATCCGCATGCCCTTCTGCCCGGCCTGGATCACCGTCTCGATGGTATAGGTATATTCGCCGAACACGTGGACCTGCATGGCCGCTTCCCGGCTGATGGCGCGAAAGCCGCTGGGCGCGTCGCGAACGTCCGTGCCGCTGGCCAGGCGGACCACCCAACTGCCCAGCCGCTGCAGCAACTTCTTGGAAAACGAGAAATGGTCGATCTGGGCAATCGGGCGGGCGCCGATCACGATCTCCGCCTCGTGCTTGAGGATCGGCTCGATCAGCCGTGGGATATCCTCGGCGCTGTACTGATTGTCCGCGTCGGTATTGACGATGATGTCGGCGCCTGCCTCGATGCAGGCCTCCAGACCGGCGGTGAAGCCCCGCGCCAGGCCCTGATGCCCGTTCAGGCTGACAATGCGGTCTGCACCGTGCGCGACCGCCACCGCCGCGGTCCTGTCCGTGCTGCCATCGTCGATGATCAGCCATTCCACCTCGTCGATGCCGGGCAATTCGCGCGGCAGTGCGTCAAGGGTTGCGCCGATGGTCTCGGCCTCGTTGAAGCAGGGTATCTGGATGATCAGCTTGGTCATGACCGGAAACCGGCACTCCCGGCCGGGCTATGACGAGAGGATCACCGTAAGTTTCATTCGCTAACAATGCTTTAAGCGGCCTCGGTCTGGCGCCCGCTCCCGGTTGGTCCCGCCTCCCGGCGGTGCTAGCGTAAAGGAAGTATGAACAACCGAATGACACAGAGGCCTTCATGAAAATTGCCGTTCTCGGCGGCGGACACGGATCCTACGCTGCGGCCGCCGACATGGCGGACCGTGGCCATCGGGTGCGGCTATGGCGGCGCGACGCGGCCAAGCTGTCGGCCATCGAGCAGCAGGGCGGGCTGATGCTGCGCGACCATCAGGGCACCCGAATGGTGGCGCTCGACCTCGCCAGCGGCGACATTGGGCCGGTCCTGCGGGACGCCGAGCTGATCGTGATGCCAACGCCGGCCACGGCCCAGGCCGGCATCGCGGAGGCCATGGCGGGGCATCTGTCGGACGGCCAGGTGATATTCATGCCGCCCGGCACGTTCGGCAGCTATCTGGTCGCCCGGCGGCTCAGGGAGGCCGGCGACCGGTCGGACATCGCCCTGGCCGAGGCGGGTACCCTGCCCTACCTGACCCGCAAGCAGGACGAGACCAACCTGACCATCGTGACCCGGGCGACGCGGTTGCCCTCGGGCGTTTTCCCGGCGCGCCTGTCCGACCACGCCTTCGCGGTGATCGGGCAGGCCTATCCGGCTGTGGAACGGCTTAGCGACGGTCTGGACGGCGCGCTGATGAATGCCGGGCCGATCATCCATCCGCCGTTGATCATGATGAATGCCGGCCCGATCCAGCATTTCGACCACTGGGACATCCATAACGAAGGCACGCAGCCGGCAATTCGGGCGGTGACCAGTGCGCTGGATGCCGAACGGATCGCGGTACGGGAGGCGCTGGGCTACGGCGCACCGCATTTCCCGCTCGCCGACCATTACAGCCCGGACGGCGAGGAATGGATGTACGGCAACGCGGCGCATGAACGGCTGGTCGACAGCGACCGCTGGCGCGAACATCTGGACCTGCTAAGCCATCGTTACATGCGGGAAGATGTCGCCTGCGGCCTGGCCTTCCTGGTCTCGGTCGCCGACTACGCCGGGGTCGTGGTGCCCGTCGCCCACGGCCTGCTGTCGCTCGCCTCCGCGGTCGTCGGCGAAGATCTGCGGCGAACCGGGCGGACCTTCGAAAGCACGGAGTTGGCCTACCAGTCGCCGATCGCGCTTCGGGCGCGCCTAACCGAAGGGTTCGGGCCTTGAGCATCGCGGTGGTCGGCGCCGGCCGTATGGGGCGGGGCCTGGCGCATGTCTTTGCCTATGCCGGCTATCGGGTTTGCCTGATCGACCTGAAAGACCGGCCGGAAGCCGATGCGAAACGGGTGTTGGCGGAGGCCGCCGCTGAGGTCGACCGCACGCTTAGCCTGATCGGATCGTTCGGGCAGATGGCGCCGTCGCTTGCCGAAAAGATAGCGGGCCGCGTCGATTACATCGGCGCAGACGGCGCGCCGGCCGCGTTGGCCGCCGCGGAGGTCGTGTTCGAAGGCGTGCCCGAAGTGATGGATGCAAAGCGCGACGCTTTCGCGACGATCTGCCGGCATGTCGGCGACGATGCCATCATCGCATCGACGACCTCCACCATCCTGGTCGACACGCTGGCGGAGTTCGTCACCCATCCCGGCCGGTTCCTGAACGCCCACTGGCTCAACCCGGCCTTTCTGATTCCGCTGGTCGAAGTCAGCCCCGGCGCGGCGACGGCCGGCGATACGGTCGAAAAACTCAAGACGTTGTTGGAGGCAGCAGGCAAGGTTCCGGTCGTCTGCGCGGCGTCGCCGGGATTTATCGTGCCACGCATCCAGGCGCTTGCCATGAACGAAGCGGCGCGCATGGTCGAGGAAGGCGTCGCTTCGCCCGAAGAATTGGACAAAGCAATCCGAGTCGGCTTCGGGTTGCGCTATGCGGTGATGGGCCTGATCGAATTCATCGATTGGGGCGGCGGCGACATCCTGTATTACGCCAGCGACTATCTGAAAGACGCCATGGGCGACGACCGCTTCGCCGCGCCGGCGGTAATTCGGAAAAATATGGAAACCGGTCGAACCGGCATGAAGGCCGGCAAGGGTTTCTACGATTTCGAGCAGATGGACCTCGACGCCTACCAGCGCGAGACGCTGGCGAAACTGGCCGACCTGCTGAACCATCTGGGCTTGATGCCGAAGCCCGGCGCGACGGAACGGTAGGCTCGGTCAGTCGCCGATACGGGTCAGGTACAGGGCGATTTCCGGCTCCAGGATCAACAGCCCGACCAGCAGTATCGAGCAGCCCATGAACGGCAGGGCCGCCTTGTAGATGTCGGTCATGGTGGTGTCCGGCGGGGCGACCCCCTTCATCACGAACAGCAGCAGGCCGAACGGCGGCGTGGTGAAGCTGATCTCCAGCGCCAGCAGGATGATGACGCCGAACCAGATCAGGTCGAAGCCCATGGTCTCGGCCAGTGGGAAGAAGATCGGCACGGTCAGCAGCATCATCGAAAGCTGGTCCATGAACATGCCGAGCACCAGCAGCACCGCGAACATGATCAGCAACATGGCCAGCGGCGACGCCTCGATGCTCGTCGCCCAGCCGATCATGCCGCTGCTGGCGCCGGAATAGGCGAGCAACTGGCTGAAGGTCGATGAGCCGAGGATGATCATGAACGCCATCACGGTGACCCGGACCGCGCCGTTCAGGGATTTCACCAGGGCGTCCCAGGTAAGGCAACGATACGCCGCCGCCAGCAGCAGCACGCCAACCGCCCCGAACGCGGCCGCTTCCGACGGCGTCGCCCAGCCGAGCAGGATCATGCCGATGACCAGGAAGACGACGAATCCCATCGGCAGGACGTCGGTGATAATCAGCCGGATCCGGCGCGACCAGGGCACGGACGCCACGTCGTATTGCGGCGCCGCCGACGGGTCCAGCTTGACGGTGACCAGGATCAGAATCGCGTAGAACGAAGCCAGGATCAGACCCGGCAGCACGCCGGCGATCAGCAGAGATCCGATATCGATGCGCGCCAGCGTGCCGAGCAGGACCGCCAGCGCCGACGGCGGGATCAGCATCGCCAGCCCGCCGGTGCCGAGGATCGGCCCGATCGACATGGACTTCTTGTAGCCGCGCTTGCTCATCTCCGGGATCATCAGGGAGCCGAGCAGCGCGGTGCTGGCCATGCTGGAGCCCGACAACGTCGCGAACGACGTGCCGCTGGCGACGGTGAGGAACGACAGGCGTCCCGGCAGACGGCCGAGCAGGCTGTCGATTGCATCGAACATGCGCCGCGCCAGCCCGGTGTGGAAGAACAGCTCGCCCATAATCAGGAACAGCGGCACCGGCGCCAGCGCGAAGGTGGTCACCGAGCTGAAGGCGTTGCTGACCAGTTGCACGATACCCGCGGCGGCGCCGATGAAGATCAGCGCGCAGATGATGTCGGCCGCGAGGAACGCGAAGGCGACCGGCATGCCAAGGGCCATGAAGGCCAGCACGAGGCCGATCATCAGGCTGGCTGCTTCAACCCAGTGCATGGGCTCGTTCCGCCATTTTATTCATGGATCCCCGCCTCCCCCGAGTGCAGGGAATCGAAACCAAGAAGATAGCGGCAGAATTCGATGGTCATCAGCCCGAAGCCGAGCGGCATGCAGGCCATCAGGATCCACCGCGGCATGTCGTAGGAGCGAATGTCCATGTCGCCGCGCTGGAAGTCGATCCAGGTGGTACCCGCAGCGTAGTAACAAAGCACGGCGCAGACGATGACGCAGAGCAATGCGACCAGCCGGGACATCACGGTCCGCACCCCGGGCCCCACCGCTGCCGTCACCAGTTCGATATAGACATGTCCTTTGGTGCGCACCAGCCATGGCGCCCCGAACATGGTGACGTACAGCAAGCCGTATTCGGTGAAGGTGAGGGTGTGCGGCGGCGGCTGAAAGCCGAGGTTCCGCACCGTGACGTCGAACACGATCATCAACGCCGTCGCGCCCATGATGACGCCGGCAATCACCGCCAGGCCCTGCAACAGCCGGACGTAGGCGGACTCGATTATCCGCACGGCACGGAACCTCGCACTACAACGCTACTTCAGGAACTTGGCGCGCAGCTCCTCGTAGTGTGTCGCGTCACGGCTCTTGAGGCGCTTCCATGCGGTTTCCGCGGAGATCGTGACGTAGTCCTCCGCCGCCTTGCCTTGCAGCGTGACGATATTCATGCCCCGCTTCTCCATTTCGGCAGCGTCCTTCTTCTGCAGGTTCTGGAAGAAGTCGTAGCTCTCCTTCTCGAACTCGATGGTCGCCTTGATCAGGTAGTCCTGCGCTTCCTTGCTGAGCGACTTCCACTTATCCAGGTTCACGATCACGCCGAGGTCGGTCTGGAAGAAGCCGGGATCGACGCGGTACTTGACCAGCTTGTCCCACTTCAGGTCCATCAGGGCGACAATCGGCCAGCCGAGGCCGTCAACCGTGCCGCGCTCCAGCGCCGTATAGACTTCCGGCACGCGGATCTGCACGTAGGTCGCGCCGAGATAATCGGTGAAAAATTCACGATAGATCGGCGCGCCGCGCAGCTTTTTGCCGGCAAGGTCCAACGTACCGTCGGCCTTCATTGTCGGCTTTTCGGTCATATAGACATGGAACACCACGCCACCGTCGACATGGCCGAGATAGTAGGCGTTCAGCTTTTCCTGATGCACCTTGTTGAACAGGTCCAGGCCGCCGTTGGCGCGCTGCTCCATCGGCGTGACGTTGGAGCCGACCAGGGCGTCCGTCTCCGGCACGATGCCGGGATAGTAGCTGCCGGGCACGTAGGCCATGTCGATCGCGCCGCGGCGCACGGCATCGGCCTGGTCGAGGCCTTTGATCACCTCCGGCCCGCCAACGAACTGGATCTGCACGATGCCCTTACCGCCGGCATTGACCTTGTCGACGTAGCGCAGAAAGCTCTGCGTAAACAGCACCGGCTTCGGGAAGGCGGCAACCGCGCGTATGGTCTCTTCCGCCTGGGCTTGAGCGCCGAGCAGCATACCCGCGCCGAGCAGCGCGGCCACGGCCGTCTTCAATCCTATTGCTTTCATTTTTCTCTTCTCCCTGTTGTGCCGCCGCTGTGACGCGACGTTCAAGTTAAGCTACCAGTTTACAAATCCGCTGCCGGGCCCTATTCGGCGGCGATGCCGCCGGCCAGCCAGGCCTTCACCTTGTCCAACATCGCCTCGCCGTACTCGGCGGCAATATGCCCTTCCGTTATCTTCCCGTTCATCAGATCGTCGGCCAACAGGTCGACCCGCCGTTCCGACGGCGCGCCGTACCCACCGCCACCCGGGGTGACGATGCGGACGACGTCGCCCCGCCGAAGCTCGTCGACGCCCTTCGATTTCAGCGAGCGCGCCTCGTCGTCCGGGTTGAGCACGAACCGGCCGGGCCGCCCTTCGCCGCCGCCGTCGGCGCCTTTGACCGGGAATTTCTGGCGGTCGCCGTAGCGTGAGAACACGACTTTGTCCGTCAAAGCCTCGACTTCCCGAGCGACGCCCAGCGCGCCCCGATAGGTGCCGGCGCCGCCGGAATCCGGCACCAACTCGTAACAGCGGACCCGCACCGGATATTCATGCTCGATCATTTCCGTCGGCGTGTTCATGAAGCGCGCCAGGTGCGTGTCCTGCGCGTCGCGGCCGTCCTTGGCCGGGCGCGCGCCGGCGCCGCCGCCGAAGATATCGTTGTAGATGAAGGCACGATCGGTTCCCGGCTCGGTGCCGACGAAGGCGACGTGGCTGATCTGAGCATGGCTCGGCGCCATGATCTCGCCCGGCAGCATTTGCGCCAGCGCCATCAGTGTCGCTTCCTGAACCTTCAGCGAGACGTTGGTTCGTGCCGCCGTCGCCGCCGGCCGTTCCGGGTCGACCACCGAGCCCTTGCGGGTCTTGACCTCGATGATGTTGAAGCAGCCGTGGTTGGGGCAGACATGCTTGTCCAGCGCCACCACAAAGCCGTACTGCACGGCGGCCAGCGTGGTCGCCAGCGGGCAATTGACGTTGCCTTCGACCTGATCGCCGCATTCGGTCAGGTCTACGACGATACGCTCGCCCTGCTTCTCGACCTTGACGCGGATCGGGATCGGCCGGTCGGAGACGCCATCGTCGTCGACCGTGTCTTCGCCGACGAAAACACCGTCCGGCAGCCGGGCGATGCCGGCCTTGAGGCGCGCCTCGGTCTCAGCGATCAGCATGTCGTTGCAATCGGTAATGGTTTTAAGGCCGAACCGACCCACAACCTCAAGAAAGCGACGGATCCCGGTCAGGCAGGCGGCGGCCTGGGCGCGCAGATCGCCCAGTGTCTTGTGGGGGGCCCGCACGTTGTTTTCGATCATCGCGAACAGGTCGCGGTTTTCGAGCCCGGCCTGATACAGCTTGACGAACGGGAAACAGAGGCCTTCCGAGAAGATGTCCCTGAGCCCGCCGGCGACACCTCCGGGCGATGCACCGCCGAGATCGGAATGGTGAGCGACGGCGCCGACATAGCCGATCAGCGCCCCTTCCAGATGGACCGGCGAGATCATCATCACATCCATTAAATGCTGGCCGCCGCGAAACGGATCGTTGGCGATGATCACGTCGCCCGGTTCAAGCGGCCGATCGGCCAGCGCGTCGAGCGCTTCGCGCATCGTGAGCGTGGAGCCGGCAAGCAGCATCGGCGCATGCGACGATTGCACGATAACCCGCCCGTCCCGGTCGAACAGGGCGCAGGATAGGTCCTGCACCTCTTTGATCACGGTCGACCGCGCCGTCCGCATCAAGGTAACCGCCATGTCTTCAGCGACCAGTTCCAGCGCGTAGCGAACCACCTGGCTTTGCACCCTGGCCCTAACGTCGGACGCCTTTGCAGCCTTGTTCTTCGACCTTGCCATCGCCTATGCCTCGCCGGTGCGTGTCATGACCAGGTTCCGCCATTCGTCGGTTTCGGCTCGCCAGCCGGGCGGGATCAGCGCACTGCTTCCCTCGCCCTCGACCACCGCCGGTCCGTCGACCTGCCAATCGGACGGCAGCGTGCGGCGATCCCAAACACTGGCGTCGAGCCGACCCCCGTGAGCGGTGAAGTATACGGCCCGTGTCTCACCTTGCCGAGCATCGCCTTGTTGGGTGCCGGAGGGTAACGGGTAGTCCCGCTCGGTACCGATAACCGAAACACGAAGCTGGACGAGTTCAACGGTCTCGGCCTCGCTGCGATAGGCGAAGCGGCGCTGATGCAGGTCGTGAAAGCGCACGATCAGCTCGTCCAGGACGTCGGGTTGCAGTTCGCCTTGCCAGGGCTCTCCAAGGTCCACCGGTAGATCGTAGGACTGGCCCACATAGCGCATATGCGCAATCCATCGCGTCGTCAGGTCGGCCGTATCGGCGCCGCCGGCATCGAGCGTGGTCCGCGCTTCCTGGTCCAACGCGCCAATCTGGAACGCCAGGTCGATCGCCTCCAACTCGTCGATGCGGCGCAGGATCATGCGTGAGATGTCCCAGCGCAACGGACAGAGCAGCAGGCCGACGGCGGAGAAGTTTCCGGCCAAGTACGGCACGACCAAGCGCGACATGCCCATCGATTCCGCCAGCTCTGCGCCATGAGTTGGCCCGGCGCCGCCATAGACCACCAACGGCAGCCCCCGTACGTCCAGCCCCTTCTCCAGCGTATTGGCGGAGATTGCCTTGGCCATGCGCGCCTGAATGATATCCAGCACGCCCGCGGCCGCGTCGTCGACGCCGATCTCGAGCGGTTCTGCAATCTCGGTCCGCATCGCCGCTGCCGCGGCCTCGCGATCGAGCCGGAAACCGCCCTCGCCGCCGAAAGACTCGCCGAGTCGGTCGAGGATCAAGTCGGCATCGGTGATTGTCGGCCTGGTCCCGCCGCGTCCGTAACAGGCTGGGCCCGGGTCGGACCCCGCCGATTCCCGGGCCACCTGGATATAGCCGACCTGATCGACGAACGCGATCGACCCGCCACCGGCGGCGACGGCCGCCACGTCGATCATCGGCAGTCGCAGCGGATAGCCGGCGATCCTGCCTTCGTATTTATGAACCGGCCGACCGCCTTCGACCACGCCGATATCCAGGCTGGTGCCGCCCATGTCGATGGTGACCAGATCGTCAAGGCCCATCTGGCGGCCGAGATTGGCCGCGGCGAGCACGCCCGCGGCCGGGCCGGAATTGACCATGGCCGCCGGCTGCCCGCCGGCAAGCGTCGGCGCGGTCAGACCACCGGAGGCGAGCATGATCCGCACCTGCCCGACCCCGTCGCCGCCCAAACGTTCTTCCAGCCGGGACACATAGGGCAATAGGATCGGCTTCAGCAGCGCGTCGATCACCGTGGTCGAGGCGCGCTCGAACTCGCGGATCTCCGGCGAGACGGCGGAAGAGAGGGAAATCTCCGCGTCCGGCAGTTCTGCCGCGACGATCTCCGCGATCCGCCGCTCATGCGCCGAATTGACGAAACCGAACAGGCAGCAGATCGCGACCGACTTCACGTTCTGGCTCGCCAGCTCGCGGGCAACGGCGCGCACCGCGTCCTCATCCAAGGGCGCGACCACCTCGCCCTTTGCATCGATCCGCTCGGCAACCTCCAGCCGCAACGCGCGCGGGATCAGCGGCTCGGGGTTATCGATGTTGAAATCGTAGATGCCTTCGACCGGGCGCTGAATACGGCCGATGTCCAGCACATCGCGAAAGCCCTTGGTGGTGAGTAACGCGCCTTTGGGCAGCTTGCCTTCGAGGATGGCGTTGGTGGCGAGCGTCGTGGCGTGGTGCAGTGACTCGGCCTCGCGTTCCGTCGAGACCTTCGTCTTACCAGCCACGATGCCGCCGACCGGGTCCGCGTAGTCGGTCGCAACCTTGGCCGACAGCAAGGCGCCGGTCGCGAGATCGAGGCGCACCACGTCGGTAAAGGTGCCGCCGATATCGACGCCTAGTCGTCCGCTCATGCCCCGACCCCCGATAGCAGTTCCTTCACCGCCTTCTTATCGATTTTCCCGACCGCTGTCTTCGGCAGTTCGGCGACGATTTCGATGGCCATAGGGACCTTGTATTTCGCCAGGTTGCTGCGGCAATGGTCCAGTACGCGTTCCGCATTGGCGTGAGCGCCCATTTTCAGCACCACGCCGGCCTTGATGACCTCGCCGCGGTAGTCGTCCGGCACGCCGACCGCCGCCGCCTCCAGGACATCGGGATGGCCGTGCAGGACTTCATCGATTTCGCGCGGATAAACGTTGTAACCGCCGACAATCGCCATGTCCTTCTTGCGGTCGCGTACGTAGAGGTAGCTGTCGCTATCGAATTCGCCGATGTCGCCGGTATAGAGCCAGCCGTCGCGCAGCGCCTCGGCGGTCGCGTCGGGCCGGTTGCGGTAACCGGACATGATTTGCGGTCCCCGCGCCCGGATCTCGCCTTGTTCGCCGACGCCCAGCACGCGGCTGCCGGTCTCCACATCCACGACCTGCAGGTCGGTTTCAGGGAGTGCCACGCCGACCGAGCCGGCTTTGCGAACGCCATCGTCGGGATTGTAGGTCAGGACGGGACCGGCCTCGGTCTGCCCGTACCCTTCCAGAATTGCACAGCCGGTCGCGGCCTCCCATTTGCGCAAGGTCTGCTCCGGCAACGGCGCGGAACCGGAATAACAGATTCGAAGATCCGGGAACTCGCCGGCGGCAAAGTCGGGGTGCGCCATCAAACCGTTGAAGATGGTCGGTCCGCCCGGTAGCACCGTAACGCCATCGTCGCGCAACGCCTTGAGCACCGTTTCCGGGTGGTAGCGCGACTGAATGACCAAGGTGCCGCGGCAATAGGCGGCGAGATGCAGGCACATCGATACCGCGAAGACGTGGAACAGCGGCATCACACACAGGATGCGCTCCCCGTCCGTTCGCGTCGGCAGCAGGGCTTCGCGCTGACTGATATTGGTCGCCATCTGTCGATGCGTCGCGATCACGCCCTTCGGCAGCCCGGTAGTGCCGCCGGTATATTGCAGGCTGGCAAGGCCATCGGGGTCCGGCAACGGCGGCAGTTCGGACGCGCCGCCCGCCCACCGATCGAGACGCCGACCGGTTTCGCCGCCGATTTCAATCCGGTGTTCGGCATCGATATCGGCAAGCAGCGATGTGACCGCAGGGTCGTGAAGGACAACGACCGGCGCCGCGTCGTCGAGGATGTGCTTGAGTTCCCGCGCGGTGTAGATCGGATTGACCGGCACCGCCTGCGCGCCGGCCGCGTGCACGGCGAACATGGCAACCGCCATGTCGAGCGAATTGCCGAGGACAAGGGCGACCCGCTCGCCGGCCGCGCCCAATTCGATCAGCTCCCGCGCAAAGCCGGCGACGCACGCCAGATAGTCGCGATAGGTCAGTTGCCGGTCGCCGTCGACAAGAGCGACGCGGTCCCCGGTCCGCGCCGCGGCGTCCGCCAGCATATGCACCACCGTCGGATGCACCGTCGGCAGCGCCTCGCCGGCGAGCTTTGCGGCGGCGTTTGCCATCAGGCGTCCTCGACCGAGAGCACGACGCTCATCGCCGTATCGCCGGCGGCGCAGCCTTCGAACAGGCCGTAGCCGCCGCCGCGCATCGCCAGTTCCTCGATCAGTTCGATGATCGAGCGCATGCCGGTCGGGCCTTGCGGGTGGCCCCAGACCAGGGAGCAGCCGTAGTTGTTCATCGCCATCACGTCGACGCCGGTTTCCCGGGCGAACACGATGTCGTTCACCGCGAACGGGTTGTGCGACTTGATCGCATCGATCTGCCCGATTTCCAGCTCCGCGGCCTCCAAAGCCCGTTTTGCTGCAGGGATGGTCGCGGCGGGCATGAACGCCTTGTCGGTTCGAGCCAAACCGAACCCGAGCAGCCTGACACGCACCTTTGGCTCTGGCGACAGCTCCCGCGCGTGGTCCGGTGACGTCACCACGATGCCGCAGTTGCCGTCCGCCGGATGGGTCTGGCCGCCATAAGTGACGGTGCCATCCGGCTTGACCGGTTTCAGCTTCGCCAGGCCCTCGGCCGTGGATGGGCGGACGCCTTCGTCGCCGTCCAACGTCGCGGCGGTCTTGCGATAACGGCCGTCCGGTACCGAGAACGGCAGCGTCATGAATTTCTTCAGGAACGCCGCGTCGTCCGCCAACGCATCGGCGTACTGTTCGTCACGCCGCAACACGATGTCGTGCTGCGCCCCGGTCGTGACCTGCCACTTCTCGGCGACGTTTTCCGCCGTCTCGATCATCTCGACCTTGGCGAACGGATCGCCGGAGAAGTTGTCCAGTACCCAGTCTTCATGCTCCCCCGTGCCGCCGGGGCCGAGCGGGTTGGGATAGTAGATATGCGGCCCGTTCGAGGTGCGGTCGGCGGTGACAACCAGCGCCGCACCGGCCATGCCGGCGTCTATTTCCTGCGTCGCCGCCAGCAGGCAGCGCGCAGAGGTGGCGCAGGCCTGGCCGATCGTCGGCCCGCCGACATGCTCCGCCCCGATCATGCCCATCAGCCAGGGCAGGCCGTAGAACGACTGCCGCTGGGGCACCGTCATGCCGAGGACGCCGTAGTCGAATGCGTCCGGCGCGATGTCGCGACGTGCCAGCTCCGCCTTCGCGACGTGGGCCGCGAACTCGACGCTGTTCAGGCTGGCGAAGCTGCCCTGCCAGCGCGCGAACGGCGTGCTCCAATAAGCGCCGTAGGGGATCTCGGCATTGTGCGGCATGCGCGCTCCCTACATCCCAAAGTCAGGCGAAAGGCGTTTCACGGACATTTTCCAGAATCCTGCGCAAGGTTCGGACGAAGGCCCGGGCTTCTTCTTCGTCGATCCCCTGCATGGCGTTCAGGTACTGCTCTTCGGCAATCGGCCAGATCCGCGCGAACAGGTCCTGGCCTTTTTCCGTAAGAAGAACGCCGACGACACGTCCGTCGCTCACCCTGCGCCGCCGGCCGACGAGCCCGGCCTCCTCCATCCGGTCGATGGTGCGGCTCAAGGTCGACTGGTCAATGACGGCGTAAGTACTGATTTCGTTCAACGACCCGCCGCGCCCGGCATGCAGCACCCCCAGGACGCGCCATTGCGGCACCGTCAGGTCGACGGCGCGCAAAGCGTCGGTCAGGTTTTTGTTGAGACGGTTGGTTATCCGGTTCAGCAGGTACGGCACGAAACCGTCGAGTTGGAAATCGTCGTCCGCCACCTGATCGTCGAGTTGCATGCTCATCATTCGGCCGCCATTCCGATTTCCGGCCTGGAGTGACCAAGCCGGGTCAAAGCCTTATCCAGGCCGTCGCCTTCCGGGTCTGCCAGCGCGGCCTCGCGCAACGCCTTCAACTGCGCTGCGCCGTCCTCCCGGCCGATCAGTGACGGCAACGCCGCCATGACCAGCTTGAAGTTGCGCGTCCCACGGTGGTGGGTATCGCCATAACCCTTGACCAGTAGGGCGCAGTCCGCAACCTCGAGCGCCAGGTCGTAGTCGGCCCGCGCCGCCGCCAGAACCTGATCCAGCCACTGTTCGATCAATGCCTGTTCCTGCCGGAAGCGGTAGGTGCCGCGCCGCCAGCGGCGCAGTTTCGCGACCAGCCAGAGCGGCAGGAAACCCAGCACGGTGGTCGTCTTTAGACGCATGCCGACATTCAGTTTCTTGGTGACGCCCGTCCGCTCGGCGAGGGCCAGCAGCGGCCGTGCCAACCACGGCGGCATGACCGAACACCATTCCTCAACGCCGGGTTTGAGGAACTCCGAAATCGTCACTGGCTGGTCCGGCGCGGCATGCACCTCGCGGCGAACCCGTTCCATCCGTTCCGGCCGGGTCTTCAGGTCCGCGACGCGGATCAGATCTTCGAAGGACATCCAGAGCGCAAGGTTGCGGCCGGT
This sequence comes from Minwuiaceae bacterium, assembly GCA_028278525.1. Lineage (GTDB taxonomy): Bacteria > Pseudomonadota > Alphaproteobacteria > Minwuiales > Minwuiaceae > JANQEE01. The sequence goes on along the minus strand of JANQEE010000033.1, from coordinate 100,616 downwards.
CTCCGATGTCAGCGCATAGTCCCGCTCCGGCCCGTCGAGGTCGCGCACGACCTGCAGACGGTCCAGGTAGTCATCGGCATAGTCGGCGTCCTGATAGTCGACCAGCCGCTTCACGCCTTCGGTCAGGATCGGGCGCGTCTGTTCCGGAAAGCCCTGTTCGATGCGATCGATCGGAGCAGCATCGGGCCGCACTGCCTGGGGCTCCGACGAATCATCGGTGGCACCTTCGCCGCTCTCCGCCAGATCGTAGCCGAGGGCGAAACCGGCCAGGTTTTCCTCGACCGCGATGCCGCCGCGCCGGATCGCGTCCTCGAAGGCCTCGCGCGGGACGGGCAACGCCTTGGCGCCGGCCATCGCGCCCAGCAGCACGGCGTTGATCACACTGCCGGCCTGCCGCGCCAGCTTGCCCATATCGGCCATCAGCGTCCGCTTCGCCATCTGTGCGGCGGCCCGCATAACGTTGTCGCCGTCGAAGCGGCCATCGCTCATCGCGCTCTTTTCGGCGATGGCGTAGATGCGGTGGGTCGAGGCGATCAGCGTGGTGCAGTCGGGCGTCACGAACCCGTTCTGGATTGCGCGTCCGGCCTCCAGAAGTTCGGAGGCGACCACCACGTCGACGGCGCCGGGGCTCGGCAGCAGCGCCATCACCGGGGCCTTGCCGTCCGCCGTATCGTCCCTGGGCAGCATCTCGATGTAATACGTCGTGGCGCCGGTGCGTTGCGCGACGCCCGGCACCGAGGTGAACTGTACCCAGAGGTTCGCCGCTTCGGCCGCTTCGACCACCCATTTTGACAGCACGCCGCCGCCCTCGCCGCCCAACGCAGCGATCAGGATCGTGGTCGGGCGGGTCATGCCGCGGCCTCCCGCCGGCCCATCAGGAAACCGATCACCTTCCGCCGGACTCTGTCGACGAAGCGGTCCCAGGCGTTCGGGTTGTTGACGATCTCCGCCCGGTAGAACGACGGGCAGAGAATCGCGGCGTGCGCCACCTCTCCGCAGAGCCCGCAGCCGACGCAGTTATTGTCGACATGTGCGACCGGGTCGGTGCGCAGCGGATCGGGGTTCGGCTTGACCGTCAGCGACGGACAGCCCGACAGGCGGATGCAGGAATGATCGCCGGTACAGACATCGTCGTCGATGCCGAAGCGGGTGCGGACGACGCGCTTGCCCGCCTTCAGGTCCTTGCGGATCAGCGGTTTCAGGCGGCGCTGCCGGGCGAGCTGGCATTCGCCGTTGGCGACGATGACCTTCAAGCCACCCTGGTCGGTTGTCATGGCTTCGCGCAGGGTCTTGGCCATCTCGCTTACCGAATAGGTCCGGACCTTGCGGATCCATTCGACGCCGACGCCCTTCAACGCGCCCTCGATGTCCTGGCCTGTGGGCTCGTCGCGGGGATTGGTGCCGGTCGAGGGGATGTTCTGGCCGCCGGTGGCCGCGGTGAAGCCGTTGTTCATCACCACCAGCACGCTGTCGTCCTTGTTGAACACGGCGTTGGCGACGCCGCTGGTCAGGCCATTATGCCAGAAGCCGCCGTCGCCCATGATGCTGACCACGCGCTTGCCGAAGTTCGGCGCGATGCCGGTCGAACTGGCGAGCCCGAGGCCGTAGCCGAGCACGGTGTTGCCGATGTTGAACGGCGGCAGGGTGGAGAACGTATGGCAGCCGATGTCGGCGCTGACATGCATCTTGCCGACGTCGCGTTCGACCAGCTTCATGGCGCTGAACACCGGTCGTTCCGGGCAGCCGACGCAAAAGCCGGGCGGTCGCGCAGGGACCACCTCGCCCAGCAGTTCCGTCGCATCGTGCCGAAGCGCGGCAGCGGTCTCCTGCATCTCCAGGATCGGCGCAAGCGACACGCCTTTCGGAACCGCGCCTTCCAGGAACCGGGCAATGCCCCTGGTCACGACCTCGCCGGTATATTCGCCGGCCATCGGCAGCACTTCCTTGCCGATCAGAATAGTGTTGAGATCGGCCTTACGCAGGATGCTGTTAATCGCCTCTTCGATGTAATTCGGCTGGCCTTCCTCGACCACCAGCACGGCACGCTTGGTCGCGCAGAACGCCGTGATCTCGTCCGGGACCAGCGGATAGGTGACGTTCAGCACGTAAATGGGGATCTCCGACTTACCGTAGGCGTCGGCGAGGCCCATCTGTTGCAGGGCGCGGATCACCGCGTTGTACATGCCACCCTGGCAGATGATGCCGACCTCGTCGGCCGCGCCCTCGAACACCTCGTTCAGCTTGTGCTCGGCCACGAATTTGACCGCAGCCGGCCAGCGATGCTCCACCTTGTGCTTTTCCTGGGCGTAGGTAGAGGGCGGCAGACAGATCTTCGACACATCGAAATCGGGGTCCTGGATCACCTGGTTGCGCGAGAACTCCGGCGCGCGGTTATCCTTGGCGGTGAAGCTGCCGTAGACGTGGCAGGCGCGGATCCTGAGCTCCAGCATGACCGGCGTATTGCTTACTTCGGACAGCTCGAAGCCCTTTTCCACGGCGCGCACCATGCTCGGCAGGTCTGGCCGCGGGTCGAGCAGCCACATCTGCGACTTCATGGCGAAGGCGTGGCTCCGCTCCTGAATGATGCTGGCGCCCTCGCCGTAATCCTCGCCGATGATGATCAGCGTGCCGCCTTTCACACCGGCGGAAGCGAGGTTCGACAGCGCATCGGAGGCCACATTGGTGCCGACCGTGGATTTCCAGGCGGCGGCGCCGCGTAACGGGTAATTGATCGACGCGCCGAGCATGGCTGCGGCGCCGGCCTCGCTGGCGCAATGCTCGATATGGACGCCAAGCTCGTCGAGGATGTCGCGGCCGTCCGCGAATACGTCCATCACATGGCTGACCGGGGCGCCCTGGTAGCCGCCGACATAGGAGACGCCCGATTGCAACAGGGCCTTGGTGACGGCCAGGATGCCCTCGCCGTGGAACACCTCGCCCTCGCCCAGGCGGAGCGAGGCAACCTCTTTCGCGAAGCTGCGTTCAGCCATCCGCCAATCCTCCTCGTACGGTTCTTATTGGTAATTGAGGAAATTATATGCAGATGCATAGGTTCCCGCAATTGCCTATCGTTGACAGTCGGATTCCAAACCGGGACTGTACGGCCCATGACTCAATCGCAAGAACGCACCGAAAGCGGCAGCCTGAGGCGGAATATCGGCTCCGGCAATATTGTCGTCGCGCCGGGCATTTACGATGCTTTGGGCGGCCTTTTGGCCGAGAAAGCCGGCTTTTCCGCCGCTTATCTGTCAGGCGCCAGCATTGCTTACAGCCGCTTCGGCCGGCCTGATATCGGACTGGTGACCCAGACCGAGGTCGCCGAAACGCTCTCCGCGATCACCGAGCGGATCGATATCCCGGTGATCGTCGATGCGGATACCGGATTCGGTAACGCGCTGAACGTCATTCGGACCGTGAAACTGCTGGAGCGGAGCGGCGCCGGCGCAATCCAGCTGGAAGACCAGACCCTGCCGAAGCGCTGCGGCCATCTGTCCGGCAAAACGCTGGTGCCGGCGGCCGAGATGGTCGGCAAGATCAAGGCCGCCCTGGATGCCCGGGCCGACGTGGATACCCTGATCGTGGCCCGGACGGACGCGATTGCTGTCGAAGGCCTAGACCCGGCGCTGGACCGGGCGGAACGCTATCTGGAGGCCGGGGCCGACATCCTGTTCGTCGAGGCTCCCCGGTCCGACGAGGAGATGCGCCGGGTAACCGGCCAGTTCAAGGGCCGGGTGCCGCTGCTGGCCAACATGGTCGAGGGCGGCAAAACGCCGATCCACCCGGCCGACGAGTTGCAGGAAATCGGCTATTCGGTGGCGATCTTCCCCGGCGGACTGGCGCGCGCCTTCGCCCATATGGCCGAAGCCTACTTCGGCAGCCTGCGCGAACACGGCACCACCGCGCCGTTCCACAGCCGCATGTACGGCTTCGATCAGTTGAACGCCCTGGTCGGCACGCCGGAGATGCTGGCGGCCGGGCAGCGCTACGACGAAAGCGGCCAGGACTGACATGATCGATCCCGTCACCCTTGCCGTGCTGAACGGCCGGCTGGAACAGATCGCCGACGAGATGGACGCGACCCTGTTCCGCAGCGCCTTCAATCCGATCATCGCCGAGGCGCACGACGCGAGCCACGGCCTTTACGACGCCGAGACCGGCGCGACGCTGGTTCAGGGCAAGTCGGGGCTGCCGATCTTCGTCGGCGCCATGGCCTTCGCGGTCAAGGCGGTGATCGACAAGGCGGCGCGGGACGGCGACATGGCCGACGGCGACGTCTACATCTTCAACGATCCCTACGACGGCGGTACGCACCTGTCGGACTTCAAGCTGGTCCGGCCGTTTTATCGGGACGGCACGCTGTTCTGCTACCTGGCATCGGTCGGCCACTGGCACGATGTCGGCGGCAACGTGCCGGGCAACTATAACCCGGTCGCGACCGAGAGTTTTCAGGAAGGCATGCTGATCCCGCCGGTCAAGCTGTTCTCGCGCGGTGAGCTGCGCCAGGACATTGTCGATATCTGCCGCGCCAACAGCCGCCTGCCCGGCAGCCTGTACGGCGACTTGAACGGTCAGATCAACGCGTTGGACCTCGGCGCCAAGCGGCTTGGGCAACTGCTCGACGAATATGGCGACGACACGGTGCTGGAGGCGATGCGCGAATTGCATGCGCGCGCCGCGCGGCTGATCCGCGCCCATATCGCCGAACTGCCGGACGGCACCTATAGCTGCGACGACTGGCTGGACAACGACGGCATCGTCGACGAGCCGTTGAAGATCGCCCTGGACCTGACCATCGACGGCGAACGCATGACGTTCGATTTCAGCCGCTCCGCGCCCGCCTGCGCCGGACCTGTCAATATCGCCCGCTCCACCGCCATCGCATCCTGCTATGTCGCGCTGAAGCACGTGTTCCGCGAGGTTCCGGCTAATGCCGGCGTGTTGGAGCCGATCGAGTTCGTTATCCCTGAAGACACGCTACTCTCGGTGACCGCGCCGAAACCGGTTGGCGGGTATACGGAGACGATCTTGCGGGTCATCGACGTAACCTTCGGCGCCATCGCCAAAGCGGCGCCGGAGCGGGTCAACGGCTGCGCCTACGGCACCATCAACGCACTGTCACTCGCCGGCCACCGCCGCGACGGCCGGCGCTGGGTGATGTTCTCCTTCTTCGGCGGCGGCCATGGCGGGCATCCAGAGGGCGACGGCCTGAACCACGGCAACGCGCCGATCTCGACCGCGACCATTCCGCCGATCGAGATCCTGGAAGCCGCCTATCCGGTAATGTTCACCCAATGGGCGTTGCGCACCGATAGCGGCGGGCCGGGCCGGAACCGTGGCGGTCTCGGTGCCGTCTACGAGATCGAACTGCTGGAGGAGAACGCGGACGTCTTCCTGTTCGGCGAGCGCGGCCGGTTCCCGCCGCAGGGCGTGGCCGGCGGCGGTACCGCGGCGATGAACCGGTTTGCTTTCGAGCAGGACGACGGCGACCACGAACCGCCGCAGGCCTCGAAAATGAACGGAATCAAGATCCGGCGCGGCCAGCATTTGCGGCTGGAATCGCCGGGCGGCGGCGGCTACGGGTCGGCCTTCGACCGCGAGCCCGAGCGGGTCGCCGCTGACGTGCGGCTCGGCTACGTGAGCGCCGAGGCTGCCGCGCGCGACTACGGCGTCGCCATCGCCCCCGACGGCACGTTGGACACGGCCGCCACCGCGAGCTTAAGGAAGGCCGCGGCCGAATGACCGACCGTCCTGCTTACGTGATCGGTGTCGATGTCGGCGGCACCTTCACCGATGTGTTTTTCCTGGACCAGGCAAACGACGTCTGCAACGTGGCCAAGGTGCCGTCGACGCCGGCCAACCAGGCCGAAGGCTTCCTGGCCGGCATCCAAGCCGGCGTTGACGACTTCGCCGAGATCGCCACCATTGTGCACGGCACCACGGTCGCGACCAACGCATTGCTGGAGCGCAAGGGCGCCCGGACCGGGGTGATCACCACACGCGGCTTCCGCGATGTGCTGGAGATGCGCCGCCGCGACCGGCCGCATACCTGGGGATTGTGGGGCACGTTCGAACCCGTGGTGCCGCGCGACCTGCGCGTCGAGGTGGGCGAGCGGGTGCTGGCCGACGGCACCGTGCATCAGGCCGTCGATGCGGACGAGGTGCAGGCGGCGGCGCGTCGACTGCTCGAGGCAGGGGCGGAGTCGCTCTGCATCTTCTTCATCAATTCCTACGCCAACCCGGCGAACGAGCAGGCGGCGCTGGCCGCCGCTCGCGCCGTCTGGCCGAACGATCACGTCAACGCGGCAAGCGACATCCTGCCGGAGATCCGCGAGTTCGAACGCGCCTCGACCACAGCGTTGAACGCCTACCTGCAGCCGGGCGTCGCGCGCTACCTGGACCGGTTGCGCGACCGGCTGACGTCGGACGGGTTCGGCGGCCAGGTACTGATCGTGCAGTCGAACGGCGGGGTGATGTCGGTGGACACCGCCCGCAGCCTGCCGGTACGTACGGCGCTTTCCGGCCCTGCCGCCGGCGTGATCGCCGGGGCGGAGATCGCCACCGCCGCCGGCTATCCGAACGTGATCACCTGCGACATGGGCGGCACCAGCTTCGACGTCTCGCTGGTCGCCGAGGGCCATGCCAGCCTCAGCGCCCAGACCTCGATCGACTTCGGCATGGTGGTGCGGACGCCGATGATCGAGATCACCACCATCGGCGCCGGCGGCGGCTCCATCGCCTGGGTCGATACCGGCGGGCTGCTGCAGATCGGGCCGGAAAGCGCCGGCTCCGACCCCGGCCCGGCCTGTTACGGACTCGGCAACACGCGACCGACGGTCACGGACGCCAATGTGGTGCTCGGCCGGATCAACGCCGACCGGCCGATCGGCGGCAAGCTGGACCGCCTGGACGTGGATGCCGCCAGGCAGGCGATCCAGACGCACGTTGCGGCGCCGTTGGGGCTCGACGTCATGGCCGCGGCGGAAGCGGTGATCCGGGTCGCCAATGCCAGCATGGCCGGCGCCATCCGCTTGGTCTCCATCGAGCGCGGCCATGACCCGCGCCGCTTCGTCGCCATGCCGTTCGGCGGCGGCGGCTCCCTGCATGCCGGCGCGCTGATCAAGGAGGTAGGCCTCGCCAAGGCCCTGGTGCCGCGCTTCCCCGGGGTGACCAGCGCGCTCGGCTGCGTCATCGCCGACATGCGCCACGATTCGGTGCAGACGCTGAATACCACGCTCGACGACATCGACATCGCCGCGCTCGACCAACGCATGAGCGAAACCGCCGGTTCACTGCTGGCGCGTCTCGACGAATCCGGCGTGCCGTTCGACGACCGTACCTGCCGGTTCGAGCTGGACATGCTCTATCTCGGCCAGACCCATACCGTTGCGGTGCCGCTGCCGGTGAGCTTCGACGGCGAACGGACCGGCGTCACCGCAGAGACCATCAGGGAAGCGTTCGAGGCCACGTATAAGGACGCCTACGGCCGGCTGCTGGACGGCCTGCCGATCCGCATTCTCAACCTGCGGACCGCCGCCATCGGCACCCGGCCCAAGTTCGACCTGACCCTGCTGGCGCCAGAAGCCGGCAAATCGGCCGACGCCGCCCGAACCGGCGAGCGCCGGGTCTGGGTCGACGGCGGCTGGCACGACGCGACGATCTACGCGCGCCTCGACCTACCGGCCGGCGCTGGCATCCCCGGCCCCGCGATCCTGGAACAGCCGGACACCACCATCTTCATCGAGCCTGACCTGCGGGGCGAAGTCGATCGTTTCGGCAACCTGATCATCGAGCGGAAGGAACCATGACGGCATTCGATCCGGCCAAAACCGCCCTACTGCTTGTCGACATGCAGAATGACTTCCTGCATCCCGACGGCGCCTATGCGCGCGGCGGCGCCAAGGCCGATGCCATCGCTGCCCTGCCCGACCGCCTGGCACCTGTCGCGGCAGCAATGCGGGGAGCCGGCGGCTGGGTGATCTCAACCCACTTCACCCTGGTGCCCGGCAAGGGCGGAGAGCCGATGATCGGCGCGCACCTGAAGAAGCTCAGACCGTTTCTCGGGCCCGGCGATTTCGCGCCAGGCAGTGTCGGCCACGAGCTGATCGACCAACTGAAACCCGCGGACGTCCAAATCGAAAAGGTCGCCTATTCCGCCTTCTATATGAGCCGGCTGGACTTCGTCCTGCAGCGCGCAGGCATCGACACATTGATCGTCGGCGGTATCGTGACCAACGGTGGCGTCGCCTCCACCGTGCGCGATGCCCACGTCCGGGAATACGGCACGACGGTGCTGTCGGACGGCTGTGCCGCCTTCTCCGCCGCCGGCCACGACGCGGCCATCGCCGATATGTCCAGCATCGTGAAAACCGTGACCTGCGCCGAAGTCGCGGCAACCCTGGGGGCCTGACAATCGTCCCATTTACCTTTTGGCCGTAAATCGCCCGGATAATCGCCCTATCCGAAATTGTCGGGACGGCCGCGATGTCGAAGTTACCGGTTTGGCAGACCGTCGGGCAGAGCTACGCTTTCACCTTCCGCAACCTCGGCCTGCTGATCCGGGTCGCGTGGCTCTGGTTCGCGGCCTTCGCGGCGACGGTCTGGCTGCTCGACACCCTGTCGCTTGGCGGCGCCGTCGGCGCGATTCTCTCCAGCCTCGTCTTCACCGTCGCTGCCTGCGCGGTGGCCGTCGCCTGGCACCGCGCCGTCCTGGTCGGCGCCCGCCCGGCGACGGAAATCTCGATCTCGTTCGGTCATCGCGAGATGGCGTATTTCCTGATCACACTGGCGATCACCATCGTATGCTATGTCGGAATTCTGGCGGTTGCGGCGACCGTGGTCCAGTTCTTCGGCCCCGGGCTGCCCGCCTTGACAGCGCTTGTGGCAATCGTGGTCGTCCTTCTATTGGCGGTCAGCCGTGTCTCGCTCAAGATCAGCGCGGTCACCGTCGACGATGCGACGATGACCTTCGCCCGCTCCTGGGCTTTGACCGGCGGCGCGACCTGGCGGCTTACCGTCGGATTCCTGGCCAGCGCCGTACCGCTATCGTTGTTGATGCTGCCAGTTAGGATCCAGGACCTAACTGTCGGCGCACTCCAGACATCGGGCCTCGGCGTGGCCCTCGATATCGCCAGCGGCGCTCTCAGCTTCGTCGCTATCGCGGTCGGCGCCTCTTTCCTCTCCTTTGCCTATCTCCGCTTGGTCCCGGAACATCAGAAAGCGTCCGCCGGCGTAGCGTAGCGGCCCGGCTTAAACGGCTTACGGAACACCGATTCTATTCTATACTTACCGTATTGCGTAGATTCGGAGTTCGCGTACATGGACAGATTTCTTATGTGGCGTGCGGTTATCGACAGTTATCGTTTTACATTTGGAAACATCGGCTTACTCATCAAAATCTCTTTAGTCTGGGTAATCGTCAGCTACGCGGCGGCGTTTGCCGGCACTTATGGCCTGATACCGGCCGCTCCGGTCGGCGATTGGATAAACACCGCCATATCGAGAGCGTTGCCCGATGCCGTCGGGTTGATAGCGATCAGCGCCGTTGCCGTCGTATGGCACCGTGCTAACCTGCTGGAAGAAAGACCGGCAGTCCCGTTCGCCACGCCGTTCCGCAAACGGGTGTGGAAATACCTTGTCGCGAGTGTAGTGTTAGCCGGCCTGAGCTACCTGATTTTCGCCCTGTCCAGCCTCTTCATCCTGGGTCTGGTCGGCGCGGGCTGGACTTTCACCGCGCTGATCGTCGCAGTCTTCGCGCTGATCTACTTGGTTTTCATACGGCTAAGCCTGCTCTATCCCGCCATAGCCATCCAATCGGCAACCGTCACGCTGAAGCGATCCTGGCGTCTCACCAAGGGCAACGCCTTCCGGCTTTTGGCCGGCATGATCATCGGCGTCCTGCCGTTTTCATTGGCGGCGAAGCAGCTCGCCGACTGGTCGGACCGGCTGCTGGCCGCCGGGAATCTAGGGCCTGGCGTCGCCTCCGGCCTGTTCGGTCACGCTCTGATTTTCTTCTGCGTGGCTTTGATCACCACCTTCCTGTCGGAGTCATACAGGGATTTGGTGCCCGAAGTTCGCGACTCGATCTTCGAACAGGAATGACATAACTCTAAATCCCTCTGACCGAACGCCAACGCTTTACGCATTATCAATCAGTCGTATTATAATACACGTATAGAGTGGGATTGGGGATTCGAATACATGTATAAGCTTCCTGTGTGGCAAACCATTGCCGACAGCTACCGCTTCACATTCGGCAATATTAGTCTGCTGATCAAAATCTCGCTGGTCTGGCTGATCATCAGTTACGCCATCGGTTTTGTAATCGGCATCGTGATCGGCCTGACTGGCTCTCCGGGAATTTGGTTGAACCTTTTTCTGGTCAAAATCATGCCGGCGCTCGTCTGGTTGATCGCGATCAGCGCTATAGCCGTTGCCTGGCATCGCGCATGCCTGTTGGAAGAGCGCGCAACCGGGCTGTTCGCCGCACCGCTACGCAAACGGGTCTGGAAATTCTTCATCGTGAGCATCGTGTTCAGCGGTTTGGCCTATCTGCTTTTCATTTTGGCGAGCATCGTCATTCTACAATTCGGCGGTTCCAACTGGCTGAGCGGTTTGCTGATGGTCGTGGTCTTCTTGCTGATCGTTCTCCTATTCGTCCGCCTTAACCTGCTGTTTCCGGCGATCGCCATCGAGTCCGTCGGCGTTACCCTGGAGCGATCCTGGCATTTGACCAAAGGAAACGCCTGGCGGCTCATACTGGGCAACATCGTCTGCCTTGTGCCGGTCTCATTCGTCGCCGGGGTCATCGTCGATTGGTCGGGCGCCCTGACGGAAGTCGGCCGATGGGTGCTGGCGTCCGCTATCGCTTTTGTCGGACAGGCGTTGACATTCCTTGCCGTGGCAATACTGGCCGCGTTCCTGTCCTTCACCTACAAAAAGCTGGTACCGGAGATGCGCGAGGAGTCGTGAACGGCGGCCTAGGCGAGTGCGAACCGCCGGAGCGCGTCGCGGTCGATTTCGATACCGAGGCCGGGGCCTCCCGGAATCGCAACGACGCCATTCTCGTGACGAATCGGTTCGGTCAGCACCGCCATCCGGACCGGATGTTCGGTCTGGTCGAATTCCAGCATGGGTTCCGTTGGGTTGAGCGACGGCGGGTTATGGGGCAACACGGCCAGTAGCTGCAGCGACGCGGCGATGGCGACGCCGGTGCCCCAGACGTGGGGGTTGTAGCGGACGCCGAAGGCGTTGGCCATGTCAGCGATCTTCTTGCACTCGCTCAAGCCCCCGGCGGCGCAGGTATCGGGCTGCAGGATGTCGATGGCTTCCGCCTGCAACACGTCGCGGAAGCCGAAGCGGGTGAATTCGGCCTCGCCGCCCGCCACGGGAATCGAAAGCGCCGCCCGCACAGCGCGATAGCCGGCCAGATCCTCCGGCGGCACCGGTTCCTCGAACCAACCGATGTCGCAGTCCTCCACCTGCCGCCCGAAACGGATGGCGGCGACGGAATCGTAGGCGTGGTTGGCATCGATCATCAGGCCGATGCTCGGCCCGATCGCCTCGCGAATTGCCCTGGTGACGGCGACGTCCTGGTCATAGTCGAAGCCGATCTTCAGCTTCATCGCCGTGAAGCCTTGGGCGGCATAGTCCTCCGCCTCCTCCACCAGGTATTTCAGCGGATCGCCGTCGCGCCGGCGATAGAGGCCGGTGGCGTAGGCGCGCACATGCTCACGCACCGGCCCGCCCATCAGGCGGTGCGCCGGCACGCCGAAATGTTTGCCCTTGATGTCCCAGAGCGCGATGTCCACACCGCTCAGAGCCTGTACCAGCAGACCCTTCTGGCCGTGGTCGCGAAACCCGTTATAGAGGCTCTGCCAGATCAGATCGGTCGCCAGCGGATCGGCCCCGGCCAACAACGGCCGAAATCCTTCGAGCACCGCGGCGTTGAGGCGGGCCGGGCCGTAACATTCGCCCCAGCCCACAAGCCCGTCGTCGGTGACCACCTCGACCAGCAGGGCGGCGCGCGTGTCGTACCAGGCCTGGGAATAGGCGAACGGCTGCGTCAGCGCCGCCTCGAGGACATGGACATGGATATCCTGGATTTTCACCGGCGGTTCCTCCCGCCGGCGAGTCTAAGACGGCGAACCGCCTCGCGCTACTCCGCCGCCGCGACGGCCGGGGCCGGCATCGTCCGTTCCAGGAACAGGATCTTGCTGTTGACCTCGTCGTGGTCCACGTAGCAGCCCTGCAAATGCCGCGCGCCGGTGCCGGCCTCGAACGCATCGCGCCCGTGCAGGACCCGACGGTTGTCGAATGTCATCATCTCGCCGGGCTTCAGCCGGAAGCGTAACTGCAATGCCGGATCGCGGCTCAACGTCATCAGCTTGCGGTAAGCCCTGTAGTAGGCCGGCATCTTCTCCGCAGTGACATCGAAGGCGTCGGCCAGGAACGGCGAAAACCTGATTTCCGAGACCGTGCCGTAAGCGTCCAGCACGATCAGCGGACGGCGCACCCGGTAGTCGACATCGGCATCCTGGAACCGGAGCAAAATCGGTTCGCGGGCCAGCACGTCGAACGCTGCCGGGTCTTCGCGCCGCAACCTCTCCGCCATGGCGAAGCCGTCCATCAGCACAGATTTACCGCCCTCCGCCTCGCTTTGAATACAATGCAGGAATTGATAGCCGGGTTGATACTCGCGGGTCGGCAGGTCGACATGCAATGGCAGGGCCAGTGAGGTATAGGCATTGCTGTTCGGGTCGGGCATCGCCACCACATCGAATACCCGCCCGAAATTGGTCTCGCGCGCGAAGGCGACCCGCTCCGCCACTTTCTGGACCTGGCCCGGCTCTGTGGGCACGCCGCGCAGCAGCGAGAAGCCCTTGTTCCGCAACAGGCGCAGCCAGTGCAGCAGGCCCGCACCACCCTGCATGACATCGCGGTAGTCCACGACGGGCAACATATCGTTGAGCGCAGCATCCCAGAGTTCCGGCGGCGGCCGCAGCCGGGCGGACGGGTTGGACGAATAGTCATGGGCGTCGAGCCAGCCCGGGTGATACAGGCTTTCGTGGCCGCCGTCCGGCCAAACCGCGCGCAAGGCGCCATTGGACGTCACCGACAGTTCGGCCGGACGAATGCCCTCCGGCACCGACAGCAGGTCGAAGGTACGCTCGAACGTCTGCGGGTGCTTGCAGTCGGCGCAATGGCAATTGTCGCGCAGCCAGAGGTAATGGAACGAACTTCGTCGTCCGTCGTTCCAGGTTACAAGCGCTTCATCGTCGCCGGGCTCGACAGCGGCGATACGGATATCGTCGGAATAAGGGGCGAAGTCGGCGAGAGGCACGGTTTCCATGGCAGGCGACCTCATGTCACGAACGGCGCGTTGAACAGGCCGAAATTTCGACAGTTTTGGTCGATTTGAAAAACGAATTAACTTGATAAGAACTATCGAATATCTCGATCAGCATCAGCCGATCGTCAGCCGCCATGAATATCGACCAGATCCGCTCCTTCCTGGAGATCGCCGCCACCGGGAACTTCAACCGGGCGGCCGAGAACCTGAACGTCACCCAATCGACGGTCAGCGCCCGCATCAAAGCGCTGGAGGACCAGCTCGGCCAGTCGCTGTTCACCCGCAACCATGCGGGTGCCAGCCTGACCGCCGCCGGCCAGCAATTCCGCCGCTATGCGCTGAACCTGCACATGCTCTGGCAACAGGCGCGCCAGCAGGTATCCCTGCCGGAAGGCATTCGCGCCGTGCTGGGCCTCGGCGCCCAGGTCAGCCTGTGGCAGCGGCTGATCCCGCTTTGGATCCCGTGGATGCGCGAGCGGGCGCCGGAAGTCGCGCTGCGGATGGAGGCCGATTATTCGGTCAGCATGATGCGGCAACTGGCCGACGGACTCCTGGACGTGGGCGTCATGTATCAGCCGCGCCAGACGCCCGGCCTGCAGATAGAGACCCTGCTGGAAGAGCAACTGGTCCTGGTCTCGACGGAGAAGCGGCCGGTCACTGCCGGATGGCAACAGGACTACGTTTTCGTCGATTGGGGCGATGACTTCCGGGCCCGGCACAGCGCGGCCTTTCCGGAAATGGAGACCCCGACGATCTCCGTCGGGCTGGGCGAGGTGGGACTGCAATACATCCTGAGAAACGGCGGGTCCGGCTACTTCCCACTGCGGGTGGTCAGGCCCCTTTTGCGCGAGAAGAAGCTGTTCCGACTGCCCAAGGCGCCGACCATTTCGCGGCCCGCCTATCTGGTCTATCCGGCGGATGCGGTCGATGAAGAGCCGCTCAGCCTGGCGCTGGCAGGGCTGCGCCATATCGCGTCGCTGGAGAGCGACAAATGAGCCCCGAGCCTCAGCCTATTTTTAATTGGCTAATCAATTAAAAAACCATAAGGTTGGCGCCGAAAATCACAAACCGCTACCCGGGCGCTCTTCAAGGGCGCTAGACTGAAGCGAATTTCGAAGACGGCGTCCAAGAAATCGGCTGATGGCCGACCCTATAAAGAGACGCCTGTAAAATGGGAGGCCATGGATGATTAAGCATACGATTGCCGCGGCATTATTCGCCGGCGCGGCTTTATTTGCCCTGTCGACGACGGCGCCTGCCGCGGAGCCCGATTCCTGCAAGACGGTGCGCTTCTCGGATGTCGGCTGGACCGACATCACCGCCACCACGGCGGCCACGACGGTGGTGCTGCAAGGGTTGGGTTATGGCGTGAAAACCGAAATCCTGTCGGTGCCGGTGACCTACGCCAGCCTTAAGAACAAGGACATAGACGTCTTCCTCGGTAACTGGATGCCGACCATGGAAGGCGACATTAAGGCCTACCGCGAGGACGGCTCGGTCGAGAGCCTGCGGGTCAATCTGGAGGGCGCCAAATATACGCTCGCCGTGCCGCAATATGTGGCCGACGGGGGCCTCAAGGATTTCGCCGACATCGCCAAGTTCAAGGACAAGTTGGACGGCAAGATCTACGGCATCGAGCCCGGCAATGACGGCAACCGCCTGATCCAGGAAATGATCGACAAGGACGCGTTTGGCCTAAAGGGCTTCGAGGTAGTCGAGTCGAGCGAACAGGGCATGCTGGCCCAGGTCGCGCGGGCCAGCCGCAAGAAGGACTGGGTCGTGTTCCTCGGCTGGGAGCCGCATCCGATGAACGCCAATTTCGACATGGCCTACCTGGCCGGTGGCGACGACTGGTTCGGCCCGAACTTCGGCGGCGCCACCGTCTACACCAACGTTCGCGCAGGCTACGCCAGCGAATGCGCCAATGTCGGCAAGCTGCTCAACAATCTCGAATTCACCCTGGCGATGGAAAATGAGATCATGGGCGCCATCCTCGACGACGGCGAGGACCCCGAAGACGCGGCCGCCAAATGGCTGAAGAAAAACCCGGCAATCCTCGACACGTGGCTTGCCGGCGTTTCGACCGTCGACGGCGGCGACGGCATGGCCGCGGTCAAGAAGCATCTGAAGCTGTGAGGCGGAGCGTCGCCTCTCGCGACGCGAACCGAAAAGCGAACACGGCCAGGCCAATTACGGTCTGGCCGTTTTTCGTTATAGGCTAAGCCATATTGACAGACAGCCGCGGGGGAAACATGGACTGGCTGACAGAGAATAAAATTCCGCTTGGCAGATGGATCAAAGACTTTGTCGATTTTCTGAACGATCATATGGCTTGGCTGTTCGACTTGATTTCGGCGGTGCTCGGCTTTCTGATCGATGGTCTGATCGACATCATGCAATGGGTACCGCCGCTGTTATTGGTGGCGATTCTGGCGGCGGGCGCCTTCTGGCTGCACCGTTCGTGGAAGCTGGTTGCGCTGATCGTTTTTTCCCTGCTGCTGATCATCAACCTCGGCTATTGGCAAGAGACCATCGAGACCTTCGCGCTGGTCGTATTCGCGACCGCCATCTGCATGCTGGTCGGCGTGCCGGTGGGCATCGCCTCGGCGCATCGGCCCTCCGTCTATACGTGGATCCGACCGATCCTAGACCTGATGCAGACCATCCCTACTTTCGTGTACCTGATTCCGACCCTGATCCTGTTCGGCCTCGGTGTGGTGCCCGGACTGATCTCGACCGTGATCTTCGCTATCCCCGCGCCGATACGGCTCACTTACCTCGGTGTCTCCTCCGTGCCGAAACCGCTGATCGAGGCGGGCGAGGCGTTCGGTGCGACCAAGAAGCAACTGCTGTGGAAAGTGGAACTGCCGCACGCCATGCCGACCATCATGGCCGGCCTCACCCAATGCATCATGCTGTCGCTTTCAATGGTGGTGATCGCGGCCCTGGTTGGCGCCGACGGCCTGGGCAAACCGGTCGTGCGGGCGCTCAACACCGTCAACATCGCCAAGGGCTTTGAAGCCGGGCTCGCCATCGTGATCGTCGCCATCCTGCTCGACCGCGTCTGCAAGCAGCGCGGCCGCCAACCGCAGGAGGGCTAAGTCATGGCGATCGTCGAATTCCGCAACGTGGATGTGATCTTCGGCAAAGACGCCGATGCTGCCGCGGCGATGCTGGACGCCGGCGAAGGCAGGCAATCGATTCTGGAGAAGGCCGGTAACGTCATCGGCGTGCACAACGCGTCGATCGCCATTCAGGAAGGCGAAATCTGCGTGCTGATGGGCCTGTCCGGCTCCGGCAAGTCGACCTTGCTCCGCTGCGTCAACGGCCTGAACAAGGCGACGCGCGGCAACGTCTTGGTCCGCGACGGCGACGGTCAGGTCGACGTCGCCAATTGCGACCCGGCGACACTGCGGCGCCTGCGCATGAACCGGATCGCCATGGTGTTCCAGCAATTCGCCCTGCTGCCGTGGCGCACGGTGCGGGAAAACGTTGGCTTCGGCCTAGAGCTGCGCGGCATGAGCAAGCCGGAACGCGATGGCGTCGTAGAGGAAAAGCTGAAACTGGTCGACCTGGACGCCTGGAAGGACAAATACGCGCACGAGCTCTCCGGTGGGATGCAGCAACGGGTCGGACTGGCGCGCGCCTTCGCGACCGACGCCGATATCCTGCTGATGGACGAACCGTTCTCGGCGCTGGACCCGCTGATCCGAGATCACCTGCAGGACGAGCTGGTCGAACTACAACAGTCGTTGAAGAAGACAATCATCTTCGTCAGCCACGACCTGGACGAGGCGCTGAAGATCGGCACCCGGATCGCGATCATGGAATCCGGCCGCATCGTTCAGATCGGCCGGCCGGAGGAAATCGTCGGCCAGCCGGTCGACGACTATGTCCGCGCCTTCGTCGCCAACGTCAATCCTTTGAACGTCTTGCGCGGCGCGGCATTGATGCGGCCGGTGGAGGAACTGGACCGCGCGGACGATTGCGTGCTGTTGGACCCGGAGGGGGAGTGCCGCTGTCGGCTGGACGGCGACGGCACGCCGAGCGCTTACCTGATCGACGGCGCGCCGGCGCGAGCCATCTCGTACGAGCCAGGCCTGAACCTCGGCGAATTGGATCCGGCTTGCATCGTCACCGGCACGCCGCGTACGACGATGCGCGCCGCGGTCGAGGTGCAGGACGCGATCGGGCGGCCGATGCCACTGCTCGACGAGGCCGGCGGATTAGTCGGCGTGATCGGCGGCCCCGAGTTGCTGGCCGGCATGGCCAGGCGCGGTAGCAACGCCACCGCCTGAAATCCGACCGGACGGGCCGATTTGCCCGCCCGGCGGATCTGTGCCCCAATTCGATGACGACCTAGCAACCGCGATACGATCGGAGCCAATGGAAAACACCTTTTCGCCCGCCGACCACAAGATGATGGAGCCGAGATATTTCGAGGACCTGACGCTCGGCGAGACCTTCTATATCAACTCGCGCACCATGACCGACGCCTATTTCGCCGCCTTCCAGACGGCGTCCGGCGACAATCACCCGATCCACTACGACATCGAATATTGTCGTGCGCGCGGCCACCCCAACCTGCTGGCGCACGGTTTCCAGGTGGCGATCCAGACCGCGGCGGGCGCCGGTGTCCTGCCGCACGTTCTCGGCGATTCCCTGATCGGTTTCATCGAGCAGTCCTCGAAGTTCCTGAAGCCCGTATACGCCGGCGACACCGTTTATCCGCTGCTAACCGTGACCGACCTGAAACCGCAGCGCTCGACCGGCGTGGTCACGCTGCGCTCGACGGTGCACAACCAGAAAGGCGAGCTGGTGCTGGAAGGCGAGCAGAAGTACCTGGTGAAGAAGCGGGAGCCCGGTTCCTAACCGCCGATCGCCGGCGATTGCACGACCGAAACGCCGGCGGCCTTCATCTCGTCCATCGCGGCGGCGAGCGAGCCTTCCAGGTCGATGGCACGGCTGCCGTCTTCGATCAGGAACGCCTCGAAGCCTTCCGCCGCCGCGTCCAACAGCGTGAACTTGACACAGAAGTCAGTGGCAAGGCCGGCAGCGAAAACGCGGCGGAAACCGCGTTCACGTAGAGAGCCGGCCAGGCCGGTCGCGGTCTTGCGGTCGTTCTCGTAGAACGCGGAATAGGAATCGATCTCGGGCCGGAAACCCTTGCGGACGATCATCTCGGCCCGGTCGGTGAACAGCTTTTCGTGAAACGCCGCGCCCGGCGTGCCCTGCACGCAGTGGTCGGGCCAGAGCGTCTGCGGCCCGTAGGCGACCTCGATCATCTCAAACGGCTGCCGCCCGGCGTGGCTGGAGGCGAAGGACTGGTGGCCGGGTGGGTGCCAGTCCTGGGTCAGCGCGACATGGGCGAACCGGTCGATCAGGCCGTTGATCACTTGCACGACGGCGTCGCCGTCCGGCACCTCCAACGCACCGCCCGGACAGAAGTCGTTCTGCACGTCGACCACCAACAGAATGTCGGTCTCTTGCGGCGTGATCGTCGCCATTGTCGCCCTCCCTGCGGTGGCGCTACTCCGCCGCCGCGCTGCTCGCCCCTTCCCGCCGCGCCGCCGTTGCCGCGGCATCCACCTGGCGCGGTTCGCCGGTCAGCACGACGCCGAACAGGTCGTCGGCCTGCTCCACAGTGTAATAGCCGCGTGCGACATCCAGCGCCACCAATTCGGGATCGCGCTGCATCGGATTGCCGAAACCGCCGCCGCCCGGCGTCGAAACCCGGACCGACTCGCCTTCGACAAGCTGGATATCCTGGTCCTTCGAGAGATGCGGCGGCCGGTAGTCTTCGCCGTCGCGGCTGACGACGACTTTGTTGACGCCGCCGTCCGCGCCGCCGAGCGCGCCGCGCGGCCCCGTGCGGCCGTGGTCCATGACCATGGAGGCGCGCGCCGTGCCGCGCCTGAGCGTGACGCGATAGTTGATGCCGAAACCGCCGCGCGACTTGCCGGCGCCGCCCGAGCCTTCATGCAGCGAATATTCGTCGAACAGCACCGGAAAGCGCTGCTCCATCACCTCGATCGGCTGGCTTTTGGAGATGCCGATGGTGGAGCAGCCGTTGGTGAGCCCGTCGCCCTGCATCGAGCCGCCGTAGCCGCCGCCGGAGATGACATACATCACGTAGGCGCGGCCCTGCTTCGGGTCGAAACCGCCGAGCGCGAAGTTGCCGGAAGTGCCGGCTGGGGCGGCGAACAGCCGGTCCGGCAAGGCCGGCACCAGGGCGTCGAATACGGCTTCCGCGATGCGCTGGCTGACCTCCGCCGCGCAGCCGGAGACCGGGCGCGGATACTTCGCGTAGAGGAATGTGCCGTCCGGGTCGTTGATATGCAGCGGTTCGAAGGTGCCGGCGTTGATCGGCACCTCCGGGAAGATGTGCTTCATCGCCAGATAGATCGATGATTTGGTCGTCGCCAGCACGCTGTTCATCGGCCCCTGGCAGGGCGGGCTGGAACCGGCCATGTCGAAGGTCAGGTCGCCGTCCTGCTTGGTCACGGTCATCACGATCTTCAGCGGCTCGTCGACCACGCCGTCGGAATCGACGTAGGCCTCGCCGCGATAGATGCCATCTTCGATGGTCGCGATCTTGGCGCGCATCTGCTGCGCGGCACGGGTCTTCAGTTCCTTGATGCAGTCCTCGACCAGACCGACGCCGTATTTGTCCAGCAGCGCCGTAAGCCGCCGCTCACCGACATTCAGCGCCGCGGCCTGGGCCTTGATGTCCCCGATCCGCTGGTCGGCGACCCGGATGTTGGACAGGATGATCGACAGGATCTCCTGATCCATCACGCCTTCCTTGTAGAGCTTGACCGGCGGCAGGCGCAGGCCCTCCTGCTCCACTTCGGTGGCGTTTGCGGAAAAGCCGCCCGGTACCATGCCGCCGGTATCCGGCCAGTGCCCGGTGTTGGAGAGCCACGCGAACAACTCGCCCTTATAGAAAAACGGCTTGTTGAATCGCACGTCCATCAGGTGCGTGCCGCCGAGATAGGGGTCGTTGACGATGTAGATATCGCCAGGCCTGAGGTCCCGCGCCCGCTCGATCACCGCCTGGGTGCCGAACTGCATGGTGCCGACGAAGACCGGCAGGCCCAGATCGCCCTGCGCGATCAGCTCGCCGGTATCGCGATGGTAGATGCCGTCCGACCGGTCGAGCGCTTCGGAAATCACCGGGCTGAACGCCGACCGCACGAACGCCAGGTCCATCTCGTTGCAGACCTGTTGCAGCCCGCTCTGGATCACCGCGAGCGTTACCGGATCGATTGCACTCATTCCTCCACCTCGATCACAAGATTGCCGAGCGGGTCGACATTTACGCCGTTGCCGGGTTCGATCACCGTCGTGCAGTCGAGTTGTTCGACAATAGCAGGCCCGGCGAAACGGCCAGCGCGCGGCAGCCGGCCCCGGTCGTAGACCGGCGTGTCCTGCCATCCGCCTTCGAACCAGACCCGTCGCGCGCCGGTCTTCGCCGCATCGACACTTTCCGTCTGTTCGTCGCCGGCCAACCTCGACAATTCGATCTCCGGCCGCCGGCCGATGGCCGCGGTGTGCAGATTGACCAGAACCGCTCGGATCTCCGGCAGCTCGACTTCGAAACGGTTCCAATAGGCTTCGTCGAAGCCTCGTTGCAGTTCTTCCAGCGTCACATCCGGCCCGGACAGGGCGACGGTCAGCATGTGCGTCTGGCCCTGGAACTGCATGTCGGCGAAATGCAGAAAGTCGATCTGTTCGACGGCCACTCCTTCGCGGTCGATGGTGCGGCGGCCTTCGTCGATCTGCGCCGAGAGGATGGCCTGCGCTTCCGCGATATCGAGTTCGGCGAGCGGCGCATTGACCGTGTTGACATAGTCGTGCCGCAGATCGGCGGTGACGCAACCAATGGCGTTGGTAATGCCCGGCCGCGCGGGAATCAAAAGCCTGGGGATGCTCAACTCGCGCGCCAACGCGGCGGCGTGCATCGGTCCCGCGCCACCGAACGCGAATAAGGAAAAGTCGCGCGGGTCATGGCCGCGCGCCAGGCTCACCATGCGGATCGCACCGGCCATCCGGTTGTTGCCGATCTGCAGGATCGCCGCCGCGGCAGCATCCCCATCCAGCCCAAGCGGTGCGCCGACCTCCCGTTCGATCGCCTCGCGCACATGCCGCACGGTCACCGGGTTGTCGACCGCAAGCAACCGGTCCGGGTTAAGCCGA
The DNA here is from genome assembly GCA_028278525.1 of Minwuiaceae bacterium. Classification (GTDB taxonomy): domain Bacteria; phylum Pseudomonadota; class Alphaproteobacteria; order Minwuiales; family Minwuiaceae; genus JANQEE01. The sequence continues at coordinate 79,069 of JANQEE010000033.1, read as the reverse complement.
CCCAGCACCAGATTGGCATCGGTGATGGTCGGTTTCGTGCCGCCCCGGCCGTAACAGATGGGTCCCGGCATCGCGCCGGCGCTCTCTGGCCCGACCTGCAGCATGCCGGCATCGTTGACGAATGCGATCGAGCCGCCGCCGGCGCCGATGGTATGCACGTCGACCATCGGCACGTGGATCGGCATGGCGTATTCCAGATCCATCTCCGCCGTCACCTGCGGCACGCCGCCTTGCACCAGACCGACATCGGAACTGGTCCCGCCCATATCGTAAGTGATCACTTGATCGACACCCGCGGCGCGCGCCGTAGCGGCGGCGGCCATAACGCCGGAGGCCGGACCGGACATCACGGTATTCACAGCGGTTTCGGCGACGATCCGAGACGATACGCTGCCGCCATTACCTTGCATCACCAACAGGTCGTGGGCGAAGCCGCGGTCCTTAAGTTCCGACTGCAACCGGTCCATGTAGCGGTGCAGCACCGGCTGCACGGCGGCATTGACGGCCGCGGTCGTGCCTCGCTCGTACTCCCGATATTCCGACAGGATCGCATGGCCGGCGGTGATGTAGCGGTTCGGCCAAAACTCGGCGGCGATCTCGGCCGCACGCCGTTCGTGCGAGGAGTTGCGGTAGCTGTGCAGGAAGTGGATGACCAGAGACTCACAGCCGGCATCCACCAATAATTGCACCGCCGACCGGACAGCCGCCTCGTCCAGCGGGATCACGACATTGCCGTCCGCGTCCATGCGCTCCGGCACTTCGACGCGCAACTCGCGCGGTATCAGCGGCACGAAGGTTCCGAGCAGGCCGTAGGCGTTCGGCCGGGTGCGGCGGCCCAGTTCCAGGACATCGCGAAAGCCCTGCGTCGTGATCAGGCCACACCGGCTGATCTTGCGTTCCAGCAACGCGTTGGTCGTGGTCGTCGTGCCATGATTGATGCTGGCAACCCGGTCCAGCGTCGCCCCGGCGCTATCCAATGCGGAAAGTACGCCGAAGGCCTGATTGTCCGTCGTGCTCGGCACTTTGGCGATACGCACACCGCCCGAGCCGGGCTCCAGCAGTATCAAGTCCGTAAAAGTGCCGCCGACATCGACGCCGACAATGGTTTCACTCACTGTAACGCTCCCACGGAAACGACAGGATTGTCTGCATGGCTGCCAACAGTTCGAACCCGGCTTTGCAAGGCGAGATAAGCGCCTTGGCACAGGCCGCCGCAGAGCATTTCCTCTGCAGCCGCGACACCGATTTCCAGCGCGGCCTCTACCGCATCGTCGGGCAGCGGGCCGACATCGACCGTCACCAGACGATCGCCAAGGTCGGTGTCGTCGCGCAACTCGTTCGCCGGCCGACGGTGCACCGCCGCATGGTCGACGGTCACGGCATTGCCGATCAGCGTCGCGGCAACATCCGCCGCCGCGGCGTCCTGCGCCAGCACGGTGACCGCATCGGCAATGCCGAAAGAGTGCGAGCGGCCGCGCCATCCCGACGTCGCCAGCCCGCGAACCGGTTGGTCGTAGCGCAGGGTCACGCCGCCATCCAGTCTCGGCGCGTCGTGGTTGTCGACCACGCCGGCTCTGAGGATTTGTCCTTCCGCCAAGTGAACGGCGATATCGCCGCCATTGTTCACGTAGGCACGCATGAGGTTACGGCCGGCCACCATGGCGGCCAGCACTTCATCGGCCACGGCGCCGGCAACCGCGGCCATCGGCGTCACGAACCGATGGCAGTGAGGCCGTACCGCGGCGGCCATCCGCCGCGCCACCGGGCCACGCAACAACGGTTCGGCTTCGCCCACGGGCGTCCGCAGAACATCTAGTTCCCCGACCAGACCGTCGAGCACCGAGTCGAAGCAATCGATCGCCTGCCCGTAGGCCATGGCGACCTCGCGCGCCGATCCGAACGCCTCGGCGACGATGTCAATCGGCCCGTGCTGAAGATGCAGCCGGCGACCGTCCGGCAGTATCGCGGATTGCGCTTGACCGGTCACGACACCGGCCTGTTCACCGGCCAGGGGTTGTCGACGTTCCAGGCCGTCTTGGTCATGCGTGGCGAGGCCAATACGTCGTCCAGGGAAACGACATGGTCCATGTAGCCGCCGAGCGCGGCGTAGTCCTCGCCCCGCATGGTGAATTCGATCGGTGCGACCAGCGCCGGCGTCGGCACGTAACCGAACGAGTTCAGCGGCATGCGGGTCACGTCGACCATGAACGTGATGCCGCCACCCGGCCAAACGTAAACCGGCGCGCCGCCGGACGTGACGCGAGTCAGAGTTCGCCGTACCGATTTGGTGAGACGAACCGGGTTCTCGGTAACGCCGGCACGGAGCGACCCGCCTGCTCCCGCCATGAACATCACCGAGCAGAGCGCCGGCTCGCAATTCTCCGCAATGCGTTCGACCACCTCCACAATCGGGCCCGGCATGTCGGACGGTTTCGGCGTCAGGTTATCGTCGAGTTCGTACCACGCCGCGTCCTCGCCGGTAGTCGAAACCATCAGCAGCTTAAGGCCCGGCCAAGCCTGTTTCGGATTGATCTTTTCGATGATCTCCAGCGGGTCGGTAACGTTGGTGCCGCCCCAGCCGGCGCCGTGCTCGGCAACCTGGAAATAACGGCCCGGCGTCGATCGCCGGCCGCGCACCCGGATGCCCGCATGAGGCATACCGAGAAACTGGCCGGCCTGATGTTCGGTCAGCACGCCCGTGATGTGGTCGTCGACGACGATCACCTCGTCAGCATGGTCGTGCCACTGCTTGGCGAACATGCCGATGGTGGCAGAGCCGCAGCCGACCCGCATGCGCTCTTCGCTATCGCCGTCAACCACCGGCGGGCGGCCCGCCTGGATCACCACGCGCGCGCCGCCTTCCACCTCTACCTCGACCGGCTCAGCCGCGCAAAGATCCAGCATCGCCTGGCAGGTCACCGTTCCTTCCTTTTTGCTGCCGCCGGTCAGGTGCCGCACCCCGCCGAGCGCCAGCATCTGCGACCCGTATTCCGCTGTCGTGACATGCCCGATCTGCTCACCCTGGCAGGTCACCTTGGCCTGCTCCGGCCCGAGATAGCGGTCTGTATCGATCTTCACCTTCACACCGCAATAGCTGAAGATACCCTCGGATACGACGGTCACCATATCGACGCCATCCGCCTCGCTGGAGACGATGAACGGCGCGGGTTTGTAATCGGGATAAGTCGTGCCGGAACCAATGCCGGTCACGAAGCGCTGAGGATTGGCGACCAAACCGCCATCCCAGTCGTTCGCGCCTTCCATGAACGGCACCAGGCGATCAGCCCGCTCTGCCACCACCAGAGGGTCGACCCGCGTCAACGCGCCGCCGACATTGGCGTAGCGGTCGCAGGCGCCGGTCTTGCCTTCGCGAATTCTGCACAATACGGGACAGGCGTCGCATTTGACGATCTCGTCAGCCATCGCGCGTCTCCTTTGCCAATATTGCCGCGCGCAACCGGTGCGGCAGCGCCGGCACGCGGGTCATGCGCACCCCGGCGGCATGCCGGATCGCGCCGAGGATCGCCGGCGCGGTCGGCACCAGGCCGGGCTCGCCGACACCCTTGGCGCCGAACGGGCCGAGCGGTTCCGGGTCCTCGACGATGATCACGTCGATCTCCGGCACGTCCCCGAAGGTCGGAATCAGATAGTCGTGCAGGTTCTCCGTCCGGCCCGGCAGGTACTCTTCCATCAGGGCCAGCCCGAGCCCCTGCGCGATCCCGCCATGGATCTGGCCTTCGACCTGGATCGGATTGATGGCGCGGCCGACATCGTGCGCCGCGACGATTTTTTGCGGCTTAGTGGTGCCGAGTTCCAGGTCGACCTCGACAACCGCGATCTGCGCCGCAAAGCCGTAGGTCGCGTAGGGCACGCCCTGGCCGCGCTCGTCGAGCGGCGAGGTCGGCGGGTCGAACGTGCCTTCCCCGCGCAGCACCAGCCCATCGTCGCCCCGAGACAGGGTTTCCAGGTCGATGCGGTGATCGACGCCGCCGTCCCGCACGTGGATGGTTGGCCCGTCGAGATGGATCGTCGCCTCCGGCCCGGCATTGACCTGCCGAAGAATCTTGGCACGCAGATCCAGAGCCGCCAGTTCCGCCGCCTTGCCGGACACGAAGGTCTGGCGGGACGCGGACGTCTTGCCGCCGTCGGCGGTGCGGTCCGTGTCGCCCATTACAAGGCGGAACCGACTCACCGGCACGCCCAGAGCTTCGGCACAGATCTGGGTGAGTATGGTGTTCGATCCCTGGCCGATATCGACCGCGCCGTTGAAGAACATCAACGTGCCGTCGCGCGCGATGCCGAGCCGCATGGTGGACGGGTTCGACATCGAGGTATTGCCGATGCCGTACCACATGCAGCCGACGCCGACGCCGCGGCGGATATCCGTCCGTCGATTGAACGACTGCGTGTCCTGCAGGGCCGCCTGCCAATGGGGCCGCAGCGCATCCAGGCAAGGCAGTAGCCCGACGCTTGCCTCCAGCACATGGCCGGTCGCTGTTGCGTCGCCGGCCCTCAGCGCATTGATCGCCCGGATTTCCAACCGGTCGATACCGCGCGCCTCGGCCAGGTCGTCCATCAAGGTCTCATGGGCGATAGCCGCCTGCGGCACGCCGAAACCGCGGAACGCGCCGCTCGGCGGGCCGTTGGTGAAGATCGCGCGGCCGCGCGTCTCGACGTTCGGCACGCGGTAGGGGCCGGTGGCGTGCACCGGCACGCGGCCCGCCACCGTTGGCCCCCAGGACGCATAGGCGCCGGTGTTGAAGTCGGCGTCCAGCGTGACGGCCGTGAGCTTGCCGGCCTCGTCGCAGCCGAAAGCCGCCCTGATCTTGGATGGATGACGCTTGGTCGACGCCGCCATGGATTCCGGCCGGTGGTAGACGCAGACGACCGGCCGATCCAACAGCCACGCCGCCAACCCGACCAAGGGCTGCACCGACAGATCCAACTTGCCGCCGAAACCGCCGCCGCAGGCCGTCGGCACGATACGCACCTGCTCCGCCACCAGGCCGAGCACGTTAGCGGTCTCGTCCCGGTCCATATAGGGCGCCTGGGTGGTGACATGCACTTCGACCCGGTCGCCGACCCGTTCCGCCCAACCGGCTTCCGGCTCGATATAGGCGTGCTCGACGAATGGTGTCTCGAAACTGCCGTCCGCGACGGCTGCGGATTCCGCCAATGCGGCATCGGCATCGCCCGTTACGACACCGCCTTCGATCAACAGATTGCCCGGCTTGTCGGCCTGAACCAGCGGCGCGCCGTCGGCGCGGGCCGCTTCCGTGTCGAACACGGCTGGACGCGGCCGATACTCGATCGGCAGGTCGCCGTCCGCGATGCTCTCGACGGTGGCCCGGTCGCCGACCAGGGCCGCGACCGCTTCGCCGCGATAGCGCACCACGCCGTCCGCCAGCACCGGCTGATCCTTGAGGTCGGGGTAGATGCCGAAACCGTTGAACGGCACGTCCGCCGCCGTCAGCACGCGGACCAGGCCGGGATAGTTGGCGAACAACGAACCCATGTCGCCAATCGTGAAATCTGCGGAATGATGCGGCGTCCGCACCACGCGAAGCCAGAGCGCCCCGTCCGGCACCGCATCGGCGCCGTAGCGTTCGGCGCCCGTCACTTTCGGAATGCCGTCGATCTTTGCGATGCGGGCGCCGACCGCGCCGTCCTGCGACGCGGCCGCGCCGGCGAGATCCAGTACCGCGTCAACGATCTTGCGGTAGCCCGTGCAGCGGCAGAGCACGCCGCCCAGGCTGTCCAGCACCTCGGCTTCCGTCGGCGACGAATTGCGCGCCAGCAGATCGATCGCGGCCATCAGCATACCCGGCGTACAGATGCCGCACTGGGCGGCGCCGTGATTATGGAAAGCGGCTTGCAGGTCGTTCAGTACAGAACCGTCGGCCAGGCCCTCCACGGTTTCAACCCGGCGGCCCGCCGCCTGTCCCACCGGAACCATGCAGGCGCAGACCTGTTCGCCGTCCAGCCGGACCGTGCACGCGCCGCAATCGCCGGCGTTGCATCCGATCTTCGTGCCGGTCAGGCCGAGGTCGTCGCGCAACACGTCCGCCAGCCGCTTGATCGGCGGCGCGGCCACGGACACGGCCTTGCCGTTGACCGTCAAGCCGATAGCCGGATCGAATGCAGGCGCTTCGCTCACAACCGCGCCTCCAATTCGTTCAGCGTGCGCCGCACCAGGGTGAGCGCAACGTCGTTTCGATAGTCCGCCGAGCCGCGCACGTCGTCGATTGGCGACAACGGGTCGAGATGCGCGTTCGTCACCGCGTCCCCCAGGCAGGCGCCGAGAGAACGTCCGACAATTACGGCCTCAAGCCCGGGCAGCCGCTGTGCCGCCGCGGAACAGGCGCCGACGGCAACCCGCGCACTCGCGACCCGGCCGTCTTCATCCGCCGATACCGTCGCGCCGACCATGACGATTGAAATGACCAGGTATTTCCGGGCACCGAGTTTCAGGAAATGCCCGCCAGACCTGTCACCGGCGGGCTTCGGCAGGATCACCGCCGTCATCATCTGATCCGCGCGCCGCGCGGTTTTTCGGTTACCGAGAACGAAATCTTCCAGCGGCAGAACGTGAACGCCATCCACTGAACTCAGTTCCACCGAAGCGCCCAGCGACAGCAAGGGCGGAACGCCGTCGGCCGCCGGCGAGGCGTTACAGAGATTGCCGCAGACGGTGCCGGCATTCTGGATCTGTACCCCGCCGACTTCACGGGCGGCGAGCTTCAGCCCGCCGAACCAGGGCGGTAGGTCGGCGCGGATCACATCGGTCCAGGTCGTACAGGCGCCGATCCGCCAATGGTCGCCGTTGTCGGCAATGCCCCGCAGCCCCGGGATCCCGCTGACGTCGAGCACGTCGTCGTCCAGCGGTTTGCCGACCCGGGCGGGATAGAAATCGGTGCCGCCGGCAACGATGGTCAGGTCATGGGAATGCAGCGCCTGAAGCGCCTCGTCGACCGTCGACGGCCGCAAATACTCTCCCATATCGCCTCTCTCCTCAGGGCTCTCCACCCTTGGAGTTTGTTTGTATACATATGATTTTTACCAGCAAGGACGCCGACGTCAAGCACCGACTTCGCCGGAGACGTCAGGTCAGCCGTTGCAGCAGGGCCAGAAAGGTCCGGCGCTCTTCGGCCGTCAACGGCTCAAGTGTCTTGTCGGTGACCGCCCTGCCATCGACAACCATGGTGTCGATCAACGCGGTTCCGGTCGGCGTCAGACGCAGCAGCGAGCGTCTCCGGTCGTCGGGGTCTGGCCGCGCTTCGACGAAACCCCGCTCGGTCAGGCGGCGGCAAACGCCTTGAATGGTTGCCGGGTCCATCGCCGTCAGACGACCGAGGTGGTTCTGCGACAACTCGCCTTCATCGTAGAGCTTGATCACCGCAGCGAACTGAGTCGGCGTCAGTTGCGGGTCGCCGACAGTGGTCTGAAAGATGGCCGTGGCGCGCTGATGCGCGCGGCGCAGCAGATGGCCTACCTGCTCCTCCAGCCGGTAGGCCCCCGCCTTCTGGTCCGGTCGTTCCATGCGGGCTGTCTTACACGACGGCCCGCAGCGGAACAATCCGGCCTGCTCAACGCATACCGGCGTTACATCGACTTCCAGTCACCGGCCTGCTCGAATGCGTGCGCGGCGCGGTAGATCGTCAGCTCGTCGAAATGCTTGCCGATCAGCATCATGCCGATGGGCAGGCCGTCTTCCATGCCGCACGGCACGCTCATCGCCGGATGACCCGTCGCGTCCATCGGCGCGGTGTTCGGGATCATTTCGAAAGCGCGCTGGATGTAGAGCTCCAACGGCGCATCGGCCGGCGGCAGCGGCGTCGCCTTGACCGGCAGGGTCGGCATCAGCAGCAGGTCGTAGCGCGACAGCGCATCGTCGTAGGCTGCCCTCAGCTTGCGGCTCAGGTTTTGCGATTTGGCGTAATAGTGGCCGCGATAGTGCTTGGTGAAGTAGTGGCCGATCAGCATGGAGATCTTCAGGCTCTCCGACAGTTCGTCGGCCCGGTGCCACCACGCCGAATGCGCATCCAGCAGGCTGGTCACGTAGAGCCCTCGCCAGTTGGTGCCGAGGCCGTTGCCCTTCATCATCAGTTCGGTCAGGCCTTCCAACGCAATCGGCGTCCAGATTGCCGCGCCGGCCGCATGCATCGGCACCGATACGTCCTCCACCGTGGCGCCGAGACCGCGCAGGGTGTCGGCCGCTTTTTTCACGCTGGCATCGACATCCGCCTCGGAGTTCTCCAGCCCGAAGCCCTCGCTCACCACGCCGATCTTCATGCCGCTCACGCCGACGCCGAGCGCTTCCGTGTAGGTCGCGGTCTGCGGGGCGTACTGGCGCGGGTCGAGGCCGTCCTCGCCGGCCAGCACTTCCAGCATCAGGGCGTTGTCCGCCACGTTGCCGGTCATCGGACCCGTATGGTCGATGGTAATCTCGATCGGCATGACACCGGTATAGGGCACCAGGCCATGGGTCGGCTTCATGCCGTAGCAGCCGGAGAAGGCCGCGGGAATGCGGATAGAGCCGCCCTGGTCGCCGCCGATGGCCATGTCGACCTCGCCGGAGCCGACCAGCGCGCCGCTGCCGGATGACGAGCCACCGGCGGAATAGCCCATCTTGTGCGGGTTGTGCACCGGGCCGGTCGCGTTGGTGTGCGAGCCGCCGGACAGGCAGAAATATTCGCAATGCGCCTTGCCGACGATAGTGCCGCCGGCATCCAGGATGCGCGTCACGATGGTCGCGTCGACATCCGGCGTATAGCCTTCCAGCGTCGACGCGCCGTTCATCATCGGCACGCCGGCCAGGCAGACATTGTCCTTCAGCGCCACCGTCTTGCCGGAGAGCGGGCCGCTATCGGCGCCCTGGATCGTCGTTTTCACGTACCAGGCATTCAGCTTGTTCTCCTCGCCTTCCGGACGATAGCCCGGCGTACGCGGATACTTCACTTCCGGCAGATAGTCCGGCATCGCCTCGATCGCGTCGTAGGCGGCGATGCTGCCTTCCATCAGGCCGAGATAGCTTTGGATGTCTTCGTCCGTAAAGGTCATGCCGAGATCGGCGGCAACTTCCCGCAATTGCGAGGGTGTCGGTCGTTTGACGGTCATGGCTATGTCTCCTTGTGCAGTCGGTTTCTGTCCGTCCAGCGGCGTCAGCCGGCGATGCCGACGAACTCGCCCACCAGGTCCGGGTTACTCAACTCCGCGGGCGTCACTTCCCGGGTGATGACGCCCTTCTGAATGATCAAAACGCGCTCCGACAGCGCGGCGATGAAATCGAGGTTCTGCTCGACCAGCACGACGGTAAGCCGCCGCCGCTCTCTCAGCGCCGACAGGGTCTCGACGATCTCGTCGATGATCGATGGCTGGATGCCTTCGGTCGGCTCGTCCAGCAGCAGCAGCTTCGGATCGCCACAAAGACAGCGGGCCAGCGCCAGCAATTGCTGCTCGCCGCCGCTGAGCGCGCCGCCGCGCCGATCCAGTAACGGCTTCAGGCGCGGGAATTCCTCGATCGCCGCCTCGACTTGCTCGCCCGCTGCGCCGTTATGCGCCACCGCGCCCATGCGCAGATTGTCGAACACGCTGAGTTCGGGAAAGATCTCGCGGCCCTGCGGCACGTAACCCATGCCGCGTCGGTTACGGCGATGCGGCGTCTCGGCGGTAACGTCGGCGCCGTCCAACTCGACCTTGCCCGCAGTCGCCCTGATGAAACCCATCAGGGTCTTCAGCAGCGTGGTCTTGCCCATGCCGTTGTGGCCCAGAATGCCGACGAACGCGCCGTCGCCGACGCTGAGGTCGATCCCCTGCAGGATCGGGATCCTGCCGTATCCGGCGTGCAGTGCGGTTGCTTTCAGCATCGTCCTACGCCGCCTGCTTGCCGAGGTAGACGTCACGCACCTTGGGATTGCGCATCACGTTCGCGACATTGTCCTCGACCAGAATCGCGCCCTGATGAAACACGGTTACAACGTCCGCGATCATCTTGATGAACTGCATGTCGTGTTCGACCACGATCAGCGTGGCGGTCCGGTTGATCTCCTTGATCAGCGCGGCGGTGCGCTCGACCTCCTCATGGGTCATGCCGGCGGCCGGCTCATCGAGCAGAATGAGCCACGGCTCCCGCGCCAGCACCACGCCGAGTTCGACCCATTGCCGCTGGCCGTGCGCAAGCTGCCCGACCGGCGTCGCGGCGACTGACGTCAACAGCAGCCGTTCCAGCGTCTCGTCGGTGAGCGCGTCCGCGGCGCGGGCGGAGCGGCCGCGCCGCGCCGCCAGCCAGATGTTCTCGCGCGCGGTAAGGCCGTCGAAAACGTTCGGCACCTGGGTCTTGATGCCGATACCGAGCCGCGCGATCTCGTGGCTTTGGGCGCCGGTGATGTCGTGGTCACGAACGGTGATCCGCCCTTCGGTCGGCCGCAACTGGCCGGTCAGGCATTTGAAAAAGGTGCTCTTGCCGGCGCCGTTCGGCCCGATCAGGCAGCGAAGCTCGCCTTCCTTAAGCGCGAAGTCGACATGGTCGACGGCCACGACACCGCCGAAGCGCATCGTCAGGTCATAGGTCTGCAGGACGGGGGCATCAGTCATCGCCGGACTCCACCGCCTCGCGTGGCGTGGCGACGATCCCCGGGTCCGATCGGCCACCGCGAAGTTTCTGCCAGAGGAGCTGCAGCGTCGGCACCAGCCCGCGCGGCACCAGCAGCACGAACACCACCAGAATGGCGCCCATCACCAGGCTGCTGTTGGCGACCTCCACGGTGCCGAGCCACGTGGTGATGTATTGCAGCAGCATGGCGCCGATGACCGGGCCGATCAGCGTGCCGAGCCCGCCGACGATCACCCAGATGATGATCTGCGCCGTTTGGCCGAGGCCGAAAACCGTCGGGTCGACGAAGGCATTCCAGTTGGCGAACAGGCAGCCGGCCAGCCCGGCGATGGCGCCGCCGATGGAGAAGATCAGCAGCTTGTGCAGCCGGACGTCATAGCCGAGCAGTTCGGCGCGGGTCTCGTTCTCCCGGATGGCGACAATCACCCGGCCGAAATGGCTGCGCAGCAGCAACCGGAGACCAATGTAGATCGCCGTGAGCGAGCCCATGGCGACGTAGTACATCTCCTCCGGCCAGAGAACCCGGCCCGGATCGCCCGGCATGTTGATCGGCGGGATCGCCGGAATGCCGTTGAAGCCGCCGAGTCTGGACGCGCCAATCCGGTATTCCTCGCCGGCCGTGTGGTTCATGAAGCTGAAGAAGATCAGGGTTACAACCAGCGTAACGACGCCCATATAGACGTCGCTCAAACGGCCGTAGAACATGAAGTAACCAAGCGCCGCGGCGAAGGCGGCGGGTACGACGATCGACAGCAGCACCGGCACCGTGCTCTCGCCGATGTTGAAGACGGCGATCGTGTAAGCATAGGCGCCGAGGCCGAAGAACACCGCCTGCCCGAAGCACAGGATGCCGCCGAAGCCCCAGATCAACGCGAGGCTTAGCGCGAGGATGGCCATCACGATATAGACGGTGAATTGCAGCAGCGTGAACAGTTCCACCACCAGCGGCAGGCCGAACAGCAGAGCCAATCCGCCCACCGCCGCGACGATCAGACCGATATTGTCGGCATCCAGCCTCACATCGACCTCCGAAAAAACCGGCCGGTGATACCCTGGGGTAACAGCCTGAGCAGGATGACCGCGGCGACCAGCAACGCCACCTCGCCGAAAACCGGCGAACTTTGGAACGTCACGAGTTGATTTATCGTGCCGAAGAGGGTGGAAGCGGAGATGGTGCCGGTCAGGATCGCCGCGCCGCCGCCGATCACCGTAATGAACGACTTGGCGATGTAGGCGATGCCGATGGTCGGCACAATGCCGGTCAGCGGCGCCAGCAACGCGCCGGCCAGGCCGCTTAAGCCGGCGCCGATCGCGAAGGTGATGGCGTAGACCTTGTCCGGGCTGATGCCGAGCGCCGACGCCATGTTGGCGTTCTGCATGGTGCCGCGCGCGATCAGGCCGAGCTTGGTCCGCCGCAGCACCAGGTACACGGCGGCGAGCAGCACGACGGTAACGCCGATGATGAACAGTTTATAAAGGCCGATCTTGTAGTCGCCGACCGTGGCTCCACCCAGCGGCGAGGAGATGCCGCGCGTGGTATTGCCGAAGATCGTCGTGACCAGCCCGATGAAGAACAGGCTGAGGCCCCAGGTGGCCAGCATGGTGTCGACCATCCGCCCGTACAGGAAACGGATCAGCAGCCGCTCGACGATGACGCCGATGGCGGCGACCACCAGCGGCGCGACGATCAGCATCGAAATCCAGATATTGATACCGCTGTTGGTGGCGATGATGGCGGCGTAGCCGCCGAGCATGAGGAACTCCCCATGCGCCAGGTTGACCACGCGCATCATGCCGAAGATTACCGCCAGCCCGGCGCTGATCAGCGCCAGGCTGGCGATCGCAAAGAGCACTTCCAGCGCCAGAACGGCGACCAGATCCATGTGCTTATCCCTCCAACGGGTCCCCCGACGATCAGGGAACCGAACAACCCTGCTTAGATCTTGATTTCGTAGTGGGTGTTGTCGTTGGGGTTCTTCTCCAGGTCACAGAACGCCGCCGTGTCCGACGGGAACTGATTTTCGTGGCTTTCCAGTAACCGGAAACCCTTGTTATGGCATTCCGCGATCAGCGCCGTTCTGACGACATGATGCGTTTTCGGGTCGACCGACACCTTCCCGGACGGTCCGTCGATGCTGAGATTGTCTTCCAGCGCCTCGATAACCTTCATCCGGTCGGTCGTACCGGCATTCTCAACGGCCTTGGCCCACAGCATCATGCCCTCGTAGGTCGCCGTCGGCAGCTCTGTCAGATAAGAGTGTTTTTCGCCGTACTTCTTGGCGAACCGCGCGACATATGCCTTGCTGTCGGGCGTGTCGAGTTCCATGAAGTAACCGCAGGCATAGATAATGCCGTTGCCTTCTTCCTCCGTGAGAACGATGTGCTCGTTGCCGCCGCCGAACGTCGTCGACGCAATCGGGATCTCATTCTTCATGCCGCCGGCGTGCCATTGGCGATAGAACGACAGATGCGCGCCGCCGACCAGGGCCGACACGATGGCGTCCGGCTTGGCCGCCTGGATCTTCTGGATGGTCGGGCCGAAATTGGTCACGTCCAGCGGGAAGAATTCGGTCTCCACCACTTCGCCGCCATTGTCGCGAACGAATTTGGTCACCCACTTGGCGGTGATCTGGCCGTAGTTGTAGTCGGCGGCCAGGATATAGACCTTCTTGCCGAAATTCTTGGTCACGTACGGCACCAGCTTCTCGACCGTCTGCGCCGGCGTCGTGCCGGTGCAGAACGTATTGCGGTCGCAGACCCCGCCTTCATACAGCGTGTTGTAGAAATAGAGCGTGTTGTAGCGCCGCAAAACCGGCCGGATCACTTCGCGGGAGGCGCTGGTGATGCCGCCATGCACGACCGACACCCGGTCTTTCAATGCCGACTGCTGCGCATACTGGCCGTATAGCTCCATCTTCGACTGCGGGTCGTAGTTGATCGACTTGAGTTTCTTGCCGAGCAGGCCGCCGGCAGCATTGATCTCGTCGACCGCCATGTTGAAGGTTTCGACCATCGGGTTGCCGTAAATGTCGAAGATCCCCGACTGATCGTGGATCTGCGAGACGACGATTTCGTCCGCCGCCTGGGCCGCGTGGGGCAGCACCGCCCCGGCGGCGGCCGCGGCAGCTCCGGTTTGCAAGAATTCCCTGCGATTGAACTTCATAATCTAGCCTCCTGTTTAGACCCTGTTTGTTTTGTTTGGTGTTTGTCTGAGTTCCGTTTCGAAATGCTGCCACCTCGAATTTGCAGTGTCATTGGCAGCCTACGCCACGATCCGGTTCTCCAGCGCGAAACCCTCCGTCAACGCGGCGACGACTTCGTCGGCCAGGCTCACCGTGCCGAAATGGGTTGCGATGTCGTACAGGCTGGATTCCTGCTCGCGCGGCCCGGTCGCCGCCACGCAGTCTTCCGGCACGACGACCTGATAGCCGTGGAAGAACGCGTCATGAACGGTGGATCGCACGCAAATATTCGTGACCACGCCCATGACCACTACGCTGTCGACCCGCATATCTTTAAGCGTGAGATCGAGATCGGTGTTGAAGAAGCCCGAGTACCGCCGTTTAGTCACCATCAGGTCGCCGGGCTCAGGCGCCAGATCGTCGATAACGGCCGCGCCCCAGGTGCCTTCGATGCAATGCGGCGTCCGTTTCGCGAACTCCCGGTCGTTCCGCAAATCCGGCCGGTGGGCGTCGTTCACGAAGACCACCGCCGCACCGGCCGCCCGCGCGGCCCCGATTACCCGCTGCTGCGGCGCCAGCAAGCGGTCGCAGCCCGGCAGCACCATCGCGCCGCCCGGTTTGCAGAAATCGTTGAGCATATCGACGATCAGCACTGCGGACCGGTCTGCTTCCAGCCGCAGTTTTCCGTCCTGGCGCTTCGCCGAAAAGCCGTCGATCGTCACCGGTCCCATTCCACAGTCGCCGCAGCCGCGACTAACCGCCCCGGCTCATAAGCAGATATCTGAAAACAAAATGTTTCACATTTCAAGTAATTTGTCATTCTGCATGCCACCGGGCACGCCGGACGGATCAGAACTGTCGAATGACCCGGAAGTCGATCCCGTCGGCCTGGGCCAGATAGATCCGCATGGCGACGCGATGGTTCCGGGCGGTGATCTCGCCGCGCGCGCCCCGCCACGTCACCGCCTTGGACGCCTCCGCCATGGCGGACACGGTCGTTGCGCCCGCCTGCCGGGCTAATTGCCGGTAGAACCGCATGCCTTCGTAACAGGATTCGCCAAGCGCATTCGGCACCGGCGCCCGCGTGCCGAAAGTCCCTTGATAGCGATCGAAGAACGCCTCGTTCTCTGGGGTGTTTAGGTTCGCGAAGTAGCCGGACGACGAAAACAGGTTCTCGGTGTTGTCGGCACCGATCCCCATCAACGTGTTTTCCTCGATCGCACAGGAAAGCCGCAGCATTGTCTTCGCCAGGCCGGCCTTCGCGAAGCTGCGGTTGAACGTCACCGCGTCGCCGCCGACCAGCGATATCAGCACGGCGTCCGGCTTCGCCGCCCGGATCGCCTCCAATTCCGACGCGTGGTTCTCGCTGCCGTAGGGAACATAGGACTCGCCGACAACGATGCCGCCGGCAGCCGCGATGAACTTCTTCGCCGCCCGGTGCGACACCCGCGGCCACACGTAGTCATTGCCGATCAGGTACCAACGACGCGCCCGTTTCCGCTCGCCCAGCCACGCGATGGCGGGACGCAATTGCTGGTCCGGCGTCTCGCCCGTGGCAAACACGCCAAGTCGCCGTTCGCCGCCCTCATAGAGCGGCGTGTAGACATAGGGGATGCGTGCCCGCAGCGCTTTCACCAGGGCGAGCCGGACGGCACTGATATGCATGCCGACGACCGCATCGATTTCGCCGTCATCCACCAGATCGCCGACCTCACGCGCGACGTCGGCCGGGTCGCCGCCCGCATCGGCCAGCACGAGTTCCACCTCGCGGCCCAGGATTCCGCCGTCCCGGTTAATTTCCGCCGCCGCCAGTTCCGCGCTGCATTGGCAGGAGGGACCCCATAGACCGGCCGGGCCGCAGAGCGGAATCAGCAGTCCGACCCGTAACGGGTCGCGCCTGGTGCGCCGCAACCCGCGCGGCGTATCCAACCCGATCCGCCCGACAGGCGAAATCGCGTGTCCGGGAAAGTCGCGAAACTGGATCGGTGTCTCGGTCGTCGGCATCCTTGGGCCTGTTTTCGCCGCCCCTATGCGGCAGCGGATATTGTCGGCGCAGAACACGACGGCTGGCAACCCCATCGGTATCTGGCTAAGCGCGCGGGCGAACAGATTCTTCCTTGCAAACTGCGGTAGCATCCCTATTAATCTTTGAAAAAGATAAAGTTTCGCCTTCAAGCAATGATGTGATTCCATGACGGATATTCGCAACGATGTCCCGATAAACGAATACCTTGCCTACCTTTTGGCCCAGGCCGACCGGCAGATAAGCCGGCAACTGGAAACCGAGCTGCG
This sequence comes from Minwuiaceae bacterium, assembly GCA_028278525.1. Classification (GTDB taxonomy): domain Bacteria; phylum Pseudomonadota; class Alphaproteobacteria; order Minwuiales; family Minwuiaceae; genus JANQEE01. Next base: position 62,983 of record JANQEE010000033.1, on the reverse strand, counting down.
CGGCGAGGGCGTGCCGCTGGAACAATGGCGGATTCTCAAAACCCTGGCCGACGGCAACGGCCGGTCGATGGGGGATCTGGCCGACACGGTGCTGATGAACCATCCGACATTGACCAAGACCGTCGACCGTATGGTCTCTAGCGCACTGGTTTACCGCGTCGCCGATCCCACGGATCGCCGTAAGGTTATGATTTTCCTGTCCGACCATGGCCGTGCTTTAAACGAACGCTTGGACCGTCTGGTGGCCGACCATCAGGCCAGCCTGGTGGAAAGCTGGGGCGACGAGCAGACGTCGCAGCTGAAACGGCTGCTGGAAGGGTTGATTGAGCGCACCGCCTGACAATACTCGAAATCAAGAATACGAAATGCCCGTGTAAGACAGGGCCGGGAGGAACCAGAAATGCCTGAATTGACCCAGAGCTATGTCCACGGCGCATCCGAGACGCCGCTTATCGGCCATACCATCGGCGAACAGTTCGAACAGGCGGTAAAACGGTGGGGTGACCGCGAGGCTTTGGTGGTGCGCCACCAGAACGTGCGGTGGACCTTTGCGGACCTGAAGGAAAAGGTCGATCAATGCGCCGCCGGGCTGCTGGCGATGGGGCTTGAGCCCGGCGACCGCATCGGCATCTGGTCGCCCAACAATTCGGAATGGGCCGTCACCCAGTTCGCAACCGCCAAGGCCGGACTGATCCTGGTCAACATCAACCCGGCCTACCGGCTGGCCGAACTGGAATACGCGCTGAACAAAGTCGGCTGCAAGGCGCTGGTCACGGCGGCGGCGTTCAAGGCCAGCGATTACCTGGGCATGCTGCGCACCCTGGCGCCGGAGCTGGACCAGGCGACGCCTGGCGATCTGCATGCGGAAAAACTGCCCAGCCTGCGCTCGGTCGTCCAGCTCGGCGGCGGCGACGAGTCGGGCATGTACAGCTTCGGCGACTTGATGGCGCTCGGCGGTCAGACCGAACGGGACAAATTGGGCGTCCTGGCCGGTAAGCTTCAGTTCGACGACCCGATCAACATCCAGTTCACCAGCGGTACGACGGGCCTGCCGAAGGGCGCGACGCTGACCCATCACAACATCCTGAACAACGGCTATTTTGTCGGCGGCGCACAGAAACTGGGCGAACAGGACCGGATCTGCATTCCCGTCCCGCTCTATCACTGTTTCGGCATGGTGATGGGCAATCTCGCCAGCATCACCCGCGGCGCCACCATGGTCTATCCGGGCGAAGCGTTCGAACCGGATTCCGTGCTGCAGACCGTACAGGACGAAAAGTGCACTACGCTTTACGGCGTGCCGACAATGTTCATCGCCGAACTGGAACATCCCGAGTTCAAAAGCTTCGACCTTTCCAGCCTGCGCACCGGCATCATGGCCGGTTCGCCCTGCCCGGTCGAAGTGATGCGCCGTGTGGTCGACGAAATGAATATGTCGGAGGTGACCATCGCCTACGGCATGACCGAGACCAGCCCAGTCAGCTTCCAGACCTCGACCGACGACCCGCTGGACAAACGGGTCAGCACGGTCGGCCGGATCCAGCCGCATGTCGAGGTCAAGGTCGTCGATGCCGACGGGCGGATTGTCGCGCCCGGCGAAAACGGCGAACTTTGTACCCGTGGCTATTCGGTCATGCTCGGCTATTGGGACGACGAGGAGCGGACGGCGGAAGCGATCGACGAGGCCGGCTGGATGCATACCGGCGACCTGGCGACCATCGACGCCGAGGGCTACTGCAACATCGTCGGCCGCATCAAGGACATGGTGATCCGCGGCGGCGAGAACGTCTATCCGCGCGAGATCGAGGAGTTCCTCTACCGCAACCCGAAGATCGAGGACGTGCAGGTCGTCGGCGTGCCCGACGTGAAGTACGGCGAGGAACTGTGTGCCTGGGTGAAACTGCGCGAAGGCGAAAGCGCCGATGAACAGGAGATCAAGGAGTTCTGCCGCGGCCAGATCGCCCACTACAAAATCCCGCGCTACGTGAAGTTCGTCGATGAATTCCCGATGACAGTAACCGGCAAGGTGCAGAAGTTCATGATGCGCGAACAAACCGTCGCCGAGCTCGGGCTTGAGGAGCAGAAAACCGCTTGATCGGCTAACAGTCGACAATCGGCGCTTCGCAACAGGCGCAAACCGCTGGCCGAATTGGGCACCGCATGCGTCTGCGGTGTCTTTCGACGCCTGTTAGCTCAACCAGGATGCGCTACTGCGTTCCGCAATGTGCAAACCTGCCAACTCGCTGGCCTTGAAACTATATTTACAACGTAGTATGGATCTCACAGTAGCTTTGAGGTCGCCGGCTCCATGGCTGGCGGGCGTAGCGAGGAGTGGCCATGAGCGAGGCCAGTTCGAGCAACCGAATTGGGGCGTCTGCCCGAATCCGGCAGGTTCTGCGGCATGAAAGCCTCGGCAATCTGTTGTTACGTATTGTTGCGGCGGCCGGATATCGCACTGGCAACTGGTGTGCCGGCTGGTATGTACGGCCATTAAAGCAGCTTGACGAGCCGGCCGATGTCGGTCTCCCACTCGAATTCGACGAACTCGGGCCCGACGACGCAGAACAGTACACCGCGTTCCAGCGGCATACCTCACCCGCGGCATTTCGGAAACGCTTGGCCGACGGCCAACGCTGTTACGCCGCCCGCCTGGACGGACGCCTGATAAGCAGTTTGTGGTTCGGCACCGGCAGCGTATGGCTGGATTTCCTGGGACGCGCGCTGACACTCGAACCTGATCAGGTCTACTTTTTCGAGGCCCACACCGATCCGGAATACCGCGGCCGGCGGCTACTGCCTTGGGTGAGGACGTGGGCCAACATAGATGTCTACAAGCAGGGCTATCGTCGCGCCGTAGCCGTGGTCGCGCCGGAAAACCGGTCGAGCATCGTCATGGTGAAACGCTTTGGCTACCGCCGGACCGGAATGCTGTTTTACATCAACATCGGTCCTCTGAAGAAAGAGCTGTTCTGGGGCAGCCGCAGCTGAACATCGGCGTTCACGTCGAGTTCGCCCACGGCGGAGGACGCTTCTCCAGGAAAGCAGCCATACCTTCCCGCGCCTCGGACGTGCGCAAAAGATCAACCAGGCTTTGTGCGGCGTCGTCCAGTACCGCATCGACCGGCGTGTCTTCCGCGGCCAACACCAGGCGTTTGACGGTCGCGATCGCGCTCGGCTCGCATTGGCCGATCTCCACCAGGACGTCGTTGAGAATTGCCTCCGCCTGTTCAGGCGTCTCGCAGCAGTAGTGGGCGATACCGTGCGCTAGCGCCTCACGGCCGCTCAGCCGCTGGGCGGTTACCGCCAGACGGCGGATCGTGGCGCTGCCCGCGCGTCGCACGATAAACGGAATGATCTGGGATGGAATGAAGCCGAGTCGCGCTTCGGGGATGCCGAAGGTCGCCTTCTCCAGCACGATCACCACGTCGGAGCAGCAGACCATACCGAACCCGCCGCCAACGGCGTTGCCTTCGACCACGGCGATCACCGCCTGCGGCAGATGGTTGAGCTTGACCAGCACGTCGCCGAAATAACGGTAAGGCTCGACTAGCGGATCCACTTGGCCCGGCGCGGGCGGCGGCGGCAGGTCGGTCATGAAATTGACGTCGCCGCCGGCCGAAAAATGACCGCCGGCGCCGCGCAGGACCAACGCCCGGACGGTTTCATCATCCGCCACCCGGTCCACCACCGCGCCGATCTCCCGCATCATTTGGTGGGTCAGGGCGTTGCGGGTTTCGGGCCGGTTGAGCGTCACTTCCAGCCGCCAGCCTTGGCGGCGGAGCAGCAGCGTTTCGCATTCGGGATAATCTGACATGGCCAGCATCATATGGGGGCCGGCCGATACGTCCAAGACGGCGGTCCGTTGCCCCTTGGTCGGCCCGGCGCCTCGCTCTACTCTATGGACAACACGCTCGGACAACGAATTGGAGGGACGCGCCATGGCTTTTGAGGAAATTCTCTACGACATCGAAGACGGCATCGCCACGATCACGCTTAATCGGCCTGACAAGTTGAACGCCTGGACCCGCGTGATGGAGCGGGAAGTTCGGATGGCGTTGGAGGAAGCCAGCGGCGACGACGCGGTCCGGGTGATCGTCCTGACTGGCGCCGGCCGCGGCTATTGCGCCGGCGCGGACATGTCGAGCCTGAACAAGACGGCCCTGAAAGGCGCCGAGGGCCGCAACGCCGAACTGGAGACGATCCCGGTCGGGCCCGTTGCCGGCGGCCTGGACCTGCCGAAAGACTTCGCGCGGCGCAATACTTATTACCCGACCGTGCCGAAACCGATTATCGCCGCCATCAACGGGCCATGCGCCGGCATCGGGCTTGTCCTGACCCTCTATGCCGACATGCGGTTCGCCTCGGACGCCGCCATGTTCACAACCGCCTTCTCGCGCCGCGGCTTGGTTGCCGAGCACGGCATCAGTTGGATGCTGCCGCAGCTCGTCGGCCCCGCCAATGCCCTGGATCTTCTGATGTCGGCGCGCAAGGTCCGGGCCGACGAAGCCCTGCAGATGGGGCTGGTGAACAAAGTGTTCCCGGCCGCGACTTTTATGGACGATGTCCGTGCCTACGCAACCGAACTCGCGACGTTGGTGTCGCCGCGTTCGATGCGGGTCATGAAACAGCAGATCTATGCGGCGATGCTGCAGGATCTGGATACCGCCGTCGAAGTCGGCGACCACGAGATGACGCTCAGCTTCGACAGCGAGGACTTCAAGGAAGGCGTCGATCATTTCATAGAGAAACGGGCGCCTGCCTTCACCGGTCGCTAATTGATCGTAGCGAGGCTGGCGTTGATTGCCGGGTTCGGCCAGGCGACCGGCGCCGCCCGCTCGAATGCCCGCATCGCCCTTAAGATCAAGGCCTCCGAATAGCGCGGGCCGACGATCTGCAATCCGACCGGCAGGCCGGACACGGTCAGACCGCAGGGCACCGATGCTGCCGGCTGGCCCGTCAGGTTGAACGGCACCGTGAACGGGACGGCGTGATGCCAGCGGTCGAACTGCTCTGAGTGGTACGGCGTGTCGGCGGTTGGCGGCGGGGTTGGCATGGTCGGCGTCAGCAGCAGATCGAAGGTCTCGTGGAACTGACTGAACGTGCTGCCGAGGGCGGCCCTTGCCACCATGCCGGCGAAGGCGGCTTCCTTGCTGCCGGCCGCGCCCCGCTCCGCAAGTTCCCGGAACCTCGGCTCCAGCAGGTCGCGTTTCTCCGGCGCAACTTTCGACAAGGTGAACCCGAATCCGGCCAGCCAATAGTCCTCGAAGATCGGGCGCAGCGGTTCGATCACCGGCCCGACCTCCGTCACCTCGGCGCCCAGATCGGCGAACCTGTTGGCGGCGTGGGTGACTGTTTCCAGCACCTCGGGCACCACCTCGGCGCCGCCGAGGTTGGTGCTCAATCCGATTTTCAGGCCGGCGACGCCGGCATCCAGGTCGGCCAGGTAGTCGCGGCCGTCATAGGGCAAGGCGTACCAGTCGCGTGCGTCCGGTTTCGCCATTTCGTTCAGCATCAAAGCCGCATCGGCGACCGACCGCGCCAGCGGTCCGCTTGCCGATAGCGTGCTGAACGGGCTGTCCTGGGGATGGTGCGGCACCCGCCCGAAGGTCGGCTTCAGGCCGTACAGGCCGCAATAGCTGGACGGAATTCGTACCGACCCGCCGCCGTCGTTGCCGTGCGCCAGCGCGCCGATTCCCGCGGCCATGGCCGCACCGGCGCCGCCGCTGGATCCGCCCGGCGTATGGGCCAGGTTCCAGGGGTTGCGGGTCACGCCTTTAAGCGGAGAATCGGTCATCCCCTTCCAGCCGAATTCCGGCGTCGTGGTCTTGCCGAACAGAACCGCGCCGGCTTCACGCAGTCGCGCCACGCACGGCGCATCGAATTCGCCGGGCCCTTCCGGCGTGGTCAGCGATCCCGACCGGGTCGGCCAGCCCAGGGTTGGAATGATGTCCTTGATACTGATCGGCACGCCGTCCAGCGCGCCGCACGGCGCCCCCTTGGCCCAGCGCTCCGTCGATTGGACCGCCGCGGTTCGCGCCGCTTCGGCATCGACCAATTGAAAGGCATTCAGGCCGGGTTCCAGCTTTTCCAGCCTGGCCAGCACCACCTCGATCGCCTCGCTCGGCGACAGCGCGCCCCTGCGGTAGCAGGCAATCAAATCTGTCGCCGTCATGTAAGCAATTTCGTCGGACACCGGTTGACCCTCCCCTGGTTCGGCGCAGATCATAACGGAACCGGGGGGTGGCCTGCCATCGCCCGCGACTTCATGGTAGTGAAGCGGCTCAACTAGGGAGAAGATCGGCAATGACGGCAACGGAACTGGAAGGTCTCATAGGGCTATTAACGTCCCGGGAACAGCTTGAGAACCCGACACCGGACGAGATGCGGGAAAGGTTCAACGACCTGATCAAGTATCTGCCGGTTCCCGACGACGCGGAACGGACAACGGTCGACGCCGGCGGCGTGCCGGCCGAGTTCGTCAGCGCGCCCGGCGCCGATTCCAGCCGCTCCGTCCTCTACCTGCACGGCGGTGGCTACGTCATCGGCTCGATCGCCACGCACCGCAGGCTGGCCTACGACGTATCGCAGGCCTCCGGCGCGCGGGTCCTGCTGATCGACTATCGCCTGGCGCCGGAACATCCGTTCCCGGCCGCCGTCGACGACGCGGTCGCCGCCTATAAGTGGCTGATGGCCAACGGCGCGACACCGGCCAAGACGGCGATTGCCGGCGATTCCGCGGGCGGCGGCCTGACCGTCGCAACCCTGGTCGCGTTGCGCGACGCGGGCGAGCCATTGCCGGCCATGGGCTACTGCATTTCGCCCTGGACCGACATGGAAGGCAGCGGCAACAGCATGCGCACCAAGGCCGACGAGGACCCCCTGATCCAGCCGGAAGCCCTGACCTGGTTCGCCAATCATTATCTGAACGGCGCCGATCCGAAGTCGCCCCTGGCGACACAGCTCAATGCCGATCTCGCCGGCCTGCCGCCGCTGCTGATCCAGGTCGGCACGGCGGAAGTCCTACTCGACGATTCCACCCGCCTCGAGACGCGCGCCAAGGCCGCTGGCGTGGATGTCACGCTGGAAGCCTGGGACGACATGATCCATGTCTGGCACCTGTTCGCGCCGATGTTGTCGGAAGGCCGCGACGCCACGGCGCGGGCCGGCGCCTTCATTCGCGAGAAGATCGCTTAAAACCCATGCAGCACTTTCATTTCGAGCCTTGCCAACTGCCGCCGGAAGCCGAGGAACTGCGCGTCGAGGTCCGCGACTTCCTGACCGAGAACCTGCACGACCCGGAAGTAAAGCGCGCCCGCTCCTGGTCCGGTTTCGAGCCCGAATTCAGCCGCAAGGTCGGCGAACGCGGCTGGATCGGAATGACCTGGCCCAAGCAGTACGGCGGCCATGAGCGGACGTTCTTCGAACGCTACGTGGTGCTGGAGGAGATGCTGGCGGCGGGCGCGCCGGTCTCCGCACACTGGGTCGCCGACCGGCAGAGCGGCCCGCTGCTGCTGCGCTTCGGCACGGAGGAACAGCGCCAGCGCTTCCTGCCGCAGATCGTGCGCGGCGAATGCTATTTCTGCATCGGCATGAGCGAACCGGATTCCGGCTCCGACCTCGCCTCGGTCCGAACGAGGGCCGAAAAAGTCGACGGCGGCTGGAAGGTGAACGGCACCAAGCTCTGGACCAGTGGCGCGCACCGCACCCACTACATGATCGCGCTGTTCCGCACCGACCCGAACCCGGAAGACCGCCATGGTGGTCTGACCCAGTTCCTGGTCGACATGAAGTCGCCGGGTATCACGGTCCGCCCGGTCCCGGATCTGGCTGGTCAGGAACACTTCAATGAGGTGATCTTCGAAGACGCCTTCGTCCCCGACGACATGCTGGTCGGCACGGAAGGCGGCGGCTGGGGTCAGGTCACAGCCGAGCTGGCTTTCGAGCGCAGCGGGCCGGAACGCTACTTAAGCTGCATTCGCCTGTTGCTGGAACTGATACGCGAAGCGTCTCAGGATCCCACCGAGCGTCAGGCCGTCGCCATCGGCAAGCTGGTCGCCCAACTGGCCAACTTGCGGCAGATGTCCCTCTCCGTCGCCGGGATGCTTCAAGACGGCAAGAGCCCGGCACTGGAAGCCTCGGTCGTCAAGGACCTGGGCGCGGTGTTCGAGCAGTCGCTGCCCGGCATCGCCCAGGACCTGAGCGAACTGGAACCGACGCTGGAGAACGGCAACGACTTCCAGCAGGTGCTCGCCTTCCTCACCCAGGTGTCGCCGTCGTTTTCTTTGCGTGGCGGCACGCGGGAGATCCTGCGTGGCATCATCGCCCGGGGGCTCGGCCTGAGATGAACGAACTTCGTGCCATTCTCTCGGATTCGATCGCCCGCCTGTTGACGGACGAAGTGACGGTCGACGTGCGCCGCTCGGCGGAAGACGGCGACTGGCCCACGGCCCTTTGGACAAAACTGGAAGAAAACGGCCATCCTCGTGTCCTGGTGCCGGAAGACCAGGGCGGGGTCGGTGGCGGCTGGCTCGACGCCCATACGGTCATTCAGGCAGCGGGCCGGTTCGCGGCCCCGGTGCCGATCTCGGAAACCATCCTCGCCGGCCGGATTCTCGCCGACGCCGCTTTGGATGTGCCGGATGGCCCGATAACCATCGCGCCGGTGCGGCCTGACGAAGTTCTGAAGATTTCCCGCACGGGCAACTCCTGGAGCCTGAGCGGCACGGTGAGCCGGGTGCCCTGGGGCGCCGCGGCCGACCATCTGGCGGTTCAAGCGGAGGCCGACGGTCAGCCCCATGTCGCCCTCGTCGCCCAGGGTCAGGCAAGCATTCAGGCCGACAGAAATATCGCCCGGGAACCGCGCGACACCCTCACCTTCGAAGGCGCGGCCGTGATCGCGGCGGCGCCGGCGTCCGACCGCGACAGCCTCTGGCGCTACGGCGCGATGATCCGGTCGGCGCAAATCGCCGGCGCTTTGGAAACGGTTCTCGACCAGTCGGTGCAATACGCCAACGACCGTGTGCAATTCGGGCGGCCGATCGGCAAGTTCCAGGCGGTGCAACAGCAGCTCGCCATATTGGCCGGGCAAACAGCGGCTGTCGGCGCCGCCGCCGAGACCGCGTTCGGCAAGGCCGAGGCGGGAGACCCCGAGTTCGAGATCATGGTGGCCAAGACCCGCGCCAGCGAAGCGGCGGAGGCGGCCGCGAGCATCGCCCATCAGACCCACGGCGCGATCGGCTTCACCTACGAACACACCCTGCACTACGCGACCCGCCGGCTATGGTCCTGGCGCGCGGAATTCGGCACGGCCAGCCATTGGGCCGGCCGGCTGGGCCGTCTGGCGGCCGGACGGGGCGCCGATGCCCTGTGGCCTATGGTGGTTGCCCGCTAGAGCAACATCCGGGCGCATTAAACCATTGGGTTCAGTGCGTCCGGACCAGGAGGCCCTGGGGTGTAAATCTCCCGTTCCGTTCCCGCCAGACGCCCCATAATTGCTTGAAATATATGTATTTTTTGAGATTTCAGGGATTCGCATATTAAGAGTTCTATAACGCGCCTGCCCTACCATTAACGGTCAGTCTTAGCGTCGTGATGGCAACCTCAAAGCTGGATGGTCCTAGGGTGATTGAATGAGTCGGCAGACCGGCAATCATTTCGAGGTACTGGCGCAGCGCGGCAACTCGTGGACAATTCTCGGCATCTTCGACGAAGAGCCGGAAGCCATCGAAGCGGCCAAAGCTGGCCGGATCGCGGGCGGCTTCGGCGCGGTCAAGGTCATGCGCGAGCGTTTCGACGAATCCAGCGGAACGTTCACAAGCCGCAAGGTCTTTTCTCAGGGCGAGCCGCGCAGACGCTCGAAATCCGACGATGGCAGCGTCACGATTGTGCCCTGCTCGCGGATGATCGATTTCTACACGGCGGATGGCCGCAGCACGATCGGACGGCTGCTTAACGAGGAACTCAGCAGGCTCGGCCTTACGGTGTCGGAGGTCCTGCACAACCCGGACAATCTGAGCCTGGTTCAGAAAGACATCAACGCGGTGCAACGCGCAGTGCAGAGAGCGGCCATCGCGCAGGTGAAGGAAACCGGGCAAAGCGTCACCGAACGGGCGAAAGAGTTGCTGGCCCTGATCGACACGGCGACCGAGAAACTCAACACCGATTGGGAGACCGGCCGGATTCCGAGTTTCGAGCCGGCAACGTTCGACACCATGATCGACAGGCTGGAGGACAGGCCGGATCGGAGTTACCTGCTAAGCAGCGCCATGGTGGGCCACCTGCGTGGCACGAAGTCGATGCGCGAAAAAGCCGGCCGGATTCTGTCGCTTGTCTCGGCCTACCATCCGTCCTGGGTTGTCCAGGTGGCCGACACCCTGCTCGGCGATCTGCTTTCCGGCGTATCGGTGCTGAAAGAGTTTCTCGGAGATCAGCAGAACCGGGGCACGGCCCTGGTGCAGCTTGCGGACATGTCTCGCGGTTGCTTCTCAGGCAATGGACCGACCGTACCGGACGACGTTCGCGCGCTGAACCACATGATCAACGAAGACGTCCTGCCGCAGGCGCAAAACGCGCTCAAGACGCGCTTCGTGCACGAACTGAACAGCCCGCGCCGCCTGAACGATGCGTCCCTGCTGGAGGAACTCGGGTCGCTTGGCCGGGTGATCGACCATCTGCGCCGCGAAGACGGCTCGCTGATCGGCGGTTTTGAGTTGCGCGAGGTCCTGAAGAACCGGTGCAGCCGCTACCTGAACCCCGATTCCATCGGCGAATGCCTGCGCGACGCGGAAGATCCCGGCGACAGGATCCACACGCTGCTTTGGATCGAACCCTATATCGTCGGCGCCGAGAACAAGCGGCGGTTGGTCAACTACATCCTGCCGATCCTCGCTTCCCCGGACAACGAAACGTTCTTCGTCGAACAGAACGGCACCGTGGTGCAGCGCCTGCAAAGGCTCGTCGTGCTGCAGCGCCAGGTGATCAAATCCGGCTTCCAGGAAGTCCACAAACGCAAGATGGCCGGGCGCCTCGACGATTTCTGCGCCCGCGTGCTCGAGGAGAACGAGTTTTTCCAGCGGCTCAATCAGCAGAACGAGCCGCCGGTGGAAAAGGGCATCAAGATGCTGAAGATGTGCGCGTCCGGATGCTTCACCGCAGGCACCTCCAGCAAAAAGGCACGCAAGGAAACCGTGCGCTACCTGAAGAGCGACGGGTTCCTGGATGCCTACCTGGCGGATGCGGCCGACGACACCGCGCGCGCCGACATGCTGATGGATTTCCACAAGCTCCTGTCGCAAGCCGGCATCGCCAAAGACCTGGCGATCTGAGCACCCGCGAACCACGCACGCCGATTTAATACGCTCTCCTCCCTTGCGGTCCGGGGCCGGGCTCGGCCATGCTGCCGGCGCAAGGAGAACGGGCCCATGGCGGAATTCGCATACATCATCATCGGCGGCGGCATGGCCGGCGCCTCGGCCGGCTACGAACTGTCGGCGCACGGGCCGGTGGTCGTCCTGGAACGGGAGAACCAGCCCGGTTATCACACCACCGGCCGGTCGGCCGCCGTCTACAGCGAGGCCTATGGCAACGCCACCATTCGCGCCCTGACCACGGGCGGCAGGGGTTTCTTTATGGACCCGCCCGCCGGATTCTCCGACCACCCGATCCTGACCCCGCGCGGCGCTATGTTCGTCGGCCGCGACGACCAGTTGACGGCTCTCGACCGCACCGCCGAGGAGACCAGTTCGCTGGTGAAGACCATCCGCCGGATCGACGCCGCCGAAGTCCTGGCCACCGTGCCCGCGCTGCGCAGCGACTATGTCGCGGGCGGCGTGCTGGAGCCGGACGCCATGGATATCGACGTCAATGGCCTGCATCAGGGCTTCCTCCGCGGCCTCGCGGCGCGCGGCGGGTCGGTCGTCACCAATGCCGATGTGCAGGCGGTCGAACGCGCGGGCGGCCTATGGCGTTTGACGACAAGCGCCGGCGAATTCAGCGCGCCGATATTGCTCAACGCGGCTGGCGCCTGGTGCGACAAGCTCGCGGAAATGGCCGGCGCGAAACCGATCGGGCTGATACCGAAACGGCGCACTGCCATCACCTTCGATCCGCCGGCCGATACCGATATCTCCGCGTGGCCCGCGGTCGTCGATGTCGACGAGCAGTTCTACTTCAAACCGGATGCCGACCAGTTGATGGGGTCGCCCGCCGACGAAACGCCGTCCGAACCCTGCGACGCCCAGCCGGGAGAGATCGATATCGCGATCGCCGTGGACCGGATCGAGAAAGCGACCGAGTTCAAAATCGGCCGACTGAACAGCCGTTGGGCGGGGTTACGGTCGTTCGTTGCCGACAAAACGCCGGTCATCGGCTACGACGCGGCGGTGGCGGGTTTCTTCTGGGTGGCCGGCCAGGGTGGCTACGGCATTCAGACCGCGCCGTCGCTTGGGCGGGTCGTTTCAAGCCTGGTTACGGACCGGGGTATTCCGTCGGACCTGCAGGATTTAGGCGTGGAACAGGCGGCTATGGACCCGGCGCGGTGCCAGGCGGCGTGACCTGCGTCAGGCGGCCCGTTTGGCCGCGTGGTAGACGCCGGTGCCGCGGGTCAGGATGCGGTCGGCCGGCACCAGATCGCCGGGCCTGTAGTCGGGCTTGCCGGCGAGACCGCGATAGAGCGCACTGAGGTCGCGGCCCGCGATCTCGAACAATGTCTCGAAGCTGTCGACGACGAAGTAGGTTTCCTGATAGTCGTCGATGCGGTAGCGCGTTTGCATCACGCGGGCCAGGTCGAAGCCGACCCGGTTCGGCGACGGATCGTCCAGGCAGAAGATCGACTCGCCTTTGGACGAGACGATGCCGGCGCCGTAGATCTGAAGCCCCTGCAGGGTTTCGATCAGGCCGAACTCGACCGTATACCAATAGAGCCTGGCGAGATGATGCAGCGCGCCCTGGTCCAGGGCCGCCAATCCTGCCTTGCCATAGGCTTCCATGTAGTCGGCGAAGACCGGGTTGATCAGCAGCGGCACGTGGCCGAATACGTCGTGGAAGACATCCGGCTCTTCCAGGTAGTCCATCTCCTCCGGCTTGCGCACCCAGTTCGCGGCCGGAAAGCGGCGGTTGGCAAGATGCTCGAAAAACACCGCGTCGGGCACCAGCCCCGGAACGGCGACGATCTCCCATCCGGTACGGCGGCCGAGCGCGTCGCTTAAACGGCGAAAGTCGGGAATGCCGTCAGCCGCCATCGACAGATCGTCCAGGCCGTCCAGAAACGCCGGCGTCGCGCGGCCCGGCAGCAGCTTGGCCTGCCGCTGGAACAGAGTGCGCCAGACGGCATGGTCCTCAGCCGTATAGGCGTCCCAACCCTGATCGATCGTGTAGTCGTCCCGAACGGTCATCATCTCCACCAAAGCATTTCATGGAATATCTAACCGCCGACAGCCGGTTATTCTTGCCTTTCTTGCCTTAATATGCAGTTAATTGGGGTACACTATTCCTACATACTAGTCACTGGAGGTATAAATTGATCGACCTGGACGAGATGGATGGCAAGATCCTCCGCCTGCTTCAGGCGGACGCCGGACTGTCAACCGCCGACATCGCGGAAAAGGTCGGCCTGTCGACGTCGCCTTGCTGGCGCCGGATCAAACGGCTGCGCGATGCCGGCGTGATCGAAGCTCAGGTGACCCTGGTCGACCCGTCGTCGGTCGGGCTGAAGGTGACGGTCTTCGCCAGCGTCACGCTAAGCGGGCAGCACAGCGAAAGCGTGACCGCCTTCGAAGCCGCGGTGCGGGCGGCGCCGGAAATACTGGACTGCCACGCGGTGACCGGCGACCGCGACTACATGCTGCGTATCGTCGTGCCGGATATCGAGGCCTACGACCGGTTTCTCACCAAGACCCTGCTGCATTTGCCGGAGGTCGGGTCGATCAACTCCCGCTTCGCCCTGCATCGGGTCAAGTTCACAACGGCGCTGCCGTTGTAGCGCATCGCGCCGCCCGTCCGGCGATTGCGGACTCGCCTCGCCCAAAAACATCGGGCAATATTGACCAATCGGACAGGAAATAACGCGCCGGCCTGCAGCCCGCGCATAAGAGGAGGCATGCGATGTCGATCTTGGTACGCGGCGGCACGGTGGTCACCGCCGATCAGTCCTTCCAGGCGGATGTCTACTGCGAGGACGGCATCATCAAGGCCGTTGGCCAGGACCTCGACGCGCCGGCCGGGGCCGAAGTGGTGGACGCGGGCGGCGCCTATGTCATGCCCGGCGGGATCGATCCGCACACCCACATGGAACTGCCGTTCATGGGCACGGTGGCGTCCGAGGATTTCTTCTCCGGCACCACCGCGGGCGTCTGCGGCGGCACCACCATGATTATCGACTTCGTCATCCCCAACCCACAGGAAAACCTGCTGGACGCCTACAAGAAATGGCGTGGCTGGGCGGAGAAATCGGCGGCCGACTACAGCTTCCACGTCGCCGTTACCTGGTGGGACGACAGCGTACGCGCCGACATGGGCACGCTCGCGCAGGAACACGGCGTCAACAGCTTCAAGCATTTCATGGCCTACAAGGGCGCGATCATGGCCGACGACGAGGTGCTGGTGAACAGCTTCACCCGCGCCCGCGAACTCGGCGCCATCTGCACGGTGCATGCCGAAAACGGCGAGTTGGTGTTCCACTTGCAGAACGAACTGCTCAACCGCGGCGTCACCGGGCCGGAAGGCCATCCCCTCTCCCGCCCGCCGGAGGTCGAGGGCGAAGCCGCCAACCGGGCAATCCGGGTAGCGCAGGTGCTGGATGTCCCGCTCTACATCGTCCACAACTCCTGCAAGGAGTCGCTACAGGCGATCACGCGGGCGCGGCTGGAAGGCCAGCGCGTCTTCGGAGAGGTGCTGGCCGGGCACCTGCTGGTCGACGACAGCGTCTACCGGCATCCGGACTGGGACGTCGCGGCAGCCCACGTGATGAGCCCGCCGTTCCGCCCGAAGGAGCATCAGGAGGAACTCTGGCGCGGCCTGCAGGCCGGCATGCTGCAGACCACCGCGACCGACCATTGCTGCTTCTGCCAGCCGCAGAAGATGATGGGCCACAACGATTTCACCCAGATCCCGAACGGCACCGGCGGCGTGGAAGACCGGATGCATGTGCTCTGGCATCACGGCGTCAATTCCGGCCGCCTAACGCTGAACGAGTTCGTCGCGATCACCTCGACCAACGCTGCCAAGATCTTCAACATCTATCCGCGCAAGGGCTCGATCTCCGTCGGCGCCGACGCCGACATAGCGATCTGGGACCCGACCAAAGAGCGCACGATCTCGAAAGACACCCACCACCAGAATGTCGACTACAACATCTTCGAAGGCATGACCGTGCAGGGCGTAAACACCGTCACGATCAGTCAGGGCAAGGTGGTCTACCAGGACGGCGACGTCCGCACCGAACGCGGCGTCGGCCGCTACATCGACCGCCCTTGCTTTGCACCGTATTACGACGCGATGAAGAAGCAGCGCGAAGGCGTACCCTCCGCGGCGGAGTAGTGCCTGTCGCCATGCTTCGAGACGGCCCTACGGGCCTCCTCAGCATGAGGACTGTGGATCACACCAAAACCTCATGCTGAGGACCCGCCGGAGGCGGCGTCTCGAAGCATGGGCAACCCGCAAAAAAGGGGGCCTCTCGGCCCCCTTTTCCACTTTATCGGGCGATCGCCACCTTACATCCCGGACGCCTTCTCGAACACCGCGTGGGACCACGCGCCTTCCGGCTTCTTGGTGATCACCGGCGTCGACGCGTTCGCCAGCAGGGTATCGACCGTACGGTCGAAATCAGCCGGCTCCAGATAGCCGATGCCCTTGGACGAACCCTCCAGCAGCTTGGCGATCTCGCCCATCATGCGCTTCTGGTGCTTCTCGGTCTGCGCACCGGTGGCATCGTTCTCCAACACGATCTCCGCCGCGTCGTCCGGGTTCTTCTGCGCCCATTCCCATCCTTTTACCGAGGCCTTCAGGAACCGCGCCATCTTCTCAACGAAGGCCGGATCGCCCAAGCTCTTCTCCAGCACGTACAACCCGTCTTCCAGCGTCGCCACGCCCTGATCCTCGTACTTGTAGACGATCAGGTCGTCGGGCGTGAGCCCGGCGTCGATAATCTGCCAATATTCGTTGTAGGTCATGGTCGAGACGCAATCGGCCTGCTTCTGCAGGATCGGATCGACGTTGAAGCCCTGCTTCAACACGGTCACGCCGTTATCGCCGCCCTCTGTCGGGATGCCCAGCTTGGCCATCCAGCTCAGGAACGGATATTCATTGCCGAAGAACCAGACGCCCAGCGTACGGCCCTTGAAGTCGGCCGGGCTCGCGATGCCGCTGTCCTTGCGGCAGGTCAGCATCATGCCGGACTTCTTGAAGATCTGGGCGATATTGACCAGCGGCACGCCCTTCTCACGCGACGCCAGTGCCGACGGCATCCAGTCGATGATCACGTCGGCGCCGCCGCCCGCGATCACCTGCGGCGGCGCCACGTCCGGCCCGCCCGGCTTGATCGTCACGTCCAGACCGGCTTCTTCGTAGAAGCCCTTGTCCTGCGCGACGTAGTAGCCGGCGAATTGCGCCTGGGTCACCCATTTCAATTGCAAGGTGACTTTGTCCGCCGCCTCCGCCGCGGCGACACCGAGGGCCATGACGGCCGCGGTCGTTAGTAGTGATAGCTTCTTCATTATCCTCTCCTGCTAGGGTTTGATTATTGTTGGCGTTATCCCCGGTACGATGGATGCCAGAAAGTCGTTATCCGCTCCAGCAGCGCCAGCAATCCATAAAACAACGATCCCGATAAGGCAGCGACGGCAATCGTCGCCCAGACCATTTCCACGTTCATCCGGCCGACCTCCGTCGAGATGCGAAAGCCCATCCCGACGATCGGCGTACCGAAGAACTCCGCGACGATAGCGCCGATCAAGGCCAGGGTGGAGTTGATCTTCAAAGCGTTGAAGATAAACGGCAGCGCATTGGGCAGCCGGACGCGGATCAGCGTCTGCGGGTAGCTGGCGCCGTACGACCGCATCAGGTCATGCTCGATCGCGCCGGTCGCGTTCAGGCCGGCAATCGTATTGACCAGCATCGGGAAGAAGGTCATGACGACGATGACCGCTGCCTTCGACTGCCAGTCGAACCCGAACCACATCACCATGATCGGGGCGATGCCGACAATCGGCAGCGCGCTGACAAGGTTGCCGAGCGGCAGCAGGCCGCGCTGCAGGAACGGCACCCGATCGACCAGTATGGCGACCGCAAAACCCGCGCCGCAGCCCATCGCAAATCCGGGCAGCACCGACTTGATGAATGTCTGGTGGAAGTCTGCTGCCAGCGTCGACTGCGCCCCGGCCAACACACCGCCGATCAGGCTCGGCGCCGGCAGCAATACGGAGGGCACCTGCAATCCGACAACGACCACCTGCCAGAGATAGAGCAGCCAGATGCCGAACAGGGCAGGCACAAGCAGCATAAGCAGCCGGTTGACCGTCTTGTCCCCGCCGCTTGCCGACAGCACCTCCAGCGTTCGCCAGGCGAGCAGCGCCAGGCCAATCACGAAGATCCAAACACCGGCCCCCGCCCCCGCACCGGGCATACCGGCCAAAAGCAGGACGGGTCCCGCGGCGCCGATGGCGACAGCGACGGCCAATCCGAGTCCGGCCGACAGACCATTGAGGCGAAGCCAGCTTTGTGCCAGCGCCACCGCCAGGGCGAGAAGCACGACGCCGAAGGCCGCGGATTGGGACAGCCAACCGAACGTCGCCTCTTCCGTTGCCGTCGCCGGCAGGAACAGCGCCAGCAGGATCAGCAGCGCCGCGCCGAGCGAGACCATGTCGAGACGCCCTGTCATGGCCGCGCGCCCATTTGCCGCAACACCATCCGTTCGATCAAGCCGACCGCAGCGACCAACAGGCCGGCCAGCAGGGCCGCGACGATCAGCGCGGCCCAGATCTGGATGGTTTGGCCGTAATAGGATCCGACCAGCAGCCGAGCGCCGATACCGGCCTGCGCGCCGGTCGGCAGTTCGCCGACGATGGCGCCGACCAGGCTTATCGCGATGGCCACCTTCAGGCTGGCGAACAGAAACGGCGCGGAGGCCGGCCAGCGCAGCTTCCAGAACACCTGGGCGGACGACGCGCTGTAGGTGCGCATCAGGTCCATCTGCAACGGGTCGGGCGACCGCAAGCCCTTCACCATGCCGATGGCCACGGGAAAGAAGCAGAGATAGGTGGAGATGATCGCCTTCGGCACCAGCCCGGTGAAACCGACATTGCCGAGCACCACGATGATCATCGGCGCGATAGCCAGGATCGGGATCGTCTGCGAGGCGATGATCCACGGCAGCAGGCTGCGGTCCAGGGTGCGGACATGCACGATGCCGACCGCCAACACGATTCCCAGCACCGCCCCCATGGCGAATCCCAGCAGCGTCGACGACAGCGTCACCCACGCGTGGAACACCAGGCTCCGCTTCGACGTGACCTTGCGTTGCAGGACCGACTTGTCCAGTTCGGCGACGATCTGGTGCGGCGCCGGCAGGATCGGCCGCTCCATGGACCAGGCGTCGTCGACCAATTGACCGAACGTCCACTCGACCTTGTTGCGTTCGTAACCGTCGGTCAGCCTCGGGGCGTTCATGTAGACGGCGCCGGCGTACCAGATCACGGCGATGGCCGCGATCACCACTGCCAAAGGGACCGCGCGCCCTTGTACAAGGATCCGCCACAGGCCGCTGCCGGTTGGCGCGGTGGCGGCGACGTCAGTCGTCATAGCTGTGGCCGGCACGCAGCCCGTCGCGAACGCGGTGCGCGATCTCCAGGAATTCCGGCGTCTCCCGCGCGTCGAGCGTCCGGTCCGGCGGCAGGTTGCAGTCGATCACGTCGATAATCCGCCCCGGTCGCGGCGACATCACGACGATCCGCGACGACAGGAACACCGCTTCGGGAATCGAATGGGTGACGAAGATCACCGTCTTGCCCGTCCGCTCCCACAGCCGCAAAAGCTGCTCGTTCAGGTGATCCCTAGTGATCTCGTCCAGGGCGCCGAACGGCTCGTCCATCAGCAGCAGGTCCGGCTCGAAGCTGAGCGCGCGCGCGATCGACACGCGCTGTTGCATGCCGCCGGAAAGCTGCCAGGGGAACTTCTTCTCGAAGCCTTTCAGATTCACCAGGTCCAGGTACTCGGCGGCGCGGCGGCGGCGCTCGTCCTTCCCCATCCCCATAATCTCAAGCGGCAGCATCACGTTGCGTTCCACCGTTCGCCACGCATACAGCGCCGGCGCCTGAAACACATAGCCATAGGCGCGTGCCAGACGCGCCGCCTCCGGCGACACGCCGTTGACCGACACCTCTCCCGCTGTCGGCTTCTCCAGGTCGGCGATTACGCGCATCAGCGTGGTCTTGCCGCAGCCGGACGGCCCGATGAAGGAAACGAAGTCGCCGGGCGCCACGCTCAAATCGACGTCGGACAGCGCGTAAACCGGCCCGTCCGCTGTCTGAAAGGTCAGTGAAAGCCCTTGGATATCGATGACCGGAGCGACAGATTGCCGCCCGGAAGCCGCCGGTTCCACCAGTTTCGGCGCCGGATTCTGTGTCAACTCAAGCCTCCCAAACGACCGCCCCTTCCCCACGAGCGGCCGGCCGGTCAACCGCGACGGTTACGTGATCCCGTCAGGCGGTCGCCCGATCCAACATGGCGTGCAGCAGCACGTTGCAGCCGGCGGCAAGATCCTCCGGCGTCGCGCTTTCTACTTCGTTATGACTGATGCCGTCCTCGCAGGGCACGAAAACCATGCCCGTCGGCGCAACTCGGCTGATGTAGCAGGCATCGTGCCCGGCGCCGGATATGATATCCATATTGGCATAGCCGGCAGTTGCAGCCGCGTTGCGCACCGCTTCGACACAGTCTTTGTCGAAGGCGATCGGCGGCGAATACCAGATTTCCTCCAATTCGGCCGTCAGCCCGTCGTCCGCACAAACCTTGTCGCAGGCGGCCCGCAGCGCATCGGCCATGGCGATCAGCGTCTCGTCTTCCGGGTGGCGCAGGTCGATGGTCATGAACACGCTGCCGGGAATGGTGTTTCGCGAATTCGGGCTGACCTGCATCATGCCGACCGTGCTGACGGCATAGGGCTCCCGTTCCAGGGCGATCCGGTTGATCTCCGTCACCAGTTTCGACGCCCCCAGCAGTGCGTCCTTGCGCCGGTTCATCGGCGTCGTGCCCGCGTGCGACTCAGCGCCGGTAAGCGTCAGCTCGAACCATCGCTGCCCCTGAGCGCCGGCAACCACGCCGATGGTCTTCTCTTCCGCTTCCAGAATCGGCCCCTGCTCGATATGCGTCTCGAAGAACGCGCCGAACTTGTGGTCGCCGCAATCCTGGTCACCCAGATAGCCGATCCGGTCCAACTCGGCGCCGATAGTCTTGCCGTCGGTATCCTCCCGCGAGTGGCCGTAGTCGATATCGAACACGCCGGCGAACACGCCCGACGCGATCATCGCCGGCGCGAAGCGGGAGCCTTCCTCGTTGGTCCAGACCGTCGCCTCGATCGGCGCGTCGGTTTCGACGCCGTGATCGTTCAGGGTGCGGATCACCTCCAGGCCGGCCAGTACGCCGAACACGCCGTCGAACTTGCCGCCGGTCGGCTGTGTGTCCAGATGGCTGCCGGTCGCAATCGGCGGCAGCGCGTCATTCTTGCCCGGCCGCCTGGCGAAGATGTTACCCATCTTGTCGACCCGGATCGTGCAGCCGGCTTCCTCGCACCACTGCACGAACAGGTCGCGGCCGCGCTTGTCGTCATCGGTCAGCGCCAGCCGGCAGTTGCCGCCGGCGACCCCCGGGCCGATCTTGGCCATTTCCATAAGGCTGTCCCACAGCCGCTCGCCGTTGATCTGAATGTTCTTTCCCGACACGCTCTCGCCTCCGTTCGCCCGCCGTTACCCTCTTTACTCCGCCGCCTGGCGGTTCATCGGGTTACGCGGGTCTTCCGTCCAGTTCATATATGGTTTGCCGTTGTCGACCTCGACCATGGTGATGCAGTCGTCGACCGGGCAGACATGCATGCACAGGTTACACCCGACACACTCCTTGTCGATCACTTCGTAACGCCGTTCGCCGTCGGCGCGCAATTTGGCGATGGCCTGGTGCGAGGTGTCCTCGCAGGCGATGTGGCAGAGCCCGCATTTGATGCAGAGATCCTGGTCGATCTTGGCGATCAGCTCGTAGTTAATGTCCAGATACTGCCAGTCGGTGACGTTCGGCACCGCCGCGCCGCGGAAGTCGTCCAGGCCCTTATAGCCCTTGTCGTCCATCCAGTTGCTTAAGCCGTCGATCATGTCGTCGACGATCTTGAAGCCGCGATGCATGGCGGCGGTGCAGACCTGCACCGAGCCGGCGTTCAGCGTGATGAATTCCGCCGCGTCGCGCCAGGTGGAAATGCCGCCGATGGCCGAGATCGGCAGACCCGCACAGTCCGGGTCGCGGGCGATCTCGCCCACCATATGCATAGCGATCGGCTTCACCGCCGGTCCGCAATAGCCGCCGTGGCTGCCCTTGCCGTTGACCGTCGGCGTCGGCGCCATCTGGTCCAGGTCGATCGACATGATCGAATTGATCGTATTGATCAGCGACACCGCGTCGGCGCCGCCCGCCTTGGCCGCCCGCGCCGGCGCCAGGATGTTGGTGACGTTCGGCGTCAGCTTGACGAACACAGGCATCCGCGTGTGCGATTTGCACCAGCGCGTCACCATCTCGATATACTCGGGCACCTGTCCGACGGCGGCGCCCATGCCGCGTTCCGACATGCCGTGCGGACAGCCGAAGTTCAGCTCCACCGCGTCCGCATCCGTCTCCTCGACCCGGGCCAGGATCGACCGCCAGTTCTCTTCCTCACACGGCACCATCAATGAGACGACCATCGCCCGGTCCGGCCAGTCGCGCTTGACCTGCTTGATCTCCCGTAAGTTGACCTCGAGCGGCCGGTCGGTGATCAGCTCGATGTTGTTGAAGCCCGCCATGCGCGCGCCGTTGAAGCCCATGGCGCCGTAGCGCGACGTGGTGTTCACGATCGGCGGGTCCTCGCCCAGCGTCTTCCAGACCACCCCACCCCAACCCGCCTTGAAGGCGCGGACCACGTTGTATTCCTTGTCCGTCGGCGGCGCCGAAGCCAGCCAGAACGGGTTCGGGGATTTGACGCCGGCAATCTCACAACTCAGGTCAGCCATCGATGCCTCCCGCGTTAGTCTCTCAAAAAGCGGTCGATCGCGTGCGCCGCGACCTTGCCGTCCTGCACCGCCTGAACCGTCAGGTCCTCGCCGGCCACGCAATCCCCGCCGGCCCAGACATCCGGCAGCGACGTCCGCCCTTCCTCGTCGACCGCGATCCGCCCGTCCGCGATCTCCAGCAGGTCGGCGGTGCCGCTTTGCACCGGCGAGGCGATAAAAGCCTGTCCAATCGCCTTGAATACCATGTCGGCTTCCAGGCGGAAGCGCTCGCCCGTGCCCGACAGCCGCCCGGCGGAATCCAGCTCGGTATATTCGAACTCGACGGCGGCGATCCGCCCGTCTTCGCCGATCAGGCCGGCCGGCTGCGCCCAATGCCTGATCCTGACGCCGTTGACCTGGGCGAATTCCTGTTCGTGTCCGGTCGCCGACATCGCCTCCGGCCCGCGCCGGTAGACCAGGGTTACGTCTTCCGCGCCCAGGCGCTTGGTCTGGACCGCGATGTCGATCGCCGTATTGCCGCCGCCGATCACCACGATCCGCCGTCCGACCGACAGTCTCGAGAGATCCTGCGCCTGGCGCAGCCCCTCGATGAAGTCGACCGCGTTGTGCACGCCCTGCAACTCCTCACCCGCGAGGCCCAGTTTCCGAACCCCCGCCTGACCGATCCCCAGAAAGACGGCATCGTATTCGCGGCGCAGGTCGGGCAGGTTCAGGTTCAATCCCAGCGTCTGCCCGAGGCGCAGTTCTATGCCGCCGAGCTCCAGGATGAAATCCACCTCCCGCTGCGCAAAGTTGTCCGGCACCTTGTAGGCCGCGATACCGAACTCGTTGAGCCCGCCGGCCTTCGGGCGCGTCTCGAACACCGTCGCCTCGTGACCCAGCATCGACAGGCGGTGCGCACAGGCCAGGCCGGCCGGGCCGCCGCCCACCACGGCGATCCGTTTGCCGCTTGCCGGCGCCCGCTCGAACGGATGCCCGCCGTCCGCCATCAAGTGATCCGTCGCATAGCGCTGCAGCAGCCCGATCCGGACCGGCTTGTTCTCCTGCGCCGTGCGCACGCAAGCCTGCTCGCACAGCACTTCGGTCGGGCAGACCCGCGCACAGGCGCCGCCCATAATATTCTCTTTCAGAATGTCGATAGCGGCGCCGCGGACGTTATCGGTCGAGATTTTTCGAATGAAACTCGGAATATCGATGCCGGTCGGGCAGGCTTCGATACAGGGCGCGTCGTGGCAGAAATAGCACCGGCTGGCGTCGATCAGCGCGCTCTTGCGGTCCAACGGCGGATGCACGTCGGCGAAATTCCGGTCGTAGTCCTCGGCGCTTAGGCGTCCGGGCTCTATGTCCGGGCTGGTTGTCACGCTATACCTCCTGCGGAGCGAAGCCCCTAAAGCGTTTAGCCCATTGTATGTTACGCGAAAGGTTAGCTAGAATTTGACCAACTGGTCAAGTTTCTTGATGGAGCAGGATCACAATGGCGGTATCGGCGGACAGCGCCGGGCAGGTTAAAAGAAACGCGCCGGGTCGGGTGCGGCAACGCAACCGCGCGAAGATCCTGCAGGCGGCCGAGCATGTCTTCGCGGAGCGCGGCTACGACGGCGCGACCACCGCCGCCATCGCCGACCGCGCCGGGCTGCCGAAGGCCAACGTGCACTACTATTTCGGTACCAAAAGTGCACTCTACCGCGCGGTAATCGACAGCATCATAGAACTGTGGCTGGAGGCTTTCGGCGATATTTCGGAAGACAGCGATCCTGCCGAGACGCTCGGCCACTATATCCGGGCCAAGCTCGCCCATTCCAGAGAACGGCCGCTGGCTTCCCGGATTTTCGCCAACGAGATCATTCGCGGCGCGCCGATTCTTTCAGATTACCTGAAGACGGACCTACGCGACTGGGTAACGGACAAGTCCCGGGTACTGAGGCAATGGGCCAATGCCGGCAAAATGGATCCGGTCGATCCGGCGCATCTGTTCTTCATGATTTGGTCGACCACCCAGACCTATGCGGATTTCGACGTCCAGATGCGCGCCGTGCTTGGTCGGCAGCGTCTGACCGACGAGGATTTCGAGACCGCCGCCGCAACCATCACCGACGTGATCCTCAAAGGCTGCGGCATCGCCCGCTGATCCGCACCATTTGCGCGCCGGCCCGCCTGCGCTAGGCTTGTTTCAGGGAGTAAGCGCGACAGAACGGGCAGAGACCATGACCTCGGGCGTGATGCTGGACCAGGATCGGATCGACGCGATGGCCGCCGCCGGGCTCTGGCCGGACAGGGTGATCACCGATTACCTGGACGATGCCGTCAGAGAGCGGCCGGATCAGGTCGCCATCGTCGACCACAATTCCACGACCGGCCGGCGCACGACCCTGTCCTACCGGCAGTTGGAGCGGCTGTCGCGGCGTATCGCGATCGGACTCGCCGCGAACGGTGTCGAACGCGGCGACGTGGTCGCGTGCCAATTGCCGAACTGGTGGCAGGTGACGGCAGTCTATCTGGCCTGCGTCCGGATCGGCGCGGTCACCAATGTGCTGATGCCGATCTTTCGCGCCCGCGAACTCAGCTTCATGCTCGCCTTCGCGAAATCGAAGGTGTTCGTCATTCCACGCGAATACCGCGGCTTCGACTACGCAGCCATGGTCGACGAGTTCCGCGCCGACCTGCCGGACCTGAAGGCGGTCTACGTCATTGGCGGCGACGGTCCGGACAGTTTCGAAACGGCATTGACCGACCGGCGCTGGGAAGACGAGATGGATGCCGAACGGCTGTTCGCCGAGCGCCAGTCCCGGCCCAACGATCTCGTCGAACTGAATTACACCTCCGGCACCACCGGCCAGCCCAAGGGCGTGCTGCACACCTCCAACACCCTGATCGGGGGTCTGTTGCCCTACATCCAGCGCCTGAAGATGACTGGCGCCGACGTGATCCACATGGCCTCGCCGCTGGCCCATCGCACCGGCTTCATCTACGGCGTCAACATGCCGATCATGTTGGGCGCCAAGGCCGTCTATCAGGATATCTGGGACCCGGCGGCCGCCGCCCGCCTGATCCAGGACGAGCGGGTCACCTTCACCATGGCGTCTACCCCGTTCCTGTCGGATCTCGCCGGTACCGACGCGTTGGACCGCTACGACACCTCGTCGCTTCGCGTGTTCCTGTCCGCCGGCGCGCCGATCCCCCGCGTCCTGGTACAGACCGCGAAACAGCGCCTGGGCGCGGCCATCCTCTCCGGCTGGGGCATGACGGAAAACGCCTGCGTCACCACCACCCACCTGGACGACCCGCCGGAGAAGGCGTTCGGCACCGACGGCGACGCGTTGCCCGGCATGGCGGTCCGCGTCGTAGACGAACAGGGCGCGCCGCTGCCGGCCGGCGAGGAAGGCGACCTGCAGGTCCGTGGCCAGTCCAACTTCGTCGGGTACCTGAACAAGCCGGAGCTTTACGGCACCGATGCCGACGGCTGGTTCCAGACCGGCGACCGGGCCCGCATGGACGAGGACGGCTATATCCGCATCACATCCCGATCCAAGGACATTATTATTCGCGGCGGCGAGAACGTGCCGGTGGTCGAGGTCGAGGAACTGCTGTACCGTCACCCGGCCGTACAGGACGCCGCCATCGTCGGCATGCCCGACCCCCGCCTCGGCGAACGTGGCTGCGCCTTCGTCACCTTCGTCGACGGCCAGTCGTTCGACTTCCGGGACATGGTCGCCTATTTGGAACGGCACAAGATGGCGAAGAACTATCTGCCGGAGCGGCTGGAAGTGCTTGACCAGATGCCGCGCACGCCGAGCGGCAAGATACAGAAATTCCGCCTGCGGGAGCTGGCGGAAACCCTCGCGGCGGACAACGGAGACTGACTTGGCGGCGTTACTCGACATCCAGGACCTGAAAATCGACTTCCGCACCGACGAAGGCACCGTCAAGGCGGTCGACGGTATCAGCTACACGGTCGAACCCGGCGAGACCGTGGCCGTGGTCGGCGAGTCCGGCTCCGGCAAGTCGGTCAGCGCGCTGGCCGTCATGGGCCTGCTGCCGAGCCCTCCGGCGACCGTCTCCGGCCGGGTGATGTTCGACGGCCGCGACCTGCTGACGCTCGACGACACGGCCATGCACGACGTGCGCGGCGGCTCGATCGGCATGGTGTTTCAGGAGCCGATGACGTCGCTCAACCCGCTGCTGTCCATCGGCACCCAACTGCGCGAGGGCATGGAACAGCATCTAGGCCTCACCGCCAAGGCCGCGGACGCCAGGGCCGTCGAAATCCTGCAGATGGTCGGCATCTCCGATCCGGCTAGGCGCCTGAAGCAATACCCGCATCACTTCTCCGGCGGCATGCGGCAGCGGGTGATGATCGCCATCGCCCTGTCGTGCGAACCGAAACTGATCATCGCGGACGAGCCGACCACGGCGCTCGACGTCACCATTCAGGCGCAGATCCTCAAGCTGATGAAGGACCTAACCAGCCGCATGGGCGTAGCGTTGATCCTGATCACCCACAATTTGGGCATCGTCGCCCGCTACGCCACCCACGTGAATGTCATGTATGCGGGCCGGATCGTCGAGAACGGGCGCACGGCGGAAATTTTTGCGAGCCCACAGCATCCTTACACGCTCGGGCTGCTTACGTCGGTGCCGCGCATGGACAAACCCAGCCACGAACGGCTGATCCCGATCGACGGCCAGCCACCGGACCTCGGCCGCCTCGACGCCGGCTGTTCCTACCGCCCCCGCTGCCGCTATGCCGTTGACGAATGCGCCGGCTCGAAGCCGCCGTTGGAAGCAGTCGCGCAAGACCACGCCTCCGCCTGCTTCCGCTCTGCGGACTTGTTAGGTGGCACCCCGCCCCCAACACAGTCATTCCGGCGAAGGCCGGAATCCAGTTTCGACGGTGATGATGGATTCCGGCCTCCGCCGGAATGACAACATGGGGACCGTCCCCTAGTCCGCCTTCACCTCGCGCACGTCCAAAACGTCGCGCATGGCGTCGCCCAGAAAATTGATGCTCAACACCGTGATCATAATGAACAGCCCCGGGAACACGCCGATCCACCAGGCCCGCGAGATGAAGCTGCGGCCGTCGGCCAGGATCAGCCCCCAGGTCGGCGTATCGGCCTCCACGCCCAGCCCGAGGAACGACAAACCGGCCTCGGCGAGGATGGCGTAGGAAACGCTCACCGTCGCCTGCACGATAATCGGCGCCGTGGCATTGGGCAGGATGTGCCGCCACATGATCCGATTGTGTGATGCGCCCAGCGTGCGCGCCGCGTCCACATATTGTTCCTGCTTGATCGTCAGCACCATGCCGCGGGCGATGCGTGCGAAATCGTCGACGAAGGCGAGTGACACCGCCACGATCACGTTGGCAAGGCCGGTCCCGAACACCGCGACGAGATAGACCGCGATGATGAAATTCGGAAACGCCCACTGTAGATCGATGTAACGCATGATGATGGTATCGGCGATACCGCCGAAGTAACCGGCGATCACGCCAAGCGCGACGCCGGCGATCAGCGCCAGTGCTACGGTCGAGAAACCGACGAAGAGCGAGATTCGCGAGCCGTGTATCAGCCGGCTCAGCAGGTCCCGGCCCAGATCGTCCACCCCCAGCGGGTGCGCCAGCGACGGCCCCTCCATCATCATGAAGTCCATCGCATTCGGATCGTAGGGCGCGATCAGCGGCGCCAATATGGCCGTGAGCGTCAGCACGGCGAGAACGATCAACCCGAACAGTGCCTTTTTGTCGCGCAGTAGCTGTTTCCGCCAGGGCAGCCAGCGCGACCGGGGCGGGGCGTCGTCGACCACAGCTCGGTTGGATTCGGCCAGTTCGCTCATCATTCGTACCGGATGCGCGGGTCGATCACCGTGTACAGCACGTCGACCAGCAGGTTGGCGAATACGAAGATCGCGGAAACGGCAAGGATCGCGCCCTGCACCACCGGATAGTCGCGGTTCAGGATGCTCTCGATCAGCACCCGGCCCAGCCCCTTAATGGCAAACACGTTTTCCACCACCACGGCGCCGGCCATGAGCAGGGCGACGGCGATGCCCATCACCGTCACCACCGGGATCAGGGCATTGGGAAAGGCATGCACGATGATCACGCGCCAGTTCAGCAGCCCCTTGGAACGCGCGACGGTGATGTAGTCGGTCTTCAGCACCTCCAACATGGCGGAGCGGATCATCCGCGCGATGATCGCCGCGAACGCCGTGCCGACCGCAATGGACGGCAGGATCAGGTGCGACAGCCACGCCCAGAACCCTTCGGACAACGGCGCGTAGCCGATCGCCGGCAGCCATTGCAGGTTGGCGGCGAAGACGATGATCAGCATGATGCCGAGCCAGAAGTCCGGCATGGACAGGCCCAGGAAGGCGATGATCGTCACCGTGTGGTCCAGACCCGAATGCTTGCGGATGGCCGAAATCAGGCCGGCGGGGACAGCGATCACCATGGCGATGATGAACGACAGGCCGGCCAGGGACAGCGTGCGCGGCAGCGCCTCCACCACGATCCGCGAAACCTCGATACGGCTGCCGTAGAGGGAAGTGCCGAAATCGCCCTGTAGGACCAGGCCGAACCACTTCAGGTACTGCACCCAGATCGGCTGATCCAGGCCGAGCTTGCGCTTCACGGCCTCGATCGCCGCCGCGTCGCCGACGTCGAATAGCATCGCCGCGATCGGATCGCCGGGCACCACCCGCATCATGAAGAACACCAGCGTCGCCACCGCCCACATAACGATCACAGCGCCGATGGAACGTCTCAGTAGATAGCCAGCCATGTTTTCCCGGCTTGTTTCTTGACAGGCATTGGGGACAGCCGAGACGGCTGTCCCCAATTGGCGGTACGGCTTAAGAGACGGTCACCCGATCCATGTCGACCAGGCCCGGAATCCGGCTTTCCGCAGGGAAGGCCACTTCCTTGCGGTGCACCAGGACGTCCATCGGATGATAGATGAACGCGCAGGCGACCTTGTCCGACGTGAGCTGATCGGCTTTCCGGACCAATTCCCGCCTCTTTTCCAGTTCCGCCGTGGTGCGCTGCTCGTCGATCAGACGGTCGACCTCCTTGTCGGAGAAGAACCCGAACGGGAACTTGTCCTTGTCCCGCCGACGGCCGTTGAACTTCGACGCCGTCTGCATCCAGTCGACAACGCCGTCGTCCGGATCGAAGTCGCCGCCCGAGCCCAGCCGGCAAAGGTCCCAGTCCATCTTGTCAAACTGGTCGATCAGGACCGGGAAGTCCTTGGTGTCGAGCTCGATGTCGATATTCAGGTTCCGCTTCAGGATGTTCTTGATCACCAGAACGTCGCGCCGGGTGGACGGGGTGTGGATGATCTTCAGCTTGGGGATGCCTTCGCCGTTCGGGAAGCCGGCATCGGCCAGCAGCTTCTTCGCTTCGTCCAGATCGAATTTCTGGTTGCTTTTATCCGGCAGCGACTTGTCGAAGTAGAAACCCATCGCCGGATTGATCGTACCGAACGCCGGGATGGCGCGGCCGAACTGCGCCTGTTTGATATAGCGCTCCCGGTCCATGGCCTTGGCGATGGCCAACCGGACCATAAAGCCGGGCTCCTTCATCAGCTCGGCGACCGGTTTGTTGAAGTCCGGCACTTTGAACGGGTCGCGCCAGGGATTGATGAAGACGCCCTGGAATCCCGGCGCCGGCACGGAATTCACGGTCAAATCGCTGTTAGCCTCGAACCGGTCGACCAGTTCCGGCGCCACCGGGTTACCGCCGATGATCTGGATGTCGCCGGCTTCCATTGCGGCGGCCAGCGGTTCCGGATCGATGATCGGCTGGATCACGATCTTGTCCAGCTTCGGACGTTCCGGATCGTAGTATTTGTCGAACCGCTCCAGGGTGATCGATTGCCCAAGCTGATGGTCGGTCACCCGGAACGGTCCGGTTCCGACCGGTGTCAGGCCGTACTGCGACGTGCCCATGCTATCAATGGCGCCCCGGCTGACGATGGTCATCGCCCGGCCGCTCGACCGCTCCAGGGTCTTCACCAGGAACGACGCCTGCGGCGCCTTCAGCTTAATCTTCACCTTGTGGTCGGCCAGCTTCTCGATGCCGGTAATGTTGGAGACGACCCGCGAATGGATCGACTTCTCCGGATCGCGCGACCGCTCGTAGGTGTAGATCACGTCGTCAGCCGTGAACGGATCGCCATTGTGGAAGGTGACGCCTTCGCGCAGGTTGAACACATACTCTGTGCCGTCATCGCTGACACTCCAATCCACCGCCAGGTCGCCCTCGGCAACCAGGTCCGGGTTGATGTGGGTCAGGCCGCTCATCACGTTGGACGCAATCTGGAACAGCAGCACCTGGTTGATCTGCGCCGGGTCGAGCGTCCGGAACTCGCCGACGCCGGCCCAGCCGGCCCTTAAAGTGCCGCCGGACGCCGCCATGGCCGGCCGCGGCGCCATCCCCGGCACCAGATGCGCGGCCGTCAACGTGCCCGCGGCCGCCAACAGCCGCAGCACGGTTCTGCGCTCCAACTGCGGCCCCGACAGATCGTGGCGGTGCAGGCCGACCATCGGGTCGTCGGGATCGAAATCGTGCGCGCGTTCGTAGTCCGCCTTGATCGATCGCATGGTGATCGGATCGAGGTCTCCGGATCGTTTGGTCATTGTGATTAACCTCCCCTGGCTTGATGTCAGTGCCCACGCCAGCTACGGCATGGGCGGTGAATGGATCGACGGCGGTGACGCCGTCGGCGTTTCGAAACGGACCTGCGAACAGGCCGCAAAGTGCCCGGCGCGCTCCTCCTGCAACGGCGGTACATCGGTCCGGCAGCCCTCGACCGCAATCGGGCAACGCGGATGGAACACGCAGCCGCTCGGCGGGTTCACCGGGCTCGGGATCTCGCCGGACAGGACCTGATGCTCCGTCGAGGCCTCGACCGCCGGGTCCGGCACCGGCACCGCGTCCAGCAACGCGCGCGTATAGGGATGCAAAGGCTGCCCGAACAGCGTGTCGCTACCGGCGAATTCCGCGATACGCCCGAGATACATCACCGCCACACGGTCGCAGATATGTTTAACCACGCTCAGGTCGTGGCCGATGAACACGTAGGTCAGGCCCAGTTCGTCCTTCAGGTCGACTAGCAGGTTGATGATCTGCGCCTGGATGGAAACGTCCAGCGCCGAGACGGCCTCGTCGCAGACGATCAGGTCGGGCTTCAGGGCCAACGCCCGGGCGATGCCGACCCGCTGCCGCTGGCCGCCGCTCATCTCGTGCGGATAGCGGTCGGCGATGCGCCCCGGCAGTCCGCAGAGATCCAATAGGTCGCGGACCCTCCGGTCGATTTCCTGCCGGCCAATAGAAGATTCGTGAATGACGAACGGCTCGCCGACGATCTCGCGGATTTTCATGCGCGGATTGAGCGAGGAGTAAGGGTCCTGGAAGATCGCCTGCATACGCCGGCGCAGACCCGCCTCTTCCGCCTTGTTCATCGCCCAGATGTCCGTCCCGTCGAACAGGATCTGCCCCGACGTCGGAGCCACCAGTTTCAGGATGGAGCGCGCGACCGTCGTCTTTCCGCAACCGGACTCGCCGACCAGGCCCAGCACCTCGCCGGGCCGCACGGTGAACGAGACGCCGTCGACTGCCTTCACCTGGCCGACAACGCGCTGCAGCAAGGCGCCGCGCGTCACCGGAAAGTGGACTTTGAGGTCTCGCACCTCAAGCAGGGCGTCAGCCATTGGTCGTTCTATCCGGTAAACCGGCGCATGACATCCGGATCTGTCCGATCATTGAAACCTGTGCATTTGTGGCGGACATGCTATGCGGCCCGCCGGCACGCAGGACCCGCAACCCCGATTGAGCGGCATGCGCTCCGCCTCCGTCTCCCTGTGACAGGCGACCTTCCCTAGCGACGTTACCGAAAAACGCCGAATTGCATTCTTCAGCCTGGCCTTATTATGATTATCGATATTGATTTTGACCGGCAGCCGAATTCGATGTCAAGAACCGAGACCGTCACAATCGCGGGAAAGCCCGTGCGGCTCGACCCGCTGTACAGCATGAAAAAGGGCGATGCCGCCTATCATGCCGTACGGCGGCTGATCCTGCTCGGTCACATCCAGCCGCAGGAGATGCTGCTCGAACAGCGGATCGCCGAACAGCTCAATTGCAGTCAAGGCACCGTCCGCGAAGCCTTCCTGCGGTTGGAACAGGACGGCCTCGTCGCCCGGCGCGGTTATCGCGGCACGACCGTGTCGGACACCTCTGTCGAGGAAGCGGCGGTCATGGTCTCGATCCGCGTACAGATTGAATGCGCGGGCATCCGCCGAGCCGTTCCTTCCCTGTCCGCAGATGCGTTGCGCGACCTTTACGCGCTGACCGACGAGATGGAGGAAACCACCGATGCCGCCGATTTCTACCGGGGCAGCGAACTGGACCGCCGCTTCCACATGCTGTTGTTCCAGCAATCCGGCCTGGCAAGCCTCGAACCGATCCTGAACCGCTGCGCCCTGCAGGTGCACCGGTTCACCTACCGGAACGCCGAAGACGAACCGCCGGACCCCGACTTCGCCGCGAAGCACCGCGCGCTTCTTTCGGTATTCGAGCAGCGCGAAGCCGACCAGGCGGCGGATGCCATCACCGCGCACATAAAACAGGTGATCGACCGCTGGGCGCCGGACCTCAATTGGGAACCCTGACGCGCGCTCCTATCCGCCCGGCGCGCCGATGCAGCGCCGGATCGCGTCACGCACGTCCGGCCAGGCCGCCTGGCCGAAAACCTCGCCCGGCGCGGCGCTGCGCAGTTCGACCGTGACCCGGTCGGCCGCTGTTTGACGCACGTCGACCTGCCAGAGCAGATCGCCGAACCGGCTGAGCACGACGACGGCGGCGACGGTGACCGTCTGCCGCTCGGGGTCCGTGTGGTTCTCCAGGCTGTAGTGCGGGCCGAGCAGTCGTACCAGGCAAGCACCTATTGTGTCGTACCGCCCCGCGGCCTCCCTGACCTGCACCGGATCCTCCCGCTGCAGAACGCCGGCCGGCACGCAGGCCGAAATCATTAAAGCGCAAAGGCCGCACAACAAAATTCGCATAGCAGCTAGTCTAGACCGGCCGGCCCCCTTCCGGCCATCGGCTCTATCGACTAGCCTTGTGCCCGGTTAGTGAGGAGGCGCACGGATGTATCCGCCGCCGCAACAGATCGACGCGGAGGTGTTCGCCGAACTGCCGGCGGGCCTGGACCGCAGCGGCGAGCCGGCGCCGTGGGCCAGACAGCAGTTGATGGGCGCCGAGGTCGGCTCGTTCCTGGAGGGCCCGTCCTTCGACCGCGACGGCAACCTTTACGTGGTCGATATCGCATTCGGGCGCGTGTTCCGGGTCTCGCCCGAGGCCGCGTTCGAGACGGTCGCCGACTACGATGGCTGGCCGAACGGCCTGAAGATCCACCGCGACGGCCGCATCTTCATCGCCGACCACATGCACGGGATCATGACCCTGGACCCGGCGACCGGCGCCGTTGAGCCGTTTCTGGTGCGGCCGAAGCTAGAGAGCTTCAAAGGCGTCAACGATCTGGTCTTCGCCTCGAACGGCGACCTCTATTTCACCGACCAGGGCCAGACCGGCTTGCAGGACCCGACCGGCCGGGTCTACCGCCTGACACCCGACGGTCGGCTCGACCTCTTGCTCGACAACGTGCCGAGCCCGAACGGCCTCGTGCTGAGCCCGGAAGAGGATCTGCTGTTCCTTGCCGTGACGCGCGCCAACGCGATCTGGCGGCTGCCGCTCTTGCCCGACGGCACGACCACCAAGGTCGGGCTGTTCATCCAGCTCTCCGGCGGGGGCGGCCCGGACGGGCTGGCGATGGACCAAGACGGCAACCTGGCGGTCGCGCATTTTGGCCTCGGCTCGGTCTGGCTGTTCAGCCGCTTCGGCGAACCGCTCTACCGCATCGTCTCGCCGGCCGGCCGGTTCACCACCAACATCGCCTACGGCGGGCCGGACCGGCGGCACCTCTATATCACCGAGTCCCGGACCGGCAGTATTCTGCGGGCAGAACTACCGGTGCCGGGCCGCACTATGTTTTCGCATATGGACTGAAGGAAGCAAGAGATGGACCAGGCCCTGACCCCGCAAGACCAAGCCTTCCGCGACGAGGTGCGCACCTTCATCGACGGCGCACTGACCGACGACCTGCGCGAGGCCGGGCGGCTCACCGCCGGCGCCTTCTCCGAATTCAACGCCGGCCACCGTTGGCACCAGATCCTTCACGGGCGCGGCTGGTCGGCGCCAAGCTGGCCAGCCGAACACGGCGGCCCCGGCTGGTCGGAGACCGAGCGTTACATCTTCGATTCAGAATGCGCCCGCGCCGGCGCGCCTCTCCTGCTACCGATGGGTACCCGAATGGTGGGGCCGGTGCTGATGCGCTTCGGCACCGACGAGCAGAAGGCGCATTACCTGCCGCGCATCCTCTCGGCAGAGCACGTCTGGTGCCAGGGCTATTCGGAGCCCGGCTCCGGTTCCGACCTCGCCTCGCTACAGTGCCGGGCCGTGCGCGACGGCAACGACTACGTGGTCAACGGCACGAAGCTCTGGACCACCTACGCCCAGCACGCCAACCGGATGTTCTGTCTGGTCCGGACCTCGACGGAGGGCAAGCCGCAGGAAGGCATCAGCTTTATCCTGATCGACATGGCGACGCCCGGCATCACGGTCGAGCCGGTGATCACCCTGGCCGGCGACCACGAGGTCAACCAGGTGTTCTTCGACGACGTCCGCGTGCCGATCGCCAACCGGGTCGGCGAGGAGAACCAGGGCTGGACCATCGCCAAGTACCTGCTGGAGTTCGAGCGCGGCGGCGACACCTACAGCCCCGGCCTGCACGCCGCGATCGCCCTGCTGCGCCGCGTCGCCAAAGCCGAACTGGCCGGCGACGGCGGGCGGCTCGCGGACGACGCCGGCTTCGCGCTCCGGATCGCCGAGGCCGAGGCGGACGCGATCGCGCTGGAATTCACCGAGAAGCGGGCGATGTCGGAGATGGCCCAGGGCGGCCAGCCGGGCGCGGCGTCGTCTCTCTTGAAGCTGCGCTGGTCGGAAGTGCTGCAACGGGTCGCGGAGCTCACGGTCGAGGCGATCGGCTACTACGCCGCGCCGGTACAGCGCGAGGCCCGGGTCGCGGGCAGCAACGCGGAACCGATCGGGCCGGACTACGGCGTGACGCTGATGCCGACCCACCTGAACCACCGCGCCGCGACGATCTACGCCGGCTCCAGCGAGATCCAGCGGTCTATCATCGCCAAGCTGGTGCTCGGGCTCTGATGGCAGGGGGTCGGTGGGGGGTTCGGTAAAAATTAGGAGGAACGACCCCATGCGCCCCGTGATTCACCCGATCGAGTCGACGCTTGTGTGATCGGACGGGTCACCGCGCCGGGCGCGGCTTACGACCTGCATAGCGCGACCTACGACGAGGCGGCGCGGACGGCAGTGTTCTTCGCGACCTACCACGCCAAACACACCGGCGAGGGCGGCCCGGTGCCGCCGACCGGACGGGAGACGCATTCGCACTACGTCTACGTCCTGAAAATGGACGGGGATGACAAGGTCGCGCACATGACCAAGATCTGGAACGCCACCTGGGCGTCGCGGGAGCTTGGCTGGGTTTAGGGAGGATTCCTGTATTGGGCCTAGCCGGCCGTCGCCCCCACCCGGATTCCTCTGTTTGAGGGCCTGGCCGGCCCTCTCCCCCACCCGACCACCCAGGAATCTTTTGGGGCGACCGCGTCGGCGGGCCTTGCGGTGTACCTACCGATCGGTAAGACTGCCGCATGGTCGAGACGTCAACGCGCGAGAGGATCCTGGCGGTCGCCGGCGAGTTGTTTTACCGGGACGGCATCCGGGCCGTCGGGATCGAGACGGTCTGCCGGGAGGCGGGCATCAAGAAGCCGACGCTGTATCACTATTTCGGCAGCAAGGACGGCCTGATCGCCGCGTACCTTAAGGACCAGGACGAGAAGGTTCTGGCCGGCCTGACCGAGCCGGCCTTGCGGGCGGACGGCCCGGCGGCCGACAGGGTGGCGGCGATCTTCGAGAACGTCGCCCGGGCGGCGCGCCGGGAGGCGTGGAAGGGCTGTCCGTTCCTGCGCGGCGCGGCGGAGTTCGCGGGCGAGCGCGACCACGCGGCGCGGCAACTGGCGTCGGGACACAAGCGCCGGTTCGAGCGGTGGCTTGCCGACTTCCTGGACGAGCACGGCGTTATCGACCCGAAGCCGCTGGCGCGGCAACTGACCGTGCTGCTGGACGGCGCCGTCACCCACGCCTTCCTGCACGGCAAGGGGGCCTATGCGCGGGAAGCCGGGAACGCGGCGCGGGCGCTGATCGAGGGGTGGAGGCGGGCCGGAGGGTCGCGCGCATAGCCCTCGCCCCCTTCGAGGGGGAGAGGGTTGGGTGAGGGGGTGCGCGACTGCCGCTTTGGCAACGGCCTGTTACTCGGTGTGTTTGTGTCTCTTGAAGACGCTCGGCTCGGTCGGTGGCCGTCGTCGGCGCCCCCCTCACCCCGACCCTCTCCCCCCGCAAGCGTGGGGAGAGGGAGAGAAGACGGTGTTTTCAGGCTTTTGGGGCCCGGGATTGACGGGAATGCTTTCGTTTCATACTATACCTACCGGTATATACATACAAGGCAGATGCGATGATGTCAGGCCGGGAGACCGCGATTGCCGCCGCGACGGAGCGGCTGGAACGCTGCTATGGCGGCGGGGACTGCGATTGGGACCTTTTCTATGCGCCGCGGCTGGAGCGGGCGAATTTCGCCAGCCGGTACCATCTGGTCTATCCCGCGCTCGGTTATTTCATTGAGTTGAAGCAACGGCCGGACCGGGCCGCGGCCGTGCGTCCGATGCTGGACGCCATGTATCGCGGCCTGCTGACGCCCAGGGTCTGGCGCTACTGGCACGACGAACTGGGCGAGACGACCTGGCCCTTGCAGGAGCGGAACCTGACCTATGCCGGCCGGCTGGCGACCTTCGTCGGCTTCTATATCGACGCGTTCGGCGAGCCGCCGGCCGAGGCGATCGCGCTGGACGGGCGCGCGACGACCTACTCGGCCCTTTCGGATAGCCTGTGGCGGCAGATGACGCAATCGCCGAGCTGCGGGGTGAGCTGTTACCACCATCAGTCGATGGTGATGTGCAACGCGCATATGCTGATCAACAACCTGCTGCACGACCGCCTGTTCGGCACCGGCTACGCGGCGGCGAACCGGGCCTGGCTCGCCACCGTCGACGACCACCTTACGACCGTCGACGGCGGGGCCGCGACGTTCTTCTATGGCACCGAGCCGAACCGGGCGGCGGCGGACAGAACGAGACGGTCCGTCGGCGCCGACATCTGGACGTTCTTCCTGATGAGCGGCGTCGAACCGGACCGGGCGCAAGACTGGTTCGAGCAGTGGCAGCGGAATGTCACGTATGAGGCGGGCCGCGCCCATGTCGCGATATCGGCCGAGGACCACGCGATGGAGTTCTCGTCCGACGCGCTCGCCACCGCCTGGGCATTCTGCCTGAGCAAGGAACTCGGCCAGACCGAACGGGCGCGGTTGTTCGGCAATACGTTGCGCCGGAACGTGGCGGCCGGGTTCGAGGCCGATCCGCTGCTGTCGGGGCTTTACCTGCTGGGCGAGCGGCTGGAGGCGGGGGCTTTCCGCCGGCTGGTGGCTGGCTAGGGCGTCTTTTGGTTTGGATGGCCTTGTCATCGCTTGCCGTGGTTGTCGCGTCCTTCGGACGTTGGACAACCGAGCCAGCGTCGGCTCTGCCGACGCGCTCGGCCCGGCAAGCCCCCACCCGGGGTTCCTCTGTTTGAGGGCTGTTCCATCCCTCGCCCCCACCCGGATTCCTTTTTTAGGGCCTGGCCGGCCCTCTCCCCCACCCGACCACCCATGAGTCTTTGTGTAAGCGCACCGAGCGGTTGCGCCGCACGATGTAAGGTCGGCGCGCAAAATTCTATCGGCCGTTGCGCCGGCTGCGAGGCCGGTTATAAAGGTCTGGGGGCAAGAACGGCCATGTTCGACAGGGTGGGATCACGATGAAACTGAAGGTCATATGTCTACTGATCGTT
Source organism: Minwuiaceae bacterium (assembly GCA_028278525.1). Classification (GTDB taxonomy): domain Bacteria; phylum Pseudomonadota; class Alphaproteobacteria; order Minwuiales; family Minwuiaceae; genus JANQEE01. The sequence goes on along the minus strand of JANQEE010000033.1, from coordinate 24,667 downwards.
ACACTGGCTCTGGGCGCCTGCGCCCATCCCGGGGAACACCGTGTACCCGAGAGCTACGCCGCCGCGCCCGAAGACGCCGCCTATCTGATCGGCAGCATCGGGTTCCGGAGCAGTGGCGAGCACAAGTCGGTCAACAACTTCAGCAGGTTGATCTATCGGCGAAAGGGCGTCGAACATCGGGGCGACATCGTCATGAGCCAGAGTTGGATGTTCCCGGTCGAGATCCACTACGAGGAACCGGGCCGCAAGGGCAGGATGTTTGCGCTGCCACTGCAACCCGGCGAGTACGAACTGGTCAACGTGCATTTCTATTACAACAACGGGCAAGTCGAGAAATCGTGGGAGGCGAAGGAGGACTTCTCGGTGCCGTTCTCGATGGAGGCGGGCAAGGCCTACTACATTGGCGACTTCCTGGCGCGAGGGTACTGGGGCAAGAACATTTTCGGCATCACCATTCCGGCCGGCGGCCACTTCGTCCACCGCTATAACCTCGGGCGCGACCTGCCGTTGCTGAAGGCGAAGTTCCCGGAACTGGCGGAGAAGGACGTGGTGACGCTGGACCTGGACGCCGAGGTGCCGCCGTTCATCTATTCCAGCGAAACCGCGGCGACAAAGGGGCTGCCGGCGACGAACTGAGCGGTCGGGAGTCCTTTGTTTGGATGGCTTTACCACCCTGCGCTGACCCGGGATTCCTCTGTTGCAGCCGAGCCGGCCCGCTCCCCCGTCCCAACCACCCATACAGGGTACCCTCGGGGTGTTGGGACGGGGGAACGGGCCGGCTTGGCGCGTCACGCCAAAATATACCCTTTCAGGATCGAGACGGCATTGAAGGCGAGCATGAGGGCGACGGCGGCGAAGACCGCGGCCCCGTAGTCGGGCCGCCCGGCCCCGCGCCCGCGCCAGGCCTTGAACGCGCCCCAGGTGAGAAACAGGCCGGCCCACGGGCCGACCAGCGCCGCCAGCATGGCGGCGGCGCAGACCCAGACACAGGCCCCCTCGCCGCCGGCGAAAGGATTGACCAACAGGAACACGGTCGGCACCAACCCGGCCAGCAGGGCCACCGTGGCCCGCGCCTGGTTCGGCTTGGTTACTTCATCGCTAACGATATCCGTCATCGCACCGTTCCGTTTATTGCCTCTCCTGGCAAGAACGGTGGGGGGAAAGCGTCAAGAAAGGGTTGAGGGGAGCAGGCAGATTTGCGTTTCGAAGAGTCCTGTGTCGGGCTACTCCTTACTTCCATGCAAGTTGAACTGTCTTTGCGTCACGGCAGTCCAATTCAGACAGGCCGGACGCGGGCTAAGAAATTAAACAATATGATCACGCAAGGCTTCAGCCCAGGATGACCAGAAACCTAATAGCGCATTCAAAATCACTTGGTTAGATCTCAAATATGTGCGAGTGATATTTCAAATGTGATTCTCAGAAATAATCTTTATCATTTTTCTAGAGTCTAGGCTAAAAAACTGCCTAATCTTTCAATCTATCTCTATTTTTGGCTCGACGATTTTCTCATGCGATTCCAAACAGTCGTCGCTAAATCTCTATTGCGTACATAACACTTCTACAACTAAATTGACTAAGAGTGCACAAGATTGTTCAATTGCAGATCGCATCACAAGCCCTTGGATAAATAAAATGCCGGAATACTTCGACTTAGTTGTAATTGTACCGCTTGAAGAAGAACTTCAGGAGGTTATGAATGTATTTGAGGGGGTGGAAGACCTTAGCACAGAAACAGAATTTCGATATTCGGTACAAACCGGAGTTCCGGGATTGAATGCTCTTATTGTTCAACAAGAAGATATGGGCAAGAAGTCTGCTGTAAAATCTACCTCTGGCATATTGGACGAATTTGGTGTGGGACTAGCGGTCTCTCTTGGGATTGCAGGAGGTATTTCTAAAGATCTAAAACTTGGCGATGTTTGCTATAGCGGAACAATTATTGATGTTCTTGACAACTCCAAAGCTCTAGATAACAGCGATGACGGTTATGTCATCGAAATTTCTCCAAGTTATTATAAAACAAACTTGGATATTACTGCCGCCTTTAATTTTATAAGAACGATCCCAGACTTGAAGCCCTTGTATTGGAGTTGGGTAAGAGAGCAAGAGGCCTTTGTCGAGGGCCTTAACATTCCCGCGATCAAAGGGCGAAGTAGTACGAAAGAGAAGATCGGGCAGCCCCGTTCAATCCACGGAAATATTGTTTGCGGTGCAGTCAGCAAGAGCGAAGCATACAACAAGAAACTTCTTGCAGTAGATCGAAAGATACTGGCAATAGACACCGAGTCCGGCGGAGTTTTTGAGCGGGCCACGGCAAATGGAGTAGCGGCTCTCACGATCCGGGGCATATCCGACTACGCTGATGAGGGAAAGACATCTCTCGAAGACGATAGCCTCGGCGCAGTGCGGCGCGTTGCCGCCGCAAACGCAGCAACATTTCTAAAACTCCAGTTAAGTAATGACCGCTTCGTAAACGCACTGATACGGCTCAGAGACAAGAACCATAGTGGTCAATCTGATCAGCTCGAGATCTTTCCGCTAGCAATCGACGATGTGTCTGTAGTTCTTGGTGAGCTTGGGTTAGATGTTGACCAAAAGCTTCGAGAACTCTCTCCTGAATTCCGGTTGCAGCCTACCGGATATCGCCTGCCAATCCCTCGAGTTCGGCCAATTGACTATCAAAACTATATTGGAGAGAGTTTCGAGTCCCATCCTATTGAAGTACGTGATGCGTTACGGCAGAACCAAGTACTTCTCTTCAATATTCCGCGCACGTATCCAGATCAGAGCCTAGCCTGGGTAATAGCTGATGATCTGCTTACCGCTGAGATATCAGGAAAACAAGCCCTACCAATCGTAATCGACGGAAGCGCAATCCGCCCCCCCAAATCTGGGTTCGAAAGATATGCGGGTCGTTCAATACGTTCCATCGAAAATGTGGAAGGAACACAGCTTGTCCTCATAATTGAAAACATACCATTTCATTCAAAAAGCAGGCTGAGATTTCTTATAGAACAAACGCGCTCATTTAAAAAAGCGCAATTCATATTCATCGATCGATCAGATGTAAACATCAAATTCGAGAGCGATTTTGTCAGTGAAACTTCGGCCAGCGTCTATGACATTTGCGAGGTCTCATTTGTCGAAATTTCTCATTTCGTGCAAAAAAACTTTAAGATGACCGAAACTGAGTCAGAGGTGGTCGCGCTCAGACTCAAAGAAACATTCACAAAATTCGACCTGCCAGCTCATCCAACTTACTTTGCAGGAATTCCGCGAGAGACGCTTTCAGCGCTACTGCAAGCGAATCGCCGCGCAGAACTCATCCAATTAGCAGTTGATGGTTTTCTTACATTCGTAGTTGCTGACGATACGGCCGACATTACACTGAGCCGAACAACCCGATCTAGGTTTCTAAAAAGACTAACGGTTGCCATCAATCTTGAGAAACAGTCCTTCAACCAAGAAGAACTAGTAGCCTTTACAAATTCCTTCTCAAAAGAATTCGACTTCGAGATTGATCCTATTTCTTTTCTCCAGTCATTCTCAGATAAAGGCCTAATCCATTTCCAAGAGGATACTGTTAAAATATCACTTCCATTTATCGAATCCTACCTCTTAGCCAGTGAACTGTCGGACGACGAGCCGCGCGCACTAAATTACTTTCGCATCGAAGAGCAGCATTTCGATCTTGGCACTTTCGATTTGTATGCTGAGATCGGCGCCTCGAAAAAGCTTGTTGAAAACACTATTAAAGCGCTGAGGTCATGTGTGGCTGAGCTTCAAGCAACGGGTAACCAGACCCACATACTGCTTACCGGCGAAGTGCAACCGACCATGCTCGCCAAACAAGACCGCCTACGCACCTTAACCAAGCAATTATATAAGGCCATCGAAGACGTCCGAAGCAACAGCGGAAACAAGGAGGAGAAGCAACGTCTTTTGGATTTAGCGGACCAAGTCCGAGAGAGCACCGCAATTCAAACGGAGCAAATAAAAGACAGGGAACCGAATGACGGCCAAGCCGACCAAGAACGAATCGAGTTTTCGGTTCATGTTTGGGCAATCGGTGCAGTTTTGCTTGGCTCTGGCGCTGAGCACTTAGACGCGGAAACTAAAAGAGAACTTTCTAGCCTGCTAGTGCAACTTGCGGCTCTTTTTGTAGACCAATGGACTCGAATTCATACTTCTGTAGATTTTTCTGAAGTAAAACAAGAACTGACAAGCGATGATGCAATCGATTCGTTTATCAAAAAAGTGGGGATTGACGAGGACGTAGAAAAAACCAGAAAGTTTGTAGGCACAATGGTGGAAGCGCTTGAAATGACTGTGCTCGCTGAGCCAATACGTAAGACAATACACTTTCTATCCGAGCAAGCGAGGCACAAGGTTCTAGCCAAAAGCATATCAGAAGCCAAGATTGACGGGGAACTTGAGCGCGTAATCTGTGCAGCTTGGCTTACAGATTTGGATAGCAAGCGAGGCCGAAAGGAACTTAGCAAAGCTATTGCAGAACTCCCTAGGGCGCCATTTCTTAGAGTAGCTCTGACTACACACTTCCTAACCCGGGTATATTGGAGTCACTGGCAATCTGAAAACCGTTTAGCTCTTCTGGACGCTGCTGAACAATTGATGAGGCCGCTGAACGTGCACATCGACAAGTCAGGATTGAAGCGGCTTATTGAACATGATGAGGTAAGTAAGCGTTCTTCGACAGACCCAGGCGAGGGTAGCGACTAGCGATTCGTAGCCGCTATTCCACTCCTCCGTCCGACATGCCTTTTGCAGCCGCCGGTGGATAGGAGTGCTTGTAGCCGAGGGCCAGCACGCGGGCGATAAGGTCGGCATCAACGGCGAGGCCGGATTGGTTGGGCGGAATTGCTTGCTGGACAATGTTCCAGGAGGCTGGAAGATACATACTCAATTGATGTCGGCAGTCGCTAATTACAGCATCCGACCACTGAGCGATTGGCGGGCGGTGTACTGTCCGTTAGGTATTATGTCGCTAGAATCAACAATGTGTTGCAGCCTCAATGCCCGGCAATAGATGCGATGAAGCATACGAAAGCCGAACTTGCGAGACTCTGCCGCGATGTCGAAAAACGGTGGGGCGCGGTATTAAAGGAGGAAAGAAAAAGCCGCGGTTCGGACACCTACCCGTGCAACCGGTTGATCCACGACGCCTATATCCTGGCGGTCGGCGCTTACCTGGTTGAGGACGATGTCGCGGGCTTCGTGGAAAAAGTGAACCTGATCCTGCAGACCGTAGATAAGCTGTATCGGTGCCACGAGGCCGGCGAGGATATCGACCTGGTACGCGACTGGCCGTTTCAGCATGAATACTTCTTCTATGCGCTCTGTATCAACGACCTGGCGTTTGCGACGGAACTTGCGGAAAAGTGCGATCCCCAAGCATTGCAGCCGACCGAGCCGCAACACCCTTTCAACGAAGCGCTGACCTCCGCCTTGCGGCTGCTGGTGCTGGGCGACCGGGCCGGGGCGGACGGCTGGATAGACAGGTTCGAAAAACGGTGCGCGTACAAGAGCAGCGCCATGTACGCTGGCTACGCGGCGGCGTTTCGCGCGATTAACGAGGAAGATCCGGCGATGCTGGATGAGGCGTTGCGGAAAATCGTCGACGATTACCCCAGGCAATGCGGAAGCGCGGGGTATTTTCACGCCGTAAACAAGGCGCTGCTCTGCTTTTACGGGGTCGGGCTGGTGCACCTGGCACGGCATCGGGGGCTGGCCGTGTCGTTCGACCACCCGTTGCTACCGAAGGCGCTTTGCGACCTGCCGCCGCACGTCTATGTCCCGCCTGAAAAGAAGGGTTTGTTGCGGTCGCTTTTTAGGTGACCGCTGCGTGACATTTCGGCCGCTGCCGCAGTTGTCCGGTTAAGGTGATAAAGCGCCACTTCAAACCCCTCTCCCCAAGCTTGCGGGGGGAGAGGTTAGGGTGAGGGGGGTGTTGACGTTGTGTACCGCCATTGCCGGAGAGGCATAAAGGCTCAGCCGAACGCTAGGCCTGGGCTGCCTCGGACATCGTCGATCCCGGAGCGGAACACCCCCTCACCCAACCCTCTCCCCCATCAAGGGGGCGAGGGCTAAATGCCGGACGGCGGTCAATTCAGGAGATCGTCTGGGCGACGATGAGGACGGGCATGGGGGTTCCTTCGACAGGCTCAGGATGAGGCTTCGACAGGTTTAGCCATCCAAGCCGTCATCGCGAGGCGCGGAGCGCCGTGGCGATCTCGGGAAGGCGGGGCGTGGCCGATCGAGATTGCTTCGCTTCGCTCGCAATGACTGCCGTGAGCGGTGAGGACCGTGCGCGCGGAAGCATGGACCCTCGGATCAAGTCCGAGGATGACGGATGAGACGCCGCAGCCACCATAGTCATTCCGGCGGAGGCCGGAATCCAGGACAGCGGTCATTCTGGATTCCGGCCTCCGCCGGAATGACGGTGCATTTGTTAGTCCGCCGTCGGCGGGTCGCCGCTGGGCATGCCTTTCATATCCACCGGCGGGTAGTAGTGCTTCCGCCCGAGGGACTGGACGCGGGCGATGAAGTCGGGGTCGACGGCGAGGCCCATGTCGTTGGGCGGGATGGCCTGGCGGAGGATGTTCCAGGAGTCCGGGTGCAGGCGTTTGGCCTCGCCTAAGTGCGCGTCGGCTTCTTCGCCGCGGCCGAGGCGGATGAGGTGCTGGGCCAGACGGAAGTGGGCGTGGGCCAGGGCGGTGTCGTCGTTCGGCCTCGACAGATGGTCCAGCGCCTGTTGGCGGTCGAAGACGTGTTCGCTTTCCGGGCCCTTCGCGACCCAGTCGGCGATGGCTTCCACGTAGGTGCGCTTGGCGTCGGCCAAGGTGGCCATGGCGGACTCCGAGGGCGCGCCGGTCTTCGGGTCGCGGGCGCGGAAGGCTTCGTAGGCGCCGGCGTTTTCGGCCGGGCGGACGATCGCGCCCTGCTCGTCGATCCAGACGGCCTGGGGCACGTTGGTCATGTTGTACAAGTCAGCCAGCAGGTGGTCGCGGTCGACCAGCACGGGATAGGTCGGCGAGGCTGCCTCCACCCAGGGCAAAGGGTCGCCGTCGCGGCTGTCCATCGCGACCGCGATGATTGTGAAGTTATCGTCCTTCAGGCGTTCGTACAAAGCCTGCCACACGGGCAGGTCCATACGGCAGCCTCACCAGGACGCCCAGGTCGTGAGGAAGACCTTGGTTCCGCGGTAGTCGGAGAGCGAATGCGGCTTGCCGTGGAGGTCGGGCAGGGTGAAGTCGGGCGCCTCCAGGCTTTCGAGCTGGGCCGCGCGGTCGCCGGCGCTTTCGCCGAACAGCCAGACGTCGCGGTCGCGGCTCGTCAGCACCGGCTTGCCCATCCGGCGGAAGAAGGCGGCGATGTTGACGGCGCCGTCTGCGACGTAGTCCGCTTCGCTCCCCGCGGGCACGGGGATGCAGACTTCGCCGCGGCAGAGGCCTTCGGGCTTCAAAGTCCAGCCGAAGACGCGTTCGGCTTCCGCCGGGGCGAGCCAGAGCGCGTCGGTATCGGGGGTTGGGGCGGCCTCGATCTCGGCCGGGCCCTGTTCGGTTAGGACAGTCGTCATGGGTGCCTCATCTGCTATGCGGGCGGTCGGCGCACTGTAGCGCGGCCGGCGGGCCAAGGCGAGACGGCGGTGGAACCGAGACGGTTCAGGCGACCCGGCCGGTCCGGTGCCAGGCGATCGCGTCGTCCAACCGGTCGTCGCCCCAGAACAGTTCCCCGCCGACGGCGAAGGTCGGCGCGCCGAAGACGCCGAGGGCGCGGGCCTCCTCGGTCGCCGCCTGATAGGCGGTTTCGATTTCTTCTGAACTGGCCGCTTCGATCACCTGTTCGGGGTTCTGGCCGATCTCGGCCAGGCTTTCGGAGAGGTTGGGCTCGCTGCCCGCCGGCTTGCCCAACTGGAACCAGCGGCGATAGGTGGCGACGACATAGTCGCGGCACCAGCCTTCGCGCCGGCCGAGGACCGCGACCCGGTTGGCGAGATCGAACTGCTCCAGCGGATAGGGCGCCGGCAGCGCCGCCTCGATGCCGTATTTCGCGGCGCGCCGCTCGATATCGCGCCACATGTACCCGGCCTTGATCGGCTTGGTGGCGAACGGGATGTTGTCCATTTCCCGCATGATGGCGCGCACGCTGAACGGGCGCCAGTCGAACGGGATGCCGGCCTCCTCCGCCACGGCCGTGAGCCGCATGACCGTCAGGTAACTGTACGTGCTTCCTACTGAGAACCAGAAATCGATCGGTTTCATGGCAGACCTCCAATGTCCGATCATACGTCATGCGCCGGGCCCAGGGGAATTCGAGCGCAACAACCGGAGTGCGGCGCGGGCTTGCGGGTGCGTAGGCTTTGGCCCGTCCATCACCGTAGCGGTCCTGCCCCATGTCGCCTCCCCTGCCCACCTCGTTCAATCGCCTCGCCTGGTCCAACCTGGGGGCGCAGTCGGCGGAGCAGATCGGGCTGGCGGCGGCGCCGATGGTGGCGGTGCTGGCGCTCGGCGTCGGCGCGGGCGAGACCGGGCTTTTGCAGACGGCGGCGACACTGCCGTTTTTGCTGTTCGCGATACCGGCGGGATTGCTGGCGGACCGGATGCCGAGGCGCAGGCTGATGGCCTGGGCGGAGAGTTTGCGGGTCGCGTCGCTGGTTGCCGTGCCGGTGCTGGCGGCGTTCGGGCTGCTGACCTGGCCCCTGCTGGCGCTGCTCGGCTTTATCGGCGCCTGCGGCACCGTGGCCTATTCGGTCGCGGCGCCCGCTTTGGTGCCGGACCTGGTGCCGCCGAACGCGCTCGGCCGGGCGAACGGGCGGATCGAACTGGCGCGGACGGTCGCCTATGTCGGCGGGCCGGCGCTGGCCGGGGCGCTGGTCGGCTGGGCCGGGGCGACGCCGGCCTTCGCCCTCGCCGCGGCGCTGTCGGCCTGGGCGGTGTTCCTGCTGGCGGGTTTAAGGGAACCGGCGCGCGCGCCCGCGCCCAAGCGCCACCCGTGGCGGGAGGTGACGGAGGGCGCGGCGTTCGTGCTTCGCCACGCGCTGCTGATGCCGATTCTGGTCACGCAGATCATCTTCAACACCGCGTACTTCGTGCTGCTGGCGGTCTATGTGCCGTACGCGGTGAACCATCTGGGGCTTAGCGCGACCGGCGTCGGCTTCACGCTCGGCGTCTACGGCGCGGGCATGGTGGTCGGCGTGGCCCTGGCGCGGCGGATTACGGCGGCGGTGCCGTTCGGCGTGCTGATCGCGATCGGGCCGGTGTTCGGCGTGGCGTCGTCGGTGGCGATGGCCGCGACGATCTGGATTCCGTCCGGCGCGCTGGCGGCTCTGAGCTTCTTCCTGATCGGCGTCGGGCCGATCCTCTGGACGATCAGCACCACCACCTTGCGCCAGACCGTGACGCCGCCCGAGCTGCTGGGGCGGGTCTCCGCGATCAACATCCTGGCCTACGGCGCCAGGCCGGCCGGTGCGGGCATCGGCGCGCTGGTCGGCGGGACCTGGGGCGCGGAGGCGTGTCTGCTGGTGGCGCTGGCCGGGTTCTTCTTGCAGGCCGCGGTAATCCTGGCGTCGCCGGTGGTGCATCTCACCCGACAGCCGGAGATGGTGGGGTAGGAGGCAGGTTTCGGTTAAGCGGGCACGGTCGGCCGCTGCAGCAGCCAGACGTCGCCGGTGACGGGCTCGCCCCTTTGGGTGCGGAGGGTCGCCGCTTCGACCGACACGACGATTAGGCCGCATTGCCGGGCGAGGCCGAGGATGTAATCACGACCGTGGGCGTAGCGGCCGGAGCGTTGCAAGGTCCAGTCGCGGCCGGCGCCGGCTTCGGTGGTGAAGGCGAAGTAGCCGCCTTCCGACAGGGCTGCGGCGATGGCGCGGAAGGCCGGCGCCAGATCGCCGATATAGACGAACACGTCGGCTGCGAGGCAGAGGTCGACCCGGTCTTCGGCTTGCGCCATGTAGCGGACCAGGTCCGCCTCGACCAGTCGGTCGTAGATACCGCGCGCCTCGGCCCGGGCCAGCATGTCCGGCGAGAGGTCGACGCCGATCAGGGTCTCGGCCAATGGGCGGAACAGCGGGCCGCAGATGCCGGTGCCGCAGCCGAGGTCGACGACCAGCGGCGAGCGACCGTCCAAGCGCCGGTCGACCGCGCCGCGCAGCAGGTTGGGACCCGCATAGGCAAGCTCGACCATGAGATGGTTGTCGTAGTAGTCGGCGTAGTCGTCGAACAACGCCCTGACATAGGAGGCCGGCGCCTTGGGCGGGCGCAAGCCAAGGCGCGCATTGATGTAGTGCCGGTTGTCGAAGAGGAAGTGCGCAAGACGCCAGAGCAGCACCAGGGCCGCGGTCGGCCACCAGACGATATGCAACAGCATCTCCGGGTTGCCCGGCATGCTGGGCAGAAACAGCAGGACCAGGCTGCCGATCGCGATGAGCAGCAGGAGGATGTAGCCCGGCTCGGCCAGGGCGGCGGCGACACGGCGAACGGGCCCGGCTTTCTCGCGGGCAGCCGCAGCACCGACCAAGCGCTTCTGGGGAGCGGGCTGGTCAGGCCGCCGCACGGGGCCTAGCCGTACTTGCGCTTCAGCGCGGCGGCGGCGCGGGCCTCCGGCTGGAACCGGTTGCCGCCGAGCCAGACGGCGCGGACCTGGCCGGTCTTGGTGCGCTCCAGGCGGGCGGGCTCGCCATGGCTGGCGAAGCCGCCGGCCAGGCGGATGACGCCCGTGTCCTTTCCCGTGACCTCGATCTCCATCGCGTCGGTGAAGGGGTTGAGCAGACCGGGCGCGGCGACGAGGACGCGGTCGGCCGTCGGCACCAGGTCGGCGGCGCCCCACAGGCTCCACCAGCGGCCGGTCCAGTCGCGGGCACGGGCGGGTGGCGCGCCGCGCTCCGCGAAGGTGCGCAGGATGCCGACGGCGCCGTCGGACCAGGGGTTGGCGAGGCCGTCGACCGCGTTGGTCAGGACGGAGACGGCGAGGCCGCGGCCGGGCAGCGCGACGGTGCGGGTAATGAAACCCTGGAAGCCGCCGCCGTGGCCGAACCAGTCCCAGTCGCCGACGCGGCCGCGCATCACGCCGAGGCCGTAGGCATACCCCAGGCTATTATGCGGCGCGCGCCATTGCTCGCGGGTCATCTCGCGGCGGCTGGCGGGTTTTAGCAGGCTGCGTTTGGCGGCCGGGTCGAGCTGCGAAAAGAAGCGCGCGAGATCGGCGGCGGTGGAGACGAAGCCGGTCGCCGAGGCCAACGCGTTGGTCGGGTTGTCGCCCGGCACGACAACGCGGCGGCCGAGCGGCCACTTGCCGCTGTGGCCCACGGCCATGGGCACGCCTCTCGGCGCGGGGCCGTCCGCGTAAGTCTCTTTTAAGCCCGCGGCGGCGGCAACCTCGCGGGCGATCCAGTCCGCATAGGGCTCGCCGGTGACCGCCTCGATTACCAGCCCGACCAGGCCGAAGCCGTGGTTGGAGTATTTGAAGCGCTCGCTGGTGTCGAGCACCGGGGCTTCGGCCAGGGCCAAGCGCAGTTCGTTCTCGGTCGCGAACGGGCGGCGGTCCTGCCACTGGCCGGCGTCGGCGCCGTCGCGAACCAGGCCGGCGCTGTGCGAGAGGAGCTGCTGGAGCGTGGCGTCGGCGACCGCGGGGTGCAGGCCATCGACATAGCGGCCGACCGGATCGTCGAGGCGGAGCTTGTTCCGCTCCCGCAACAGCATGACGCCGGTTGCGGTGAAGCTCTTGGAATGGGAGGCCACGCGGAAGCGGTGGCGCGGGGTCAGCGGCCGCTTCTTCACCGCGTCGGCGTGGCCGACCGCATGCTCCAGCACGACGCGGCCCTGATGCGCGACCGCGATCGCGCAGCCGGGCTGGTCGAATTCCCGCACCTGATAGTCGAGCCAGCGCGGCAGGTACTCCAGCGCGGGCTTAAGCCACTTTTCCATTTCGCCGCCTATTCTTCCGTTGCAAGGGTCTGGCCGGGTCGGTTCAGTCGAATTGGCAGGCCTCTTCGGTCGTTCCGAACCATGCGACACGCCCTCCCTCGTCGAAACAGCCATTCGTCCAGGTGCCGCCAAAGGTATCGCCGTCCCTGCCATGCCAGACGCCGGTTCCGTTCGGTTTGTTGTCCTTCCAGCCGCCTTCGTAGCGACCGCCGTTGGCGTCGAGGTAAACCCCGTATCCGTGCCTTTTGTCCGCGTGCCAACCGCCTTCGTATCGCGCGCCGTCGGCCCAGGTCGCGACGCCGTACCCATTGGCCTTATCGTCCTCCCAATGCCCCTCGAACCTGTCGCCGTTGGGCCAGACAAAAACACCATGGCCGTGCAGCTTGCCCTTCCTCAAGTCGCCGGCGTAGGTTTCCTCGCGCCTCTCACCATCCGCTGAATACCGCCAGATGAGCGTGCCGCTCCCGTGCGCGTAGCCGTCCTTGCACGAGCCGCTCCACGTTACCGTTTCGTCCGCTTCGGGGCTTGTGTTCCAAACGCTGCAGTCGGGATCATCGGCAAGCTGCTGCCAGCGCCCCTGCTCGTCCGCGTGGGCCGCGCCGGCAAAAGCGGCGAGCGCGGCAATCAGCAGGCTCGTTTTCCCAGCGACCATCTAATCCAGCATCGGGCCGAGCAGGTCTTCGAAGTTGCGGCGGTAGAAGCGGTCGCGCTGGTCTTCCGAAGCGTCGGCGAGAGAGGCTTCGAAGCGGGCGAGCGGGTTGCGGCCGCCTTCGACGTGGGGGTAGTCGGAGGAGAACAGCGGCACGGTGTCGCCGGCCTCGCGCAGGATCCAGCCGGTATCCTCGGTCGGGTAAGGGGTGACGCGGATCTGGCGTTGCACGTATTCGCTGGGGCGAAGGGTGAGTTTCTGTAAGCGCTGCTCGTGGCGGCGGAAGGCTTCGGCGGCGCTGTCCATGTAGCGCATCCAGCTCGGCACCCAGGAGGCGCCGAGTTCGATGACGCCGAACTTGAGACGCGGGAACCGTTCCAGCACGCCGTCCAGGATCATGGTCGAGAGCGTCATCTGCACCGGGCCGGGGATCGCCATGTAGTCGACGGAGCGGAAATTCTCGGCGCCGCCGTGGAAGTCCTTCTCCATGGGCAGGCCGTTCTTGAAATAGGTGGCGTCGAAGAAGTCGCCGCCGGAGCCGACATGGAACAGCACCGGGATGCCGGCCTCCTGCATCAGCGCCCAGAGCGGGTCGAGGCCGACATGGCTCGGGCTGTGATGCTTCGGGCAGGCGCAGGCGATCAGCAGGCCCTTGGCGCCGTCGCGGATGGCTTTCGCCGCAATGCCGGGCGCGCGCTCAATATCCATCAGCGGCACGTAGCAGGTCGACAACAGGCGCTTCGGGTCGACGGAACAGAAATCGAGCATGGCGCGGTTGTGCGCCTCGGCCATGCCGACGGCGAGGTCGACATCGTCACCGTGCTCCGCCTTCTGCAAGGACAGGTTGGCGAAGGTGTTGAAGACGTATTGGGTCTCGAATCCGAGCAGGTCGAGGGCGCGCGGGCGATCCTCCTTCAGGGTCGCGCCGGTCGCGCGCCAGTTCTTGCGCAGCATGATCTCGGCTTCGTCTTTGGCGCGGAAGGCGGGGTCGCCCTGCAGGGCCAGATGGTCGGCCATCTCGTCATGCTCGCCTGGCGCCAAGGTCGCCTGGTAGAGGCTTTCCATTTTGGACCGGGTGGTCTCGTCGGCGTAGGGGAACAGCCAGTCCGGCGGCTCCATGATGTGGGAATCGGCGTCGTGATAAATACGGCCCTCGGCATACGGCATTCGGTAGTCCTCCCCTCTCGATCAGGCGATTTTACGGGCCGCTGTGTTACGGGCGCTAGCCCCGCTCTTCGTCAAAAATATCCTTCACGAAGGAACGGCTTTTCCAGTCGGGATCGGGCGGCGCGTGGCCGTCGCGCGGGGCGTAGACGGATCGCTCGACCAGTTCCATCTTCGGAATGTAGCGTGGACAGTTGGGGAAGATATGGTCGGCGTGGACGCGGATCAGGCGTTTGGCGCCGGGCAGCCCGGCCAGCGCTTCCGGGCTTTCGTCGATCGAGGCGCGGCCGCTGATGCGAAGTCTTGCGGCGGAACCGTCGAAGCGGTGGCCGTCGAAACGCAGGAACAACAAGCCGACACGGGGCGAGCGCAGGATATTGCCGAGGCTGCGGTACATGCGGTTGCCGTCGTAGTCCGGCCAAGCCAGTTCCGCATCGCCGACGACACGGACGAAGCCGGGATCGCCGCCCTTGAACGAGCAATCGACGCTGTCGTCCGTCGCAGTGGCGAGGAAGAAGAACGGCGAGGAGTCGATCATCGCGCGGTCTTCGTCGGTGAACGTCGTGTGCATGCGGTGTTTTTCGAGGCGATCGGCCACGGCGCGGCCCTCGTAGCGGTCCTGCAACTCGCGCATGCCGTCGTGAAAGAAATCCATATGTTCGCTCCTTTGGCGTGGAGCGTAATCAAGCGCGACGGGCAGGTCCATGCCACTGCTGCCCGGTTGAGATGATGAAGCAATTCCTTGAACCCCTCTCCCCCTGCTTGCGGGGGGAGAGGTCAGGGTGAGGGGGGTCTTGACGATGTGTGTCGCCCTTGCCGGAAGAGCCTAAGTGCCGGGCCAGACATCGGATACGGACCGGTTTGGACATCGTCGATCTCGGAGCGGGAACACCCCCTCACCCAACCCTCTCCCCCATCAAGGGGGCGAGGGCTGTGCGCCAGACGCTCCGGTCGAACTCAAAACACGCGACCTCGCCCTTAACCGGACGACGGCGGGACAAACCGGTTATGCTTCCGGCGCATCATGGTCGAACTCTCTTCCATCGATCTTGCGGTCATCGCGATCTATCTGGCCGCGGCAGTCGGGTTCGGGCTGTGGGCCGGACGCGGCGAACGGAACGCGACCGACTATTTCCTGGCCGGGCGGGCCCTGCCCTGGTACCTGATCGGCTTCTCGTTCTATGCCTCCAACATGTCGGGGGCGAGCTTCGTCGGGCTGATGGGCGCGAGCTACAGCCACGGCATGGCAGTGTTCACCTACGAATGGACCGCGACACTGGTGCTGATCGTCTTCGCGCTGGTCATGCTGCCGGTATTCCTGCGCGCGAAGCTGTTCACCGTACCGGCCTACCTGGAAGCGCGGTTCGACCGGCGCTCGCGCTACGCCTATGCCGGCTTCACTATTCTGACGCTGATGTTCATCGACACGGCCGGCGCGCTGTATGCCGGCGGCATCGTGATCAGCACGGCCTGGCCCGGCGTCTCGCTTTGGCAGACGAGCGCGGCGCTCGCCGTGCTGGCCGGGCTCTACACCCTGTTCGGTGGTCTGCGCGCGGTGGTGGTGACCGACGCCATGCAGGCGGTGCTGATGATCGGCGGCGCCGGGCTGATCTTCTGGATGGGCTTAGGCGAGGTCGGCGGCTGGCAGGCCTTGCGCGACGGGCTGGACGCGGCGCAGCTCAGGCTGATCAAGCCGGCGGACGACGGTTTCCTGCCATGGCCGGGCATCGCCGGTGTGGTGCTGCTGGGCTTCTATTACTGGACTCTCAATCAATACTTCGTACAACGGGCGCTCGCCGCCCGGTCGCTGGACCATGGCCGCAAGGGCGCGCTGTTCGGCGGCCTGCTGAAGCTGCCGAACGTCTTTCTGATGATCCTGCCGGGCATGATCGCGCTGGTGCTGCTGCCGGACCTGGACAATCCGGACCGGGTGTTCCCAACGCTCGCCTTCGAGCTGCTGCCGGTCGGCTTACGCGGTCTGGTGCTGACCGCCCTGCTGGCAGCGATCATGTCGAGCCTCGACAGCGCGCTGAATGCCGGCGCCTCGCTGCTGACGATGGATTTCGTCAAGCCGCTCAGGCCAAAGACGTCCGGACGGTCGCTGCTGGTCATCGGCCGCGGCTTCACCGCCCTGCTGATCGTCGCCGCCGCGCTGTACGCGCCGCTGATCGAGCGCTTCGGCTCCCTGTTCCAATACTTCCAGTCGACGCTCGCCTATCTGGTGCCGCCGATCGTCGCCGTTTATCTGGGCGGACTCTTCTGGGCCCGGGTCACCGCCACGGGTGGCTTCTTCGGCATGGTCGGCGGGCTTGCCGTCGGGCTTGGCCTGTTCCTCGCGCAGGAAGTAACCGAGATCTGGAGCGGCGTCGGCCTGCCGACAGTCCATTTCACCTATATGGCACTGATCGTATTCGGCGTGACGCTGGTTATCATGACGCTGGTCAGCCTGGCCGGCCCGGCGGAGGAAGCGCGACCGGACGCCCGCTTCCATTGGTCCGACCTAAAGCCCGAAACGGCCGCAAGCGGACGCGCGTGGTATCGTGACTACCGGATGCAGGCGGCGGGCCTGTTCCTGCTGATGTTGGGATTCATCATGGCCTTTCGATAACACCGGGGCCGCGACGGTTGGCCCGCAAGAGTTCGAGTAGTCCGAGCAGGAACATCGCCGCGCTTGCCGGCTCCGATATGTCGGACGCACCGCGGCGGGTTGCGAGCAGTGTCGATTTCGAGACGGGGATCGCGGTCTCGTCGCGAAACTCGTTTTCCAGACAGAGGACTTGCGTGTTGTCGCCGCTGTTGAAACCGGCCCCACCGGGGCAGTAGTCCCCGGCCGTGGCGCTTGTGTTCCATGTCTGCCCCTGTTCGCTGTCGGTCTTGCCGCCGGTGAAGAAGGCCTCCGATACCGGATCGAAATTGAAATTGAAGACGCCGTGCGCGCCGTCGGAGAGGTTGAACGAGCCCATAAAGGATCCGTTCAGGAAGGTCATGAACGCAAAATGTATAAGTTCGTTCTCTTCGATACGGCCATCCGCGGCAGCGGCATCGTCGAAAATGAAACCGCCGGACAACGAGTACCCGTTGGAGCCGGTCCAGGAAATATCGTAGGCGAGCAGTTCCGCCCTGGCCGCCGACGACAGAAACGACATCACCAATGAAATCGCAATCAGCCTGCGGCCCGTCATTGCGACATCCTCCAGATCCATATTCGGTTGGGGAGCGGTTGACGAAATGCCCAGGCTCTAATCCCGATAGGCGGTGCTCACCATGAGCATCTCGAGCGCATTGTAGGCATTGATCCACGCGGCCTTCGCCTCCGGCGTGAATTCGTCGCCCAGCATATCGGACATCATCTTGACCAATGCGGCGCCCACCAGCGGATAGTGCTCCGGCTTCACCCCGTACGCCACATGGCGCAGGGCCAGGTCCTCCAGCATCGGGGCAAGCGCATCCATGTTCTGGAGTTGGGCGACGACAAGGCCGAGCTTGCTCATCAGCATCGCGCCCTGGGTCTTCATGTCGTTGACGAACAGATGACGCGTCTCCGGCGCGGCTTCGAAAAGGTTTCGGTAGAACCGGTCAGCCGCCTGTTCGTTGGACTGCGAGACCATCCGAAAACTTTCTCGAATAAGTTGTATTTCGTCCTTCGTGAGCGCCATCGAGCCCAAAACTCCGTTTACCAAGCGTAACTTTACACACCGCTGACTGACTTTTCTCACAGCGCGTTCCTCCGAAATGCAGCGATACACGTAAAACTGCTGGACATGAACCTGAGAAACCGCACATGAAAGATGCAAATTTACACCGTGAGGTTGGGAGTCGATAGATGGACTGGGACAATTTGAAAGTTGCCCTGGCGATAAGCCGAACAGGCTCGCTGACACAAGCCGCACAAATGCTGGGAATCGATCAGTCGACGGCCGGGCGGCGGCTTTCCGCTTTAGAAGCCGAACTGGGCGTTATTCTGTTTGTACGGTCGAAGACCGGCTTTGCCCTGACCGATTCAGGCGAAGCGGCGGTCAAACAAGCCATCGAGGTGGAACGCCGGGTGGACAAGCTGGTGGACGAAGTGACCCGGTCCGACGACGACGGGCCGGTCGGCATCGTCCGGCTTCTCGGCAATCCGTGGACGCTGAACAGATTGGCGCTGATGGCCATGCCGGCCTTTCTGGCGGCCAACCCGCGGTTGGACTTGCGCGTCATCGCCCTGATCCCGCGCAACCGCGTATACGGCGAAGCCACGGTATCGCTCTGGTTCGAAGTCGAGCCCGGCGAAAGCGAATTCGCCATCAAGCTGGGCGAGGTGCCCTATGCGATCTACAAATCGCGCAACATCAAGGACGAACGGCCGGGCTGGGTCTCCTTCTACGACGAAAACGAGCTGCGGCCGCAGATCACCCGGGCCCACAAGCGGCTGCGCCGGCGCGGCGAGCCGGTGCGCCTGATGGCGACGGACGCCGGCGTCATGCAATCCGCCGTCCGCGAAGGCGTCGGCAAAGGCCTGCTGCCGATGTGCCTGGCCGAAGAAGACGACCAACTGGTGCGCGTCAGCGACGGCGAACCGGAGCTTGTACGTCCCCTGTACCTGCACGCCCATCCCGACACGGTGGAAACCCTGCGCGTCCAGGCGACGGTCCGCTGGCTTCGCGAGTCGTTCGGACCCGTGTTCCATCCGGCGAAATGGGATCCGGTGAAACTGGTTAAGACTGCTTGACGGAAGTCCAGGTATGCCGGTTCAGCAGACCGCACGAACAACGGCGGGCTTTACCGATGAACACGGCTTCGACCGACCTCGCGTGCCATACGACGCGCCGTAAACTCGGTTCGCACGGCTTGTGTTGTGCTTGCGAAGGCTACGCCAGTTGCAGCATGGATACTCGGATCAAGTCCGAGTATGACGACTGTGTGTTAATCGAAAGCTCGCCCACCCGTCGCCCTCGGACTTGATCCGAGGGCCCATGGTGCCGCCGACGCTGCCCTACCCAAGCCCGGCTGTCATCGCGAGGCGCGAAGCGCCGCGGCGATCTCGTGAAAAGGGTGCGAGGCCCGTCGAGATTGCTTCGCTTCGCTCGCAATGACGGCGGCGGGTGAGGCTCGGGCGGACGCAGGGCTCCAGCGCCTTTTTCAAACGGGCCGCGCTACTGCCTCGGTTCGTCGTCGAAGAAGATCAACGTGCGGACTTCGATGCTCTCACGCGGGGCGGCGCCTTCCGGGGCCGTCGGGTCGTGGAAGGCCGAATGCGGCGTGAAGCGGGCGCGGCCGTCGGTCGCCGAGTCGTAGCTTTTGATCAGCATCGCTTCGTCGCGCTCCATCTGCGAGATGTAATGCCAGCGATGCTTGGGATTGTGGGCGATCTGATAGATCTCGCCGGTACGGTCGGTGTAGACCAGATCGGTCGCAACCAGATCGTCCGGCACGACGCTTTCCGCGTCGATAATGCCGAGCGGCACGGTCTGGACCGGGCCACGGATCGGCCGCCAGATGTTGACCACGGCAAACCGGTTTTGTAAGCGCGCCTCGGCCTCCGCCGGATCCTCGACCAGATCGCGCACGCGCTGCGGGCCGGATTTCTCGGTGTAGTCGTTGTGCACGACACGTACCGGCTTACGCAGGCCCCGGTCGTTGACGGCATCGCCGCCTTCGACCCGGATGGTATGATCGAAGATGATGACCTTGCTAGCGCCGGTCGATTCCTTGATCAGGCGTTCGATCTCCGGGTAATAGACGGCGCGGACCTCGTCCTCGTCATAGAAGTCCTTGACCGCCGTGTCGTGCGGCACCAGCGCAAACCCCTGACGGTCCAGCGTGGCTTCCTCGGCCAGGGCGCGCATGTCGGCAACCGGCATGGTCTCCGCGGCAAACGTGCCGGACCGGTCGGTTTCCCCCTCTCCGGGCGGAGCGATATGGATGGCGGGTTTGACCGCGCCGGGCACCAGGTAGTTGAACGAGCCGTCGACGCGCGCATCGACGCCGGGGGGCGGGATTCGGGTCTCAGCCTGGGAGGCGGTGATCTGTGACATTGTGCGAGTCTCCTATCGGGCCGGTCCGCAGACCATGAGCCGGATTTGATATGGCGATGCCCGTCCTTCGGTCCAATCCGTTTCGTTACAGAGGATGTGGCGTTGCGACGCCCGGATACCAGCGAATTCGGGGCATGATAGCTTGAATTCCGTTCATGCTTCCAGGATGCTGGGATAATGGCCGCTATGCAAAATTGGATGCCCCCCTTCCCGGCGCTGCGCGCCTTTCACGCCGCCGCGCGGCACGGCCGGTTTCGCGACGCGGCGGCAGAGCTGGGGGTGACGGAATCGGCGATCAGCCACCAGATCCGGCGACTGGAAGACTTCCTGCATGTGCAGCTTTTCGACCGCAACGGACCCCGGATCGCCCTGACCGCGCAGGGCCAGCGCTATTTCCAGGAGATCGACCCGGCCATGGCGCGGATCCGCGAGGCGACGCGGGCGCTGATCGGCCCGGCGGAGCGCGACCGGGTGGCGCTAACCCTGCCGCCGTCGCTGGCGATATTGTGGCTGGTGCCGAACCTCGGCGCCTTCGAACAGGCCTGCCCGGGCATCGACCTGCAACTGGTGACCACGACCCGGCTTTGCGACCTGCGCCGGGAGCAGATCGACCTGGCGGTGCGCTACGGGCGCGGCAGCTGGCCGGACGTGGAGGCCGAATTCCTGCTGGCGGAGACGGCCATGCCGGTCTGCAAGGCCGGCTACGTCGAAGGCGATATCGAGGCGGCGCTCAAATCCGGCCGGCTGATCGTCAACGGCTATTTCCCGGACGAGTGGATCGAATGGGCGCGCGGCCACGGCGTGGATGCGGCCACCCTGGACGGCGCGCTGGACCGGACGCTGCGGCTGGAAACGCAGGAGCAGGTGCTGGCGGCGGCGGAACAGGGCCTGGGCCTCGCCATCGGCCGGCGGCCGCTGGTCGACGAGCGGCTGAAAGCCGGCGCCCTGACCGCGCCGTTCGGCATGCCCGGCCCGTCGGACATCGGCTATTACCTCTGCCAGCCCGTCGCCAACACGCCGACCGCCGCGACCAGGCGCGTCGGGCAGTGGCTGAAGGATTTCGCGCGCGGTTAGTCACTTCCTACATTCGTAGGGTGCGGCGCAGACCAAGCCTCGTTTACCCTTGGCGTCAGGACGGCACCTTTTCACACAAGCCGTCCGACAGGGGTGCGGCCATCGGCAAACAGCGTTCGTGGCCGGAAGGAGGCAAAATGCGGGTATTCAAATCCTTGCCGCACAAACGAACGGTGCTGCTTTCCGTGGCCGTGATCGGATTCCTTTTGATCGCGACCACCTGGGGGACGCTGCCGCCGTAACCGCCGAAGCCCCGGGGCGGCCGGATTACGCGCCCTGGAACTGCGGCTTTCGCTTCTCCAGAAAAGCCGAGATCCCCTCTTCGATGTCACGGGTTGGCACCATGCGGGCGAAATAGCCGGCTTCGATGGCGAGGCCCTCGTCGATGGGGACGTTGATGCCGCGCGTCACGCTGCCGAGGCAGGCCGCGACGGCCAGCGGCGACATCTCGGCGATCCGACCGGCGAGCGCGAACGCCTCGTCGAGCAGGCGGTCGTGCGCGACCACGTCGTTGACCAGCCCGAAGTCGCGCGCCTCGAACGCCGTGATCGGCTCGCCCGTCAGGATCATGCGGAGCGCGCGCTTGCGGCCGATCAGGCGAGGCAGGCGCTGCGAGCCGCCGAACGGCGGCGCGAAGCCGAGCGCGATCTCGGCCTTGCAGAATTCCGCCCGGTCGCTGGCGAGCGCCAGCGGCGCGGCCTCGGTAATCTCGGACCCGCCGCCGTGGGCGAGGCCGTTGACCGCGACGATCACCGGCTTGGGAAAGGTCTCGATACGCGCGGTCATGCGCTGGCCCCGGCGGACGAAGTCGCGGAGCGCCACTGCCTGACCCCGGCGCACGCTGGGCGCGAAGCCGGCGATGTCGGCGCCGGCGCTGAAGGCCCGATCGCCGGCGCCGGTGAGCACGACGGCGCGGATCGCGTCGTCGCGCTCGATGTCGTCGAGCAGGACCATCAGCCGGTCGATCAGGTCGTAGTTCAGGGCATTGAGCTTTTCCGGGCGGTTCAGGGTCAGCAACGCGGCGGGGCCGCGGGTCTCCATCAGGACGGTTTCGGACATGGTCGCACCTCTTCGAATTGAGCGGTCGTTTCCATGACAATGGCCGAGACCGGGATTTGTGTATACTCACTAGTCGGTATACATTGAACCATGGCACGGGATTCGACCGAGACACGGGGCCGCATCGTCGGGGCCGCCGTGGACCTGTTCTACGGCGAGGGCGTGCGGAGCGTCAGCGTCGACGCCGTCGCCGAGAAGGCGGGCGTCACCAAGCGCACGCTGTACTACCACTTCAAGAGCAAGGACGACCTGGTCGCCGCCTACCTGCAGGCGCGCGACCAACCGACCCTCGCCCTCTATGCGCGCTGGCTGGACGAGGCGGACGGCCCGCTGGCGGCGAAGCTGGAAGCGATGTTCCGGCGGTTGGCGCAATCGACCGCGCATCCGAAATGGCGCGGCTGCGGCTTCCTGCGCACCGCCGCCGAACTGGCCAACGCGCCCGGCCATCCGGCGCTGCAAGCCGGCGCCGCCCACAAGAAACGGTTCGAGGCCTGGCTGACCGAGGTGATCGCCGCGGACGGTCTGGACGACTCGCCGGCGCTGGCCCGGCAGATCGTGATCCTGCTGGACGGCGCGGTCTCCGTCGCCCTGGTGCATCGCGACCCGGCCTACGTGGAAGCGGCGGGCCGTGTTGCCGCCGCCCTGGTCACGGCGTCCGCTCAGCGGTGAAACGCCACATGGAACGAGACAGACCCGAGCGGCGTTACCTTGTGGCGCCGTTCGGGCGCGACGACGGCGGTGGCGCCGGCGCCGAGGACGCGCGCCGCGCCGGTTTCCACGTCGTGGAATTCGAGGCGGCCGGTCTCGACCGCGATGACGGCCCAGACGCCGGGCTTGGTGGCGTGCTCGTCGGTCAGGGCCGCCGGCACGGTGGTTTCGGTGAAAACCGGGGTTCGGCGGTACTCGGCGACGGTGTCGGGCAGCGCCGTCACGCGGCCGCCTGTTTCGGCACCCAGAGCGCCAGGTATTCGGCATAGACCGCGGGGCGGTCGAGGCCGTCGACCTCTATCTCGTGGCTGGTGCGGGCGAGCAGGCCGTTCTTGCGCGGCTCCGCGCTCAGCAGCTTGATACGGTCGCGCACTTGGACGCCGTCGCCGACCACGACCGGCGCCAGAAAACGCACCTTGTCGACGCCGTAGTTCAGGGCGTAGGCGGAATCCGCCGGGCGCAGGTCGCAGGCGTCGATGAAGTGCGAGATCAGGCTGAGCATCAGGAAGCCGTGCGCCAGCGCGCCGCCGTACGGGCTCTCGCGCGCCGCCCGCTCCGGGTCCGTGTGCATCCAATGGGTATGTTTGGTCGCCTCCGCGAACATGTTCACGCGCGCCTGATCCAGCTTCATCCAGTCGCTGACCGCCAGTTCACGGCCAACAAAGTCTTCGGCAGTTGCGATGAGGAACGGCTTGTCGGTCACGGATCGGGCTCCCTGTCGATTGCCCGGCGATCTTGCGGCAAACCGCCCGGATTGTCATGACCGGCGGCAAGAGGAGCGGTGCAATCCGCCAAGCCGCCGCGATTTACCGTTTAAGTATAAATCATGACCAATTGTGCATTGCGAAAGAATGTCGAGTATTTTTACAGAGACACCGGAGCGTGACTGGCCATTAACCTTAAGGATCTTTGAAAACAGGCAATTTGCTCTATATGGCATTGTAATTGCTACTCCTAAGCAAACGGCACGTCGAACGACAGTTAATTTGAAGATCGTTTCGCGGAAAAGCCCGATTTCTTTAGTTTCGCTTCGATCGCCAGTTCGACGGCCGGTGGCAAAGCCCGCAAGACGCGGGCGGACCCGACAGCCGAAGGAGGAACGCGATGCGGAAACTTCTTTGTGGCGTGCTGACACTGTTCACCGCTGCCTGCGCGGAGCGGGCCGGGGACAGGTTCATCGCGGTGGAGGCCGGCCTTGAGCATCATCTGGCGACGCTTAGCGCCCCGGCCACGCAGACCGGGCCGTCGCTGGCCCCATCCAACGCGGTGCTGCCAATGTCCGCGCCAAATGGATTGGCCGACGCCGACGAAGCGGCGCTGCGGCTGAAGATAACGGCACATTACCCGCTGACGGTGCCCGCCGGCCCCGGCACGCCCGTCGCGGTATCGTTCAGCCCGCGCGGAACGGGTTTCGCGCTGGATATCGCCAGCGAGTGCCGCGGCGGCTTTATCGGATTCGGCGCGGCCGGCTGCGGCAACGCCTTCGGCAAGGCCGATCACGGCTACGGTTTCGGCGGCGAACTGGCGACCACGGTCGGCGGGCGGACCTACGACGTCCATCTGAACCGCCACAACAAAAAGCGCAAAACATCGGTCGGCCTGTTCAGCACCAACCGCTTAAGCGGCGGCGGCAAGAACAACGACTGGATCGTCGGCGGCCGGCTGACCCACGGCGGCTTCGCCCTGGACGTCGGCAAGCAGCGCACCGTCCGCGTGCTGCGCCGCGACCGCACGGACTGGAACATCGGCGTCCGCTATTTCGACGGGCCCTGGGGCCTGGCGGTACAGACGGCCAACGACGTGAAGGTCAACCCGACCCGGTTCGAAGGCCGCATGGAAGCGGTCCAGGTGAAGGGCCAGTACAGCCTGGCGCACGGCGTCAATCTGGCCGGCGGCGTGCAGTGGCACAGCGACCCGGAAGGCTTCACGCCGGCGTATCTGGGTTATCTGGGTATGAACGTCAGGTTCTAGTTTGTGGGTATAGGGGGCCTAGCCGGCCCGCTCCCCCGTCCCAACCACCCCGAGGGTACCCTGTATGGGTGGTTGGG
>JANQEE010000046.1 GCA_028278525.1 Minwuiaceae bacterium | reverse complement strand
CACCGGCGGTGGTGGGGGCGTGGGTTATCCAGAGTCTGTACAAGAATGCCTAGCCGGCCCCCCCCCCCGTCCCAACCACCCATAGGGTACCCTGTGTGGGTGGTTGGGACGGGGGAGCGGGCCGGCTAGGCATTCTTGAACAGACTCTGAATAACCGACGCCCCCACGACCGCCGGAGTTGCCCCCATGAACCATTTCCATGCCGCGATACCAATCTTCAACGTGAAGGACGTGCCCGCCGCCATCGCCTACTACGTTGAGAAGCTGGGTTTCCAAAAGGAATGGGAATGGGGCGAGCCGGCGGATTATGCCTGCGTCTCCCGCGGCGATGTCCGGGTCTTTCTCTGCCAGGACGGACAGGGCGGGCCGGGCATGTGGATCTCGGTCTTCATCGACGACGTCGACGCGCTGCACGCGGAGTACGAAAAACGCGGCGCGATCATCCGCCAGGCGCCGACCACGTTTCCCTGGGGCGTCCGCGAGATGAATGTCGAGGACCTGGACGGCCACCGCCTGCGCATGGGCAGCGAGGCGACGGGTCCGGCCGACGGCGTGCCGTTGAACGAAGAGCCCTGACGGTTTGCGTTTCGGTCCGCCGACTTGCCGTGTAAGCTGCGGGCGACAGAGACGGCAAGTGGGTTGGTCGAGTCTTTGCTTAAAACAGCGCCGGCGGCCGAGGGTCGGGACGCCGAGGAAGACGAACTGATCGACGGCGTGGTCGCCGGCAGCGAAAGCCATGCCGAGCGCCTGGTGCGTACCCACATCGGCTGGATGCGGGCCGTGGCCTTCCGCCTGCTGCGCGACGACGGGCTGGCCGACGACTGCGTGCAGGAAGCCCTGCTGAACGCCTTTCAGAAAATCGGCAGTTTCGAGCGGCGGTCGCGCCTGAAGACCTGGCTGCACCGGATCACCGTCAACCAGGCGCTGATGAAGCTGCGCGCCATGAAACGGCTGAACGAACAGCCGATCGACCCGCTGATGCCGGAATTCGACGAAAACGCCTGCCGGATCGAGGCGCCGTGGCCCCGCCTCGCCTCGACGGAAGAAATCGTCGAGCGGGAGAGCGTGCGGGCGCTGGTCTTGTCAAAGATCGGTGAACTGCCGGACAATTACCGTATCGTGCTGATGCTGCGCGACATCGAAGAACTGGAGACGGCGGAAGTGGCCGAACTGCTGGAGATCAGCGAGAGCAACGTGAAGGTGCGGCTGCACCGCGCCCGATCGGCGCTGAAGAAGCTGCTGGAGCCGCTGCTGCGGGGGGAGGCCACATGACGGACGGCCGCCGCACCGGTCCGATGCGTTGGATGAAGGGCATGATGCTGAAGCATATGCCGCTGATGATCACCTGCGCGGAGTTCGAGAGCTTCATTCTCGCGTATCTGGAGGACGAGTTGCCCGCCCGCGAGCGCGCGGTGTTCGACTTCCACCTGAAGATCTGCCGGGAGTGCCGCGACTATCTCGCCGCCTACCGACGCACGGTCGAGGTCGGCAAGAAGACCTTCGAGGACCCAGCGGCGGCGGTGCCGGATGCCGTGCCGGAAGACCTGATCAAGGCCGTGCTCGCAGCGCGCCGGACATAGAACTGTCATCCGCCTGTAACGTCTCTGGTTTCCGCTGCATCCAACGGGTCGCAAGCAAAACGGGCCGAACGGCGGGGGACACAGGGGACAGATGGGAGAGACTGCAGCGCAAGAGCACGTCTGGCACAAGGTGGCCGAGGCGGACGCCCTGCCCGAGGGGCTGGCGCACAACGGCCCGGCGCTGGTGGAGATCATGACCGACGCCGAACTGGTCTGAGGCCCGGACGATGGACGTCTTCGGCGTGTTGCTGCAGCCGGTGATCCTGATTCCGGGCGTCGGCCTGCTGATCCTGTCGACGGCCGCGCGGTTCGGCCAGTTGGAAGGGCCGGCGCGCGGGCCGGGCGGCCCGGACCCGGACGGCCTGCTGCGGCGGGCGCGCAGGTTCCACATCGCGCTGATCGCTCTATATGTGGCGGTGCTGGTGCTGGCGATCTCCAGCATCGGCGGCGGGCTGATCTTTCTGCTGGACCGGCCGCCGCACGGATTCGTCACAGCGACCGTCTGCCTGGCGGTGCTTGCCGTGCTGGTCGCCGTCGCGACGCTGCTGACGGAATGCCGGCTGGCGATGCGCATGCTGGGGGAGGAATTCCGGCCGCGGCCGGCGGCCAAGGAGGGGTAAATGGCGCTGGACTGGGCGATACTCGGCGGCGTCGCGCCGACCGACCTGACCGCGGCGCGGGAGTCCGCGCACCATGCGGCGCAGTGGGCGACCAGGGCGGCGCGGGCCAACCTGGTCGCGCGCTCCGACGACAGTCATTCCAGCCTGACCTGGGACCACCGGCACGGCGCGCTGGTGTCGCAGCCTTTGAACGAAAACGAGGCTCGGATCGGGCTGCGCCTGTTCGACCTGACCCTACTGGCGATGAACGGCGACGAAATCGCCGAGACGAAGGGGCTGGACGGGCAACGGGACTCGCAAGCCGGCCTGTTCGTCGACGAACAACTTGCGCGCTTCGGCCTGAAGCCGGCGAGCCCGGTGGAGCTGCCGTATGAGATGCCGGCCCACCCGGTCGCCGACGGGGCCGCCTATTCCGTCGGCGCGCATGGCGACGCCCTGGCGGAGCTGGGCCGGTGGTTCGAGGCGGCAGCCGACATGCTGGAGGCGCAGCAGGCGAAGCTGATCCGGCTGAGCCCGGGGCCGTCGCCGGTGCGGTGCTGGCCGCACCACTTCGACATCGCGACGCTGGTCGGGCTGGAAGAGGGCGATTTCGAGGCGGCGCGGGCGATCGGTATCGGCATGGCGCCCGGCGACGAGGCTTACGCGCAGCCCTACTTCTATATCAATCCGTGGCCGCACCTGGATGCCGGAGACCTGCCGGCACTGCCGCCGCCGGGTCAATGGCACCGGCAAGGCTTCGTCGGCGCCGTGGCGACCGCCGAGCAGATCCTGAGCCTGGCCGACCGGCGCGGCGGGCTGATGCAGTTCGTTGATGCCGCCGTGGCGGCAGGCCGGCAAAAACTTGGTGTATGAGATAGAACGCGCACGTATTGTAGCGGCGTAGTGTAACCAAAGTTCGCGTCGGGCCATCGAAACCAGCATGGCCGCACGGCACGCCGATACGGCGGCCGCATCATAAAAGACGCCGGGCGACACAACACCCGGACATAGGGAAGCAACGTCCAACGGGCAAAGTGAAACGGTTCGGCCGGCGCGATCCGCGCGGGCCGATGATGATCGTCCGATGGAGGCCGCGATGACACCCGACGAGATCCTTTCCCTGCCGTCCATGCCGCCCGGCAACCCGAGCTATCCGACCGGGCCCTACCGGTTCCTCGACCGCGAGTATTTCATTGTCGTCTACGAAAGCGATCCGGACGCCATCCGCAGGATGGTGCCCGAGCCGCTGGAGCCCGACGGCTCCAACCAGGTGTTCTACGAATGGATCAACATGCCGGACAGTTCCGGGTTCGGCAGCTACCAGGAATCCGGCGTGGTGATCCCCTGCCGCTTCCTGGGCGAGGACGTCAACTACACGGCGATGATGTTCCTGAACGACGAGCCGCCGATCAGCGCCGGCCGCGAGATCTGGGGCTTTCCGAAGCGCTGGGGCGAGCCGAGGCTGACCGTCGAGACCGATACCCTGACCGGCACGCTGGATTACGCCGGCCAGACGGTCGCCATGGGCACCATGGCCTACAAGCACGAGAACCTGATCAAGGACCCGGCCCGGCGGAACGAGTCGCTGAAGAAGACCCAGGTGAACCTGAAGCTGCTGCCCTGCGTTTCGGGCGAGCCGCTGGTCGCGCAACTGGTCGCCTACAACCTCACGGAGATCGACGTGACGTTCAACTACGGCGGGCCGGCCAGGCTGCACCTGGTGCCGCACGTCAACGCGCCGGTCGCGGACCTGCCGGTGAAACGGGTGATCGGCGGCCGCCACTTCAAGGCCGACCTGACCCTGCCGTTCGGCCGCGTCATTCACGACTACCTGGCGTAGTCAATCGAGATCGATAAAGGAGCTTTAAAATCATGAGCAAAGGCAGAAACGCCATTATCACCGGCTCGACCAGCGGCATCGGCCTCGGCATCGCCGAGAGTTTCGCCGCAGCCGGCATGAACGTGATGTTGAACGGATTCGGCGACGCCGGCGAAATCGAGGCGACCCGCGCCGGACTGGCGGACAGCCACGGCGTCAAGGTCGGCTATCACGGCGCCGACATGACCAAGCCCGAGGAGATCGCCGACATGGTGGCCAAGACCGCGGCCGACTTCGGCCAGGTCGACGTGGTCGTCAACAACGCCGGCATCCAGAACGTAGCGCCGATCGAGGAATTCCCGGCCGAGAAATGGGATGCGATCATCGCGATCAACCTGTCGAGCGCGTTCCATACCATCCGGCTGACGCTGGCCGACATGAAAGCGCGCGAATGGGGACGGATCATCAACATCGCCTCGGCGCACGGACTGGTCGCCTCCCCGTACAAGTCGGCCTATGTCGCGGCCAAGCACGGCATCCTGGGCCTGACCAAGACCATCGCCTTGGAAGCGGCGGAGCACGGGGTGACCGTAAACGCGATCTGCCCGGGCTACGTGCTGACGCCGCTGGTCGCCGCGCAGATCCCGGATACGGCCAAGGCGCGCGGCATCACGGAGGACGAGGTCAAGCGCGACGTGCTGCTGGCGGCGCAGCCGACCAAGCAGTTCGTGACCACCGAGCAACTCGGCGGGCTGGCGGTGTTCCTGTGTTCGGACGCGGCGGCGTCGATCACCGGCACGGCACTGCCGGTCGACGGTGGGTGGACGGCGCAATGAGCCGTCGGCCGACACGCAAGAAAAAGGCGGTCAACCTGGCCCTGCAGGGTGGCGGCGCGCATGGCGCCTTCACCTGGGGCGTGCTGGATCGGCTGCTGGAAGACGAAAGACTGGAGATCGAGGCGATCAGCGGCACCAGCGCCGGGGCGATGAACGCGGCCGTGGTTGCCGACGGCGTTATGCAGGACGGACCCGAAGGCGCGCGCGAGAAGCTGCACGGCTTCTGGAAGGCGGTCAGCGACGCCGGGCGCGGCAGTCCGATCCAGCGCTCCCCCATCGATGTGTTCATGGGCAATTGGAACCTGGATTCATCGCCGAGCTACATCTTCTTCGATCTGTTCAGCCGCCTCGCCTCCCCTTACGAGTTTAATCCGCTGAACATCAACCCGCTGCGCGACGTGCTGGAGAGCGTGGTCGATTTCGAGACGGTGAGAAGCTGCGACAGGATGAAGGTCTTCATCTCCGCGACCAACGTGGAGACCGGCCGCGTGAAAGTGTTCGACCGGCACGGGCTGACGGCCGACATGGTGATGGCGTCGGCCTGCCTGCCGTTCCTGTTCCAGGCCGTGGAGATCGACGGCGCGCCCTATTGGGACGGCGGCTATATGGGCAACCCGGTGCTGTTCCCGTTCTACAACGCCTGCACATCGAACGACGTGGTGATCGTGCAGATCAATCCGATCACCAGGCCGGGCACGCCGCAGACGGCGCGGGAGATCCTGAACAGGGTGAACGAGATCTCGTTCAATTCCAGCCTGCTGAAGGAGTTCCGCGCGATCGACTTCGTCGCCCGGCTGCTGGAGGACGGCAAGCTGGATCCCAAGCACTACAACCATATTCTGGTGCATCGGATCGAGGCGGAGGAGGAAATCAAACCGCTGGGCGCGTCGAGCAAGATGAACGCCGAGTGGGATTTCTTAAGGCATCTGTTCGATGTCGGGCGGCTCGCGGCGGACGAATGGATTGGGAACAATTTCGACGATCTGGGGAAGCGCTCGACCGTGGACATACGGACGATGTTTCAGGGGGCTTGAGGGGGCGGCGCAGTCGTCCTTCGACAGGCTCAGGGCGAGGTGGATTGCTGATGGCGAGGTGGTTTCCTGAAAACTCCAATCCTCGTCCTGAGCCTGTCGAAGGACGGCAGCCGCCTATTGCAGCCGCCGACGAAACAGCCAAGCCGCCGCACTCAAGGTGAACAGCGCGATCAGGGCCATGGGCCAGGCGTTGTCGAAGACCGTGGCGGCGGGCATGTCCTTGGTGAACAGGCCGTTGACGATGACGATGAAGTGGCGGAGCGGGTTGATCAGGGTGAACTGCTGCATCCACACCGGCATATTCTCCACCGGGCTGGCGAAACCGGAGAGCAGGATCGCCGGCGCGGCGAAGACGAAGGTGCCGAGGAAGGCCTGCTGCTGGGTCTTCGAGAGCGACGAGATGAACAGGCCGACGCCGATGATCGCCAGCAGATAGAGTACGAGGCTGGCGTAGAGCAGGAGAACGGAGCCGGTGAACGGCACCCGGAAGATCATTATGGCGGCGACCAGGAACAGACTGCCGTGGACAAGGCCGACGATCAGGGACGGCAGCGTCTTACCTAGCAGGATTTCGGCCGGCTGCAGCGGCGAGACCAGAAGCTGGTCGAAGGTGCCGAGCTCGCGCTCGCGGGCAATCGACAAGGCCGTCACGGACATGCCGACCAGCAGCGTGATGGTGCCGATCAGGCTCGGCACCGTGAACCATTGATGTTCCAGGTTGGGGTTGAACCAGTTGCGCGCGACCAGCACGCTGGACGGGCCGGGGCGGCCCAATTCGGCGGCGATGTCGCGGTCGAATTGGTCGACGATACGGGAGACGTATCCCTGGACGATCTGGGCGGCGTTGGAGCGACGGCCGTCGAGGATGAGTTGCAGCGTCGTCGCTCGGCCCGCGGCGAGGTCGCCGGAAAAACCCTGCGGGATGTGCAACACCACAATCGCCTGCTGGGCGTCGACGACCGGTCGGATCTCGGCGACGCCGTCGAGAAAACGGATGTCGGTGAACGTCGGCGAGCCGACGAAGCGCTGCACCAGTTCGGCCGACCATTTGCCCCGGTCCTGGTCGAGCACGGCCATCGAAACGTTCCTGACATCGAGGGTGGCGGCGAGGCTGAAGATCACGAGTTGCAGGATCGGCGGCACGATCAGCACCATGCGGCCGCGCGGGTCGCGCAGGATCGCCAGCAGTTCCTTGATCACCAGGGCGACGATGCGCGTCGGCATTTCAATCGAGCCGCTTGCGGGTGTTGCGGACGGCGAGGCCGAGGAACAGCGCGCCGATCGCCAGCATGACCGCAACGTTGGGCAGCAGCAGCGGCCAGATGTCGCCGGCCAGGAACAGGGTGTGCAGGCTGGAGACGAAGTAGCGCGCGGGGATGACGTGGGTGATCGCCTGGATCGCGGCCGGCATGCTGGAGATTTCGAAGATGAAGCCGGAGAGCAGCATGGCCGGCAGAAAGCCGGCGAACAGCGCCATCTGCGAGGCGACGAACTGGTTCCTGGTCGCCGCGGAGATCAGGTAGCCAAGGCCGAGCGCCGGGCAGAGAAACGCCGCCGACACGGCGGAGAGCGCCCAAACCGAGCCGCGAAACGGCACGCCGAACAGGCCGATGGCGATGATGGTGCAGACCGCCATCGCCATCATGCCGAGCGCGAAGTACGGCACGATCTTACCGGCAAGCAATTCCAGGGTGCCGACCGGCGTCGCCATGATCGCCTCCATGGTGCCGCGTTCCCATTCGCGGGCGATGACCAGGGCGGTTAGCAGCGTGCCGATCAGGGTCATGACGATGGCGACGGAGCCCGGCACGAGAAAGTTGCGGCTTTCCAGTTCCTCGTTGAACCAGTAGCGGGATTCGAGCGCGATGGCGGGCGCCGCGGTCTCGCCGCGTTCCAGCCGGCGCTGTTGTCGCCAGTTCGACCAGACACCCTGCACGTAGTTCTGCACGAAGTTGGCGGTGTTGGGCTGGGTGCCGTCGGCGATCACCTGGATCGGCGCGGCGTCGCCTTGGTATTTCAGGCGGGCCGAGAAATCGGCCGGCACGACGACGATGCCGCGAATGTCGCCGGCGACCAGATCGTCGACAAAGGCTCGGCGGTCGCGGGCGACGCGCACATCGAAGAAGCGGGAATTGGTGAAGGCGACGGCGAGGTTGTGCGCCTCCGGCGAGGTGTCCTCCAGCGCCAGGCCGATGTCGATCTCGTTGGCGTCGAGCGAGACGCCGTAGCCGAACAGGAACAGCAGGATCAGCGGCAGCACGAAGGCGATGAGGATGCTGCTGGGATCGCGGAAGACCTGCAACGTCTCCTTGACGATCAGCGCCTTGAGGCGGCGCGGGCGCTGCCGGTTCATGCCGCCTCGCTCTCGTCCGCGTCGACCGCCCGGACCAACGCGATGAACGCGTCCTCCAGGGTCGGGTCGGGCAGTGCGGCGCCGCGGACGCTCTCCTTCAGGTCGTCGGGCGAGCCGGTCGCGATTTCGCGGCTGCGGTAGATCAGCGCGATGCGGTCGCAATATTCCGCCTCGTCCATGAAGTGGGTCGTCACCATGACGGTGATGCCCTTCTCGACCATGCCGTTGATGTGGGTCCAGAACTCGCGGCGGGTGAGCGGGTCGACGCCGGAGGTCGGCTCGTCGAGGAACAGCACCGCCGGGTCGTGCATCACGGCGCACGACAGCGCGAGGCGCTGCTTGAAGCCGAGCGGCAGGTCGTCGGCCGTGGTGTCGAGGTGCGGCGTAAGCCCGAAGGTCTCGACCATGCCGTCGATCCGCTCGCGCCGGCGGCGGCCGGTCAAGCCGTAGACGCCGGAGAAGAAGTCGAGGTTCTGGCGGACGCTCAGCATGCCGTAGAGCGAGAACTTCTGCGCCATGTAGCCGATCCGCCCGCGCGCCTTGCTGGACGCGGTCTTGAGGTCCAGGCCGGTGACGCGGGCCGTGCCGCGGGTCGGCTGCAGCAGGCCGCAGAGCATCTTGAAGGTGGTCGACTTGCCGGCGCCGTTCGGGCCGAGCAGGCCGAACACCTCGCCACGACGGATGGAGAAGGTGATGTCCTGGGCAGCGGTGAAACTGCCGAACCGCTTGGTGAGGCCGGTTGCCTCAACCACCACGTCGTCTCCGCCGGTAACCGGCTGCATGCGGGCGGCGAGCGCCGAGCGGCCGCCGGGCCCGCCGCCGAGGGCGTCGACGAAAGCGTCCTCGAAGCGGGGCGGCACTTGTTCGATACCTGCCCCATCACCAGCTACCAAGTCGGCGGGGTCCGGTGCGTCGGCGCCCTCCCCCAGTACGAGACGCAGGTTGCGGCCCTGGACCACGCCGTCGATCACGCCGTCGCGGTCGAGCGCCCGGGCCAGCACGGCGCGGCGGCGGCCGCTGACGCCGGTCAGGTGAAAGCTGCGGCCGGCGACGCGGGCGGAGAGCTCTCCAGGCGGGCCGTCGAACAGCAGTTCGCCCTCGTTCAGCAACAAGACGGATTCGCACTTCTCGGCCTCGTCGAGATAGGCCGTCGACCAGATGACGGCGATGCCGTCGTCGACCAGGTCCTCGACCATGCGCCAGAGCTCGCGGCGCGAGATCGGGTCGACGCCGACGCTCGGCTCGTCCAGCAGCAGCAGGCGAGGTTTCCGGATCAGGGCGCAGGCGAGGCCGAGCTTCTGTTTCATGCCGCCGGAGAGCGCGCCCGAGAGCCGGCCGGTGAACCGCGCCAAGTCGGTGAAGGCGAGCAGTCGGTCGAAGGTCTCGCGCCGGGCGGCGCCGGTCAGGCCGCGGAGATCGGCGTAGAGGTTCAGGTTCTCGAGCACCGAGAGGTCTTCGTAGAGGCCGAACTTCTGGGGCATGTAGCCGGCGATCGCGTGGATCGCGTCCGCCTCGGTCGCGGCGTCGAAGCCGGCCACGGTGATCGCGCCGACGTCCGGCACCAACAGGCCCGATATCAGCCGGATCAGCGTGGTCTTGCCGGCTCCGTCCGGCCCGACCAGGCCGGTGACCCGGCCGCCGTGGATCTCGGCGTCGAGGTCGTGCAGCGCCGGGCTTGCCTGACCGGGAAACCGCTTGGTTACGCCGTCGATCCGGACCATGGACGCGGGCATGACATCATCCCTCCGCCGCCGGCAGGTCGATGACGACGGTGACCGGCATGCCCTGGCGCAGCCCGTTGTCCGGATTGTCGACGACGACGCGCAGCCGATAGACGAGATCGGTGCGGAGGCTGGTGGTCTCCACGTTCTTCGGCGTGAATTCGGCGACCGGGGAGATGAAGCCGATCTGGCCGGGATGGACGCGATCCGGCTCGGTGTCGGTGATGACGCCGGCCTTCATGCCGGGATGGATGCGGCCGAGATCCGGCTCGGCGATGTAGGTGCGGACCCAGACCGGGCGGGTCAAGGACAGGGTGTAAACCGGGCCGCCCTCCATGACGATGGCGCCGGGCTCCTGGATGCGGGTGAGCAGGACGCCGCCGGCGGGGGCGTGGATCTCCGTGTCGGCGAGCCGGGTGTGCGCCTGGGCCAGTTGCGCTTCGGCCGCGGCCACGTCGGCGCGCGCCTCGGCGATCTCTTCGGCGCGGAAGCCCTCAAGCGCGAGGTCGAGCGCTTCCCTCGCCGAGGCGAGGCGGGCTTCGGCTTCTATCTTTCCGGCTTCGGCGTCGTCGTAGGCCTGCTCGGAGACGTGCCCTTGCTTGACCAGCCGCGCCTGCCGCTCCAGGACCAGGACGGCGTTGCGGAGCGACGCCTCCCGCTCCGCGACCAGGGCGCGCGCCTGGGCGATCTCGCTCGGCCGGGTGCCGGTCTCCATCTTCAGCAGGTTGGCCCGACGCGCGGCGAGTTCGGCTTCGGCAATACGCACCTCGTCCTGGAACGGGACCTTGTCGAGCACGGCGAGCACCTGGCCGGGCTCGATTACGTCGCCCTCCTCGCAGCACATCCGCTCGATCCGGCCGCTGACGCGGAAACCGAGGTCGACTTGGCGGATATCGACGTTGCCATAGAGCCGGAGCTCGCCCGGATCGACGCCGTCTTCCTGCTGCAACCAGTACCAGCCGGCGCCGCTGGCGACGGCGGCGAGCACGGCGAGCGCGATCAGCCGGCGTTTCATGACCCGCCTCCCGGGTCGGACGCGAACAGCCGCTCGGTCTGCTCGCGGACCACGGCCTGGATCGCGGCGACGTGGGAATCGTCGAACTGATGGCAGCCGAGGGTGCGCAACGCCGCCTCGCGCGCCATTCGGAACACCAGGATCTGGCCGAGCAGGGTGAAAGCGCGGATGAGGATGTCGGGATCATCCGCCGGCCGGCCGAGCAGGCGGCCGACCAGGACGGCGCAGCGGTCGAGGATCAGCCGCATCGGGCTGCGGTAGAGAATGTCGAAGGCCTCGGTCGGCTGCATCTGCTCGCGGATGATGATGCGCGCCCACTTCTCCGGCTCCTTGGAGCCGATCAGCATCGCCGCGAAGCGCTCCAGCAGGCCGTGCAGCAGGTCGAGCAACTGGCCGTGGGAGAGCTCGTCGTTTGCCAGCACGGCGTCGATCCGTTCGACTGCGGGCAGCATGCGCTCGCCGATACCGGCGGCGACATGCTCGACGACGACGCGGTAAAGGCCCTCCTTACCGTCGAAGTAATAGGGGATCGCGGCCAGATTGACGCCGGCCCGGTCGGCCAGCATGCGGGTGGTCGCGCCTTCGAAACTGTACAAGCCGAAGACGTCCAGGCCTGCCTCGATCAGGCGGCGGCGGGTCTCCTCGCCGCGGGTGTCGGTCCTGGCCTTCGGCCGGTCGTTGGTCTTCGACATCGTTCTCTCGCCGTTTGTCAGACTCTCAATATGGGTTGTTCGATTGATTAATTCAATCGATTGAATGATTTTATTTTCAATGCGGCAGAATGCCCGGAATTCCGGGATTTTCGGGCTGGATTTCGGATTCAGCCGCTGGCGAAATCCGCGATGGCGGCGGCGACCTGCGCCGGATGGCTGGCCAGCATGGCGTGACCGGCGCCCGCGATTTCGACAGCGGCGGCGTCGGCTATCGTTTCGGCCAAACGGCGGGCGATTGTCCGCAGCAGGATCGGGCTGGCGCCGCCGAAGGCGACGAGGGCCGGGCAGTCGAGAGCCGCGAAGGCCCCGGGCGCGTGGCGTTCGCGGAAAGTGGCGGCGACGTCGCGAGCGTTGACCGGGGCCTGGGCGGCCAGATAGGCCTGCATCGGCGGCGGCATCCGGCCGAGGGCGCCGTGGCCGAACATGTAGTCGACCATGATCGAGACCGCATTGGGCTCTTGGGTTTCGACCGCGGCGATGTAGCGGTCGAACAAGGCCTTGGCCTCGGCGAACAGCGCGCCCTCCCCTGCCATGGGCAAAATGCCCATCAGCACCGGTTCCAGCAGGATCAGACGGTCGACCGGCAGGCTACGGCGGAGCGCCATCTGCAAAGCGACGTTACCGCCGTAAGAATGGCCGGCGAGCCGGAGCGGGCCGTCGATGCCGGCGAGCAGGGTTTCGACCGCCTGCGCCATGTCGGCGGTTTCGGTCGGGCAAAGCGGGCCGGGCGACGGTTCGTGGCCCGGCAGGGTCGGCGCGATAATGCGGAATCGGTCCGCCAGGCGTTGGCCGACCTGCCTCCAGGCCTGGGCGTTGGACGGCGAGCCGTGGATCAGGACCAGCGGCGGGCCCTCGCCGTATTGTTCCGCTTCGATCATGGCCCGGTTGTAGCGGGCGGCGCCCGGCCGGTCTTTGCCGGTTCGTCCGGGTTTCTTATCCGTTCGTCCGGTCCCGCTGCATGAAATGATAAGGTGTGGCTATGGACGTGGTGAGCGACATCCTCGGCACGGTGAAGCTGCGCGGCAGCCTGTATTTCCAGACCGCGCTCGGCCCACCGTTCGCCGTGCGCGTGCCGCCGGACCGGAACGCGGTGCGCTTCCACCTGATGCTGGGCGGCGACTGCCTGGTGACGGTGCAGGGTCTGGCCAGCCCAATCGCGCTGGCGGCCGGCGACTTCGTCTTTATTCCGCACGGCGCGGCGCAGACTTTAAGCGATGCGCCGGACCGCGCGCCCAGGGACCTGCCGGACGTGCTCAGCGAGGCCGGATTCACCGGCGCGGGCGTGCTTCGCGCGGGCGACCCGGACGCGGCGCGGCCGGCGCGTCTGATCTGCGGCTTCTGCGGGTTCGACGAGGGCGCCGACCATCCGCTGTTGCGGTCGCTGCCGAGCCACATTCTGATCCGCGCGGCGGAGGCGATGAACTATCCCTGGCTCGGCGACGCCGTGCGTTTCATCGCCTACGAGGCCGAGGCCGACAATCTCGGCCGCTCGGCCATCGTCGACCGGCTGTCGGAAATCCTGTTCATCCAGGCGGTGCGCGCCCACGCGGCGAAGGCGGATGGCGGCAGGGACTTCTTCAGCGGGCTGGCAGACCCGAACCTCTCGCGCGCGCTTAGCGCCATTCACGCCGAGCCGGCGGCGGCCTGGACGCTGGAACGGCTGGCGCGCGAAGCCGGGCTGTCGCGAAGCCGCTTCGCCGAACTGTTCCACGCCCGGGTCGGACAGCCGCCGGCGCAATACCTCGCCGACTGGCGCCTACAAAAGGCCCGCGTGCTGCTGACCGAAACTCGCCTCTCCACCGCCGAGATCGCCCACCGCGTCGGCTACGAGTCGCTCCCCTCCTTCAGCCGCCTGTTCAAACGCCGCTTCGGCGTCGGGCCGGGCCGGTATCGGCGGGAGCGGGAGACGAATGCCGCGTAGAGCGCAAAAGAAACGGCGGCCCTTCGGGGCCGCCGCGAAGTCCGCCTATTCGTGATACGTTCGTTATACGATCCGTCGTCGCACGAACCCGAGGCCGGCGATGGCCGCACCGAACAGGAGCAGCATGCCGGGCGCCGGAATGTCGTCACCCGGCGGGTCGGGCGGGCCGTTCACTTCCCTCGCGGTAATCGTGAACGCCGCCTCGATCGCGCCCTGTGAATCGTTGGAGGCACTGAAATTCGAGACGGTCAGGAGCAAACCGCCGACAACGACCTCGGTATCGCCGCTGTAAGAGGTGGGATCGCGGTCGGCGGGAAAAGGAACATTGTCGGCACCGTAAGACCCGACATCGGTTCCCGCGGCCGGTACGCTGAACCCGACGGTATCGGCCTCAGTGAATACCGTCAGATCGCCCGGCACGCCGTTCGGATCGGCGCTGTCCCTGTCCGGCGGAACCACCAGTGGGGTGGCCGTGTTGCTGAAGAACAGGTTCAGACCGTAGATAGGCCTGGAGAACTCGGGG
The DNA here is from genome assembly GCA_028278525.1 of Minwuiaceae bacterium. Classification (GTDB taxonomy): domain Bacteria; phylum Pseudomonadota; class Alphaproteobacteria; order Minwuiales; family Minwuiaceae; genus JANQEE01. Next base: position 23,670 of record JANQEE010000046.1, on the reverse strand, counting down.
TTGGAAAACGTGAACGTGTTGGCGCCCGCCCCAAGTTCGAACGCAATGTCTTTATCGACAACGCCCGCGTCGGGAACATCGCCAATTTGGTCCAATGGAAAGAACGAATGGCCGTCGGTGCCGGTGTTGGTGCTGAACTGGTAACAGCACTCGATGTCGGCGCCGGTATTGTCACTGTGATAGAGCTGCGCACCGACCAGAAACGCGGCGCCGTGCGCGGTGGAAACGAACGCGAATGCAAAAACGAACGCTGACAACGCTACCGGGATGGAGAATTTGGGCATAGCACTCACCTCCCCCGATGATTGCCTCGGATTAAGGCTAGCAAGAATTGTGCCGTGATGCCATATCCGCGTATTTTCAATGAGTTACTTCTACCGAGTCGAGCGAACTATCCCAAAGGTGTAAAGAATCCTGACGCCTCCGATTAGCGAAACCGCCTACAAACTTCGATTTCGCCGACGCATTGTTCAAACAGTTGAGTTGGATCATCCACTTACACGAAATCGACGGCCAAACCCGGTGTTGTAAAAGATCCCGACATATCGCCCCGCTCTTTCTCCGAAACGGCGCGGACCGAGGCCGCGTGACGGCGGGAGCCGGAGCGGATACGGTCGCAGTGCCGACTAGCGCCGATCACGCCAGGACGGCGAGGAAGGTGCTATAGCGCTTGTTCTTTTTCGAACCTTCGCCCCAGGCGAGCGCGCGGTAGAGTTCCTGGTCGAAGGTCGATGCCTTTTCGACTTCCATTGCGTCTTTCATGGTGCGCTTGCCGACCTTTACCGGACCGCTGCCCGGATCGAACATCCAGTGCAGCGTCAGGCTTTCCAGCGACACGGACACGGAATCGCCGAAGAAGAAGCGCCGAGCCGAGACCTTGAACTGGTAGAGAAAAATTCGGGGCGCGGTCTCACTCCACTCGCCGCGCAATTGTAACTGGATCTTGGGCAGGAAGGGATTGGCGAAGGACGTACCCCCGGGCTTGGGCCAGGTTTCCAACAGCCGTTCCGCAGCCTCGCGCGACATCTCCGTTTCCGCGTTCTCGACGATCTCGCCGTGGCTGCTCGCTTGCTGCGGTCCCCGTTCCACCGACGCCCCTCCGAAAAACGATGCATCCGGCAATAGTCGTCGTGGCCGGGGCGCGGATCAAGGATGAGCCTGTCGAGGGACGACCGCTCGGCGAACAAAAAAAATCGGCGGACGAAAAAGCCGTCCGCCGACCGAGTACTGCTCCCAGACTTACGCCAAGTCTTCCGGCGTCACCGGCAGTTTCCGGATACGTTTGCCGGTGGCGTCGTAGATCGCGTTGAGCAGAGCCGGCGCATAGGGCGGGACGCCCGGCTCGCCGACGCCGCAGGGCTTCAGATGCGCGAAGTCCTCGACGATATGGACGCGGACATCCATCGGCGCGTCGCTCATCCGGGTGACCGCATAGTCGTGGAAGTTGCTCTGGTCCACCGCGCCAGCGGTCGTGGTGATCTTGCCGTGGCGGGCGATGCTGTGGCCGTAGATCGCAGCCCCCTCGATCTGCTTGCGGATGCCCTCCGGATTGACGTAACGGCCGCAATCCACCGCCATGTCGACCTGCGGGATATGCAGGCTGCCATCGTCGCGAACCACGACATGCACCGCCGCCGCCACGTAACTGTGGAAGGAGCGGTGCGCCGCGAGGCCTAGACCGTGGCCTTTGGGCAGTTCCTTGCCGTAGCCGGCCTTGTCGGCCACCACGCGCAGCGTATTGGAGAGCCGGTTCGGCATGATCGGCCAGTCCTCCACCGAGTCGCCGTAGTTCCAGTACTCCTCAACCCCGTCCTCGGCGAGGTCCATCACCTCGGCGTCGCCGATCAGCTCCAGCAAGACCTCGAGCGGATCGCGCCCGGCCGCCGCCGCCAGTTCGTTGGCGAAGCAGTTCATCGCCAGCGCGTGCTGGATGTTGTTGACGGAGCGGTACCAGCCGACGCGGATCATGATATCGGCCTCGCCGTTCTCGATCCGGATGTTCGGCACATTGTTGTACGGCATGTCGATCAGGCCCAGGCCGTACTCGATGCCGAAGCCGGTCTTGTGCACCGGGTTCCAGAGGCCGAGCAACGACGGCCAGGCACCGCATTGATGCCACGCTGTGATCTTGCCCTGCTCATCCAGGCCCGCCTTCATGTGCTGGGCGCAGGCGGCGTGGTAGTAGCCGTGTCTGATCTCGTCCTCGCGGGTCCACTGCGCACGAACCGGCGCGCCGACCATCTTGGACAGGATCGCCGCCTCGCAGGCAAAGTCCGGCTTGGACTTGCGGCCGAAACCGCCGCCGAGCAGGGTGACGTTGCATTCGACGTCGGTCTTCTCCACGCCCAAGGCCTCGGCGACGTACTGCCGGGTCTCGTTCGGCGACTGGGTCGCGGCCCAGACCTTCACCGGCCGGACGTTGGCGTCGACGATCGCGACCGGCGGCTCCATCGGCGTGTGGATGAAGTACGGCACGAAGTAGTCCGCCTCCACCACCTTGGCCGCGCTATCCAGCGCCGCACTGACGTCGCCGCGCTGTCGGATCGCAACGCCGCCCTTCTGGGCGGAGGCAATCAACGCGTCGTCGTAGGTGCTGGAATCGTGCGCCGCGTGCGGCCCAGCGTCCCATTCGATCTGCAACTTGCGCCGGCCTTCCATCACCGACCAGGTGTTGGTGCCGACCACGGCGACGCCGCCGAGCGCACGGAACTCCGCCGGCTTGTCGTCGGCCAGCGCCGGGATCTCGACCACCTGCTCGACGCCCTGAACTTTAAGCGCCTCGGACGCGTCGAACGACTTCACCTTGCCGCGATAGACCGGCGACCGGGCGATCACGGCGATCTTCATGCCGGGGATCGAGATGTCCGCGCCGTAGTTGGCGCCGCCGGTGGTCATGTCGTAGCCGTCGACGATCGGCATGTCGTTGCCGATGTACTTCCACTGCGACTTGTCCTTGAGCTTGAGCGCGGCGTTGTCGGCCGGCACCTCGATCTCCGCGGCGACGTCGATCACATCGCCGAAATCGAAGGATTTGCCGCTGCCGGTGTGATAGAGGCGGTGATCCTTGGCGTAGACCTCGCCCGGGTCGACGCCCCACTTCTTCGCGGCAGCCTGCTCCAGCACGTAACGGCCGGAGGCGCCGAGTTGGCGCATCACGTCCAGGTGGTGACGGGTGCTGCGCGAGCCATCGGTGTTCTGGCCGTCCTTGCCGGCCGGGTCGTATTTGGTCTCGTCGCCCGGAGCCTGCCAGATCTTGACCCGGCTCCAATCGGCCTCCAGCTCGTCGGCCAGGATCATCGGGATGCCGGTGCGCACACCCTGCCCCATCTCGACACGGCTGCAGGTGATGGTGACGGTGCCGGCGCTGTCGATGTTGACGAACAGGTTCGGTTGAATGGCCGTCGCCTGCGCCTTGGCGGCGGGGATCAGCGAGCGCGGCGCGACATGGGCGCCCAAGACCAGACCGGCGGCCGCGCCGGCGGATTTCAGAACGTCGCGTCTGCTTAAATTCAGAATGCCGGCCATGATCACACCTCCTCCGCGGCCGTGCGTACGGCCGCAAAAATCCGCTGGTAGGTGCCACAGCGGCAGATGTTGCCTTCCATGCCGTCGACGATGTCCTGGTCGGACGGCTCGGGATTGGCGTCGAGCAACGCCGCCGCCTGCATGATCTGCCCGGACTGGCAGTAGCCGCATTGCGGCACGTTGTGGGCGCGCCACGCGCGCTGCACCGGATGGTTGCCGTCGGGATCAAGGCCCTCGATGGTGGTGACGTCCTGACCTTCGGCCGCCGACACGGCGGTGATGCAGCCGCGCACCGCCTCGCCGCCGACATGCACGGTGCAGGCGCCGCAAAGGCCGGTGCCGCAGCCGAACTTGCTGCCGGTCAGGCCAAGCTCGTCACGCAGATACCAAAGCAACGGCATTTCGGGATCGCCGTGGAACTGCCGGCTGACCCCGTTCACTTTTAGATTGACCATGGTTTTCCTCCCCAATTGTTATTGGCCTGCGTTTAAGTCGCAGGATTCACCGGATGCGGCGCGAGACAGCATGGTGACGGAGGTTTGGGATTGGTGCGCCGGTATGCGCCGACGTCGACCCCCAGCCACGGCGCCGCCCAACCAGCGCCAAGCGTTATGTCAAAATGCTAGACGGGATCGCTAGGCATTATCAACGGGCAATTCGACTCTTGCGGGATTCGCTGTTGCAGCCATGCCAGCCCGCTCCCCCTTCCCAACCACCCCAAGGGTACCCTCATGGGTGGTTGGGAAGGGGGAGCGGGCTGGCATGGCCAGAACAACCAAGCCTCGCTAGCGAGCGAACGACGGCAGCCACAGGGCAATTTCGGGAAAGGCGATCAACAGCGCGACAAGCAGCATGCCGCAGGCCATGAACGGAACGGCGGCGACGACGATTTCGCTGAAGCGGGTGCCGGGCGGGGCGACTCCCTGCATGACGAACAGCAGCAGGCCGAACGGCGGCGTGGTGAAGCTGATCTCCATCGCCAGCAGAATGATCACGCCGAACCAGATCAGGTCGAAGCCCATGGTTTCGGCCAGCGGGAAGAAGATCGGCACGGTCAGCAGCATCATCGACAACTGGTCCATGAACATGCCGAGGATCAGCAGGATGCCGAACATCGCCAACAACATGACCAGCGGCGAGACGTCGAAACCGGTCGCCCAGTCGATCAACCCGACGCTGCCGCCGGAGAAGGCCAGGATCTTGCTGAAGGTTGCGGAGCCGAAGATGATCAACAGCGACATCACCGTGACCCGCGCCGCGCCTTCGAGCGCGTTCCAGGTCGCGGACCAGGTGAGGCAGCGGAAAACCAAGGCGAGTACGACGACGCCGAGGCAGCCGAACGCCGCGGCCTCCGACGGCGTGGCCCAGCCGACCATGATCAACACAATCACGCCGATGACGACGGAGACCATCGGCAGGATATCGCGCAGCAGGAAGACCAGCCGCGTGCGCCACGGCACGTAGGCGACGTCGTAGACCGGCGCGGCTTGCGGATCGATCCTGGCGCGAACGTAGATCAGTACGACATACATAAGGGCGAGAATCAGGCCCGGGACGACGCCGGCGATCAACAGCGCGCCGATGTCGAGTTCGGCAAGCGTGCCGAGCAGCACCGCCAGCGCCGACGGTGGGATCAGCATGGCGATGCCGCCGGTGCCGAGGATCGGCCCGATCGACATGGACTTCTTGTACCCGCGCTTGGACATCTCCGGCACCATCAGGGTGCCGAGCAAGGCGGTGCTGCCCATGGACGATCCGGAGAGCGTGGCGAAGGCGGTGCCGCCGGCGACGGTGACGTAGGAGAGCCTGGCCGGCACCCGGCCCATCAGCTTCTCGACCGCGCCGAACATGCGGTTGGCGAGTCCGGTATGGAAGAACAGCTCTCCCATCAGCAGGAACATCGGGATCGGCACCAGGGCGAAATTGGCCATGGAGCCGAAGGCGTTTTCGGCGAGCGTGGCGATGCCGAGTTCCATGTTTCCGGGAAAGGCCGCCGAGCCGCCAAAATAATGGATCGCCGCCACCACGTTGACGGCCAGGAAGGCGACGCCGACGGGCACGCCGACCACCATCAGGAAAAGGATGGCGCCGAGCAGGATGGAGAGCACGCCGTACCATTCCATGGCGCCTATGCTCCCGACTTACTCATGGACGCCGGCCTCGCCGGTATGCATGAGCTCGCGGCCGAAGACGAAGCGCAGGAACTCCACCGCCATCAGGCCGAAGCCGACCGGCATTGCGGCCATCACGACCCAGCGCTTGATATCGAGCTGGGCGCGCAGGTCGTCGTACTGGTTGAAGCTGTAATCCTGCCAGGCGAGCACGCCGGTGTACCAGCCGAGCGCCAAGCAGACGAAGAAGCAGACCGTCGCGATAATGCGAGACAAAACGTGGCGCACCCGGTCCGATACGGCCGCGGTCACCATCTCGATGTAGACGTGGCCGCGGCGGCGGACGAGCCAGGGCGAGCCCAGCATCAGGACGTAGATGAAGCCGTACTCGATGAAGGTGAAGGAATATTGGTTGTAAGGCAGGCTGAGGCTGCGGAACGACGTGTAGTAGACGATCACCAGCATCATCATGCCGATATAGATGCCGGCGGCCGCCATCATGCCTTGGAGCAGGTAGCCATAGAGACGGTCGAGCGTACGCAGGAAGCCGGCTGCGGATTGCATGATCATGTCCAGGCTCGCGGCCCCGGCGGCGCAAGCCTGCCGGGGCCGTCATGCCGGTCTGTCGGCAAGGCTATTTCTGATAGAGGGCGCGGAGCTGTTTCGCCCAGTCGAGCGGGCGGCCGCTGTCCTTCAACCGGGCCTCCATCCGGTCGTAGGCCGAATCCACCGAGAGCTTGATGTAATCAGCGGCGTTCGGCACGTCGTGGAAGGTCATGCCCTTGGCCTTCAGTTCCTCCGCCTCCTTGGCGACTTCGGCCTGACGGGCGGCGCGGCTGGCGTTCTCATGCTCGATCGCGGTCCGCTGGATGATTTCCTGGATGCCGGGGTCGAGCGACTTCCACTTGTCCAGGTTCATGATCAGCCCGATGTCGGTCTGATAGAACTCCGGGTCCAGGCGGTGCTTGAGGAACTCGTCCCACTTGAGCGACATCACGCCGATCGAGGTCCAGGCGCTGGCATTGACCACGCCCTTCTGCAAGGCCGGATAGACCTCCGTCGACTTCATCTGGTGGGTCTCCGCCTGCAGGGCGCGGAAGAATGCACCGTAAATCGGATTGTCGCGCATCTTGACGCCGGCAAGGTCCGGCATGCCGTCCGACGTGAATTTCGGCGGCTCCTTCATGTAGATGTGAAAGGCGACGCCGCTGTCGACCCAGGCCAGATACTTCATGTTCATGTGTTTCTGGTGCAGGTCGTCGATAATCTTCATGCCGCCGTTGGCGCGCACGTCCGCCGGACCGCTGTTGGAGGTGGAGATCGCCTCGTTCTCCGGCACCGAGCGGCCGTAGAAGGCGGCCGGCAGGCAGGTGAAGTCGACGACGCCTTTCTGGATGGCGGATGCCTGCTGGAACATGCCGATGGAGTTGAACGGCTTAACCTCGACCGAGAACTTGCCGGCACCGGCCTCGTTAAGACTGTCGGCGAGCAGCCTGCAGCTTTTGGTGTAGACCAGGAAGTCGGGGAACGGATAGACGAGCGACAGCTTGACCTCCGCTTGCACGGCCGTCGAGCCGGCCGCACAGATCGCAGCCATCCCGGCGGCGCACACAAATGTCCTCAATTTCGGATTCATTACGCACTCCCATGTATCTCTGTTTTTATGGTTGTCCGCCGCAAAGCGCCTGTTTTCGGCGCCTCTTTCTCCCTGCAGCGAGCCTCCCTTCAAGCATATACTACAGGTCGGTAGAGGGAGGGATCGAAACTTGAGACTGCAGTTCGTCGGTTGCGGCGACGCCTTCGGCAGCGGCGGCCGCTTCAATACCTGCTTTCACGTGCAGGGCGACAAATCCAATTTCCTGATAGATTGCGGCGCGTCTTCGATGATCGCGCTGAAACGCCTGGGCATCGCGCGAAACGGTATCCAGGCGATCCTGTTCACGCATTTCCACGCGGATCATTTCGGCGGGCTGCCGTTCTTCATGCTGGACGCGCAGTTCTTTTCGAAACGGACCGAGCCGCTGACGATCACCGGGCCGCGCGGCCTGAAGGACTGGTTCGTGCGGGTGATGGAAACCGCCTTTCCCGGATCGTCGGCCACCAAGCCGAAATTCGAGCTGACGCTGAAGGAATTGGCGCCCGGCGAGACGGCCGAGATCGGCCCGCTGCGCGTGACGCCCTTCCAGGCCCACCACGGCAACCCCGGCGGACCGTTCTTCGCCTACCGGGTCGAGGCGGAAGGGCGCACCATTTCCTATACCGGCGACAGCCAGTGGACAGATGCGCTGGCCGACGCGGCGCGCGACGCCGACCTGTTCATCGCCGAGGCCTATTTCCGCGACAAACAAGTGCCGCTGCATCTGGACCTGAAGACGCTGGAAGAACATCTGCCGGCGATCGGCGCCAAACGACTGATCCTGACCCATATGAGCGACGACATGCTGGGGCAGCGGGACGAACTCACTTACGAGTCGGCCGAAGACGGCATGGTGGTGGAGATCTGACGCCGTTGCTTTAGCAGGCTGTGGAGACCCGTCATTCCGGCGAAGGCCGGAATCCAGACCCGAACGTCGTTATGGATTCCGGCCTTCGCCGGAATGACGACTGTGGCGGTGGTGGAAGTCGTGGTTTCGGCCGATGCTTCTATTCCACGCCGAGGCTTGCAAGTAGAAGCCCCATGAGTTCGATCAGCCGGAACTCCTTGCTGAGTTCCGGATCTTCGGCCTGCCGTACCAGCCACTGCGCATCGGCAAGACGCCCGGTTTCCACGAGCCGGAGGGCAACAACGGTCAGAAATAGGCGGGCCTTCGCCGGATCGCCCAACCGGCCGGCATGGGCGAAGAGTTCCGCCGGCGTCCCGCTTCGGGCCAGAACCTGCGCGGCCTGCGCGATCCGGCGGTAGCCCTGCTCGGTATCGTCGGCGGCGAGCAGATCGATTGCATCCGCCGAGGCCTGCCGGGCGATGCCGGCTTCGCCGGCCCGGGTCGCGGCCTCGATAAGGACGATCAGCTGCTGGAACCGGGCGACGGCGTCCGGCAGACCGCCGATCAGGTCCCTCGCCCGCTCGAATTGGCGAAGCCGCAATCGGGCGCCGATCAGATCGTTCACGATACGCTCGGCGGCCTCGACCTCGCCGCGCGCGATGCTCGCCTCGGCGGTATCGGTCAGACGGACGGCGCGGCCCCGTTCGCTTTCGACGACGCTCAATCCCGAAGCGAGCGCCAGTTGCCCCACCACCCGGTGCCACGGGGATCGATTGTCGCCGACAATCCGTTCGGCGAGATCGAAACGGTTCTCCATCATCGCGGTATGGCTGAGCAGGCGGTGGGCTTCGTCGCGCCGGTCGGCATCGCCGATGCCGTCGACCAGCGCCAGCGCCCCCTCCTCGAAGCCCGCCGAAAGCATCTGCTCCGCCTGCCTGACCAGGGCAGAGTCCCGCCGTCCCGGATCGGCGATTGTGCCGGCGGCGACGAGGTTGGCTTCGAACACGCTTTCGGCGCGCTCGCGCCCACCCAGTCTCGCCAGCGTGCCGGCGATGCGCGCCAGGATCAAGATGCGCCGTTCGAGGTCGCCGATCCCTTCCGCCACGGTCAGGGCCTCGCCCGCCCGCTCCGAGGTCTCCAACTGCCGGGCCAGGATCTCGCGGATGCGGGCGGCATCCTGGCTGTCCGCCGCTTCCAGCGCATCCAACGCCCGTTGGGACTCGCGGAAGAAGCGGTCCGCCGCCACCGACTTGCCCGAGGTTTCGGCATCACCGCCGAGAAAAGCGAAGCCCTGCGCACGCGCCGAGGGGTCGTCCACCTTTTCCATGGTGAGCATCACCTCGGCAAGCGGCGCGGCATCGAACTGTGCGGTCGCGAGCCGGTAGAGCGCATCGTTGCGGCGGCGGACGTCCGCAATCTCCAGCGCGTTTTCCCGCGCCAGGTCGAACCGGCCTTCAGCGATGAACAGCGTGACCAGGCTTTCCTGGAAACTGTCCGTCAGGTCGGCGTCGTCGACCTGCCTGACGAACTGCAAGGCCGGCTCCACCTCTTCGTCGAGCACGATGCGCTGGGTCTGTGCCTTATAGACGGCGATCCGAGCCCGCGGATTGCCGATCAGCGCAGCGATTTCCTGGGCTTTGGCATAGTCGCGCAGGTTGGCGTGCATGGTTCCGATGACGGAGAGCTTGACGTCCCGTTGGACATCGTTGGCGATGCCGCGGGCGACGCGGAACGCGCTCTCCAGGTGATCGTTGTCGATCAGCCGCTGGGCGAGCGCAGCCTTAAGCTGGCCGCGGTCCGGCTGCGGCTCCGCGTCGATCAGCGCCAGCATGCGGTCCAAAAACGGGCCCGTACAGTCGGCCCGGGCCGGGGCCTCGCGGCATTCATCCAACGACGGCGGCGTCTCGGTGTCCGAGGCGCAGCCGGACAATACCAGCAAAATGCTGAACAGCAGGCAGAAAAGACGGCCTTTCATCATCGCTACGCACCTTTACTCTACACAGGCGGACGATCAGCGTATCCTCTACGGATTGGTGAATAGATCAAGCACGTTGTGGAACCCGGAACATTGGACGACGGTCGGCAAATGGCGCTGCTCTGCGCGCTTTTCGAGGGGCTGGACCGGCTGGCGCCGGGCAGCGACGCGGCGACGAAACGGGCGCTTGGGCTGATCGACGACCTGCCGAGCCGGCCGGCCGTCGCCGACATCGGCTGCGGCGCCGGGGCGGCCAGCCTGATATTGGCCGAGGCAACCGGGGGCACCGTCGCAGCGGTCGACATCCATACGCCGTTTCTGCAACGCCTGGCGGCACGCGCGGCGGCGCGCGGGCTGGGCGGCCAGGTGCATGCGGTTGCCGCAGACATGGCGAGGCCGCCGTTTCCGGACCGGGCGTTCGACCTGATCTGGTCGGAGGGCGCGCTCTATAGCATCGGTTTCGAGGCCGGGCTGGGGGTGCTGCGCCGGCTGGCGCGGCCGGGCGGGTGGATCGCCGTCAGCGAACTGACCTGGCTGACCGACGAACCGCCGACGGAGGCGGAACGCTTTATGGCCGGCGAGTATCCGGCGATGACGACGGTGCCGCGCAACCTGGAGATCGTTCGGGCCGCGGGGTTCGCGCCGGCCGGGCATTTCACGCTGCCGGGCACGGCCTGGACCGACGATTATTACGGGCCGGTGCGCGAACGGCTGGTTGCGTTCCGGGCGGACCATCCGAACGATGCGGACGCGGCGGCGGTCGCCGACGCGATGCAGGCGGAAGCCGACCTGTACGACCGGTACGGCGAGAGCTACGGATACCTGTTCGTCGTGGCACGGGCCGCATAGCTTCCGAGACAGCCCAAATGAGCCCTCGCCCCCTTGAGGGGGAGAGGGTTGGGTGAGGGGGTGACCGGCGCGGAACTAACCGAGTATCGAATGCCGGTCTGACTTCCGCCGATAGTTGGTTCCGATTCATCCCGACAACGCCAGGCATCAACACCCCCCTCACCCTACCCTCTCCCCCCGCAAGCGGAGGGAGAGGGAAAAATACAAGCTCGGTCCCTTTTTTGCTTTCGTCGACCATTCCCTGATACACCTCTCGCCGTCCCCGCCGACGAGTCCCCTTCATGCAAGGCATCATCGAAACCGTCCTGCCGATCTTCGCCCTGGTGCTGTGCGGCTATGCGCTTGGACGGCGGCGGTGGATGACGGAGGAGGCGATCACCGGGCTCGCCAACTTCGTGTTCTACCTGGCGATCCCGGCGCTGCTGTTCCGCAGCCTGGCGCGGGGATTGGGGCCGGTCGACCTCACGGTCGTGCTGGCCTATTTCAGCGGCGTGGTGCTGAGTTTCCTGCTGGCTTTCGCGATCACCCGCGCGGCGTTCCGCACGCTCTACGCGGAGCAGGTGCTGGCCGGCATGGGATCGTCTTTCTCCAACACGGTGATGCTGGGCATCCCGCTGGTGCTGACGGTGTTCGGCGAGGCAGGCCGGGTGCCGCTGATGCTGATCATCACCTTCCATTCGATCCTGATCATCCCGGCCGTGTCGCTGCTGCTGGAAATCGGCCGCGGCCGCGGCAAGGGCTGGGGCGAGATGGCACGGACCACCCTGGCGTCGATCTTCGCCAACCCGGTGATCCTGGCGCTGCTGGCCGGCACGGCCTGGGGCATGACCGGCTGGAGCCTGCCGACGCCGGCGGAGCGGTTTATCGACCTGTTGAGCGGCGCGGCGACGCCCTGCGCGCTGTTTGCGCTGGGCGCGTCGCTGACCGGCTTCAAGATCGCCGGCGACCTGAAGGAAACCATGGTCGTGGTGCTGCTGAAACTGTTCGCGCACCCGGCCATCGTGGCGGTCTTCGCCTGGTTCGTGCTGGACCTGGAGCCGGGCGTGGCGGCGGTGGCGATCGTCATGGCGGCGCTGCCGGCCGGCGCCAACGTGTTCATCCTGGCGCAGCATTACAACACCTACATGGCGCGGTCCGCCTCGGCGGTTTTGATATCGACCGGCCTGTCGGTGATCACCCTGTCGTTGCTGATAGCCCTGTTCCAGGGCGGCTAGACCAACACCCTAAATCGCTGATCCACCGCAAGGACGCCAAGCTGCGCGATTTCGTCGCAGGGTTGATCCAAATCAACACTGCGCTGCAACAAATCCGGTAGCAAACTGGAGTAAATAGCTACAAAGGAAAGAGAAAATGTTACCGGACCTTCTTCGCAATGCGAAACGGGCCGCCGTTCCGGCCGCCATGTTGCTGGCGGCAGCGACATTGCCGGGCGCGGCGACGGCTCAGGACTCCGATCTCGGGCTGTTCGGCCTGGACCTTAAAGGATCGCTCGGCGAAGGCCGGCATCAACGCTATGTCGCGCCGCTGACCAACCCGTTGTTCAACGAGTCGCCCTACATCACGACCGAGGCGCGGCTGATCTATTTCCACCACGAACTGCCGGACGACTTCGTGACCAACGGCGGCAACGTGGACCTGGTCGCCTTGCAGCTCCGGCTGGCGATCACCGAGCGGCTGGGCTTCATCGCCACCAAGGACGGCTACGCGGACTTCGATTTCGACAGCGTGCTGCCCGACGAGGACGGCTTCGCCAACATCGCCTTCGGGTTCAAGTACGCGCTGATCACCGAACCGGAGACAGAGAGCATCCTCAGCGTCGGCCTGCGCTACGAGATCCCGATCGAGGATCTGGAGACCGGCGGCATCGAATTGCAGGGCAACGGCGACGGCTTCCTGAACCCGTTCATCACCGGCGCGACCACGTTCGGCAAGGTCGGCGTGCAGACCAGTTTCGGCGCCAACATCGCGCTGGACCAGGACGAGGACACGTCGATCCTGCACTATTCGGTGCACCTGAACTATGAGGTGACGCCGCAGCTGTTTCCGCTGATCGAGGTGAACGGCTTCACCCCGTTCGACAACGGCGAGCGGCTGACCGGGGCGCTGGGCGAAGTGGACGGTGTGGATGTGTTGAACTTCGGCAGCGAGGACCGCGACACGACCGTCACGGTCGGCGGCGGCCTGCGTTACCGGTTCACCGACAACTTCCAGCTGGGTGTCGGCGCGGAAACGCCGATCACCGACAAGGACGACACGATCTTCGACTGGCGCGCCTACGTCGACCTGGTCGCATCGTTCTGAGTACCGACGGCGGCGGCGCGGCTTAACCTGCGCCGCCGTTCGATGCGGAAGCCTTGATTTTCTTCAAATCGCGGAACCGAACCATCTTTCCCGTATCCTCGTCCCAGAGCGCGAGGGTCACGCATTTCAGGCTGTCGAGCATGGTGAGCCGCTTCGCCTGCCGCAGTTCCGGGATCTGATCCAGGCACTCTTTCAGCCGGTAGTTCGGGACCTTGCTGGAAAGATGGTGGATGTGGTGCAGGCCGATGCTGGCGGTGAACCACCGCAAAACACCCGGCAGGCTGTAGTAGGAACTGCCTTCGATCGCCGCCTGATGCACGTTCCAATCCGCATCGTTGCGCCAGTAGGCATCTTCGAACTGATGCTGGACGAAGAACAGCCACACCCCCATCGCCGACCCCAGCAAGGTCACCGGAAGCTGGACTTTCAGCACGTCCGTGACGCCGAGCAGCATGGCCATGACAACGGTAAGCACGACGATCGCCACGTTGGTCGCGAGTACGCCGAACCAGAGCTTCTGGCGAAACAGCGGGAAATCGAGCGGCCAGCGGTGCTTCAGCGCAAACACGTAGATCGGCCCCAGACCGAACAGCACAAGCGGGTTGCGGTAGAACCGGTAGCCGAACCGCCGCAGCCAGGACAGGCCGCGATATTCACGCACCGTGAGAGTGGTGACGTCGCCGACGCCGCGCCGATCCAGGTTGCCCGACGTCGCATGATGGATGGCATGCGCACGGCGCCAGTAGTCGTAGGGGGTCAAGGTGAGAACGCCGATCGCGCGGCCGACCAGGTCGTTGGCGAGCCGCGAGCGGAAAAACGAGCCGTGGCCGCAATCGTGCTGAATGCAGAAGAAACGAACCAGCAGCCCAGCGGCCGGAATGCCCAGCAGCAACGTCAGCCAATAGCCCAGGTCGAGCGAGAGCCACATGACGAACCACAGCAGCGCGAACGCGCCCGCCGTCAGCGACAATTGCGAAACGCTGCGCCAATTGCTTGGAGATGCATAGGGTTTCAATTGCGCCGTCAGGCTTTGCACACGCTGCAACGCCGGTTGACGGGCGCCTTGATCGATGGCCGGATCGGCCTTGGGTGTTGTCTCGGTTTCGATGGTAGGGACTCGCCACATAGATCAAAATTGCTAGTCAAGACTAGGTGGAGACTCTCTACCAAGTCTTAAAGGCCGGGCGGCCGGGAAGGCAGACGATTGTCGCCGATTGCGCTCTGCCGCGCCCAATAATTTCGACCTATCGGTTGGTTGCCGCTATTCCTCGGTCGTCGGCGTTTCCTGCTCGCCGGCCTTGCGCGCTTCAGCCTTCTGGGCTTTCGCCTCGGCACGGGCCGCTTTCTTCGCGGCTTTCGCTCTGTCCCGTTCCATGCGTTCAAACTTGTAGTTGGGCTTGCGAGCCATCGTGAGATCCTTTCCGTCCAGAAAGCGAAAGCGGCCGCCCGCGCCGAACCCATCCGGCATGGCGGGGCGGTCAGCATAGAAGATGAAATTGTTGGCGCCGGTACCCCCCGAGCTTTCGCCCGGAGGGATCGCCGAACCGACGTTAATCCGCCTTTGCCCCGCGGGCACCGTTCAGCGCGAGAGGCGGCAAAAGACGATGACGGGGGTTAGTCCAAAACGACAAGGTTCTCCGCGGAGGATTTCCCGTTGCGGCCGGGTACGAGTTCGTACTCTACCTTTTGTCCTTCACGAAGTGTGGACAAGCCGGCCCGTTCGACGGCGGAGATATGCACGAACGCGTCCGCAGACCCGTCGCTGGGTTGGATAAATCCATACCCTTTGGTCGAATTGAACCACTTCACTGTTCCTGTAACCACGTTCTGTCCTTTCAGTCTTCACATCTGCGGCAAGCACCCTCAACCGGTGTCCAATTCTCCCCAACACATAACGTGGCACCCTGGAGTGGCAAGAATGCTGCCATTAAGGATACGACATAGAGACGTGGTTTGGCCATCGATCTTCGAACACGTCAACACGCAGACGAAAACAGCATCCAAACGTGCTCGCAGCCATGCACAAAAGCCCAAAAAACCTCGCCCTGCAAGCCCTTGATTAGTTCAACGTTAAACCATATATTGTTTAACGTTGAACGACATTGACGGATCAAGGGGTGATGCCATGGCACTGAGCAGACGTTCGTTCATTCGGATCGCCGGGTCTTCCGCCGTTATCGTGGCGGCGGGAGCCGGCGCGTTCGTCCTGACCCGCGAGCCGACCGATGCTCTGACGCCCTGGCGTTCCACCGCCGCGGCGGGCAACGACCCGCGCCATAAAGCGCTGGCCTTCGCCATTCTGGCGCCGAACCCGCATAACCGGCAGCCGTGGCTGGTCGACTTAAGCCGCCCCGGCGAGGCGGTGTTGTACTGCGACCGGGACCGGCTGCTGCCGGAGACCGACCCCTTCTCCCGTCAGATCACGGTCGGCCTCGGCTGCTTTCTGGAGATCTTAAGGATGGCGGCGGCGGAAGACGGCCATGACATTTCGGTGACGACGTTTCCCGACGGCGAACCCGGCGACAACCTGGACGGCCGGCCGGTGGCGCATATCTCGTTCAAGCCCGCCGCGGGGGCCGCCAAGGACCCGCTGTTCCGACATGTCCTGAGCCGGCGGTCCAACAAAGAACCCTACGACATCGAGCGGACGGTCGATCCCGCGATACTGCAAGAGGTTGTTAAAGCCGCGCACGGAGAGCCGGCGGCGAAAGCCAGCACCGACCAGACGCTTGTCGACGCCTTGCGCGACCTGACCTGGCGCGCGCACCTGATGGAGATGGAAACGCCTCGCACGCTGATGGAGAGCGTTCGCCTGATGCGCATCGGCAAGGCGGAGATCGAGGCCAACCCGGACGGCATCGACCTGGGCGGCCCGATGATGGAGACCCTGAAAGCGTTCGGCCTGCTCGACCGCGAACAACTGGCCGACCCGTCGTCCACGGCCTTCGCCCAAGGCCTGGATATCTATCGCGCGATTACCCAGACGGCGATGGGTTATGTCTGGATCGTGTCGGACGGCAACAGCCGAGCCGCGCAGCTTGACGCCGGGCGCCGCTACGTTCGCGCCAACCTGGCCGCCACCGCCGCCGGCCTGGCAATGCATCCATTGAGCCAGGCGTTGCAGGAATATCCCGAGATGGCGGTGCTGTACCGCGAACTGCGCGAGACACTGACAGTCGGCGAGGGCCGCACCGTGCAGATGCTGGCGCGGGTCGGATACGGCCCGGAGATCGGTCCGAGCCCGCGCTGGCCCTTCGAATCGCGTATTGTGAGGGCATGACGCGCAGAAACGACGAAGACCCGGTGATGTTCCGGTTCTTCAACGAGATCGGGATCATCGAGCAATTGTCCCGCAACAGGCTGGAACGCCTGCTGCCCGACGGCCTGAAGATCGCGCAGTTTACCGTGCTCAATCACTTCGTGCGGTTGGGCGGCGAGCGCACACCGGCGGAACTGGCGCGCGCGTTTCAGGTCACCAAGGGCGCCATGACCAACACGCTGCAACGGCTGGAGGCGCGGCGGCTGATCCGCATCCGGCCCGACGCGCACGATGGCCGCGTGAAAAGGGTGACGATCACCAAGGCCGGCATCAGAACGCGCAATCAGGCGGTCGCCGCCCTCGCCCCGATCATGGCCGACCTGAAGGAACAGTTCCCCGAGGCGGCGTTCGAACGGGCCCTGCCCTTCCTAAGCAGCCTGCGGGCCGCGTTGGACGCGGCGCGGGACGAGGAAGCCTGACCCGCGCGGCATCCCGTCATTCCGGGGAAGGCCGGAATCCAGACCTGACCTCGGTTATGGATTCCGGCCTTCGCCGGAATGACGACGGTGTTTGTGGCTCACCCTGAGTCTGCCGAAGGGCGAGCCCAGACTTGGGCGCTTTTTCAGCACCCAACCGCTACATCGACATCCAGTCGCCGGACTGCTCGAACGCATGCGCGGCGCGGTAGATGGTCAGTTCGTCGTAGTGCTTGCCGACCAGCATCATCGACACCGGCAGGCCGTCGCTCATGCCGCAGGGGATGGCCATGGCCGGGTGGTGCGAGATGTCGAACGGCGAGGTGTTGGCGATCATCTCCAGCGCCCGCTGGACATATTCCTCGCGGCTCGCGTCCGGCGCCGGCAGCGGCTGCGCCTTCAACACCGTGGTCGGCATCAGCAGCAGGTCGTAGTCGGCGAGCACCGCATCGTAGGCGGCGGTGAGCTGCCGGGTGATGTTCATCGCCTTGCCGTAGTAGCGGCTGCCGTGATGCTGGTTGATATAGGTGCCGAGCATGGTGAACAGCTTGGTTGTCTCGGACATTTCGTCCGCCCGCTCCCGCCAGCCGCGGTGCTTGTCCATCAGGCTGGTGACGTAGAGGTCCGGCCGGCTGAAACCGTAGCCGTCGCCCCACATCATGGTCTGAGTGAGGCCTTCGACGCCGATCGGCAACCAGAGTGCAGCGCCGATCGGATGCCAGGGGATCGAGACTTCCTCGACCGTGGCGCCGAGCGCGGCCAGCGCCTGACCGGCGGCTTTGACCTTCTCGTCCACGTCGGCCTCGGAATTCTCGTGGCCGAAGCCTTCCTTGACCATGGCGACCTTCATGCCCTGGATGCCGGTCCCCAACGCTTCCGTATAGGTTTGGGTGCGCACGTCGTATTGCCGCGGATCGTAGCCGTCCGGCCCGGCGATCACTTCGAGCATCAGGGCGTTATCTTCAACATTGCCGGTGATCGGCCCGGTGTGGTCGACGTAAATCTCAATCGGCATGATGCCGGTATAGGGCACGAGGCCGTGGGTCGGCTTCATGCCGTAGGTGCCGCAGAACGACGACGGCATGCGGATCGATCCGCCCTGATCGCCGCCAATCGCCATATCGACCTCGCCCGCCGCGACCAGCGCCGCGCTGCCGGACGACGAGCCGCCGGCCGAATAGCCGTGCTTGTGCGGGTTGTGCACCGGGCCGGTGGCGTTGGTATGCGAGCCGCCGGACAGGCAGAAATTCTCGCAATGCGCCTTGCCGACGATTTCGCCGCCGGCATCGAGGATGCGGGTGACGATGGTGGCGTCGATTTCCGGCACGTAACCTTCCAAGGTGGCGGCGCCGTTCATCATCGGCACGCCGGCGACCATCACGTTGTCCTTGGCGACGACGGTCTTGCCTTTCAGCTTGCCGCTGTCGGCGCCCTTGATCGACGATTTGACGTACCAGGCGTTCATCGGGTTGTCCTGGGGCGCGGGCCGGTGACCGGGCGTGCGCGGATACTTCACCACCGGCAGATTGTCGGGCATCGCGTCGATTGCGTTGTAGCCTTCGATCGACGGCACCATCAGACCGATAAACGAGTCCAGATCATCGTCGGTCACCGACAAACCCATCTGGTCCGCGACCAGACGAAGCTGGTCCTTGGTCGGAACGGAAACAGCCATCTTCTCCTCCCTTGTTTGCCGAGTATCGGCATAAGTAGCGCGCCGTGCGTTGAAGGCTACGGCGCAAGCAGACGCAGCAACTGCGGATCGTTGCGGACCTCGTCCGACGATCCGGAAAGCGCGACGCGGCCCCGGTCCAGCACATAGGCGAAATCGGAGACGCGGAGCGCCAGATCGAGATGCTGTTCGACGATCACCAGACCGATGTCTTTGGCGAGTTCCGCCAGGCGGTCGACGATCTCTTCGATCACGCCGATCCAGACGCCTTCCGTCGGTTCATCGAGCAGCAGCAGTTTCGGCTCGCCGAGCAGGGCGCGGCCGATGGCGAGCATCTTGCGCTCGCCGCCGCTTAAAGTCCCGGCATGCTGGCCGAGGCGGTCGGCGAGTTTCGGAAAGATCTGCAGCACTCGGTCGACGGCCGCCTTGTCGCGGTTGCTCATGGCGCCGATCATCAGATTGTCGAGGACGCTGAGCCTGCCGAACACCGCCTGCTCCTGCGGCACGTAGCCGAGCCCGGCGCGGATGCGTTTCTCGGTCGGCAGGCGGGTCGCCGGCCTGCCGTCGATCTCCACCGCGCCCTTCTGGGGACGAAGCTCACCGGCGATGGTTTTGAGCAAGGTGGTCTTGCCGGCACCGTTGCGGCCGAGCACCGCGACCGCGCCCCGGCGCGGCGCCGAGAGGCCGACGTCGAACAGCACCTGGCTGCGGCCATAGAAGGTGCAGAGGTCGTTGACGCGCAGGATCGGCTGTTCAGACACGACTTAAATAGACCTCCTGAACACGCTGATTATTCTGGATTTCTTCTACCGTCCCGCTACCGATGACAGCGCCCTGGTCGAGCACGGTGATGACGTCGCAGATGTCGCGGATGAAATCCAGATCGTGCTCCACGATCACCAGGGAACAGGTGTCGCGGATCGGCATCAGCAGTTCGCCGGTGACGCGGCGTTCCTCCAGGCTCATGCCCGCGGTCGGCTCGTCGAGCAGCAGCAGCTTCGGCTGCGGCGCCAGCGCCATGGCGATCTCCAGCCATTGCTGCTGGCCGTGCGACAGGATGCCGGCGAGGTCGTCGGCGCGGTCGACCAGACGGAAGCGGTCGAGCGCGTCCATCACGCTGTCGTGCAGGGCGGCGCGGCTGGCGGAGCGCATCAGCGACCAAGTTGAGCCCCGCGCCTGCAGCGCCATCAAGACGTTGTCGTAGACCGAGAGCGCCGGCAGCACGCTGGTGATCTGGAACTTGATGCTGAGGCCGTGGCGGGCGCGCCGGTGGGGCGGGTCCGCCGTGATGTCGGCATCGTCGAAGTGAATGCTGCCCTGCGTCGGCGTTTCGGCGCCGGCGATGCATTTCATCAGCGTGCTCTTGCCCGAGCCGTTCGGGCCGACCAGGCCGTGGAACTGCCGCGCAGCGACGTCGAAATCGACGCCCGACAGGGCGGTCAGTTCGCCGAAGATCTTGACGACGTTCTGAACGCTAAGCAGCGCCATCGTCTTTGCCTCGTTTGCTGCCGAAGCTGCCGACCCGTTCGCGATCCGACACGAACAGCCCGACCAGCCCGGTCGGGCGGAACAGGATGACCAGCAGCAGCAACAGGCCGAGCACGATCGGCCAGAATTCAGGATAGCGGTCGGCCAGTTCGAAGCTGGCGTACTCAATCGCCGCGACGCCGATGACGGCCCCGATCAAGGTGCCGACGCCGCCGAACAGGACGTAGAGGACCACCTGGGTCGACAGGATGACGCCCATCAGGTTGGGCCAGACGAAGCCTTCGTGAAAAGCGTAGAGCCCGCCGGCGAGGCCGGCGATGGCGCCGCTGATCGAGAATACCACCGCCTTGAAATGCTGGACGCGGTAACCGAAGAAGGTCAGCCGTTCTTCCTGCTCGCGAATGCCGGCCAGCACCAGGCCGAACTGCGAACGGACCATCAGCCGGCAGAGCAAATAGACGACCAGCAGGATGCCGAGCGCCAGGTAATAGAAGCCGACGCCTTCGTACATCACGAAATCGCCGACGGTCATGGCCGGGATCGACGGGATGCCGTTCTGGCCGCCGAGATAGTACCAGCCGCGCGCCAGCCGTTCCGCCGCGTAGGAGCCGGTCAAGGTGCCGAGGGCGACGAAGATAATGCTGGGCGGCGTCCGCCCAAGCAGCAGGAACCAGGCCATGAACAGGGCAAGCGCGAAACCGACGATGGCCGCGACCGGAAGCGCCAGGAACATCGAGCTGATATCCAGGTCGCGGCCGAGCAGCGCGACCACATAGGCGGCGGCGCCGAAAAATAGCGCCTGGCCGAAGCTGAGGATGCCGCTGTAGCCCCAGACCAGATCGAAGCTCAGGCCCAGAAGGGCGAGAATCAGGACGCGGGTGACGAACACGACCCAGAAATGATCGAGCACCATCGGCAGCGCGACGAAAATCGCGACCAGCGCGATCTCCAGGAACGGGATCACCTGCAGCCGGCGGCGCAGGCCGCCTGCCTGTTTCGAGCTATCGTTCGCTACCGCCATGACGCCAACCGATTGCGTAAAGGTCGCGGACGGGCGGCCGCGGCCGCCCGTCCCGGGGTGATCGGGCCTAGCACTCCTTCGGATCGACCAGGCCGTTACTCTTCTGCACGATGTCGTACTTCCCGTCCTTGGCGACGGCGATGTACATGTTCATCTTGCAGTGGCGGGTGCCGGGATCCATTTCGGCCGGGCCGCCGGGGCCGTTCGCGATCTTGGCGTGATCCAGCGCCGCCGCGACGTCGTCGCGTTCGACATTGCCCGCCTCGTTGACCGCGACTTCCCAGAGCTTCAGGCCGCGATACATGCCGGTGGCAGCGCTGCCGGCGGTGAACAGCACGTTGCCGGGGTAGCGCTCGTCATACTCGGCCTGAAGCTGTTCGCTGAACGGTTCTTCGCCCGAGCGGGAGATGGCGCGGAAATAATCCAGGCAACTGGCCAAGCCCTCCCATTCGTGGGCGGCGTTCAGATTGACCGTGTTCTCGTCGTAATAGACGCAGGCGAGACGGCCGCCGCGCTGCTGGAAGCCGGCTTCGTAAAGCTGCTTGATGAACGGGCCGACGCCCGGCGGAATGACGGTGTTGAAGACCACGTCGACCTTCTCGGTCATGATCTTGTTGACGGTCGCGCTGTATTCGACCTGGTCGAGCGGATAGTACTCCTCCATCACGACCTCGCCGCCGGCCTTCTCGATCACGTCGCGGGCATATTCGTTGAGCACGTGCGGCCAGACATAGTTGGCCGACGGCAGGGCGAAACGCTTGCCGCCGTTGGCGATCAGCCAGGGAATGAACTCGTCGCACTGCTGCGCCGGGGTCGGCCCGGTGCAGAAGATGTACGGCGTGCACTCCTTGCCTTCGTAAAGCTGCGGATAGATGTAGAGGGTGCGGCCGCGGCCGACGATCACGTCCTTGATGGCGTTGCGCATGGACGAGGTGATGCCGCCGAAGACGACGTCGACGCGGGCGCGTTGAATCAGCTTGCGCACGTTGGCGACGGCGGCCGCTTCGTTCGAAGCCGTGTCCTCGATATGCAGTTCCAGCGGCCGGCCGATGACGCCGCCGTCCTTGTTGATCTGGTCGATGACCATTTTTGCGATGTTGGCGTTGGCGTTGCCGGCGAAGCCGATCGGCCCGGTGAGGTCCGTCGCGATGCCGACCTTGATCGGCCCGGCGGCATGCGCAAAGGGCGCCGGCACGATCCAACTGCCGACGCCGGCGACGACGGCGCCGGCGGTCCAGGCCGTGGTCTGCAAAAACCGCCGCCGGTTCATGGCGGCTGGTCCGACTTCTGTCTTTTTGTTCATGGTTCAAGCTCTCCCTGGTTTCAGTAGCCCCGTTGGTTTGATTTTTACGATCACGATGGCGATGACGAACACCAACACATCCGCCAGCACCGGAGAAACGACCCAGGGCAGGCTGGCCGTCATGACGCCGATGATCGCGGCGCCCAACACCGGCCCGTCGAAGCTGCCGATGCCGCCGAGCATGACGGCGAGAAAACCCTGGATCAAAAACCGCACGCCGAGGTCGGCGAACAGCGAGAACAACGGCACCATCAGCGCGCCCGCGAGGCCGGCCAGGGCCGCGCCGAACGCGAAGGTGACGGCGTAGATCTGGTTGGTCGAAATGCCGGAGGCGCGCGCCAGCGACGGATTCTCCAACGCGGCGCGGACCTTGAGGCCGAGGTTGGTGCGGGTCAGCAGCATGTAGGAGCCGACCATGACCAAAGCGGTGACGACAATGATCACCGCGCGCCATTTCGAGACGCTGATGTCGCCGAACGCGAAGGAACCGACGATCGGCTCCGGCACCGCGTGATAGAGGCCGCCGATCAGGCCGCGCACGGTCTCCCGGATCACCACGCCGATGGCGTAGGTGCCGAGCATGGCGACGACCGGCGACGCGTAGAAGCGGCGGATCACTGTTCGCTCCAGCGCGAGGCCAAAGAAGCCGACCACGAACGGCGCCGCCAGCATGCCGAGCCAGACCGGCAGTCCCGATACGTGAAACAGATAAGTCGTGTAGGCGCCGAGCAGGACGAATTCGCCGTGGGCGAAATTGAAGATGCCCATCATGCTGGCGATCACGCCCAGGCCGAGCACGATCAGCACGATAATCGACGCAAAACTTACAATGTCGAACGCGGCATTTATGGCAACGTCCATACGCCCATTCGTCCCCCTGCCATCCGCGGCCGGGCTTTTTTGAACGCCGCCCGGCATTCTCAATATCGATAATTTTGGTGGAAAGCCGGGACGGGTGCAAGGCGGCGGCCGATACGCGTGCCACGGTCGCGGTACCGCATGGCGGTAAGCGCAGTCTTTCGGCGCTGCCAGCCGCCGCGATTCCTTATGTGCGGCCAAGCCGGCCCGCTCCCCCGTCGGGATTCCTCTGTTGCGGCCAAGCCGGCCCGCTCCCCCGTCGGGATTCCTCTGTTGCGGCCAAGCCGGCCCGCTCCCCCGTCCCAACCACCCATGAGGGTACCCTGTACGGGTGGTTGGGACGGGGGAG
>JANQEE010000009.1 GCA_028278525.1 Minwuiaceae bacterium | reverse complement strand
GCCACGGCATGCGCGAACGGCTCGATTGGCTTGCGCTACCCCTATTAACCCTGAGTACGCGCGATGCCAGCCAGCGGGAACCCGAGAAACCGCACAAGCGATATGCGCCGCTGCATTACGTATCGAGGAGGGATTGGCGGGTGGGGCGATCCTTCGAGACGCCTGCTATGCAGGCTCCTCAGGATGAGGCGTCGACGGGCTCGGTTGCTCCCAAGCCGTCATCGCGAGGCGCGCAGCGCCGCGGCGATCTCGGGAAGGAAGAGCGCGGCCTATCGAGATTGCTTCGCTTCGCTCGCAATGACGAGGCGGACTTTTCGAGGGGCGTGCAAAAAAGAGCGGCGCAAGCGCCGCTCTTCAGGTGGTTTGACTTATTCGTTCGTCAGTTACGACGGCGCCGGGCGATGCCCAGGCCGGCGAGGCCCATGCCGATCAGCAGCAAAGCCGCCGGTTCCGGCACGTCGCCGCTGTCCACGACCTCGACCGTGATCTTGCGGATGCGGTAGTCGTCCGCGAAGTCGTCGGTGTAGAAGTCGAACAGGTTACCCATCAGGCCGTCGCCAGTGAAGTCGGCGAGGAAATCGTCACTGCCTGGAACACCGCCGGCCGGGAGAGACTGGATATTGTCGGTTCCCAGCAGAGCTGCCACATCGACATCGACCGTGTCGACCGACAGGTCGAATTCTTCGCCGCTGTTGGCGACATCGTCGAAGATCACCGATATCAGATTGACCTTCTTGTTGAAGGAGAACCGCATCAATTCAGCAACACCACCACCAGCATCGAGGTCGGGATTTTCCAACCCTCCGCCAAAGACGCCGAGGCCCTCGGAGTCCTGATGCAGGTCGCGATCATTGATGGTCGCGAACGGCGCGTCACCGCTGCCATCGCCGTCGTTGGTATGGCCGGTGACGGTCATGGTGAGGCCGCCGCCGAGATCGAAGATCACGCCCGGCGGTGAGGCGCTGGCGCCGGCGTTGCCGGCGAGATCCGTCGTGACCGGCGCCGCCTGCGACGCGCCGACCCAGCCGAACATGGCGAGCCCGGTAACGCCTAGAATGCGTAAAGCCGTTTTCATTGAAATGCCACTCCCTTCCATAAACCAGAATGTTTGGTACAAATCACGCTACCTCTGCCGAAGCAGCCGGAAAAAGGGTGAGAAATACGTCGCGCCCCCTTTCTTATGGATAAGGTCAAGCAATAACCATGCCAACCGGGCGTTTTGCCAATAACCTTAATGAGTTAAGCGGAAAGCTGAGGATTTGAAACCAATGGGCGAGTCCGTGATATGTAAAATCGACCGACAGGCTATTCGGCATGCGGAAATGGCCGATCTTCGCCGAACGGTCGACCGGTCTGCCGGTCCGTTTGGTCGGACCGGCAATAAAATCAAATGGCTATCTTCGCCCGTTAAAGTCGACCAGAAGTTGTCGTTTCGACCTTGCCGGAATTAGGACGGCGCGGCTGGGAGAGCACCACTACAGACGCTGTAAACGACGCCGACAGCGGAGACGCCGCCCAGCCTCCGCCACATCGGCCGGGTGTGGTAAGATGGCCGGGAAAATCGCCGAATCCGGGAGAAACGGCATGAATTTCTACAGCGGCGCGCCGGTCCATCGGGTGTCGCACCTGCGCGCCGACGCGGACTGGCTGGCGCGGCGGCTGAGCGACCCGGCCAGCCGGCTCTATCCGGTCTGGCGGGACCGCAACATGGTGGCTGCCGGCCGGCCGGAAGACGCGACGGTGCGGGCCGGATACGTGACCGTGGCGCGGGCGGCGGTGCTGATCGAGCACGGGCATGTGGTCGCGCTGCTGGGCGAAAGCGACGGGATCGCGCATTTCGCCGTCGACCTTTCGCACCTGGACGATCCGCTGACCGTGCCGGAACTGGCTGAAGGCAGCGAGTTTGCCAACTTGAGGGAGATCAGCCCAGCGCTGGGGCATGGCGAAGCGGCGCTGCTGGCCTACGCCAAAGGGCTGATGCACTGGCACAGCCGGCATCTCTATTGCGGGATCTGTGGCCACGCGACCGAAAGCCGAGACGGCGGCCATGTGCGCGTCTGCACCAACGCCGATTGCGGCGCGTCGCATTTTCCCAGAACCGACCCGGCGGTGATCATGCTGGTCAGCCGTGGCGACGCGTGCCTGATGGGACACAACAAGCGGTTCCCGCAGAGACTCTATTCGGCGCTGGCCGGCTTCGTCGAGCCGGGCGAGAGCCTGGAGGAAGCGGTGGCGCGCGAGGTGATGGAGGAGACCGGAGTCGCGGTGGCCAACGTGCGCTATCATTCCTCCCAGCCCTGGCCGTTCCCGGCCTCGATCATGCTGGGCTTTCATGCCGACGCGGTCAGCGAGCAGATCACGGTCGACAACGACGAACTGAAGGACGCGCGCTGGTTCAGCCGCGACGACGTGCGCAATTTCGAGGTGCTGGGCCTGATGCTGCCGCGGCCGGATTCGATCGCCCGGCAGTTGGTCGAACATTGGCTGAAACAGGGCTGACGGCGCGACCCACCGATGCGACGTAGGCTCTACAAGGAAGGCTTCGAACGGTTGGGCATCGTGCTGTTCGTCTCAGCCGCCCTCGCCATCGCGGCCCTGATCGTCCTAAGCCGGCAGCCGTTCGACCTGGACAGTCTGGACGCGCCTGACCGGCAGGCGGCCGAGGCGGAAATCGCGGAAGCCTGCAACCCGGACAACCTGTCGGCATTTTACGAGTTCTGCCGGGAGCGGGTGCTGGGCCCGTACCGGTGGCGGCACTACCGCGACGGCGACGGGGCCGGCGGGACCGGTATGGCGATCGCCGGCGGCGCCCTGGTGCTGGTGCTGCTGGGCGGCTATCCGGTGTTTCGCTGGGTGAGAGCGGGATTTAGGCAGTCGTCGACTTAAGGCGACACCGCGCAAGCGGCCACATGGACCCTCGGATCAAGTCCACTGTTGTCCGGTTAAGGCGACGGCCTTGCGGCTTCCGCCTGCTTCTTTTTGACGGGCAGGGGGCCATGCTGCCGGACTTCGTTCAGATCCCGACGAACCCAGCCCTGCTCAAGCCCCCTCGCGCCGCCAGGCCAGGATCAACCCGCCCAGCACCAGGGCCAGCACGATCAGCGGCGGAAGCAGCGGTATCTGGCGCACGCCCGTGACCACGTAGTCGCCGTTGGCGCGCAGGCCCAGCCAGCCGCGGCCGCTGGCCGGCCGGTCCGGTTTGGTGCGGCGGATGTCCGGGATGCCGCGGTCCGCCAGCCAGAACATGCCGCCGCCGGTCGCCACCGTCACCGGCTCCAGCACCGCTTCCGTGGTGCGCGGATCGGCGAATTCCTTCGGGTTGACCGGGCCGACCGCGACCACCGTGCGGCGGCTGCCGTCGTCCAGGCGATAGAGGCCGGTCTCGGACACCGTCAGCCGGCCACTGTCGCGGCCCGCGATGCCCGGTGTCATCTGTACCTCGAACGTCTCGCCCGATGGCGACGTCACCGTGACCGGGCTGGTTTCCGGTTGCAGCGAACGGCGGACGATCTCCAGCCGGCCGCCCTGCGCCGTCGCCCGCAGGTCTTCTTCCTCCAGGTCCGGCTCTTTCATCAGCCAGTGCGCCAGCCGGCGCAGCAGTTCGGCCTGCGGCCCGCCGCCTTCGAAGCCGCGCGCCCACAGCCAGGCATGATCGGACAGCAGCTGCGCGACGCGCCCGTCGCCGACCCGGTCCAAAATCAGCACCGGCTTGTCGTTGATACCGGACAGCAGCTCCGTGCCCCGATTGCGGTCCGCCTCGACCATGCGGAACCAGCGGCCCCATTCGGCGCTGTCCGCCGCTGCGCCCGGCAGGTCGCCGGTCACCGGATGGCGGCGGCCGCCGTCCGTCAGCGCCGGCCGGAACCCTTCCGTATAGACCTGCCCCGTCGGCGCGCCCGGCAGCACGGAGGACAGCGGCGTGCGGAACAGGCTGAGCGGCGTGGCGAAGGACGGCCCCGCCGCTTCCAGCAGCGCGCCGCCGTTCTGCACATATTGCGAGATGTTGGTCAGATAGGCATGCGGCAGCACGCCCCGGCGACGGTAGCGATCGAAGATGATCAGGTCGAACTCTTCCAACTTGATCTCGAACAATTCGCGGATCGGAAACGCGATCAGCGACAGCTCGTGGATCGGCGTGCCGTCCTGCTTCTCCGGCGGTCTTAAGATCGTGAAATGCACCAGGTCGACGGACGGATCCGCCTTCAGCAGGTTGCGCCAAACTCGTTCGCCCGCATGCGGCTCGCCGGAAACCAGCAGCACGCGCAGCCGGTCGCGCACGCCGTTGACCACCACGACGGCGCGGTTGTTCTGCAACGTCAGTTCTTCCGCTCCCGGATTGACCTCGATCTCGAGCACGTTCGGTCCGCCATGGGTCAGCTCGAACGGGATGCTGTGGGTCGCACCGACGCGGGCGGGAAACACCTCCGCACCCTCGCCGTAGCGGCGCACGATAAGCTGGGCGGGCTCGCCCGCGCCGTCGCCGGCGCCCGGCTCTTCCACCTTTACCGTCAGTTCCAGGGTCTGTCCGACGATGCCATAGGCCGGTGCGCCTTCGATGGTCAGGCGGCGGTCGCGCTCGTCCTTATTCCCGCTCAGCAGCACATGCACCGGACTTGGGATGCCGGCGTCTTCCAGCACGCTCGGCACGTCGTGCACCTGCCCGTCGGTGACCATGATCGTGCCGGCGATGCGCGAGCGCGGCGTGTCGGACAGCGCCCGCTCGACTGAGGAAAACAGCCGCGTGCCGTCGACCGGCGGTGCCGCCCCCTGGTCCGTTGCCTCGCCACCGCCCCCGGCGGAAACGACTCTGACCTCCAGGTCCTCGTACCGCTTCAGCCGCTCGGTCAGTGTCGCCACCGCCTCGCTCGTACGCGCGGCTCTTTCGCCGATGCGCTGGCTGGCTGATTCGTCGACCACGATCAGCGCGACGTCGTCCAGCATGTCGCGCTGTTCCTCGACCAGTGACGGATTAGCCAGCGCCAGCAGACCGGCCAGCAGTGCGATGGTGCGCCAACCGACGCCGGGCGCTTGCCGGAATATGCCGTAAGCCAGCAGCAGCACGGCGGCGCCGGCCATGGCCAGCAGCAGCCAGACCGGGATATCGGGCGAGAAGGCGATGCTGGATATGCCGGTCATACCATGTGCCTCACTGGCCCAGCCGTTCCAGGATCGCCGGCACGTGCACCTGATCGGCCTTGTAGTTGCCGGTCAACGCATACATCACCAGGTTGATGCCGAACCGGTAGGCCATTTCCCGTTGCCGTTCGCCGCCCGGCACCACGGCGGCCATCGGCCGGCCGTTGTCGTCCGTCGCCCAGGCCGCGGCCCAGTCGTTGCCGCCGATCACCATGGCGGAGACGCCGTCGTTGGTCGGCCCGCCATGCGCTTCGACCCAGACCCGGCCGCCGGCCCAGCGGCCCGGGAAATCCTGCATCAGGTAGAACGCCTTGGTCAGTACGTGATCTTCGGGCACCGGGATCAGGGGCGGCACGTCCAGCCGGCGCAGGATCTGGCGCAGCCGTTGCTGGCCCGGCCCGGTGCGGGAGAAGCCGACGGCGCCGGGCCCGTCCTGGTCCCGCGTATCGAACAGGATGGTGCCGCCGGTTTTCATGTAACGGTCCAGCTTGGCGAGCGCCGCGTCCGACAGGTCCGGCTGTTCCGGCACCACCGGCCAGTACAGCAGCGGGAAGAACAGGATGTCGTCCCGTTCCAGGTCCACGCCCATCGGCTCGGCGCCTTCGACCGACGTGCGCCGGCGCAGCATGTCGGTCAGGCCCCACAGGCCGGCATAGCTCAGGTCGTCGACCTGCGTCAGTCCCGTGCGGACATAAGCGAGGCGGGTTTCCAATGTCGCGGTCAGCGCGAATTCGTCGTCCGACTCCTGGGCGCGTGCGTCCAGGCTTGCGGTTGCCAGGATACCGGCCGCGAACAGCAGGGCGACCGATGCGGTTGCGGGCCGCGTGCGCGGCAGCAGGCCGCGTAAGCCCAGCGCGATGACGAAGTCGATCAATCCCAGAATGATGGCGGCGGTCAGCAGCCATGGCTGCAGGTCGATTTCCTGACTGGTCGCGTATTCGCTAAGCGCTCCACCGCCGGGCAGGGCGGTGATCGGCGTCAGGCGTTCCAGTCCGGCCGTCGCGTTCAGCGCGCGCCGTGCGTCGTCCGTGCCGTAGTAGCCGGGCGGGTGGCGCGGCCCGGCGGCCGTCTCCGCGAAAAGCCCGGCGTCGATCGGCGTGGCGGCCGGTCCCGGATCGCCCAGCCGTCCGAACCCGTCCAGCAGTCCCAGTGGCGGCAGCGCCTCGCGCCTGTCGGCGCCGCTGATGCCCTCCGACAGGTCGACGATCCGGCGCAGCATGTCGACGAACAGGCCGGAGATCGCCAGGTTCGACCAGCGCGTATTCGCGGTGGTGTGGAACAGCACCAGCCGGCCGTCGCCGCGTTGCTCCGCCGTTACCAGCGGCGTGCCGTCCTCCAGCCTGGCCCAGGTCTTCTCGCCGAGGTCGAGCGCCGGTTCGGCCAGCACCTGCCTGCGGATCAGCACGTCGTCGCGCACCGCCAGGCCATGGAACGGGGAGCTTTCGTCGAACGGCGCCAGCTTGGCCGGCCGCGACCAGCTCAACGCGCCGCCCAGGTCGCGGCCGCCCAGGCGCAGGCGCACCGGCACCAGGTCGTCGGTGCTTTCCGCCATGCGCGGGCCGGCGAAACGGACCAGCACGCCGCCAGCCTCGACCCAGGCTTCCAGCGCGGTGCGGTCGGGGCCGACCACCTGGCCGATGTCGGACAGCACCATGACGGCCAGTTCGCGTTGCATCAGGTCCGCGATGGTGCCGGTCCGCACCTCGGCGAACGGGTTCATCGCCCGGTCCAGATAAAAGATTTCCGACAGCAGCGGTTGGTCGCTCTCGATCGGTCCGCCGGACACCAGGCCGACCGGCCGCCGCCGCCAGCGCTCGTCCATCAGCACCACGCTGCCGGCGCTCTGCGCGCCTTCGATCTCCAGCCGTGTCAGCCGGTTGCGCAATTCGACCGGCAGGTTCAGCGTCGCGCTCGCCGCCGTCGCGCCGGCCTCGAACGGCAGCGGCTGACGCGCCGCCACCTGTCCCTGCTCGGCGATGGCGCGCACGAACACCGCCGACGGCCCGCCGCTTTGCGCGCGCAGGGCGCGGAGCCTGAGCGTCTGGCCTTCGACTTCCGGGGCCAGCAACGCCGTCGCCAGCTCGGCCGGCGGATCGCCGATCACCTGCAGCCGGCCCAACCCGTCCAGCCAGTTGCCGAAGTTCGCCGCCGCCCCGTTGTCGATCCCGTCGGCCAGCCAGATCACGTCCGCGTCGCCGTCGACGGCAAAGCCGCCAAGCGCGGCCAGCAGGCCGGCGCGGTCGGTCGCCCAGGGTTTCGGTTCCAGCGCGCGGACCAGCCGCTGCGCCTCGCCGGGCGCGATCAGGTCGGGTTCCGCGAACGGTTCGCCGTCGCTCGGCGGCGCGGTGCGGATCAAGGCCACCGGCCGGTCGGCGCGGACCGCCTGATCGACCAGCCCGGCCAGTGTGTCCAGCCGTTTCTGCCATTTCGCCGCCGCCGGCCAGCCGTCGTCGACGACCACGACCAGCGGGCCGGATCCGGCCAGTTGCGCACCCGGGTTCAGCAGCGGCCCGGCCAGGGCCAGGATCACCAGCGCCGCCAGCGCCAACCGCAGCAACAGCAGCCACAGCGGCGTCCGTGCCGGGGTCTCCTCGCGCTGGACCAGGCTCATCAGAATCCGGATCGGCGGGAAGGGGACTCGTTTCGGCGACGGCGGTGTAACCCGCAACAGCCACCACAGGATCGGCAGCGCGCCCAGCGCAAGCAGCATCCAGGGGACGGCGAACGCGATTGGACCCAGCGCCAGCATCAGGCGCGACCTCCGCTCAGGGCGGTGTAAAGCGCCAGCAACGCGGTCTGCGGCGGCCGGTCGGTCCGGTGGGTCGCAAAGCTCCAGCCGGCGCCGCGGGCGATCGTCTTCAATCCTTCATGGCGGTCGGTAAGGCGGCGGTGATAGTCGCCGCGCAGGCTTTCCACCCGCCCCACCGTATAGTCGCCTTCGCCTTCGAAGCCTTCGAACCGGGTGCGGCCCGTGAACGGCAGGTCCTCTTCCGCCGGGTCGACCACCTGCAGCAGATGGCCGGCGACGCCGCCGGCGGCAAAGGCGCGCACCATGGTGTCGATTTCAGTCAACGGCGACAGGAAATCGCCGATCCAGACCACCTGCGCATTGCGCGGCAGCCGGGTCATCGCCGGCAGTCCGCGGGCGGACTCGTCCGCCGGCTGCGCCAGCACGGTGGCGAATCGGTCCAGCGTCGCGCGACCGGTGCTCGGCGTCCGATCCTCGCCCAGCAGCCCGATCTGTTCGCCAGCCCGGTTCAGCAGACAGGCCAGCGCCAGCAGCAGCAAGGTGGCGCGTGCGCCTTTCTCGGTTGCCGACAGGTGGGAGGCGTAGTGCATCGACGGCGAGGCATCCCGCCACAGCCAGACCGACTGGGCCGCTTCCCACTCGTTCTGCCGGATATAGAGCGCCATGCGCTTGGCCGACTGGCGCCAGTCGATGGCGGTGGTCGGATCGCCGGGCTGATAGCGGCGGAATTGCCAGAAGCTCTCGCCCGTCCCGACCCGCCGCCGGCCGTGCACGCCCTGAGACACCGTCGCGGCGACCCGCTCCGCTTCCACCAGCAGCGGCGGCAGCGCGGTGGCGAGCTGTTCGGCCCGCTGCCGCAGCGCTTGGCCGGCCGGTGCGGCGGGCTGCTTTGCCATGCTCAGGCCAACGGCTCCACCAGGCGCCCGATCACGGTTTCCAGGGTTACGCCGTCGGCGCGCGCGCCGAAATTCAGCGCCATGCGGTGCCTCAGCACCGGCGGCGCCAGGGCGACGACGTCGTCGACGGACGGCGACAGCCGCCCTTCCAGCAACGCCCGTGCCCGCACCGCCAGCATCAGCGCCTGGCTTGCCCGCGGGCCGGGGCCCCAGGCGACATGGCGGCGCACGTCTTCCAATTCGCTTTCCTCCGGCCGGCCGGACCGCACCAGTTGCAGGATCGCATCCACGACGCTGTCGCCGACCGGTATCCGCCGCACCAGCCGCTGCGCGCTGATCAGTTCGGGGCCGGTCATCGCCGCGTGCGGTTCCGCTTCCATCACGCCGGTCGTCGCCAGCAGCATGCGCCGCTCGGCCTCCAGGTCCGGATAGCCGATATCCACCTGCATCAGGAAGCGGTCGAGCTGCGCTTCCGGCAGCGGATAGGTGCCTTCCTGTTCCAGCGGGTTCTGCGTCGCCAGCACGTGGAATGGGGTCGGCAGCGGGTGGCGCTGCCCGGCGATCGAAACCTGGCGCTCCTGCATCGCCTGCAACAGCGCGGATTGGGTGCGCGGGCTGGCCCGGTTGATCTCGTCGGCCATCAGCACCTGGCAGAACACCGGTCCCTGAATGAACCGGAACGACCGTCGACCGGTCTCCGATTCGTCCAGCACTTCCGACCCGACAATGTCGGCCGGCATCAGGTCGGGCGTGAATTGGATGCGCCGGTCGTCCAGGCTGAGTACCGTGCCCAAAATCTCGACCAGCTTGGTCTTGGCCAGGCCGGGCACGCCGATCAACAACAGATGGCCGCCGGACAGCAGGGTGATCAGCGTTTCGTCGATCACATGCTGTTGGCCGAAGATCGCGGTGCCGATGCTCGAGCGAACCTGGGCGATCTTGGCGCCCACCTGTTCGATCTCCTGGGCGAGGTCTTCGCCCTCGTCGCTGACGTACTGCATAGGAGTAAGTATATTGTTCGCCGAACAGTGAATGCTAACGTTTCCGTGAATTATCATAGGGAACAAGGCGAAAAGGTGACTGGATCTTAAGAAATGCCCACGGTTACGCCCGACGCGAATGCGCTGGCCGCCGCTCTGGCGGCGCAAAAAGGCAAGAAATTGCCGCCGGTCCACCTGTGGAATCCGCCCTATTGCGGCGATATGGACATGCGAATCGCGCGTGACGGCACCTGGTACTACCTCGGCTCGCCCATCGGTCGAATTGCCATGGTCAAGCTGTTCTCGACCGTGCTGCGCCGCGACGACGACGACCGCTACTATTTGGTGACCCCGGTCGAACGGCTCGGCATCGTGGTCGACGACGCGCCGTTCGTCGCCGTCGAAATGTTCGTCGAAGGGGAGGGGGCGGAGCGGCGGATCACCTTCCGCACCCATGTCGACGATTACGTGACCGCCGACGCCGACCATCCGATTCGCGTCGCCATCGACCCGCAAACCCAGGAGCCGTCGCCCTATGTGCTGGTGCGCGACCGCCTGGAGGCGCTGATCGCCCGCTCGGTCTTTTACGATCTGGTCGAACTCGCCGACGAGCGTCAGGTGGACGGCGAGACCGTGCTCGGCGTCACCAGTTGCGGTCAGGACTTCACGATCGGCAGCGCCGTGGCGGCGCATGACTGACTTGAGGTTGGCGGACGAGATCGCGCGGCGGCTCAAGGCGGTCGAGCCGGACGATGTCCCGAAGCGCAGCGATTTCGACCTCAACCCGAAGAACCGGCCTTCCGTGCCGCGCCAGCTGCGCGAAGCCGCCGTCCTGGTGCCGCTGGTTGACCGTGCGGACGGCATGACCGTGTTGCTGACCAAGCGGACGGAGCATCTGAATTCCCATGCCGGCCAGATCAGCTTCCCCGGCGGCCGCCTGGAAGACCACGATTCGGGGCCGGAAGATGCGGCTTTGCGCGAAACGGAGGAGGAAACCGGCATCGCGGCACACCATGTAAACCTGATCGGGCGGCTCGACGTCTACGAGACCGTCACCGGCTTCGCGGTGACGCCGGTCGTCGGCATCGTTCGGCCGGGCTTCGACCTCATGCCGGACGAGTTCGAAGTCGCCGAAATCTTCGAGGTGCCACTGGCCTTTTTGATGGACCCTGCCAATCATCAAAGGCATGGCGGCTGGCACAACGGCACGAAGCGTTACTGGTACGCCATGCCGTATGGCGACTACTACATATGGGGAGCGACAGCGGGCATGTTGGTCAATCTGCACCACCGACTTGGTGATCTATGCTGAAGAAGTTTCTGTTTACCGTCATTCCGATGCTGGTGCCGTTCATCATCTACGGCATCTACTGGCTGGGCGTGAAGCGGCGCCAGAAGATCGGCGTCAGCGACGTGCCGTGGACCATGCTGTTTACCTCCGGCCTGGCCCTCGTAGTGATCAGTCTGGCGTTCTTCGGCTTCACGTCGGGTCATGAGGCCGGGCTCGATTACAATCCCGCCCGTTTCGAAGACGGTAGGGTGGTGCCGGGCGACACCAGGTGAGCGAACCGCCCGCCGATATCGCCGCCACCGACCGGATCGAGCCGGCGACATGGATGCGCTGGCGGGAAACGGCCGATGTGATGGCGGCGATTACGGCCGGCGGTGCCGCCGCCCGGTTCGTTGGTGGTTGTGTCCGCGATACCCTGCTGAAGCGGCCCGTCAAGGACGTCGATATCGCCACCACGGCGACGCCGGAGACGATCCTCAAGCTGCTCGGCGACGCCGCCGTTACGGCCATCCCGACCGGCATCGACCACGGCACCGTGACCGCGGTCGTCAACAAGAAGCATTTCGAGATCACGACGCTCCGCGTCGATGTCGAAACCTTCGGCCGCCATGCCACCGTCGCCTACACCGAGGACTGGGCTGCGGACGCGGCGCGGCGCGACTTCACCATGAACGCCTTGTTCCTGGACCTCGACGGATCGGTCTTCGATCCCGTCGGCGGGCTCGCCGACCTCCGCGCCGGCCATGTGCGTTTCGTCGGCGACCCGACCGAACGGATCCGGGAAGATTACCTGCGCATCTTGCGTTTCTTCCGCTTCCACGCCCACTACGGCAGCGGCGATATGGACCCGCCCGGCCTCGCGGCCTGCCGCGACCAGGCTGCCAATGTCGCCCGCCTCTCGGTCGAGCGGGTCCGCGAAGAGCTGTTGCGCCTGTTGTCCGCCAAGGACCCGCTGCCGACGCTGCGCACCATGACGGAAGCCGGCGTGCTCGCCCTCGCGCTCCCCGAAGGCGCCGACCCGGACCGCCTAGCCGGCCTGGTTGCGGTCGACGCCGAAATCGATCCGCTGCGCCGCCTGATGGCGCTGCTGCCGTCGGACCGGGCGACGCTCTCCGCCTTCTCGACCCGCCTCAAACTCTCGCGCGCGCAATCCGACAGACTGGAGGCCTCGGTGCCGCCGCTGCCGTCCTCGGGTCTGTCGAAACCGGAAGCGCAGGCGATGCTCTACCGCATCGGCTTGCCGGCTTTCCAGGATCGAACCTTGCTCGCCTGGGCGGCGCTGCCGAAAAGCAAGAATTTTAAGCCGCTACTTGCATTGGCGAGCACTTGGAAAATCCCATCGTTCCCGCTGCGCGGCGGCGACCTGCTCGACCTCGGCGTTCCCTCTGGCCCCCGAGTCGGCGAAATCATGCGCGATGTCGAGCAATGGTGGATCGCCGGCGATTTTAAAGCGGGCCGGCAGGCCTGCCTGAAGGAAGCGCGGTCTCGTCTTTAAGAGTTGGCCGGGAACTGGCTAGGCTGCTGCGACCTGCTGCAGGAACTGCTCGACCTCGGTCTTCAGCGCCTGGGTCTGTTGCCTGACGTCATGGGCGTTCTGTTTGACCGCATCGGCCGAACCCGCCGTCGTCTCCACGGCGCTGCTCACCAGGCCGATATTGCGGTCGACGTCGCCGGTGCAGCTTGAAGCCCGCTCGACGTTCTCGCGTATCTCCTTGGTAGCTATTCCCTGACTTTCGATCGCGGAGGAGATCGATCCCGCGGCGGTGTTGATCTCCTCCATGGTCTCGGTGATCGCAACGATGGCTTCCACGGCCTCGCCGGTGGAACCCTGGATGCCCGAGATCTGCATGGAGATTTCTTCGGTCGCTTTTGCGGTTTGATTGGCCAGCGCCTTGACTTCGGACGCCACCACCGCGAAGCCCTTGCCGGCCTCCCCGGCGCGCGCGGCCTCGATGGTTGCGTTCAGCGCCAGAAGGTTCGTCTGCTCGGCGATGTCCTGGATCAGCTTGACGACGTCGCCGATCTGCCCGGCGGCTTCGGATAGACCGGTCACTTTGTCGTTGGTCAGGCGTGTTTTTGCCGTTGCCGCGTCGATCCTCTCCGATGTACTGGCGATCTGCCCGGCGATCTCATGGATCGAGGTTGTGAGTTCGTCCGCGGCCGTGGCGACCGACTCGACATTGCCGGCCGCGGTTCCTGAGGACTGGGCTGCATTGCTGGTCTGGGAGGCGGTGTCCTGGGCGCTCGCGCTCAGGGCGTCGGCGGTGCTCTGCATGACCGACATCTTCTCGTCGACACCGGCCAGAACCTTCGAGGACTGGGTGTTGAAGCCCTCGATAAGGGCCTCTATTCGGCGCTGCCGTTTGTCGCGGCTGGCCTGCTCCTGCTTGGCTTCCTCGGCCAGCTTGCCGCGTTCGACGACACCGTCGCGGAAGCCTACGATAGCCTGGGCGACGGTGCCGATCTCGTCGCGGCGGTCTGCTTGAAGAAAATCGACCGAGGTATCGCCGGCGGCAAGGCGTTTTGCGCTGTCGACCAACTCGACCAAGGGGCGGGTCATGCTCCTGGCCAGCACGAAGGCGAAGGCCATGCCGACCGCCGTAAGCGCGGCGGCCAGCAGCAGGCTCAAGGTCAACACCTGATCCATCGCGGCCCCCGCCGCGCGCGTCTGTTCAGTTCCGTCCCTGGCCGCGAGTTGGATTGCGGTGTCGATATGCTTGGTCATGACGGCCCGGTGGCGGGCCATTTTTTCGGTTGTCGGTACCTCGCTTGCCGCGCGCAGCCCAAGGATCACCTCGGCATCGGCGCGCCACGCGCGATGGGCCTCTTCCAGCATGACTGCCGTGGCGCGCATGTCGTCGGAAAGGGCGGCTTGCGGCAGGCTGGCTATGGCGTCCGCCAGGGGGCCGGCCTCGGTGCCGAACGCCGCTTCGATGTCCTCGGCGGAAATCAGCGATGTCATCGCCGTGACCCGTTCGATCACGGCGTTGGCGCCGCTGAAGCGGTTCAGCATGGCCTGCGCGCTTTGGTTGATGGTCAGCGCTTTCTCGACAATTTCCTCCACCGCGTCCTGCTCGTGCTTGGCCTGAAAGGCGATGACGCTTGCCAGGACGAGGGCGAAAACCAGGGCGCTGAGCAGGGGTATGAAAATTTTCGTTCTGATCGACATCGGCTGATTGCTTCCGGATGGTGGCGCAGCAGCGCTAGTTGGGCAGGTTCGGCATCGGCGTGTCGGATACGTCCGCGGTCAGCGCCATCAGAAAGGCCAGGAGGTCTTGGCGTTCCTTGTCGGTGAGTCGGAAAGGCGCCATCATCGGGGAAAGCGATGGGCGCCTCATGCCGCCGGCTTCGTAGTGCTGTATCACCATTTCCAGGTCGGGGATCGAGCCGTTGTGCATGAAAGGCGCACGGTAGGTGAGGTCGCGCAGTCCCGGCGTCTTGAAGGCATGGCGATTGTCCGGGTCGGAAGGATCGATGGCGGCGCGGCCGATATCGTCCGTAAAGAGCCCGATGTCGTGGAACTGGTTGTCGGTAAAGTTCCAGCCGGTATGACAGGCCGCGCAGTTGGCTTTGCCGGTGAACAGCCGAAATCCGTTGATGGCGGATTTGCTCATGGCGTCGTCGTCGCCGTCGATCCACCGGTCGAAGGCTGACCAGCCGGACACGATCGTGCGTTCATAGGTCGCGATGGCGGTCAGGATGCTGTCCCGGCTGATGCCCTGGTCCGGGAACAGACG
Source organism: Minwuiaceae bacterium (assembly GCA_028278525.1). GTDB lineage: Bacteria > Pseudomonadota > Alphaproteobacteria > Minwuiales > Minwuiaceae > JANQEE01. The sequence goes on along the minus strand of JANQEE010000009.1, from coordinate 123,711 downwards.
GTCGAACCAGGTCGCGTATTCCGCAATGCCTGCCAGAGTGGCGATGATGTCTTCGAACTTGGCGTTCATTTCCGCCGGCGCCGTGATCGGGCCCGCTGCCTGCTCTTCCAGGCTGGCGGCCCTGCCGTCCCACATAAGCGGTTGGACCCACGCCATATTTAGGGTTGTCGGCGCGTGACGGCTCAACGGTTCGTTGAGACTGCCGACGGCCCGTTCGACCGGCGCTTCATAGCCGAACGAGGGGTTGTGGCAACTGGCGCAGTTCATGTTCTTGGCGCCGGACAGTCGCGGATCGAAGAACAGCATCTTGCCCAGGGTCGCCAACTGCGGAGAGTAGGGCGCATCCTTCGGGAAGGGGATCGACGTCGGACGCCGGTAAAGACTCCGCACATCGTCCCGCAAAGCGGTTTGCGTGGATGCGGATCCCTGAAGCGCCGCTTCCCGATGGGTCGATTTTAAGGACGCTGTCTGCGACTGCGCGCCGTCCTGCGGGCTGGCGGCCCTTGCGGCGGCGGTTCCCATAAACAGCAGAAAACTCAACAAGACAACTACGCGAACCACTGTCTTTACCCTCGGCACATCGTTCTTTTTCTGCCTGAAAAGGCGATTGGCTTATCGAACGAAACCGATTTTAGGACATACTAGTTGACCAATATTTAATCGGCCCGGGCGGTGTTCGTGTCTGATGCCGAACGGCGCGCTATCGCGTGCCAAAAGACGGACGCAAAGGACACTGCGTCGGTCTGGCGGTCTTGCGTGGGAAGCCGATTATCAGCGGTCTGCCGAAGTCGGTTGCCGCCTACTTCCGCAACACGCCGCGGTCCAGGAAGATATCCGTAATCTCGTCGTTCAGCCGCAGGAACGCCGGGTCGCGCCGAGCCTCGAAGCCGCGCGGCCGGGCCAGGTCCACCGGCAGCACCCGTTCGATCACGCCGGGCCTGGGCGACATCACCATCACCCGGTCGGACAGCAGCACCGCCTCGTCGATGCTGTGGGTGATGAAGATCACCGTCTTCGGGCTGTGCAGCCAGAGCCGCTCCAGGTCGATCCGCATCTGTTCGCGGGTCAGCGCGTCCAGCGCCCCGAACGGTTCGTCCATCAGTAAAAGCTTCGGGTCGTGCACCAGCGCCCGGGCGATTGCGCAGCGCTGCTTCATGCCGCCGGACAGTTCGTAGGGATAGGACGAGAGGAAATCCGACAGGCCGACCAGGCCCAGCAGGTCGTGCGCCGCGTCGGCGTACCGCCCTTTCGGCAGGCCGCGCATCTCGATCTGGAACATCACGTTGCCCAGCACGTCCTTCCAGTCGAGCAGCACCGGGCTTTGGAAGACGATGCCGAAATCGTTCAGGTGGTCCTGCGGCGGTTGCCCTTCGATGCGCACCGTGCCCCGGTTCGGCTGGATCAGCCCGGCGATCAGGCGCAGCAGGGTCGACTTGCCGCAGCCGGACGGCCCGACGATGGACACGAACTCGTTGCGGCCGATGGCGATGTCGATATCGGCCAGCGCCTCGACGGCGCCCGCGCCCTTGCCGAAGGTCTTGCTCACCCCGTCGATGGTGATGACCGGTGTGTCGTCGACGTCGGCGGCCGATTGGTGCGCTTCGCTCATGCCTGCGCCCGGTCCGACAGGGCCCAGGCCCCGGCGAACGCCGATTGCGAGGGCCAGACGGCGGACAGCCGCGCCGCCGTTTCGCTGACGGCTTCGGCCAGGCCGTCGTAGCGGTCCGGCGTCATGCGCGCCATCGGTCCGGCGACGCTGACCGTGCCGACCACGATATCCGCCGCCTCCTGCGCCCGAATGGCGGCGGCGACCACCACGACGCCGGCCTCGCCTTCTTCGACGGCCAGGGCGTAGCCGCGGTCCCGCGTCCTGGTCAACTCGTCTCGGATTTCATCGATCTGCGTCAACGCGCGCGGGCCGAATTCCGTCGGCGTGCCGATGCCCTGTTTCAGGATCAGGTGCAGGGCCTGCTCTTCCTCCAGGCAGGCCAACCAAGCCTTGCCGCTGGCGGTCACGTTCAGCCGCACCTCGGCGGCCGGGCCCGGCTGATAGATCAGGCCGGATTTGGCGCCCTGCGCCTGGCCGATCCAGGTCAGTTCCTCGCCGTCGACCACGGCGATCCGCGCGAACGCCGTCGTCCGGTGCGCCAGGTCGTCGATATAGGGCTGGAACAGGCTGGGCAGGCCGGTCCGGTGCAGCAACCGCTGCCCGATCAGCGCCAGTTTCAATGCCGCGGCGTAGAAGCCGGTCGCCGCGTCCTGACGGATCCAGCCGGTTTCCACCAGTTGGTGCAGCAGGCGGTGGGTCGCGCTCTTGGGCAGTTCCAGCCGCTCGCTGATCTCGCCAAGCGGCAGGGCGCGACCTTCGGTCGCCAGAAGTTCGATCAGCGCCAGGCAGCGCTCGATCTGTGACTTGACCACTGGCATCGTATGTGGAACGCTATTCCAATATTGAACACTGTTTCAATATAGCACGGATTCGCAGAGGTCAAGGCAGGCGATGGCAAACGGAAAGAGCACCGGCGCCGGCGGCCTGGGCACGTTTTCCCCGGCCAGGCTGCGCCGTTTGGGCGAGATCGCGGCAAGCTTTCTGGGTTTGCTGGTGATCTGGGAGATCGCGGTCGCCATCTTCGCGTTCCCGCAATATATCCTGCCGCCGCCGTCGCTGATCTGGACCGACATGCTGGACCATCTGGGTCCGATCCTGTCCGCGGCCCGCTTTACGGCGATACCGATGCTCTACGGCTTTTTCGCCGCGGTCGTCTTCGGCGTCCTCATCGCGCTCGGCGTCGCCTTCTCGCGCTTCGTCGAGGCGGCGATCTATCCGATCATCATCTTCCTGCAGATCGTGCCGAAGATCGCGGTCGCGCCGCTTTTCATCATCTGGTTCGGCTTCGGCCTGGCGCCGAAGGTGCTGCTGGTTTTCCTGCTGTCGTTCTTTCCGGTACTGGTCAGCAGCATCACCGCCTTCCGCTCCGTCGATCCGGACATCATGGACCTGGCGCGGGCGACCGGGGCCAGCCGGTGGCGCATCTTCTTCAAGGTGCAGTTGCCGCACGCGCTGCCGACATTGTTCACCGGCTTCAAGGTCGCCGCCGCGCTCTCGTCGACCGCCGCCGTGGTCGCCGAATTCGTCGCCTCCGACCGCGGCCTCGGCTACCTGCTGCTGGAATACAACGGCAACCTGGAAACCGCGCTCTCGTTCGCGGCGATCCTGGTGTTGAGCGTGCTGGGCCTCGCCCTCTACGGCGCCGTCGAAATCATCGAACGCATCGCAATTCCTTGGCACGTGTCGCAACGGTCGGCCGAGCCGAAGGACCTGGGCGCGGCCTGACCCGTGCCCGGATTTCAAAAACAATGACCCAGGGAGGATCATCATGAAGGGACATCGTCAACTGACATACCTTGCCGTCGCGCTCGCGGCGTTGGCCGGCGCGACAATCGCCAAGGCCGACGACGCGGTCACGCTCCGGCTCAACTGGTTGATCTACGGCTTCCATTCGCCGTTCTATCTCGGGCTGGAGCGCGGCTACTACAAGGAAGAGGGCATCGACCTCACCATCAACGAGGGGCAGGGCTCCGGCAAGGCGGTGCAGATCGTCGCCGCCGGCGCCGATACCTTCGGCGTATCGGACAGCGGCAGCGTGATCGCCGGCGTGTCCAAAGGCGCGCCGATCAAGTCCGTCTTCGCCATGTCGAACGCGTCGCCCTACGCCATCGGCTTCCGCGCCGAACTCGGCGTCACGTCCGCCAAGGATCTGGAAGGCAAGACCATCGCGGCCACCGCCGGCGAGGCGGGCGTACAGTTGTTCCCGGCGATCATCTCCGCCAACAAGCTCGACAAGGACAAGGTCAAATTCCTCATGGTCGACGGCCCCGGCAAGATGGTCTCGGTGCTGGAGAAGCGGACCGAAGGCCTGCTCGCCGGGCTGGACAACCAGTGCCTGATCCTGCCGGCGCGCGGCGCGGACGTGACCTGCCTGTCCTATGCCTCGCTCGGCGTGAATACGGTCGGCCTCACCGTCCACACCCGGACGGAACTCCTGGAGGACAACCCGGATCTCGTCCGCCGTTTCGTCAAGGCGACGGTCCGCTCCTTCGAAGCGGCGGTCGCCGACCCGGTGGCGTCGGTCGAGGCCGGTATGAAGCACAAGGATGGCGTCGACAAAGCGCTTTGGTTGCAGCAGATCGAGGTCGGTTTCAGCCTGCTGAACACGCCCAATACCGAAAAGCTGCCGCTCGGCCATTTCAGCGAAGCCGACTGGGCGGATACGCTGCGGCTGATGAAGGACTATCGCGGGCTGAAGTCCGACAAGCCCGTCACCGCCTTCTTCACCAACGAATACCTGCCGAAGTGAGGACGGTTTCGTAGCGTGCCGCCGCCATTCCGGACGGAACCCCAATGAGCAATCGGTACGATCTGGACGGGATGGCGGCGGTCGTGACCGGCGCCGCCGGCGGCATCGGCAGCGAGATTGCGTATACGCTGCATCGCTGCGGCGCGCGTCTCGTTCTGTGGGACCGGGACGCGGCCGCGCTGGATCGATTGGGGCGGCAACTGCCGGATGCCTCCTTGTCCCCGCTGGACGTCGCCGACTGGCGCGCCGTCGATGTGGCGATGGGCGCCGCCGTCGCCTTTGCGGGCCGGATCGATATCCTGGTCAACGCCGCCGGCATCAACGGTCCGATTGCCGCCGCCGATGAGCACACGACCGCGGAGGTGATGCAGGTGATGGCGATCAATTTCATCGGCACCTTCAATTGCTCGAAGGCCGCGGTTCGCCATATGCGCGAAGCGGGCACGCCGCCGGTGCGCGGCCGCATCGTCAACGTCGCGTCGATCCAGGGCAAGGAGGGGATGCCGCGCGGCGCGGCCTACAGCGCATCGAAGGCGGCGGTCATGACATTGGCGAAGTCCATGGCCAAGGAACTCGCCCTCGACGGCATCCTGGTCAATTCCGTCGCACCGGCGGCGGTCGAAACCGCGATGGCTGCCGAGCTTACGTCGGAACGCCGCCGGGAGATCCTGGACCGCATCCCCATGGGCCGATTCTGCAACGTCGGGGAAGTCGCCAACATGGTCGCGTGGCTGGCCTCGCCGGACGCGACCTTCACCACCGGCGCGGTGTTCGACCTGTCCGGCGGCCGCGCCACCTATTGAACCTTTGGGATACGGAGCTTCTGCGATGACGATAATGGGACACGGCCTGATCGCCATCTGGAACGATATCGAGGATGCGCTGCGCGAGGAATTCTACGAGTGGCACGAGCGCGAGCATATGCCGGAGCGTGTCGGCATCCCCGGCTTCCGCCGCGGCCGCCGCCTTATCCGCATCGACGCGGAGATCGAATACCTCACATTGTATGAAGCGGAGAGCGCCGGCGTGCTGGCCGGCCAGGACTATCTGGACCGGCTCAACGACCCGACCGAATGGACCCGCCGCGTGGTGCCGAGCTTCCAAAACGTCACCCGCGCGCTGACCGGTATCCAGCGCACCGAGGCGATCGGCAATGGCGGCGCCGTCATGGCGCTGGCGCTGACGATTCCGGACGCGGCGCGGGACACGGCGCGGCGGCGTTTCGGCGGGGATTTGTTCGATGAACTCAACGCGGCCGGCGGCGTCTGCGGCGTCCACTACGCCGAAACCGACGTGGCCGCCAGTTCGGTCGAGACGGTGGAGCGGCGGCAGCGCAAGTCCGGCAACGCGGTGCCCGACGCCGTCCTGATTTTGGAGGCGTCGCGGCCGGCGCGGCTCGAACGCTGCCGCCGGCTGATCGACGCGGCGGTCGATGATTGCGGCGTCGCCTACATGCGCCCGCCCGGCACTTACCGCCTGGAGTTCGAACTGCTCAAGGCATGACCGCCGGTCAACGCCCCAAATTTGGGTCAGGCTCGGTGCGGATAAGCCCCTCTCAGCGGGAGAGGGGACCATGCCGCAAGGCCATCGCTTAATCGGACAGCAGTGCCCCATGCCCGAATCCCAGGATCCAACCCTCCTCGGTTCCGCAGATTTCCGCCTCCGCGTCCGATAGGTCGTCGGGCTTAGCAAAGGCCTGGCGGAACCGGTCTTCTGCGATGGAATCCAGCGCCCAGTCGCGGGTCGCCTGCACCTGCCGCGCATCCTTGATCGGATGGTTCTGGGCATCGTGGTCTGACAGGCTCGGCCACATTTCCGCATGCACGATGCCGTCGAGCGCTCGGTCCCAGCCGGTCTCGAACGGCCAGATCCTGCTCCGCCCGGCCAAACCGGGCCGCGTCGCCAGCCGGTAGACCGTCGGCAGCCCCATCAGCACCTGGGAACCGACGCTGCCGGTCGTGTAGAGCTTCCAGGCGCTCTGGATGTTCCAGCTCTCTGCGCGGACGCGCCGGTCGACGATCCGGTACTCGCCGAACGGCCAGGCGTCGAACGGCTGTTTCTTTTCCGTCAGATCGGGGCCGGCGGCCTTCGTCGGACAGCCCCAGAACGGCCCCGGCGGATTACCGAGTCGCCGGTTCAGGTCAGCCGCCACCTCGAACCGGTTGTTGGCGCCGTCCGCCCGGTCGTCGATCAGGCCGTCCAGCATCGCCGCCAGCGGCCGACCGCCGCCCAGCCCCGCGCCATGCGGATAGCCGAACGGAAAATCCCAGGCGACCAGCACGTTGCCGGCGGTCCCACCGACCAACTCGGCGATCCGGTGTTCGGCCTCCAGGCGGGTCCGCAGGTATTCCGCTTCCGGCCGGCGTTCGCCGTCGCCCCAGGCAATCCAGCAACGGTCCGGCGACGGTTTCGCCGGACCGCGGGTCGCCGCCGCCGACCAGTCGACGATGACGACCAGGTCGAACAGCATCCTAATTACTGAATTTGATCAATCGTCCCTTGGCCGTGCGCGTCACGCCGCCGTCGATGGTGCGGGTGAATTCCAGTTCCATGCCGCTGCCGGTCAGGGTCCGCTTATAGATCTGCATGTCGTAGGCGCCGTCGTCGCGGATGCCCATGTTGTAGACGGTCAGCGTGCGCTCGGCGATGCGCGCCCAGGAAATCTCGCCGGTGGCCAACGGATCGCCGGCCTTGCCGACCCACACGCCAGGCCGTCCGTTCGGCTGGAAGTCGACGGTGGTTTCCTTCAGCACTTCCTCCGGCATGTTGGGGTCGCCCTTCTGCCGCTGCACCGTCGCCCAGGTGATCCGGAAACCGTCGCTCCCCGCGGGGCCGACCCGAACGTCGATATCGCGCTGCGTCAGTTGGAAATGGATGCTGATCTCGCTTTCCGACAGCGCGCTGCCTTTCCAATGCCCGAAGAAGGCCGCGATGTTGACGTCGGCCGCAAAGGCGGGCCCGGCGGTTAGGACCGCCATGCATAGAAACGCAAAAAAACCGCCCTGGCGGATCGCTCTTATCATGCTCGTCTCCCGTTTGTTTTAAGAGCCCGTCGAAGAATGCCAAGCCGGCCCCCTCCCCCGTCCCAACCACCCACGAGGGTACCCTGTACGGGTGGTTGGGACGGGGGAGCGGGCCGGCTTGGCACTCGAAAATGCGTCCTGGGATGCATTTTCGACAGACCCATTATTGCGGGAGTTTAGAGCATGGCGGCGCTACCACAAGACCGCTTGGGGATTGTTCAGGGCCAGCGCACTTCCGGCGGCAGCGACATCAGGATCGCTTCCGTGTTGCCGCCGGTTTTCAGGCCGAACGTCGTGCCCCGGTCGTAGATCAGATTGAACTCGACATAGCGGCCGCGGCGCACCAGTTGGTGCTCGCGCTGTTCCGCCGTCCAGGGATCGTTCATGTGCCGCTGCACCAGCGGCGGGTAGGCCGCCAGGAAGGCTTCGCCGACCTCTCGGGTAAAAGCGAAATCGGCCTCCCAGTCGCCGCTGTTCAGCCGGTCGTAGAAGATGCCGCCGACGCCGCGCGGCTCGCCCCGGTGCGGCAGGTAGAAGTACTCGTCGCACCATTTCTTGAAGCGGTCGTAATAGTCCGCGCCATGTTTGTCGCAGGCGGCTTTCAGCGCCGCGTGGAAATCGTCCCTGTCCCGGTCGTCGGGAAACATCGGCGTCAGGTCCGCGCCGCCGCCGAACCAGCTTTCGGCGGTCACGATATGGCGGGTGTTCATATGTACGGCGGGCACCAGGGGCGAGCGCATATGCGCGACCAGGGAGATGCCGCTTGCCCAGAACCGGCCGTCTTCGCCGGCGCCCGGAATCTGCTGGCGGAACTCCTCCGTGAATTCGCCGTGCACCGTGGAGATGTTCACGCCGACCTTCTCGAACACTCGGCCGCGCATGATCGACATTTCGCCGCCGCCGCCGCCCTCACGGGTCCAGGCCTTGCGTTCGAACCGCCCCGGCGCCCGGTCGGCGTTGGTGCCGGTCAGCGCGTCTTCCAGCTCTTCAAAGGCGGCGCAGATCCGGTCGCGCAATGCGGCGAACCATTCGACGGCTTTGGATTTGCGGGCTTCGGTGGTCGCGAGTTCTGTCATGGCTCAGGCGTCCTGGGCTTGTGGCCTGGGAAAGCGGTCGATCTGGCGCAGCGCCTCGCCCAGCACGATGGCCGATGCCATGGCGACGTTGATGGACCGGGTATGCGGCGTCATCGGCACGATCAGCCGGGCGTCCGCCGCCGCATGCACGTCCTCCGGCACGCCGGCCGTTTCGCGGCCGACCAGCAGGATGTCGTCGTCGGCGAACCGGTGTTCCGTGTAGGGCTTGGATGCGCGCGTCGTCAGTAGCACCAGCCGGCCCGTTCCGCGGTCGGCCTGGAACGCGTCCCACGATTCGTGGCGCTTGAGATCGACGTGCTCGATGTAGTCCATGCCCGCGCGCCTCAGGTCTCTGTCGCTGAACGGAAAGCCGCACGGCTCGATTATATCGACCGACACGTCAAAACAGGCAGCCAGGCGCAACATCGCTCCCGTATTAGGCGGAATGTCGGGTTGATACAGGGCCAGGCGCATTGCCACCAAACAGTCCCTATGCTACATGCTGACCGCAAATTCAGGCTTTGCGGCATCCTGTCGCACCTGATCGTCCATGGGCTGATCCGGTCCAGTTTCTAAACTAATGTGCTGGTAATTACACGGTTTTCCAACTTGGGTAGTGGGTTCCTGAACATAGTGTCGGGGATAAGGTAAATGAGTGCGATGACTCCGGAATCGAATCACGGTGAAGACGGCGTAAAACGCCGCGATTTTCTTTACATATCGACTGCGGCCTTCGGCGGCGCTGGCGTGGTCGCGGCCGCATGGCCGTTTGTCCATCAGATGAATCCGTCCGCCGATGTCTTGGCCCTGTCGTCGACGGAAGTCGACCTGTCGGGCATCGAGGTCGGTCAGAGCCTGACCGTGGTCTGGCGCGGCAAGCCGGTTTTCATCCGTCATCGCACGCCTGAGGAAATCGAAGAGGCACGCGCCGACGACGCCGCCGACCTGCCCGATCCGCAAACCGATGCGGAACGGGTGATCAAGCCGGAATGGCTCGTCGTGGTCGGTGTCTGCACCCATCTCGGCTGCGTCCCGCTCGGCCAGGCGGGCGATTTCGGCGGCTGGTTCTGCCCCTGTCACGGCTCGCACTACGATACCTCGGCCAGGATCCGCATAGGACCGGCGCCGGAGAATCTGATCGTGCCGCCCTACGAATTCACTGCTGATACGCAAATCCTGATCGGCTGAGAGAGGGCGTCCCATGTCGTTTCAGACCAATAATCCGGTAATCAAGTGGGTCGAGTATCGCCTGCCGATTTTCTCGTTTCTGCATCACTCGCTGGTCGAATACCCGACCCCGCGCAACTTCAACATCTGGTACCAGTTCGGCTCGATCGCCGGCATCATTTTGGTGGTGCAGATCGTCACCGGCATCGTGCTGGCCATGCATTACACGCCGCATGTCGACTATGCGTTCGATTCCGTCGAACACATCATGCGCGACGTGAATTACGGCTGGCTGATCCGCTACATGCACGCCAACGGCGCGTCGATGTTCTTCATCGCGGTCTATATCCATATCTTCCGCGGCCTCTATTACGGCTCCTACAAGGCGCCGCGCGAACTGCTGTGGATGATCGGCCTGGTCATCCTGTTGCTGATGATGGCGACGGCCTTCATGGGCTACGTGCTGCCGTGGGGCCAGATGAGCTTCTGGGGCGCCACCGTGATCACCAACCTGTTTTCCGCGGTACCGCTGGTCGGCGAACAGATCGTCACCTGGCTGTGGGGCGGTTTCTCCGTGGACAACGCGACGCTGAACCGGTTCTACAGCCTGCATTACCTGCTGCCGTTCGTGCTGGTCGGCCTGGTCGTGCTGCATCTCTGGGCGCTGCACCATCACGGCTCGAACAACCCGCTTGGCATCGACGCCAAGGCGCCGGGCGACAAGATCCCGTTCCATCCCTACTACACGGTGAAGGATCTTCTGGGCTTCGCGCTGTTCGGCCTGTTCTTCGCGGTCTTCCTGTTCTATCTGCCGAACGCGCTCGGCCACCCGGACAACTATATCCCGGCCGATCCGCTGGTCACCCCGGCGCATATCGTGCCGGAATGGTACTTCCTGCCGTTCTACGCGATCCTGCGGTCGGTGCCGGACAAGCTCGGCGGCGTGGTGCTGATGTTCGGCTCCATCTTCATCCTGTTCCTGCTGCCGTGGCTCGATACGTCGCGGGTCCGCTCGGCCAAGTTCCGCCCGATCTACAAGCAGTTCTTCTGGATCTTCGTCATCGCCACGCTCGCCCTCGGCTGGGCCGGTTCGCAGCCGGCCGAAGGCATGGCACTGATCATCGCCCGCGTCGGCACCATCTACTACTTCGTCCACTTCCTGGTCATCATGCCGCTGCTCGGCTGGTTCGAACGGCCGAAACCGCTGCCCAAATCGATCGCCGAGTCGGTGCTAGGCGGCGGCGGTCAAGCCGCCGGGGCGCCGGCCTCTCCGGCACGGGGGAAAGCATGATGGTGCGGTTTAGCGTTCTGGCGGCTGCCGCGGCGTTGGCCGCGACGGTTGCCACCCCGGTTCTCGCGGCCGGCGAGGCGGTCGAGCTGAAAAGCCGCGACTGGCCGCATAGCGGCATCGTCGGCACCTATCAACGGGACTCGGTGCAGCGCGGCATGCAGGTCTACAAGGAAGTCTGCGCCGCCTGCCACTCGTTGCGTTTCATCTCGTTCCGCAACCTGGTGCAGATCGGCTTCACCGAAGAACAGGCTAAGGCGATCGCGGCCGAGTTCGAAGTGCCGGCGGATCCGAACGAGGACGGCGACACCTTCGATTCCGATGGTGCCCGGCTGATGCGCCCGGCGGCCTTGTTCGACACCTTCCCGTCGCCGTTCCCCAACGACATTGCGGCGCGCGCGGCGAACGGCGGCGCCTTGCCGCCGGATCTGTCGCTGATGGTCAAGGCCCGGCCGAACGGCGAGAACTATATGTACTCTCTGCTTACCGGCTACGAAGACCCGCCGGCCGATTTCGAGATGGCCGAGGGCATGAACTACAACGCCTACTTCCCGGGCCATCAGATCGCCATGGCGGCGCCGTTGTTCGACGAGGGGGTCGAGTATGCCGACGGCACCCCGGCGACGGTCGAACAGATGGCCTACGACGTCACCAATTTCCTGGCCTGGGCGGCCGAGCCGAACCTGGAAGATCGGCACCGCATCGGCCTCCGGGTGGTGATCTTCCTGGTGATCCTGAGCTTCCTGCTCTACGCGACCAAGCGGAAGGTCTGGGCCGACCTGCACTGACCTTCAGGCGCTTCAATCACAGGAAGGCCGCGGGGCGACCTGCGGCCTTCTTTTTTGCGCCGGCGCTTTGCCGTTGATCTGCAACGGTAAACTTGAAAGACTCCGCCGGCCCCAATTGACACTTGAGAGCGATTTATGAGCGAGCATGACAGGCGGCCGACCGTCGGCATTATCGGCGGCAGCGGCGTCTACGAAATCGACGGTCTGACGGACACCGAATGGCGCACCGTGGAAACGCCGTTCGGCGCACCGTCCGATCAGTTGCTGTTCGGCCGTCTCGGCGACGTGCAACTGGTGTTCCTGCCGCGCCACGGCCGCGGCCACCGGCAGTCGCCCAGCAGCATCAACTACCGGGCCAATATCGATGCCCTGAAGCGTGCCGGTTGCACGGACGTCGTCTCGATCAGCGCCTGCGGTTCGTTCCGCGAAGACCTGCCGCCCGGCTCCTTCGTCATTGTCGATCAGTTCATCGACCGTACCTTCGCCCGCGAGAAGAGCTTCTTCGGCGAAGGACTGGTCGCCCATGTCTCGATGGCGCACCCCGTCTGTTCCCGCCTCGGTGACCTTTTGCAGGCGGCGGCTGCGGCGCTGGACATCCCCCATGCCCGCGGCGGCACCTATCTGGCGATGGAGGGCCCGCAGTTCTCCAGCCTCGCCGAATCCAACCTCTACCGGACCTGGGGCTGCGACGTGATCGGCATGACCAACATGCCGGAGGCGAAGCTGGCCCGGGAGGCGGAGCTCTGCTACGCCACCGTCGCCATGGTCACCGACTACGATTGCTGGCATCCCGATCACGACCATGTGCAGGTCGCCGACGTGATCAAGGTGCTGCTCGGCAACGCCGAAAAGGCGCGCCATCTGGTGCGCGAGCTGGCGCCCATGCTGGCCGACCGCCCCAATCCGTGCCCCGCGGGCTGCGACCGGGTTCTGGACCAGGCCTTGATCACCGCCCCCGAAGCGCGCGATCCTGCGATGGTCGCGAAGCTCGACGCCGTCGCCGGGCGCGTTCTGAACAACCAATCGGTCTGACGTCGCCATGGATGCCATCAAATCCAAAATCCGCACGATCCCGGATTATCCCCATGAAGGGATCATGTTCCGCGATATCACGACTCTGCTCGCCGACGCGCGCGGCTTCCGCAAGGCCGTCGACGAGTTGGTCCAGCCCCATGCCGGCGTTCGCATCGACAAGGTCGCGGGGATCGAGGCGCGCGGCTTCATCCTCGGCGGCGCGGTGGCGCATCAGCTCAGCGTCGGTTTCGTGCCGATCCGCAAGCAGGGTAAGCTGCCGTTCGACACCGCCGGCCAGGATTACGAACTGGAATACGGCACCGATCGGGTCGAAATCCACGTCGATGCGATCGAGCCGGGCGAAAACGTCCTGCTCGTCGACGATCTGATCGCGACCGGCGGCACCATGGCCGCGGCGGTCAAGCTGATCCGCAGCATCGGCGGCGCGGTGGTCGGCTGTTCCTTCGTCATCGACCTGCCGGATCTCGGCGGCCGCAAGCGGCTTGAAGATATGGGCCTGACGATCCAGACTCTGGTCAGCTTCGAAGGTGAATGAGGCGCGCCCTTTGGCGCGAACCGTATGACGGACACCATAACGGCGATTGACCACCTGCTGGTGGGCGTCCGCGACCTTACAGCGGCGGGAGAGGCTTACCAGCGGCTCGGTTTCACCCTCACGCCGCTCGGCCGCCATGTCGGCAAGGAGTCCGGCAATTATTGCATCATGTTCCCTGACGACTATTTGGAACTGAAGGGTGTTGTCGACCCGAGCCTGCCGAGCGAAGGGTTCACCGACCAACTGGCCCAGCGTGGAGAGGGCTGGATCGGCGTGGCCTTCGCCGGCGCGGCCGACGAGGGCGCGGCGAACGACTGGCGCGAACGTGGTGTGGAGGCGAGCAACCCATTGGAACTGGCGCGCATGGTCGAACTGCCCGATGGCGATACGGAGCTTCGTTTCACCAGGGTCCGGCTGCCGGAAACGGCGCGTATCGGCCTCGATGCGTTCGTTTGTGAGCATCTCACCCCGGAACTGACCCGCCGCCCGGAATGGTTGGAACACGAGAACGGCGCGGTCGGCGTCGTCGGCGTTACCGCCGTGGTCGATGAGCCGCATTCCTTTCAGGCGTTTGCGGAAAAACTGGTCGGGGCCCACGCCGTCCGGGAATCCGATCACGATCTCGTACTGAAGGCGGGCGCCGCCGAAATCCGGCTGGCGGCCAGGTCGGAATGGCACGATCCGACACGCGACCTGCCGCCCGGCCCGTTCATTGCCAGCGCCGCTGTCTCCGTCCGCAATCCGGCGGCCACGGCGCGTTTCCTCGCCGCCCGCGGCGTCGGTATCGATGTCACGTCGACCGGCGCGGTGCGGGTTCCGCCGGCCGAAGCCTGCGGCGCGACGCTCGATTTCGTGGAGCTGCCGACATGACGCGCGGTTGGCTGCCGGTGTTGCTCTTGCTGTTGTTGGCCGGCTGCGTCACCACTACGCCGGTCGCCGGCGTCGTCGACCCGGACTATACAGCGCGCTCGTTCGGCTCGGTCATGGTGATCACGGACGAGATGACGCTGGAAGAGCGCCAGGCCGCTGAATCGGTACTGACGGAAGAACTCGGCAAGCACGGCATCAAAGCCTTGCGGGGCGTCGACCACCTGCCGCCGACGCGCGCCTATTCGGCGGCGGAACGGGTCGCCGTGGCCCGCGACGCCGGTGCCCAGGCCCTGTTGCTGGTCAGCCGGACGGAATCGGAACGGAGCAGCCGATACTATCCGCCCAGCTATTCCTATCCGCCGTGGCGCTACCATTATCCCTACCGCTATAGCTGGCCCTATCACTACGGCTTTGGCCACTACACGCCCGGCTACACCGTCGAATGGCTGCGGGCACGCTACGCGGCCGATCTCGTCGATCTGGCTTCCGGCCGCAAGGCCTGGACCGGGGAGGCGGGTGCCAGCGACGGCGCCGACGGCTACGCCCGGCTCAGTGCCGCGGTCGGCCGCAAGATCGCCGCCAAGCTGATCGGGGAAGGGTTGCTGAAGGCCGGCACGGCCGGCGGCTGACGCGACTTACACCGTCATCCGCTTGGGGTCGGATACGGCGACCGCCGTTGCGCTGAACAGGTAGAACCCTGCGGCCGACCGATTGAACAGCCGCTGGCGATGCGCCGAGGTCAGCAGCCGCCGAATCGGCGCCCCCAGCAGCACATACCCGCCATAGATCAAGGCAACGATGGTGCTGGCCGTCGGCATCAGTACGGCAAGCTGCGGCCAGAGCGGTGCCGCCGGGTCGATCGCCTGGGTGAACACGGCCAGATACATCAGCACCGCCTTCGGGTTGCTGATCGAGACCAGGAAGCCCTGCCGCGTCAGCCGCCACCGCCCGGCCGGCGGCCTGTCCAAGGCGACGTTCATGGCCGGCCGACGCCACAGCCCGATCGCCAGCCAGACCAGATAGGCGACGCCCAGCCATTTCAGCAGATGGAACAGTTCGGCATAGGCCAGCAGCAGCGCGCCGAAGCCGAAGGCGGCGATCAGCGAATGCACCACGCTGGCGAGCGTGATTCCTACTGCCACCCAAAGCGCGCGGGCCCAGCCGTTGGCCACCGTCGCCGTCATGCAGGCAATGGCGTTGGGGCCGATCGGCAGGCCGACCACCGTCCACAACACCACGAAACCAAGCCACTCCGATAAAGACATCGCCACAGACTGGCGAAGTTCCACCGTACCTTCCAACGTAATCGTTTCACCGATTATCGAAGTAAGATGCCCGCCTTACTCCGCCGCCGCCGGCGCCTGTTCTGCTTCCGCTGCCGCCCTGCCGAACAGCCAGCCGCAGAAGCCGGTCGCCAGCAGCGCGCCGGCGATCTGCGCGGCGATGAAGGCCGGCATATGGCCGGGATAGATGCCGGAGAAGGTGTCGGTGAAGCTGCGCGCGATCGTCACCGCCGGATTGGCGAAGCTGGTCGACGCCGTGAACCAGTAGGCTGCCGTGATGTATAGCCCCACCATGTAGGGCACCGCTTCCACGCGCCAGCGGATGGTGGCGAAGATGGTCATCACCAGGCCGAAAGTCGCCACCACTTCCGCGAACCACTGCGCCGGTCCGGTCCGGATCTTCTCGGACATCTGAAGCACCGGTTCCTCGAACATCAGATGCGCCGCCCAGGTGCCGGCCAACCCGCCCGCGATTTGCGCGGCGATGAAGGCGATGGCGGCGGCCAGCGTGATCTCCCGGCGCACCAGAAACGCCACGGTCACGGCCGGGTTGAAATGCGCGCCCGAAACCGGTCCGAACGCCAGGATCAGCACCATCAGAATGGCGCCCGTCGGGATGGTGTTGCCCAACAGCGCGATGGCGACGTTCCCGCCGGCCAACTGCTCCGCCATGATGCCGGAGCCGACAACGGTCGCCAGCAGGAAGGCGGTGCCGGCTGCTTCGGCGGCCAAACGGCGTCCAAGATCGAAACGTTCCATCGTCAGGCCGCCGTATCCGGCGCGTCGCCGTCGGTCTGTTGGCCGATCTCGTCCAGCCGCTTCTGCAGCGCCAGCCGGTCCAGCGATTGCAGCGGCAGGTTGGTGAAGATGCTGATCCGGTTCCACAGCCGGCCGTAGGCATCGGCGAAGGCGGCGCGTTGTTCGGCCTCGCCGCCGTCCGCGGCGGCGGGGTCCGGCACGCCCCAGTGCGCGGTTATCGGCTGGCCGGGCCAGATCGGGCAGACCTCGTTCGCCGCGTTGTCGCAGACCGTGAAGACGAAATCCATCTGCGGCGCGTCCTCGGACGCGAACTCGTCCCAGGATTTCGACCTCAGCCCCGCGGTCGGATGGTTGAACCGCTTCAGCAGGTCCAGCGCGTGCGGATGGATGCTGCCGCGCGGAAAGCTGCCGGCGCTGTATCCCTTGAACCGGCCCATGCCGACCCGGTTCATGATCGCCTCGCCGATCACGCTGCGCGCCGAGTTGGCGGTGCACAAGAAAAGCACGTTACGGATCTTATCGTCGTTCATCTGCCTCCCTCCGTCTCTGAATAGCTTTCCGCCGCCGCGATCAATCCGCCGCAGATTTCCGGCTGCCCGTTGCAGCAATCTTCGGTCAGGAACGCCAGCAGGCCGCGCATCCGGTCGACTTCCACGGCGTAGCGGACCTGCCGCCCGTCCCGCCACGACCGCAGCAGGCCGGCCCGTTCCAGGTGGGCAAGATGGAAAGACAGGGCGGACGGCGCGATGCCAAGCCGTGCACCGATCTCTCCGGCTGCAAGGCCGGGCGGCCCTTCCTTCACCAGCACCCGGAACACCCGCAGGCGATGTCGGTGGGCGAGGGCGCTCAACGCGTCGACGGCTAGCTCGTCATCCATAGTTTCAATAGTTCATGAATTATTGAAATGTCAAGCGCGCCCGAAAAATAGTTGCGTCCAGGAGAAATAATTAGCAAAATCGTGAAATATATTGTCAACGGGAAACCGCCATGTCCGTATCGCCCCCGGGAAACCAACGCATCATCCCCATGCTGGTCTATGCCGACGCGCCGGCGGCGCTCGACTTTCTGTCCCGCGCCTTCGGGTTCGTCGAAAGCTACCGCATGGAAATGGCCGACGGCCGCATCGGCCACGCCGAAATCGGCTATCAGGACAACATTGTCATGCTGGCCTCGGAATTCGGCGAGATGGGCTTGGCCAGCCCGCGCGACATGCCGACGCGTCACGGCCAGGTCATGTGCTACGTCGACGATGTCGACGCCCATTACCGTCACGCCATGGCGGCGGGCGCCACCGTCGTCGCCGCGCCGGAGGATCAGGACTACGGCAACCGCATGTACCGCGCCGTCGACCCGGAGGGCCACCGCTGGATCTTCTCGATGCCGCTCGATTGACATGACGATGCCGCAACAAATAGACGCGACGCTTGAGGCGCTGGCCGACCCGACCAGGCGCGGTGTGGTCGACCTGCTGCGGCGGCAGCCCTGCCGCGCCAGCGATCTCGCGGCCGCGTTCTCCGTCAGCAACCCGGTGATGAGCCGGCATCTCCGCGTCCTGCGCACCCGCGGCCTGATCGAGGAGCAACGGGTGGAGCACGACGCCCGCGTTCGTCTCTACCGCCTGCGCCGTCAGCCGTTTCTCGATCTGCAGGACTGGCTCGCCCAGGTGGAAGCGTACTGGACCGACCAACTCGGCGCCTTCAAAGCCCATGCCGAACGATCGAAATAGGGACGCCGTCACGGTGACGACCACCGTCGCCCTCGATCCTGAGGCGGCCTTCCGCCTGTTCACCGACGACGTCGATGCCTGGTGGCAGCGCGGCCCGCGTTACCGCTTCCGGCTGGGCGAGGAGGGTGTGATGCGGTTCGAACCCGGCGCTGGCGGCCGCTTCCTGGAAGTGTTCGACTTCGCGGCCGGCGATGTCTACGAAGTCGGCCGCATCCTCGTCTGGCAGCCCGGCGGCCGCCTGGTGTTCGAGTTTCGCCCGCGCGACTTCGGCCCGGACGACGTCACGGAAGTCGACGTCCGCTTCGAACCCACGCCGGACGGCACCCTTATCACCCTCGAACATCGCGGCTGGGACAGCATCGCCGCCGACCATCCGGTCCGCCACGGCATGCGCGGCACCGCCTTCCAGGACATGATGGGCGTCTGGTGGGCCGACCTGCTCCATGCTTTGCAAACCCATGCAAGGAAAGGCTGATCCGATGAAGAAATCCGGCACCGTTTTTAACCTCGACAGCACCTACCTGCATCTGCCGGACGGGCCCGCCATGTCGCCCGTGCCGGTGGACGAGAAATTCTGGGCTGAGATCCATTCCCGCCAGGACATCCAGGACGGCCGCCTCGCCATGCTCTTCCACGCCGCGGAAGACTGGGGCAACTGGGAAATGCACCCCGCCGGCGACGAACTTGTCTACCTCTTGAACGGCGCCGTCGACCTGATCCTCGAACAGCCGGACGGCGAAACCGTCATCGAACTCCGCGACCGCGCCGCCTGCGTCGTGCCGGCCGGCGTCTGGCACCGCGCCATCGTCCACCAACCCAGCGAACTCCTCCACATCACCCGCGGCGCGGGGACGGAACACAGGCCGGTTTAGACCCCGTCATCGCGAGGCCCGCAGGGCCGCGGCGATCTGGAAAACACGGAGCACTGCCGCCCGAGATCGCGTCGCGCCGCTCATTATGACAGAGCCGCCTGCACCATGGATGCTCGGATCAAGTCCGAGCATGACGGTAGTGCGTTGATCGGGCGCTCCCAAAACCGTCACCCTCGGACTTGATCCGAGGGTCCATGCCGCGGTGTACGTAGCGTCTCCGAGAAGGGCGCCAGCCTTGCCCGCATCAACCAAACCCAATCGCACCGTCCATAGCAATCGTGATCGCGCGCCCGGTCGTCAGTTTTGCGTGTTCGTCGACCGGAAGCCGCAGCACCGGGATAGCGCCATAGCCCATCTCCCGCGCCACCACCACACCCAGCGCCAGGATCGCGTCGACCTCGGCCAGGATCAGCGCCGCCGGCGCGTTCTTACCGCGCATCAGTTCCAGCATCACCGCGCTGGACGACGACGAACCCCGCGTCGCGGCCAGCACCAGCACCGTGCCCGCGATGTTCTGGCCATGCGCATGATGCTGCGGATCGGTGACGCGGCCGGTCGCCGGGTCGACGCCGCCCCAGAAGCTGATCGGGTCGGTGAACCGCAGCACCGGGCCTTGCGCCGTGCCTTCGATCAGCGGTTCGGCGGCGATCACTGCCACAGGCTTTCGTCGCGGCTCAGTACGCCGTCGTAGGCGGTGGCGACGCAGTCGGCCAGGCTTCCGTAGACGACGCCGTAGCCGATATTGCCGGGGGCATAGTGGGCGAACTTGGCGGAGTTGGTCATCAGCACCCCACCGCCCGCCGGCAGGATCGGCGCGATTACCACGCAGGTATCGACGATCAGGTGGATGCCCGCGTCCTTCAGCGGTTGCATCCGGCCCTGCCGTTCCAACTCGTCGATTACATGCCGGCCGGTGCAGACATGGATCGGCAACCGGGGCCTGCCGGGCCGCAGCAAGCGCTCCAGCGCGGCGAATTCGTCGATAGAAAAGTGCGGGCTGCCCAGCGCGACGCAGTCGACCGGCGCGTCCGCCGCGGTGCTCAGCCGGTCGCGCGCCGCGCGCACCATGTCCGGCGTCAGCCGTATTGTCTGCGGCTCCTTGCCGCCCAGCGCGGCGGCCAGCGTCGGCGCTTCCGGCGTGACGCCGACAACGTGGAACAGGCCGACGGCCCCGGTCGATGCCGCACCCGCGCCCAGCGCCTTCAGCTTGTCCTCGCCGGTATCGGCCGGCAGCCCGTCGATCACCGCGACGGCGTCGCCCACCGCCCCGCCGAGCCACGCGCCCAGCACCGGATAGAATACGTCGAGATCTTTAAGTGCGGACGACAGCGTCGCGGTGTCGACGACGACGGTGGCGTGCCGGTTTTCGTCCAGATGCAGTCCCGCTTCCGGTGCCCGGCCGGTCAGGGCGCAGCAGATGTCCAGGAAGTCGCCGTAGCGGTTGGTCCGGGCGCCCAGCACCGAATTGCAGAACGCCACCGCGTTGCTCTCGCCCCAGGCGACATGCTGGCCGAAGGCGGGGCGGTGGCCGGCCTGATACGGCGCGCAGGTCCAACTCGGCCGGCAGCCCAGCGTCTCGTAGGCGCTTTGCAGGCGATAGCCCATCTCGCGCAGGTGCGGATCGGCCTTTACCGTGCCGGGCTGGCAAAGATCCAGAACCCCGGCGTTCAGCGTCGCCGGCACATTGACCCGGCCGCCGCCCGCAACCAGCCGCTCGGCGAACTCGACGCCGCTGTCGCCGTGATAGAGACAACCGTCGATATGCGCCGATTCAATATCGATCAGCCGGTTCGCGCCCAACAGCCGCCCGGCCTCCGCGACGATCCGCATCGCCATCGCCTGGGCCGCGCCCTGGCCGCCGGTTGCGGCGGCGCGGTCCGCCGGCGTCAGGGTCAGCATCTAGCAGGGCGCCACGGGAAACAGGCGGCCGGCTGGAGCGTGGTGTGTTTTGATGGATTGGCCGAGCCACCCGCTCCCCCGTCCCAACCACCCATACAGGGTACCCTCGGGGTGGTTGGGACGGGGGAGCGGGTGGCTCGGCATAAAACCAAAATGCCCTACCCGCCCAGATGTTCCTTGAACATCGCCAGCGTGCGGTCCTGCGCCAGCACGGCGGCTTCCGGGTTGTACTGGGTGCGCTGGTCGCAGTTGAAGCCGTGGTCGGCGCCCAGATAGACATGCACGGTCACCTTCGGCTGAGCGGCGATGATCTTGTCCACGTCGGTCAGCGGGATGCCGGCGTCCTTCTCGCCGAAATGCAGCATCACCGGCACCTGCGGCTCCTCATGCAGATGTGGAATGATCTGCCCGCCGTAATAGCCGGAACCGCAGCTGAGTTTGTCGCCCAGTCGGCAGCAGGCGACATAGACGACGGATCCGCCCCAGCAATAGCCGACGATGCCGACCTTGCCGCCGGCGCTGGCCGCGTCCGCTGCGGCGGCGACGTCCTTGATCACGTCGTCGATGTCGGTTTCGGCGCGGATGTCGCGGCCGCGTTCGATGTCGTCCGGCCCGTAGCCAAGCTGCACGTCGCGCGCGACCCGGTCGTAGACCGCCGGCGCCACGGCCAGGTAGCCGGCGGTGGCGTAGCGGTCGCAGACGTCGCGGATATGGCTGTTGACCCCGAAGATTTCCTGGATCACCACCACGCCACCTTTCGGGCTGGCCGTGGGTTCCGCCTTATAGGCGGACAATTGGTGGCCGTCGGAGGCCGTCAATGTGATGATCTCACCCATCGTCTTTCTCTGCTCCTGGTTCTGCCACGTCGCGCCGGCGATAGATCGCGATGTTGTGTACCGACAGTACCACATCGCCGTCCTGGTTCAGCATCTCGGTCCTGATCCGTGCCGATCCGAGCCAAGGCTTGGATCGCGACGGCGTCTTTTCGATGCAGCCGCCGCGCACGGTCAGCGTGTCGCCCGGCCGGACCGGTTTCAGCCAGCGCAGGTCGTCGAAGCCGGGGGAGGGCAGTACAGCGGCCCGCTCCACGGCGCCGTCGACGATCAGGCGCATCATAATACTCGCGGTGTGCCAACCGGAAGCGATCAGCCCGCCGAAAATGCTCCGTTCCGCCGCCGCTTCGTCCGTATGAAACGGCTGCGGATCGTACTCGCGCGCGAAGGCCAGGATCTCTTCGCGGGTAATGGTCTTCGATCCGAGTTCGCGTACCGCGCCGACTTCCAGGTCTTCGAAGTAAATCATACCGTCGCGTCCGGATTGCGGCGCTGGATCATGCCGGGCCCCTCGCACCACATCACCACGGTGCCGTCCTGGTTCAAGACTTCGTGACGGTTCTGCACGAAGCCGATCTCGGGCCGACTTTTCGACGCCGACTTGCTCAACACGGTGGTGCGGACGGACAGCACGTCGCCGGGCCGCACCGGCTGCGTCCAGCGCAGGCGGTCGATGCTGGGCGCGCCCAGGCTGGCGGAGTCGGCCAGCAGGTTGTCGGCGAACATGCGCATGAACATGCTGCCGGTATGCCAGCCTGATGCCAGCAGGCCGCCGAACGGCATCGCGTTGGCGGCATCTTCGTCGACATGGAACGGCTGTGGGTCGAACTGCCGGCCGAAGGCGATGACCTCTTCCTTGGTCACGGTCTTGGAACCGTACTCCCGGACCTCGCCGACCTCGAAATCCTCCCAGTAGCGTTTCGTCATGGCGGCGGCCGGTCAGGCGTTGAACCGGAAATGCAGCACGTCGCCGTCGTGCACCACGTACTCGCGGCCTTCCAGCCGCATCCGGCCGGCGTCCTTCGCGCCGGCCTCGCCGCCGCTGGCGATATAGTCGTCGTAGCCGATGGTCTCGGCCCGGATGAAGCCGCGCTCGAAATCGGTATGGATCGTGCCGGCTGCTTGCGCCGCCGCCGTGCCGCGCCTGATCGTCCAGGCGCGCGACTCCTTCGGCCCGGCCGTGAAGAACGTGATCAGGCCGAGCAGCCGGTAGCCGGCGTTGATGATCCGGCTCAATCCGGTTTCCTCCAGCCCCAGGTCGGCCAGGAACGCCGCGCGCTCCTCCCGGTCGTCCAACTGCGCGATCTCCGCTTCGATCGCAGCGCAGATAACGACGCTTTCCGCGCCTTCCGTCTTGGCCCGCTCTTCCACCAGTTTCGAATAGTCGTTACCGGTGGCGGCGCTGTCTTCGTCCACGTTGCAGGCATACAGCACCGGCTTGGCGGTCAGCAGTTGCAGTTCGCCGAACGCCTTTTCTTCCGCCTCGCTTCGTTCCAGCAGCCGCGCCGGCTTGCCGTCGCGCAGCAGCTCCAGCGCCCGCTCCATTAATTTCAGCGCGGCCGCCGCCGTCTTGTCGCCGCCGCGCACTTTCTTGACCAGCGGGTCGACACGGCGCTCCAGGCTATCCAGGTCGGCCAGCATCAGCTCCGTTTCCACCGTCTCCGCGTCGGCCACCGGGTCGATCTTGCCGTCGACATGGGTGACGTCGGAATCCTCGAAGCAGCGTAGCACGTGGACGATGGCGTCAACTTCCCGGATGTTGTGCAGGAACTGGTTGCCCAGGCCTTCGCCCTTGGACGCGCCGCGCACCAGCCCGGCGATGTCGACGAAGGTAAGCTGGGTCGGGATCACTTCGGCCGATTTGGCCAGCTCGCTCAATCGGGAAAGGCGAGGGTCCGGCACCGCCACCTGGCCCAGGTTCGGCTCGATGGTGCAGAACGGATAGTTCGCCGCCTGCGCCTGCGCCGTCTCGGTCAGGGCGTTGAACAGGGTCGACTTGCCGACATTGGGCAGGCCGACGATGCCGCATTTGAAACCCATGATGCTACCCGCTTTGCTGGCCTGGTTTCGCGGCCTCGCTCTTGGTTCGGCCGGCCTCCGGCGCCGGTTTCTTTTCCGGCGGGTTCAATATCAGCGCCACCCGCGACGCGAAACCCGCATCGTCGTCCTTGGCGATGAACGGCGCGGCATCGGCGATCGCGTCCAGGAAGGGATCGACCCAGTCCCGGTCGGCCGCGCCGAAATCGCTTAAGACATGTTTGCTCACCTTGTGCTTGGCGCCGGGATGGCCGATGCCCAGCCGGATCCGCCGGTATCCCTTGCCCAGATGAGAATCGATGGACCGCAGGCCGTTATGGCCGGCATGCCCGCCGCCCTGCTTGATCTTGAGCTTGCCCGCCACCAGATCCAGCTCGTCGTGCAGCACTACCACGTCTTCCGGATCCAGCTTGAAGAACCGGGCCGCTTCGCCGACCGATTGGCCGGACTCGTTCATGAAGGTCATCGGTTTCAGCAGCCGTACCTGCTGGCCGTCGATGCGGCCGTCCGCGATCAGGCCCTGGAACCGCGTGCGGAACGCGCCGAATCCATAGCGGTCAGCAATCCGGTCGACGGCCATAAAACCGATATTGTGCCGATTGCGCTCGTGTTTCGGGCCGGGATTGCCCAGGCCGACCAGCAGCAGCATGGCGTCCGTTCAGCGGCGGCCCGATTAGCTCTCGCCGCCCTCCGAGGATTCCTTGTCTTCGCCCTCGGCGGCTTCGCCTTCGGCCGGCGCTTCGCCCTCGGCGCCTTCGACGGCCTCGCCTTCCTCGCCTTCGGTCTCCTCGGTGTGGACGGTCGGCGCGGCAATGGTCGCGATGGTGAAGTCGCGGTCGGTAATCGTCGGCGTCACGCCGTCCGGCAGCTTGACCGAACCGATATGCACGCTGTCGCCGATCTCATAACCCGTCAGGTCGACCTCGATGGATTCCGGAATCGCGTCGGCCGGGCACAGCAGCTCGACGGTGTGGCGAACCACGTTCAGCACGCCGCCCTGCTTGAGGCCTTCGCACTCTTCCTCGTTAATGAAGTTCACGGCGACCTCGATGGCCAGCTCGGCGCCCGCCGCAATGCGCAGGAAATCCACATGCAGTGGCCGGTCGGTTACCGGATGCAGCTGAATCTCGCGCGGCAGCACCCGCTGTTTCCGCGACCCAAGCTGTAATTCGAACAGCTTGCTGGTGAAACCGCCGCTATGCAGGTGTTTCTCCAGCAACACACGGTCGACCGCGATGTTGGCCGGCTCTTTGTTGTCGCCGTATACAATGCCGGGGACAAGGCCCGCGCGCCGCAAGGCGCGCGACGCGCCTTTGCCGGCTTTTTCACGGTCCTGCACCTTAATCTGGTCGATGTCCGCCATCGTCGTATCTCCTCAGTAATGCCGGCGCCGACATATCTCGGCCCGGCAACCGCGCCGCCGGCGTCATCGCCCGGCCGGCTGCGGCGTCAATCTAATCGAACAGGCTTGAAACCGATGAATTGTCGCTGATCCGCCGCACCGCCTCGCCGATCAGCGGCGCGATGGTGACGTGCTGGATCTTGTTCGACGCGCGCACCGCCTCAGTCGCCTGGATGCTGTCGCTTGTCACGACCGTATCCAGCGCCGACGCGGCCACCCGCGGAACCGCGCCGCCCGACAGCACGCCATGGGTTACATAGGCGGATACCGACTTGGCGCCACGGTTCATCAATTCTTCGGCGGCGTTGCACAAGGTGCCGGCGCTGTCGACGATATCGTCCACAATGATGCAGTGGCGACCGTCGACGTCGCCGATGATGTTCATCACCTCGGAAACGCCTGCCCGTTCGCGGCGCTTATCCACAATTGCGAGGTCGGCGTCAAGCCGCTTGGCGATGCCCCGGGCCCGTCCGACGCCGCCCACATCCGGGGAGACGATCATCAGGTCGTCGCCGTTGAACTGCTCGTGGATGTGGCGGACCATGACCGGCGCGGCATACAGGTTGTCGGTCGGGATATCGAAGAAACCCTGGATCTGGCCGGCATGCAGGTCGACGGTCAGCACCCGGTCTGCGCCCGCGGTGGTGATCAGGTTGGCCACCAGCTTGGCCGAAATCGGCGTCCGGGGACCGGGCTTCCGGTCCTGCCGGGCATAGCCGAAATAGGGGATGACGGCGGTGATCCGCTGGGCCGAGGCGCGCCGTAGCGCGTCGATGCAGACCAGCAGCTCCATTACGTTGTCGTTGGCCGGGGCCGACGTCGACTGGATTACATAGACATCCTGCCCGCGCACGTTCTCGTCGATCTCGACGAACACTTCCATATCCGCGAAGCGGCGGACATTGGCGCGGGTGAGGGAGACGCCCAGATAGCCGGCGATGGCCTCGGCGAGCGAACGGTTACTGTTTCCGGCGAGGACTTTCATGGGCGCCACTTGCGCTAAACTGGGCTGAAATCGCGCGGACTTTACCAGTGGCCTCTTGACCTGTAAACGGCAAGTGACAGTTTGATTGCGGTGTTTTTTGCGGCGCGGTCGGGCCGGCGCCACACCGGTGTCGGCGGCGCACTCGCGACTGGCGAAAGGGATTAACCATGCCGTATTCCGCCGATGTCATGGCCGAAGAGCAAATGCCTGGCTCCGCCGCTGCCATGCCGACGGATGGCCGTACGCGCCGCGCCGCCATCGCCGTCCTCGCCGTCGGCCTGGCCGCGGCGCTCGCCGGATGCCGCACTGTGGTCCGGCCGCCAAGCAGCTTGAATTTCGACTTCGACGAGAAAGAAGACAGGGTCGGCGGCGGCGGCGTCTGAACCGCTCTTCTGTGTGCCGGGCTGCTATTGCAGCGTACGGTTGAAAAACGCGATCAATTCCTTGTTCAGCGCGGTGTGAAAGGCCGCCCGGTCGAAGCCGGGCGGGTCGCCTGACGCCGGCGCGCCTTCGGCCTCCGGCTGATTAGGCATCAGGAAAGCATCGTGGCCCGCCCCGGCGGCAACCCGGTATTCCGGCGCCGTCGGCAGCAGCCGGCGGACCCGGTCCGCATGCAGCGGGAAGGCCAATAACGCGTCCTGCTCGGCGCGAAAGACCAGCATTGGTACGCTTATTGTAGCGAACGCGTCGTCGCTGAACGCCGCCGTCCTCGGCGCCAAAACGGCGGCGGCCTCGATTCGCCGGTCCTGCAGGTTGCCAAGCGGCCGTTTCATATCCTCGTCGGATCGCTCGGCCTCGGCCAGGCCGCAATAGCCGTCCTCCGGATGGGCGGCGCAATGGTCGACTACGTTGCGCAGGGCGGGCCTGGCGCCGACCAGGGTCAGCGCGGTATAGCCGCCAGCGGAAAACCCGACGATCCCGACCTTGGCGCCGGCCAGGGCTTCCTGGTAGCGCGCGTCGGTAAAGGCCGCGTCGATCACGGCGGATATCGTTTGCGGCCGTCCCGCCATGACCTGCCAGCTGCCGGCGGCGCCGTCGTCTCCCGCGCTGTCGCCGGGATGGCGCGGCGCGGCCACCAGGTAACCGGCTTCGGCCAGGGCCATTGCCATATCCAGGTGGCTGAGCTGACCGCCGCCGGATCCGTGCGAAATGACGATCAGTCCGCGCAGTTCGGCCGGCACCGTTCCCTCTTTCGCCGCCTCGATGGTGTAGGGGCCGACCTGCAGGCGCGTCGGTTCCGTCTGGGTGGGATACCAGATGATGGCTTCCGCGGGCTGTCCGGAAACCGGGTCCTTGACCTCCAGCCGGTCGATGGCGATACCGGCCGCTGCTGCCGGATCGGCAAGCCCCAGCGTCAGCGCGGCGGCGAGGATTGGCGGAAGCAGGTACTTACGCATGAAACACCATTGTAACTCGTCTGTTTTTGGCCGTACGCCGCCATTATGCGGCATGTGTCGTCATGCCGCACACGGCCAACCCACCTTGATTTGATCAAAGAAAGCACCAATTACTACTATAATATTAAACAGCTGGTCGAAGGCCGGTTTGGCGGCCCGCGACCCTGAACCACGGTCGGTATCGCGGATCGACGGCGCCATGGAACGGTGCCGGTCAAAAAGCGGCAAAAAGCCGCATTACCGCCCCGGCCTGGACTTCACACGGAACAGGTGCAAAGCCGGCCGGCGTCACGGCGCAGCCGTGCCTCGGCCATCGCAGGAGTAAAGCAAGACGATGCAAGCAGAGTTGGAAGAAATGGAAGCCAAGCCCGTAGCGCAGCGTAAGACGCGCAAGTGCCTGATGTGCAACGCTAAGTTCGATAGTGCCTGGGCGGGCGAGCGGATTTGCAAGAAGTGCAAGTCGACCGAAGCCTGGCGCCGTGGCTGACCCGCGGAAAGCGCGCCGAAGGCCGGCGCACAGGACCAAAACCCGGCAAGGCGATGGCCGTCGGACGGCTAAGTCCGGCGCATCCGGTGCGCGCCAGGCGGTCGAACGCTATCTGGTCCTGGCCCGCGCTGCCGCGGCCGACGGAGACCCGGTAACGTCAGAATCGTACTATCAGCATGCGGACCACTACTATCGGTTGATGCGCGGGGTGGCAGAGGCGTAAAAATCTCTCCCATTTCACGATAATTTTCACAGAATATCAATCTATGGTGTAAATTCTCGGATCTCATGACACCGAGTGACGAGAGTACCAGTTCTGGTCCCAAACCCGGCGCGCGGCCCGGCGGCCACGCCGCCTGGCGAACGGTCGCGGCGGCGGCCCGGCAGGCCATCGATCGGGACAGTGTCCAAATGCTGCTCGATTATTGGCTCAGCGTCGGCTCCGACGCCCGTCCGCCCGGACGCAGCGACCTCGATCCGGCCGGGATGGTGCCCTTGCTCAGCCATATCTGGCTGATGGACTACGAACCCGGCCCGCGGCGGCTGCGTTATCGGCTGGTCGGCGAAGAGATCCGCAGCCGCTATGGCGTGCCGTTGGTCGGCCGTTATCTGGACGAGGTCGTCGAACCGGGCGGCTATCCGACCGTCGCGCGCTATTTCCTCGATTGCCCGGGTCTGCCGGCGATCGCGGTGCTGGCCGGGCGGCTCTACAGCGAGCGTATGAAGCCGGGCTACGGCGAGCGGTTGCTGCTGCCGTTGTTCTCGGCGGACGGCGCGCCCGAAGGGTTGATCGGCACCACCATCTGCGACGAACCGGTCGACAGCGAGACGGAGGCGGCGCTCGGCGTCGGCCGCCGCATCACGATTTTCCCGCTCGACGGCTCGGACCCGATCACCGAAGAGGCTTAAGGCGATCCGTCGGCGAACTGCGCCCGGCGTATAATCGTGTATCCTCGTCCTCCGCCGAACGTTTCGCGAAGGATCGATTCCATGTCCAAAGAGCTCGTCTTCTACACCAACCCGATGTCGCGCGGCCGCATCGTCCGTTGGATGCTGGAGGAGGTCGGCCAGCCCTACCGCACCGAACTGCTCGAATACGGCACCACCATGAAGGCGCCCGATTACCTGGCGATCAACCCGATGGGCAAGGTGCCGGCAATCAGCCACGGCGATACGGTCGTCACCGAATGCGCCGCAATCTGCGCTTACCTCGCCGACGCCTTTCCCGAAGCCGGCCTCGCGCCGCCGCTCGACGCCCGCGGCGCCTATTACCGCTGGCTGTTCTTCGCCGCCGGGCCGCTGGAGCAGGCGGTTGTGAACCGCGCGCTCGGCGTCGAGGTGCCGGCCGACAAGCAACGGATGGCCGGCTACGGCACGTTCAAGGCGGTGATGGACACCATGGAGCACGCGTTGGCGGGCGGCGGCTACATTGCCGGCGACCGCTTCACCGCCGCCGACGTCTATATCGGCGCCAGCGTCGGCTGGGGCCTGCATTTCGGCTCCATCGAGTCCCGCCCGGGCTTCGCCGAATATGCGGCGCTGGTCGCCGACCGCGACGCCTATCGTCGTGCCGTGGAACTCGACGACGCGGCGATGCCGGCCAACCCCGAGTGACGGCATTGCCGCCGCCAGCTGAATTGCGTCAATGGTCGTATCGTTGATACAGCTCGATCGTCTCGTCGCCGACCCTCAGGTTCTTGCGGCGTGGCGGCACCGCTTGAATGTCCTGGCGCATTAGGGCGGACCAAAGCGCGTCTCCCTTCCATCTGGTCAGCACCACATCGGCATGCCAGCCGCCGACGTTAGCCAGTCTCTCCAGCAGCAGAAGCGTCAGGGTGCCGTCTCCGTCCCTGTAGCCCAGCAGAAAC
Source organism: Minwuiaceae bacterium (assembly GCA_028278525.1). Classification (GTDB taxonomy): domain Bacteria; phylum Pseudomonadota; class Alphaproteobacteria; order Minwuiales; family Minwuiaceae; genus JANQEE01. The sequence continues at coordinate 94,023 of JANQEE010000009.1, read as the reverse complement.
TCGCTACCCGGCGCGTCCGTTACGTCGACAGGGGTAATCAGGCATTCGAACCGGCCGGGAATGCCGCAGCCGACGACCTCGCGCGCCATGTGCTCGTGGAACGTGTCGGCCCCAATGTCTTCCGGCAGGGTAAGCGTTGCCGGCACGCGCCGGACGCGGTCCGCGTCGGCCAACGCCGCCCCCGCCCTGACGCTCCAGTCGTTTTCCTCCGGAGTGAGCGGCAAGGTCCACGCTTTGGTGTGGTCGTGCAGATCGTCGAGGTGCTCGGCAACAACCGCGGGGTCGGCTTTTCCGCTATCTTCCGCGATCCGCCGCAAGGCTTTCCAGCCGGCCGCGCCCAGCTTCGATTGCAGGTATCGGTAGTCGAAACGCTTGGGGTCGGCGACGCCGTCCGTAAGGCGCCGGTACTGGCTTTCCGCGCTCAGTCGATAGGGGTCGGCGAGGGGGGTCTGCAGGGTCAGGGTAAGGCCGGCGATGGTCAGCGCCATGGCGATGTTGACCCGCCGGCAATAGATCGCCCAGCGCCGCCCCGCGACGAGGCAGGCCAGGAACCCCAGGCACCAGAGTAACAGGACGCCCGTTGTGACTGCCCCGAAGATACGGTCGGGAGTCAGGCCGTATTGGTCGATGCGCAGCGCGACGGCATGGACCGCGAACCCGGCGAACAGCAGCAGCAAGGGTAACAGCAGCACCGCGCTGACCTGCATGAATACGGATGGCCGGTCTTTCGCTTTCCGGTCGCGGATGACGGCGTTGACCGCGATCAGGCCGAAGCCGACCAGCACGATCAGGATGGTCGCGGTGTTGACCGAAAACAGTCCGAGACCGACCAGCCCAATCAGGGCGGCCGAGGCGCTGACCGCGTAGGCCATGTGCAGGAACTTGCCCAACAGTAGAATGGTGAGCACGCCCGCCGACAGGATCAGGAAGACAGGCACCAGGGCGGTGAATAGGCCGAAAGCGATGTTGCGGGTCACGGCAACAATCTGTTCGTGCCGTCGGATCAGCAGAACGCAAAGCGCGAACGCTCCGCAGGACAGGGCCGGAATGAACGGCGGCCACGCGGCGGGATAGGGGATGTCGGGCAGCGCCATCCGGCGCAGGAGAGTCGCGAACAACCACACCAGCACCCAAAACAGTCCGGCGAACCAGAGACTAGTCGCGACGATAAGGCCGTTCCGCCAGGCATGGCCGGCAAAATGCTCGTAGGCGATGGGAAAGCGGCCCGTCGTCCCACGGCAATCCTTGCCGCTCTGCCGGGCTTGCACGAAAGTGATTGCGATAAGGCCGAACAGGACGCATTGGATCGCCAGCTTTATCGGTGTCGCGTAGTCCTGCCCGGTGTGGATTGCGTAGAATCGCGCCAACGAGCCGGCGACGGCGACCGCGATGACGCCGACGATGACGAGAGAGGCCGCTCCCGGCAGGCGCCAGCGTTGCGGCGTTGCGCTCAACACGAACGCCATGCCGCCGATCGACAGCCCCAGCACGATCCCGAAAACCCAGGCAGCGGAGTCCAGGAACGCCGCCGTGGCGTAGAGCGCCAGCCCGATCCCGGCGGCGAGCGCGACAATCGTCGCGGTCCAAGATCGGGTCGACAAGCGGCCTGTTCCTTCTGCGTCCTGCAATGCTCTTCCCCCAGCAATCCGCGGACTTACTTCTGTCGGCAGATTGCGCCAGCATGCGGGCGCGATTGTGGCGGGATCGTGATACGTTCGATGTGTATCGTCAAGCGCGTGCTTCCTTGCCGTCCACCCAACGCACATACAGCGCGGCGAGCAAGCCGGTCAGCGACGCCAACAGCATGATGATCAGCAGTCCGTGCGCGCCGTTCTCCGCGGTCAGCACCGCGCCGGTGATTTGCGTCAGCGCCGCGCCGCCGGCGGCCGTCAGCGCGCCGATCAGGCCCGCCGCGCTGCCCGCCAGCTCCGGCCGGACCGACAATGCGCCGGCGCTGGCGCTCGGCGTGGTCAGGCCGTTGCCGATCCCGACGAAGATCGTCGCGCCGAAGATCAGCGCCACATGCGTCAGCCCGCCGGCCAGCAGCGCCAGCCCCGCCAGAAGGCCCGTGCAGGCGACCGTCCGCCCGACGAGCATCATCGTGGTCAGCGCGTACCGTCGGGCCAGCCGTCCCGACAGGAAGCTGCCGAACATGAAACCCGCCGTAATGGTCCCCATGCAGAAACCCAGCGTGGCCGTCGACATGCCGTAGATCCCGGTCGCGACCAGCGGCGCGCCCGCAAGGAACGCGTGGAACGCGCCGATGGAGACCGCCATGCAGAGCGCGTAGCCCCAAAAACGGCGCGACCGGAGCAGCGCCGGATAGGTCCTGAACTGCGCCGCGAAGGTCTTCGACGGCGTCTTATTGGTCTCGCCCAGGTCGGCCCAGCAGAGCGCGAAGGCCGCGAGCCCCAGGCCGGCATAGGTAAGGAAACTGGTGCGCCAGCCGAACAGCGCGTCCAGCGCCCCGCCCAGCACCGGGCCCAGCATGGGCGCGACCGCCATCGCCATGCTGACGTAACCCATCAAACTCGCCGCCTCCTGCGGCGGCGCGGTGTCGCGGATCACGGCGATCGACAGGGTCCACCCGGCGATTATCGCCCCCTGCACCGCGCGAAAGGCGAGGAACACGCGGATATCCGTGGTGAACGCGCAGACCAGCGAGGCGGCCGTGAAGATCGCCAGCGCCGCCAGCAGCACCGGCCGCCGCCCGAACCGGTCCGAAAGCGGCCCGATGATCAGTTGCAAGGCCGCCGTGACCGCCAGGTATCCGGCGACCGACAGGCTCATCACCGCATAATCGACTTTGAACTCCGCGGCCATCGCCGACAGCGACGGCAGAAACATGTTGAGCGACAGCACCGACGATCCGCAAAGCAGGATCAGCGTGAACAGCATCGGCGGGCTGGCGGCGGCGTAAAACATCGGCTCCTCTCTGCCGGGCGACGGTCGGAAACAGGCATAAAAAAAAGCCCCCGAACCAGTCGGGGGCGCATGGGTCGACGGCACGGTCACCGTCACCGGTCCATGCGCCAGCTCCCTACCACGACGATTGCGACAATCATGTTGAAATGCTCCTGAATTGCGGAAGGCACGCTAAGCGTCGTGTCGGCGCGCGTCAATCCCGGCCCGTCAATTACCTCGGGGTAATTGCGCTACCGGCGGCGGACGTTCTATCCAAGGGTGGCCGCACGGTTCGGCGCGGCGCCTCCGCCAACGGTATCCGCTCCGGGGACATGGCCGTCCTGCCACGCCCCCGGAACCGAACCGTCCGATGGCTTTACGCCGCGCTGGTCCGCCTGCGCCGCGCGTAGCCGAGGCCCGCAAGGCCGAGGCCGAGCAGGGCCAGCATGCCGGGCGCGGGAACGTCGGCGCCCGAGACATGCTTGGTGATGAGTTCGATCGATGCAAAAACGCCGGATTGGTCGATTGAGCCGCTGGCCAAATTGAACGTCACGCTATCAGCCGTGAAGCTCACATCCGCCTCGACATTCGGATCGAGGAAGGTCAGCTCAATGTCGACGATTTCTCCGAGCACTCCGACCCAGTCAAGATCTCCGATGGTTATTTCCACAGATCCGAAAATAAGCCCGTCAAAAGGCGTCAAGAAATCGATGCTCGATGCGTCGACGTCGGCGGATATCTCGAACGGAAATTCGACGCCAGCGCCTACGATCGCCGGAATGGGACCGAAATTAGAAGCTGGGCTGGCGGGATTTTCGTATGTATAGGTAACCTCGTCGCCAATCAGCGACGCGTTTGCCGTTCCCGCGGTCGCCATAACGGCCGAGCCGAGCAGAACGGGCAGGATCCATCGTAGTTTTCCAAGCATGTTTTTGCCCTTTCACGTACCACGCTATTAGAAGATTCACTAGTGAAGTATTTTTTAGCAAGCTTCGTGCCATTTGTGAAGAGCCGAGGTTTTCTGCGATATGCGGTCCGCATCAAGAACCGCGCCGTCCCGGATCTGTAAAATCGGCCGACACTCGGTCTCGCGAATTGTACGCGGCGCATCTTCGCCTCGGACGAGGTGCTGCTTTTGGAAACAGCGTCTTGTCAGGTTTCGACCGGCGCGGAACCGCACTTCGGAACATGCCGGCCCGCATTTTCTATGTAAGAATCGCCGACGGAATTCGGGGCGGCGGTCCAGATTCTCCCGACAATCCTCATGCGCCGGCATTTGGCTACGTTGAATCGGCCGCCGTATAAATCCAGGCTTTTTTGCCGGACCGAAGCGTCACCTTCACTCTCTCGTAATTGTCCGGCTCGTATGTGTCCGCCACCAACAGTTCTTCCGCCGTAACCTCGAAGACCATTCCCTCGACAACGTCGCCGCCGTCATCGGAAGCAACCAGCGTCATTTGCCGTTTCTGTTCGCCTCTCGCCAGGAACGCCGCGTCCGTAATCTCGATCGGCGCAAGCCGGTAGTTTTCCAGGGCGTCCGCCGCGCCGGTCAAAGGCCGCCCGAACAAATCCAACTGAACGCTGGCCTTTCGAAGTGTTCCGTACGAAAACAGGGTCTCCGACATCTCTGAAGTCCAAACCTCCTGAAATCCGGGAACATGGCAGCGAGGAGATCACGATGACGCAGTTCCGGCCGAAATACATCACCTTCGACTGCTACGGCACCCTGACCTGGTTCCAGATGAGCCGGATCGCAGCAGAGATGTTCAAGGACCGGGTTCCCGCCGACCGGATGGACCGGTTTATCGAAGACTTCGCGTCCTACCGCTTCGACGAGATCCTCGGCGACTGGAAACCCTACGACCGGGTGATCGCGAACGCCGTCGGCCGCACCTGCCGGGCCTGGGGCATCGACTTTGCCGACACGGAGGCGCGCTTCTACTACGACGACATCCCCAATTGGGGCCCCCATCCGGACGTGCCGGCGCCGCTCGCCCGCGTCGCCGAGCATTACTCGCTGGTGATCCTGTCGAACGCCTCGGACGACCAGATTCAATCGAACGTCGACAAGCTCGGCGCGCCGTTCCACGCCGTCTTCACGGCCCAGCAGGCCGGGGCCTATAAACCCCGCTTTCGCGCCTTCGAATACATGTTCGACCAACTGGGCTGCGGCCCGTCGGACGTGCTGCACGTCTCGTCCAGCCTGCGCTACGACCTCATGCCGGCGCACGCCCTCCGCATCGAAAACAAGGTCTACGTCAACCGCGGCTACGAGCCCTCCGTGCCCGGCTACGGCTACCACGAAATCCCCGACCTCGGCGGCCTGCCCGGTGTTCTCGGGCTGTAGAACCCGGCGCGTTGGCCGCTCGAACCGTTGCTCAAATCTTTGTCCACGACGCGATATCCGACTGCCCTGCCGCCGCCGCTGCTGTACCATAGGCGCGCAGTTGTCCAACCCCGGAAGAGGAGACCATGACAATGCCGTTTGCCATTCGCAGCGTTTTGATTGTCGGTGCCGCGATCTTCCCGCTGGCCGGTATGCCGGCCATGGCCGGCAGCGCGGATGACGTTAAACAGGAAGCCGGCGAGGCGCTGGACGCGATGAAAGACTTCACGGTCGAGCAGAAAGACAAGGCCACGGCCCAGGGCCGCGAGATGCTCGACGGCGTGGACCGCCAAATCGAGAAGCTTGACCGCAAGATCTCCGACACCGCGCAGGACGTCAGTGCCGAGACCCGCGAGGATTGGCGACGGCAGAAGGCGCGTCTGATTGAACTGCGCACGGAGGCGGCCGCCAGGCTCGACCGATTGGGCGAAAGCACGGGCGAGGCCTGGGCCGACATAAAAGACGGTTTCGCGGAAGCCTTCGGCGCCCTCAGCGACGCGGTAAGCGATGCCGTGGACGAGGCCGGTTCCTGACGGAAACGCCGTTGCCGGCAGCGGGGCCGGCCAGGCCGCAACAGAGGAATCATGACGGGGGAGCGGGCCGGCTTGGCCCAAACAGAGGAATCCCGACGGGAGAGCGGGCCGGCTAGGCACCCACAAATGCGTCTGACGACGCATTTTTGAACAGACACTAATATCCGGCAGCCTTCCGACACAGCTCAAGGTGAGGGAACATGGCCACATCCAGCCTGACCACAGTGCTCAGCCCGCACACCGCGCCGCAGCCGTCCGATTCGTCGAACAGCAAATTCACCGAGGCGGCGCTGGAACGCCACAAGCGGGAAGGTATGGAGCTCGCGGTAAAGGCGCGCTGGGCCGCGCTGGCCGTCATTGCGGTCATGCTGCCGTTCATCAATCCCCAGCTCGAAGTGCTCTACTTCGAGGCGCTGGTGCTCGCCTTCGCCCTGATCGCCTGGGGCCAGCTTCGCGTCGCCCGCGTCGGCCGGTCATGGGCCGAACTGCTGCTGCTGTTCTGCGACCTGGCGCTGATGACCGTGGTTATCGTCGTGCCGAACCCGTTTTCAACCACCGACTGGCCGTTGGCGATGGAATACCGTGGCCAGGGCTTCCAGTACTTCTACGTCCTGCTGGCCAGCAGCACCATGGCCTATTCCTGGCGCACCATCCGCGGCATGGGCACGGTCACCACCGGCCTCTGGCTGCTCGCGCTCGGCATCATCTGGTTCCTGTCCGACGGCGACCCGGCGCTGACCGAAGCGGCCTACGCGACGTTCGGCGACAACCCGGTGCTGGCCGAATTCATGGATCCGAACAACCTGCTGTTTTACATTCGCGTCCAGGAGGTCGTGGTCTTCCTCATCGTCGCCGTCACCCTGGCAATGACCGTCCGCCGCTACGGCGATTTGCTGATGGGCCATGCCGCGCTGGAACGCGAGCGCGCCAACCTCGGCCGCTACTTCTCGCCGAACGTCGTCGAGGAGCTGTCGCAGAACGACGAGCCGCTGAAGCAGATCCGCACCCAGGACATCGCCGTGCTGTTCGTCGACATCGTCGGCTTCACACGCTACGCCGCCGACCGCACCCCGCAGGATGTGATCGAGACGCTAAGGCAGTTTCACCAGCGCATGGAGGACGAGGTCTTCCGCCACGGCGGCACCCTGGACAAATATCTGGGCGACGGGCTGATGGCGACCTTCGGCACGCCGGTCGCCGGCGACACGGACGCGTTGAACGCGCTCCGCTGCGGCCAGGCCATGGTGCAATCCGTCGCGGCCTGGAACGCCGAACGCACGTCGGCCGGCGAGCCGCCGATCCAGGTCGGCGTCGGCCTGCATTACGGCCCGGCGGTCCTCGGCGACATCGGCGCCAACCGCCTGGAATTCGCCGTGATCGGCAATACGGTCAACGTCGCCAGCCGCATCGAAGCCCTGACCCGCAATCTCTCGGTCAAGCTCGCCGCCAGCGACGACCTGCTCGCCCGCGCCCGCCGCGAAGCCGCCAGCGACGAGCCCTTCACGGACCTAACCCGCCACGACGGCCTGGAGATCAGAGGGCTCGACACGAAGATGACGCTCTGGGCGCAATCCTGAAGCGGCTGGGAAAGGCTCGGCCCCGAACTCCGTCACGCGATGCGCGACTTACGTCGCCGCCCTTAGCCGCGCCGCCAGCCATTGTGCTGGGAGACAACAATCGTCAAAGTTGACGTGAATAGCTATTGTTGGTTTTCAATCATTCGTTATGGCCCGCCGACCCGAATTCCTCCGTTCCATCGACCCGGTCCCGACGGCGATAGAACGGCATATGACAGCGATGGGCTTCCATCAGTCTCGCTCCTATTTCGATTGGTGTCGGGAAAACGGTTTCACTGAGAGTTTTGAGAAGTCGCGTGGCGACCTTCAGGCAGAACGCGCCGCGTTCGACACAACTGTGGAGAAGCAGAAGAAGCAGTCCCGGTTGCACAAGGCTCCGAAAGCATTCTTGCAGGCCGTGTGTTTGGGGGATCTGACCAGTGACGAGATTAGTCGGCCCAACTACAAGCGTACAGCAGCCGAAATCGAAGCAAGTAACGAGTCCCGGGAGGCGCGCAAGTCACTTCTGGAGATGCTGCTGACTCTCGTCAGGTACGATGATTTGGTCTTTGGATCCGTCCCCGGCCGTGAGGATATGGCATTCGTGCGAGGCTTGATCAAACTGCATGATCGCAAAGCTCTTTGGTTGAGGCCGTTGCACCAGTGGAAAACGAGGAGCAAGAACCCCGTTCGACAGTTCGGTGAACTGACACATCATTTGTTCGACAAGTTCGGTGACGTTCCGTCATTGATGGAGGTCGTATGGCTCCGCAATGATCGACCAAGCTGGCGCTACCGAGACTGGTATGTCCACCTTGGTCGTGGCCACAATCTTCGGACGGCGAAGTCTCCGGTAAAGGTGACCAAGAAAATAGCTCACGAATTCGTTCGGGCGCCGCACGACTATACCGTCGAGCAAGCTGTCCGCTGGGGTCAACTGCGGGCTCTTGGGTCGGGTCCCAACACCATCAATGCGCTCGTGGCAACGCGACTGGGACGATCGTTTGAGAACGAAGAATTTTGGTTCACGGTCCTTCGTTTCATTGCCGAGAATCCCATGTTGGATCCACGCCAGATTGGACCTCTCGTCGATTACCTTCAAAACCAGCGGTTCGAGCCGACGGAAGTCGAGGTCGCGCCGGGCAACTGGCGTCAGGAACCGCCACCTCAGCCGGGCCTCTCGATGAGAGGTCGCACCGTCGATACGCTGCTGCGGCAGGTTGACGCATGGCATAAAGGGCTAAGTCGCGTGCGCAGACTGTCGGGAGAAGCCTACGCAAGAGCCGACTTCGATGGTATCGCTCTCGAAAGAAGCTCTCGCGGGCGGTCGAGCAGGTGGACCGTTCGACAACTACGCAGCGCGAGAGAGCTTCAAATCGAAGGCGCCGAACTGCGGCATTGCGTATCGAGCTATCACTGGTCGTGCGCTCGTGGGTACTGCACGATCTGGAGCCTGTCCAGAAGCGGTGACGGTAAGTCCTTCGAGCGCCGTCAAACCATTGAGGTCAATAAGAGCGGTACGATTGTCCAGTGTCGGGGTTTGGCCAATCGCGATCCGTCGTCGGAGGAATGGTCTGTCATTAAGGATTGGGCCCGCGAAGCAGATCTTCAGATCGCACCGTACCTCTGATTTCTATGACTTGAGTTCGGCGGGACACAATACATACCTCATTTTCTACTGTGCCCCCTGCCTGTGCTTCCCGCCGATTGTCTTCGTCCCTGGCTAGTCGGCGGTACGCGGGCCGTTGGAACTCACCCAAATGCAGCAGACGAACATAAGCGCCAGATAGAGCCCGTGTTCGCGAAGCTCCGCGCGATCGCCGGCAATGACATCGAACGCGCTGAAACCGATCAGCGTCAGTCCGGTCAACACAAATCCCCAACCAAGCAGCAATTTGGCGTGCTTTTCACTCGGACAGGCGAACAGCGCAATCACCGCGCCGATCAGAGGCAAAGCAACGAGAAGCTCCCATATGCCGGCAAGAAACAGCGTTGGACCGATCGCCTCGGGCGACAGGTGGAGCCGGGAGAAGTACTCGGCGAACTGCTCGGTACGATCTTTGCCATACCAAAACACGACACCGATATCGCTGCGATTGAGGAATTTGTCGAGCCCGTTCATGACCCAGAATACGGCCCAGTATCCGGCGGCCATTGCGGTCAACAAAGCGCTGGGGATTCCCAGGCCGGGGATTGTTCGCCGTGCCTGCGGCGATTTGGACGTCGGTCGCACCGGCGGCGCCAAAGACGATCCTGGTAGAAGTGGCTGGGCGGCAATTGAACTCATGTTTTTTCTCCAGAGAATTGATTGGATGTCGGGGGCTTTCACCCGGCGACAGCCGCCGGGAACGAAGCCCTGTCAGTAGGAGGCGCGCCTGGCAAAAGAGATGCCTGTCAGGCGTTGCTCGTATCTGCATGCCGCGCAGCGCCGGACGACTACCGTCTCGAACTCTTCCATTCATTACTTGCCGCATTGGAGATACCCAGTCCTGACTGAGTCCTAAGGATTTTCAGACGAATTTTTGCGCCATTTCCGTGGGCACGAATTTACTGTTCGGTTCACGCGCTACTCCGAACCACTCACCCCTGCCGTCTTCAGCCGCTCCAGCAGTTCCACCACCCCGTCCGCGCCGCCTTCCGCCGCCAGCAGGGCGATTTCGCCCCAGCGTCGGTCCAGGCGGCCGCGGGGTACGGTGTTGGATTGGCTGATGCGGCCCATCTCGCGGCCGTCCGGTTGGATCACGGTCCAGGTGATGGTGATGCGCTGTTCAGCACGCGAGTGGTCGGTGACCAGCACGTCGCCCAGCACCATGTAGCCGTCTTCGTCGACGTCGTCGGTTGCTTCGGCCACCGTGATATCTCGGCGTTTCAGGCTGGTGCGCATGGCCTTGGCCAGGGCTTCGCGGCCGTCGCCCGGGGCGCCGTCAACCGGCGGCACGACGATCCGGCGGGTTGCCGCGATGGCCGGGCCGCCCGGCAGCAGCAGCCGGTCGACCTTGGCGGCCGCAACCGCCGCCAGTTGTTGCAGCAGGGCCGGGTCGGCCGTGGCCCAGGCTACCGTGGGCACCGTCTCTGATTGGGTGATCGGCGCGCCGGCCCGGCCGTCGGGGGAGACGAGCCACCAGGTCAGGTCCAGGTCGGTCTCACCGTTCGTTCCCGGCCGGCTCTCCACCCGCCCCGCCAGCCGATAACGCGGGCTGTCCGGCGCGCGCGCCGTCGCGGCGACTTCCAGTTTCTGCAAGGCCGTCGCGACCAGCCCGGACAGGTCGGCATCGCCGGCCACCGGCTCGATCACCAGCGCGGTGCGCGGTCCCGGCGCGATAGCGGGCAGGGGCTTGGATACAGGCTGGAACGGCTGCGGCACCTTCCCACAGGCGGCGACGCCAAGCGCAACCGCCACTGCCAACAGCACGGCACGACACCGCCGCCGGTCGACTCCACCCATGTGCTCACGCTTCCGCCTGTTTCGTTGCGGCAAAGCTACCCGAAAAGCCGGCGGAAATCAGCGGTCGGGATTGTTTGGCTCGGTCGCCAGGCCGGCCCGCTCCCCCGTCCCAACCACCCATGAGGATACTCTGGGGGTGGTTGGGACGGGGGAGCGGGCCGGCCTGGCTGCAACAGAGGAATCCCGCCCCCTAATCCAGCAGGAACAGCGATATCTCCGGAAACCAGACCACCAGCGCCAGCACGATCAGCATCAGCACGATGAACGGCAACACCGACCGGCAGATCAGCAGGAAGTCTTCCTTGAACGCCGTCATCGCCACGATCAGGTTCAGCCCGACCGGCGGCGTGATGTAGCCGATCTCCAGGTTGACCACCATGATGATGCCGAAATGGATCGGGTCGATGCCGTAGGCCATGGCCACCGGCAGCAGGATCGGCGCCAGCATCAAAATCGCCGAGCCGATGTCGATCAGGCAGCCGACGATCAGCAGGAAGATGTTGAGCACGATCAGGAAGGTGACCTTGTCGTCGACCACGCTGGTCATCCAGCGCGCGAAGTCCTGCGGCACCTGCTCCGCCGTCAGCAGCAGGTTGATCGAGATGGCGACCGCCACGATCGGGAACAGCGTGCCCAGCAGGCGCGCGGTCTCCACCGCGATGTCGTAGAACTCGCGCAATCTCAGCTCGCGGTGGATGAAAGCCTCCACCACCAGCGCGTAGCCGACGGCCACGGCCGCCGCTTCGGTCGCCGAGAAGAAGCCGGAATAGATGCCGCCCAGCAGGATCACCGGCGTCATCATCGCGAACACGCCGCGGCGGAGCGCCCCGGTCAGCGCGCCGAACTCGAACGCCTGCGCCGGGATGTTGCGGTTCGCCAGCAGCGAATAGAGCGCCAGCACCCCGGCCAACATCAAGCCCGGGATCAGCCCGGCGATGAACAGGTCGCTGATCGATTTTTCGGTGACGATGCCGTAAAGAATCAGCGGAATGCTGGGCGGGATCACCACGCCCAGCGTGCCGCCGGAACAGAGCGCGCCGAGCGCGAAGCGCTTGCTGTAGCCTTGCTGCAAAAGGGCGGGGTAGAGGATGGTGCCGACCGCCAGCAGCGTTACCGGCGACGAACCGGAGAGCGCCGCGAACACCGCGCAGGACAAAATCGTCGCCACCGCCAGCCCGCCCGGCAGCCATTGCGTCAGCGCCCGCATGATCGCGATCAGCCGTTCGGCGATGGAGCCGCGTGTCATGATGCTGCCGGCCAGCACGAACATCGGGATCGCCAGCAGCACGTCGCGGTTGACCGCCGTCCACAGGTCGTCGACCAGGTAGGTCAGGTCGCCGTCGCCGTAGAACAGGTGCACGTAGCCGGCGGCGACCACCAAAATCAGCACCACGCTCTGGCGCAGCGCCAGCATGGCCAGCACGATGCCCAACAGGATCAGGGCGGTCATTCAGCCTTCCAATCCATGCGGGTCCGGTTTCAGGGTGGGGCGGGCGGCAAACATCGCGTGGCGCAGCGCCGAGGAGTAGAACACATAGGGCAGCACGATCTGGATCGGCCAGAGCGGCCAGTACAGCACCGCCGCGCGGTCGCCGTTGGCGAAGGTATCCATCACATAAAGCGTCGCGACCACGCCGAACGCGGCGAAGACCGTCGCCGACAGCGCGTCGCCGAACCGCGCCACCGCCGGCCGCCAGGCGGTCGGCCACCAGGCGTCGGCGAAGCGCGGCCTCAAGTGGCTGTTCGACGCCGTCGCCAGCGACAATCCTAAGAAGCCGGCGACGATGGCCGCGAACACGGCCATCTTTTGCGAGCCCCAGATCGACGTGAGAAAGAACTCACGGGCGATAATCTCGCCCAACAGCAGGCCGGCGACCGCCGTATAGGCGACGGCCGCCACAAGGCCCTCGATCCGCTCCAACCGGTCGAGCATCCCTTACGCCAATCCCCCTTCCGGCCCCGGGCCCGCCTAATCCGCGGCCGCGGTCAGCTGCAGGCCTGCTTGGCGTCCAGGATCCGCTGCCAGATCTTCGGCGCGTCGCCGCCGATCTCTTCGATCAGCGCCGTCTGGGCGGCCGGCGCGTGCTTCAGCCAGCTTTCCGCCGCCGCGCCGGACGGCCGCGACACCTTGGCGCCGGCCTGCTCGGCCTTGCCCAGCAGCGCCTGCTCGGCGCCGCGAATGGCCTTGCGCAGTTCGTCGACGTAGTTGGCCGTGGTCAGCAGCGCCTGCTGCTGCTTCTCGGTCAGCTTCTTCCACACCTTCTTGCTGACCAGGACGGTGCCGATATCGTGGCTGCCGGTGTTGTTGTAGATCACATAGGGCGCCAGCTTCGGCAGGCCGATGGCGACGCCGTATACGGTCGAGGTCTGGATCGCCTTGACCTGGCCGGTTTTCAGCGCCGGCACCATGTCGACCACGCCCAGCGGCACGCCGGCCGCGCCGACATCCTTCCAGTACAGCGTCACCGCGTTGGACGGCGGCACCCGGATCTTCAGGCCCTGCGCGGCCTGGGCATCCGGCAACGGCTCGGTCGAAAAAATGGTTTGGTAGCCGACTTCCACGTAGGACAGCAGGATCAGCCCTTTTTCTTCCAGCATCGGGCCGAAGATCGGCTGCACGTGGTTGTCGAACACGCAGTCGGACTGCGCCGCGTCCTTGAACAGGTTCGGCGCCGCCAGCAGCGCGATTTCCGGCACCACCAGCGACGTCGCCGTGTTCGACTGGCCGGAAATGTCGATCCGCCCGCGCACGGTCTGGCGCAGCGCGGTCTGCTCGTCGCCCAACTGGGAGCTGTAATAGGGCACGATCTTCATGGTGCCCTCGGCCGCTTCCTCGGCCACCTGGATGGTCGTCTTCAAGTACGCGCCCCAGGGCGTGTTCTCCGGCGCGGCGGTCGCGTATCGCAGCTCGGTAACGTCCGCCTGCGCCGCTCCGGCGGTCAGCGCCAACGCCGCCGCGACACCCAAAAATCCCTTATGCACCAGCGCCTCCCATGGTTGTTATTTTCGATGGCCGTATAGGACGGCCGGCATAGTAAGGCTTCTTCTTACCTCACAAAAGCCCTTGACCAAAATTGTTACGGACAATGGTCGAAAAAAAGGCAGGCGCGGCGGCAGACGGCGTTTCCGCCCGGTCCGCGATCACTTGATGAACGACACCGCGCCGCGCGAGGAGGTGGAGACAAGCGCCTGGCAGTCTGCGATCTCGCCGGAAGCGTCGGCGCACGACATCACCGCGTTCAGCAACACGCGGCCGACCCCGCCGCATTCCAGGCCCTTCATGTCGAACACCTTCAGCCTGGTCTTGGCCGACGGCAACGGCGCTGTTTCGACGGCCAGGCGCTTGGCCACGACGCCGTCGGTATCGAACATCACCAGATCCAGCTTGAGCGTGCTGTAAGCGTTGGCCGTGCCGTTCTCCAGGACCAGGTAGGCCCGGCAGGCGCCGTCCTGCGGCTCCAGCTTGTTCAGCTCCACCTTCAGCGCGCCGTCGGCGGCCAGGGCCGGCACGCCGAGCGCCATCGCGGTCAAAAACAGAACGGTCGAAACTCTCATTACCATTGTCCAATCGTGTCAGCGGCGGAACTGAAGTCTTATCCAGCCATAAAGCGGCGCCATTATGCAAAACAAGAAAGTCGCCATGACGACAATTTCCCCGACGCTCAGCCCGCTCGCCACCGGCAGTTGGACCGGGGCGATGTCCCGCGCCGCATCCGGGTCCAGGCTGACGCTGTGCCGTTGGCCCGACCAGTCTTCTATCGCCACGTTCAGGGGGCAGGGCGTCGAACAGTCCGCGCCGGGCCGTTCGATCCGCCCGACGATACGGTCGGCCAGACGCCGCACGCGTGGCCTGTCGGGCGGCGATTGCGGGTCGCCGGTCCAGATCGCCACGCTCAGGAAATTAGGATGCCCGTCCGGAAAGGACACGATGACCGTCTCGACATCCGGCGGGCTAGACGCGGGTTCCAGGCGGGCGATCTGCACCGCCCAGGGTCCGAGCCGGGTATCCGCCAGTGGCGTGATGTTGTTTTCCTGTTGCGACAGCCGCATTGCGCCGCCGCCATACAACGCGGCCCCCGCGATGCTCGCGATCAGCAACAGTATCGACGGCAGCGTAACCGCCACGGCAGGCAGCCGTCCCTTGCGCCCGGCCCCGGCGGTTTGCCCAAGCCGCAGCCAGGCGCTGTACAGGCCGGTCAGAATGCCCGCGCTCAACATCAGGCCGCCGACGAACCAGAGGATTTGCGTGGTCAGTCCGCCGAACGTACCGAAATGCAGAGGGTCGGCGGTCTCGACCCAGCGGTCGAACGCGCCCAGTTCCTCGGCGCGTCTGATCCCGAGGATCTCGCCGGTATAGGGGTCCATCTGCACCGCGTTGGCGCGGTCGCGCACCAGCAATGCGTCCGCCTGCCCGGCGAACACCAGCGGATCGCCGGGCCTGAGCGGCAGGGCGATCAGCGCGATGCTCAGTTCGGGATAAGCCGCCTTCGCTAATTCGGCGGCGCGGTCGAGGTCCAGCGGCACCAGATTGGGCGGCCGGTCCCTCAAGGTCTCGGCGCTTAAGCGCGCCGGCCGCGCTTCCTCTTCCATGACGCCCGTATCGATCAGGATGTTTTCGGCCAGATACCAGACGCCGGTGACGCCCAGCACGACGGTGACGATCAGCGGCCAGACGCCGGTCAGCCGATGGACATCCGACCACATGAGCCGCCGGCTGCGGCCGGTGCGAAGCGTGACGAACGCGCGCCACCACCGTTTGATCGAAAGCACACCCGTCACCGAACTGGCCAGAAGCAGGATCGCCAGCGCGCCGACGATCAGCGTGCCGTGAATCCCGAAGATCGCCGGCACCACATAGAGCTGCTTGTGGAAAATGCGAAAAAAGCTGACCAGGTTGAAGCCGCTGCGTAGTCCCTGCAGGTCGCCGGTATAGGGATCGACCAGGACCCACCTGAAGTCTCTGGGCGAGTAGGCGACCGCCGCGCGGGCGGCCCAGCTCTCCCCGCGAGGCGGGAAGAGGTAGGCGACCACGGCGTGCGGATGCCCAGCGGCTACCTTGTCGTACATCGCCTGCCAGGAAATCGTCTGGGCCTCGCCGGCGTCCGGCGGATCCACGCGCGCTGACGGATCGGCGGCCCAGTTGATCTCCCAACTTAAGACGGCGATGGTCCCGGACAGGCAGATGACGTAGAGCAGGAATCCCAGATTGAGCCCGATCCACGCGTGGATGCGAAACAGGCTTCGGCGCTGCGCCCCCGACATCGATACCGTTTCGGTCGCTAGAACCGGACGCGCAGCGAACCGATGACGGTCAGCGGCTCACCCGGATGTGCGATCGCTCTGCCGCTGGCGCGGACGATATAGTCCTCGTCGAACAGGTTGAGCACGTTCAGCCTGAAGTCGACCGCTTTCCACCGGTACCAGGCGGCCGCGTCGACCACCACGTAGGGGTCCAGTTCGAGCTCGTTCTCGAACAGCGCGGTGCTCTCGCCGACGTAACGAACGCCGCCGCCGAAGCCGAGCCCGCTCAGCCGGTCGCCCGCGCCGAATTCGAACGTCGTCCAAAGCCGCGCCTTGTGCTTCGGCACGCCGCCGAGCCGTTCGCCTTCCATGTCGGGATCGTTGGCGTTCTCCAGCACCTCGGTGTCCGTGAAGCTATAGTTGGCCAGGACGTTGATGCGGTCGGTGATTGCGCCCGTGATGTCGACTTCGACGCCGCGGCTGCGCTGTTCGACGCCGGGAAAGAACGTGATCTCGCCGGTGGCGATGAAGAAATCCTGATCGAACAAGGCGACGTCCTCTTTCTCGATCTGGTAGACCGAGACCGTGGCGCTCAGCCGGTCGTCGAAAAACGAGGCCTTGAAACCGGCCTCGTACTGCAGGCCTATTTCCGGATCCAGGGCGTTTCCATCGGCGTCCACCGTGCCCGGGTCTTGCGGGTTGAACGACTGGCTGACGCTGGCGTAGCCGGCATACTGATTTGTGAATTCGTACAGTATGGCGGCGCGGCCGGAGAACTTATCGTCGTCCACGTCCGGCGAATGCACCCCGTCGCGTTCGTTTTCCTGGCGCACCACGTCGTAACGGCCGCCGAGCAGCAGCTTCAGCCGGCCGTCGCTCAGCAGCGAAATCTGATCCTGCACGTAGAAACCGGCGCGAAGCGTATCGCCCTCGATTGATTGTTTCGGCTGGTCGTCCGGCGGATCGAAATCGACCCTTACGTTGCTGAAGATCGGCACCGGGGCGAGGTTTTGCCGGAAGCGGCGGAAGTCCGAATATTGCGAGATCAGTTCGCTGCCGAACAAAAAGGCATGGTCGGACGGCCCCAGTTCGAACTTGGACAAGGCGTCGACCACGAATTGCAGCTCGTCATCTGTGCGATCTTCGTTTTGATATCTGAGCCCGATGAATTCATTGCCGGTCGGGCCGCCGACCCCGGTCGAACGGATCCCTTCGTTGGAAGCGTCCGCCCTGTGAAACTGGAACTGGTTGCGCACGCTCCAGGCGTCGCTGAACGCATGCTCCAACTGGTAGCTGACGTTGATGTCCTCGATATCCCGCCCGTCCAGGTCGGGATCGCCGAAAAACGTCTTTCGCGGCACGAGCCGCTTGCCGTTTTCGTCCAATGGAATGCCGGAATCGAGGGGCTGCTCCTCGCGCAGGTAAGAGAAATCGATAAACAGGTCGGTACTGTCCGTCGGCTGCCACAACAGGCTCGGCGAGACGGCGACCCTCTCCAGCTCCATTTCGTCGCGGAACGAGTCGCTGTTGGTGTAGGCGGCGTTGAACCGGTACAGCAGCGACTTTTCTTCGGTCACCGGACCGGTCGTGTCCATGCTGGTCCGAAAGAAGCCGAAGCTGCCGCCCTGGCCTTCCAGGGCATAGCGCGGCGTCGCCTGGGGCCTCTTCGTTACGTAGTTGACGATGCCGCCGGGCTCGATGGCGCCGTAGAGAATGGACGCCGGCCCTTTCAGCACCTCCACCCGCTCTACGTTGAAAAGGTCGACCGCGCCCACCTGGGTAGCCCGCAGCCCGTTTCGGAGCAGGATCGGCGATTCGAACCCACGGATCAGCGGTAGAACCTCGGACTGTGCGTTCAACGTGTTGCCGCCCTGCAGCACGCCGCTGGCGTTCTCGTAGACGTCCTTCAGGTTCAGCGCGCCCTGATCCTCGATGACCTCGCGTGGGATGACCTGAACGGAGGCGGGGGTCTCGCTGATCGGCGTGTCGGTCCTCGTCGCCGTGGCGGAGCGGTCGGCCTTGTAGCCGTCGACCGGCCCGAAAGCCCACTCCGTCGATCCCGCCACGTTGATCGGTTTGAGTTGGATCGGGCCGTTGCTGTCGTTTTGCCTCGGCCGTTCGACCGTCACGGCGGTCGCCGATGTGTAACGCCCAACCAGCCCGCTTCCGGCAAGCAGGCGCCGCAGTGCCTCTTGCGCGGTGTAGGTGCCCTTCAGCGCCGGCGCCGTGCGGTCGAAGGTCGACCTTTCCGTGTACAGAACCTGAAGTCCGGTGACGGCGGAAAAATCGGCGATGGCCTGCGGCAGCGGCTTCGACGCGATATCGAAGCTGTAGGATTGCGCGGCCTGGGCGACAAGCGTTGGCGTGGGCGCAGGCGCGTTAGCCCCCGTGTCGGTTTGCGCCATGGCGGGCATCGCCTGCGCAAACACCAGCGCGGACGCGCCGATCAACAACCGCGCCCGGCACGCGCCCGCGCCCATTCCCCCTGCCGTCCTGAATGGATTGTTCATTATCGGAAAATACCTTTGATCTGCGAGTGCGAGGCATTCGCACATGGTGTGTGACCGGGTGGGGCGGGCGAATCCCCCATCGGCGACTTGCTTTTTTTGAAGCTCTCGGGCCGTGACCTAACGCAGCAGCACTAGGTAGTCCGTCAATCGCACGATGCGGACGGGCAGGGTTCCCTCTATGGCGTCGAGCGCGGCGTCGGTGTCGTCGGTGCTGAATACGCCGCTGATTTTCAGATGCCGCAGCCTGTTGTCGGCGACGACGATATGGCCGCGTCGGTAGCGGTTCAGCTCCGCCACCACCTCGGTCAGCGGCGCGTCGTAGAATACAAGCTGGCCACGCCGCCAGGCTGCCGCGGCCGTTCGGTCGAATGCGGTCGCGGCGGACGTCCCTTTTGCCGACAGGCTGGCCTGCTGGCCCGGCTCCAGGGCGACCGGCGGCCGCCCAGCCGCGCCGGCCGTCGGCGTCAACTCGACCCGCCCTTCCACCAGGCTTACCAACGTCTTGCCGTCGCCAAGCCGGACGTCGAAGCGCGTGCCGGTTACCCGCACTGTCCCCATCGGCGTTTTCACCGTGAAGGGGCGGCCGGCATCGGGCGAGACCTCGAACCAGGCTTCGCCACGAAACAGCCGGATGTCGCGGCGGTCCGGGTTCAGGTCGACCGCCATCGCCGTTCCCGTATTGAGCATGACCCGGCTGCCGTCGGCCAGTACCACCGACTTCCGCTCGCCGGCAGCCGTGGCGTGATCGGCCCTCAGGCTATCGAACAGGCCGCCGCCGACCAGTACCGCACCGACGGCGACAATCAGACAGGCGGCCGCCGCCAGGCGCGGCGCGAGGCGCGCGAAGCGCCGGCGCCGTGGCGGAAGGGGTTGGATTGATGCGCGCTCCTCCACCATCGCCCGCGCGACCGGGGCTTCCAGGGCGGACCAAAGCCGCTCGATATCCTCGAACGCCTGGCGGTGGCGCGGGTCGGCTTCCAGCCATCGTTCCAGCGCCGCCCGCTCGGTCGCGCCGTCCCCCGACCGGTCTCCCGCCCCGTCGCGAAGTCGGGCGTGGCGGATGGCCGCTTCCTCGAGGATCGCTTCCGGCAGGTCTTGCCGTTGTTCCATTGGTCGGTCGGCCGTCATGGTCATCACCGATGCCGCGGCGTCGTCGCGCGAATGCCGCTCGCTGCGAATGAGTAAGCTTCTACCCGGATACGACCCTGGCGCGTGGCATAGTCCCCCAGTACGAAATGCCGGTAAGGCGAAAAAAGTGACACGGGGCGTTGCATCAGACCTCGCGCCCCGCCTCGCGTAGCCTCTTGCGGCACTGAACCATCGCCCGCGCGATGTGCTTCTCCACCGTTTTTTCGGAGATGCCGAGGCGCGCCGCGATCTGGCGCATCGTCAGGCCGTGGCCGCGATAGAGAATGAAGACATGGCGGCACTTTTCGGGCAGATCCCTGACGGCTTCGGAAAGAATGGCGAATTCCTGGCGCGCCGCGACCTCTGCGTCGGGCGCGGGAGCGGGGCACGCCACCTGTTCGGCGAGAGCCCCATCGGCCCGGGGGCCGTCGGCGTCCCCGCGCCGCTGCAAATGGTCGACGACCAGATTGCCCGTCATCCGATACAGATAGGCCCTTGGATTGTAGGGCATGGCGACGCCGGTCGTACTGGCCCGCAGCCAGGTTTCCTGGACGACGTCGTCGGCAAGGCTTTTCGACCCGGTGCGTCGCAGCGCGAAACGGCGGAGCTCCTCGTAATAGGCTTCGGCCGCCTGTGCCAATGACCGGAATGTGCGCTTATCCATCCGTCCGCGCCGCGTGAACCCCACCCCAAAACAAAGCCGACGCCACCCGCAACGCCGGCTTTCCAATTCATCCAACCGATGATAATGTAACCGTACAGATATTGAGAATCATTCTCAATACTGTCGATAAAGGACATCGGCGTCACATCGGGGTCTAGGATATCGGGGTCAGGTCTTGCATTGCCATATTGCCGCAGCCCAACCAATCAAGCCCATCATCGCAAGGCGCGCAACGCCGCGGCGATCTCGCGAACACGGCGCGCGGCCCATCGAGATTGCGTCGCGCTCGGTGGCAACGGGATTCGGGAACGGCGGTGCAGGAAATTCAATCGACTCTGACCCCTTTGATTCCTAATTCGGTAATCCGGGCGTTCAGGCCGGTTGGCGCGCCCGCATCGCGGCCAGCGCGCCAAGCCCGGAGAGCAGCAACCAAAGGCCCGACGGCAGCGGGACCGGCGTGACGCCGAGCGTCAGCGTGTAGTCGTAACCGAAATCCCTCACGCCGGGACCGTTGGACCCCGAGCCGAATTGTACCAATGCGCGATACAGACCGGTGCCGAGGCCGAGTTCCACCTCGGGTATCGCGATCGACAGCGGCAAACTCACGTCGGGACCGTCAGTACTGAAAACCAGGGCGCTCGGCGCTCCCGCGATCCCATCGTCGGTTATGCCCGTCCTGACCTCCGGACTCGCAGTGAAGCCCAAGCTGACCGTGCTGTCGGAGTTGTTGAAGAAAGAGGTCACGGTCAGCACGACACTGGTAAGACGACGATTGGGCTGAATGGTGAACAGAAGCCCGTCGCGGTCGGAGATAGACTCGAATGACGAAGGATTGAAAAAGTACGATATTGTCCCCGTGAAAACGTTGTCGCCCAAGCCAAGCACGAATGGCGGCAGGCTGACATCGAGATCGCCGTCGACGGCCTCGTCATAGGTGATCGGCGCCGCTTTCGCGGGCGCCGCGTGGCCGGCCATGGCCAGCAGGGCCAAGCCAAGCATCGTCATCGTCAGTCGTCGAAACATACTGTCCTCACAATTTGGGGATTTAACAAACCGTCGTCGCAATCTCGACTTGGTCGGATCGTGCTCTAGGGACCAACGCGGCGCCGGGCGAGAGCAAGTCCGGTAAGGCCGCTAAGAAAGAGGGCGAGGCTGCCCGGGCCGGCAACGTCCTGTATTTCGGCCGTGATCGTGATGGGGCCCAGTTCCTCTTCAATGGCCAGCACACCCACGAAACTTCCACGAGGAAACGATGCTGGCACAAACTCCGGGCTGAGGACGACCGTGAACGGGTCGGGGCCGCTTAGCTCCAAAGAGCCATTGGTGGGTTGTCCGGTCCCCAACACCGCATCCGTGATGGCAACGTTTGGATCGATGAAGCTGAACTCGAGGTTAATGCTGATTGGGAGAGGGAGACCACTCGTTCTAATTCGCAGGTCGAACGGGTTCACGGGCCGCAGGGCGACGACACCGGACGGGTCAAAGTCGATGTTCAAGAGGCCTGTCGCGCTGCCCAGCGTCACCTCGACCTGAAATTCGTCGCCCGCGCCAATCGTCGCGGTATCCGAGGCCGGCGCAACGGATGCGAGGGTCGTCGGGCTACCGAAAACGGATGTCGCGCTTGCCGACAGCGAGACCTCAAATCCGGTGAAATCCGAGATTGGCGCGGACTGGGCCGCCGCCGGCAAGCCAATCGCCAGTCCCAATGCCGCTATGGCTCTGATGAACATCGTCTACCCCACCTGTGGCTTCTCCGCACGGCCAAGCGTGCTCAACGCCCCCCGGGGTACGTAGCAGGTTTCAAAGGGGAGTTCATTGCACCAGCGTCCCAATCTGCCTGGCAGCGATCGATTTGCGCCGCATTGCTCCCTGGAGCGAGGCCGTCTATCGCAAATCAGGATGTGTTTCGGCGTCCGGAGAGAGGTCCGCGGCAACGCCCGCTCATGTCATATGATGCCAAAACACCGAGCATTTTGAGACGCTGGTGCAATGAACTCTGGCGCGCATTGAGGTAGTATCGGCCGTTCATTGTTGCGGGTGGGGAACATTGACGGTGTCATCGGGCGACGCTATCCCATCGTCTCATTTCGATGCATTGACCCTGGACCCAAAGGTCCGGGCGGAAGCCTGGCGGGAGTTTTCGAAAGAGCTCGTCGATGTCACGCCGCTGCGCCAGCCCCAGCGCGACATTCGGTTCTCATGGGATGCGTGGCATATCGAGGACGTTTTCGTTTATGGGTTTATCGACGATTGTCTGATCGGCAAGCGGACAAAGAAGCATATCAGCCTGTCGCAGGGGTATCTCAGCATCAGGGTCTATAAGAACGGGCGCTCTCGCGGCCTCCTCGGCGATCAGGTCAGCCACACCAGCGCCGGAAATATTCATGTGATGGATTTCTCGCTCGAACGTTACGGCGTCGACATCGACAATGTGGTCGACGGCGTTTACGTCCCTCAGGAATCCGTCGGCTACGATCCGAGCCGCCACCCCGCCAGCTTCAATATTCCGATGGACACACCGCTTGGGCGGACGTTGAGCTTTGCCATCCAATCGCTGTTGCATGACCTGCCGGGCTTGCGCTGGCGCCACGCGGCCACGGTCAAGGCTCGTGTCCTTGCCCTTCTGCGAGCCGTCTTTACGCATAACGGCATCGATGAAGAAGCGCGTGCCGCCTTTGCGGACGCCAGGCTTGGCGCCATGCGGCAATTTGTCGACAGCCACCTGTCGGACGGGACCTTGGGCGTCGACCGCCTCTGCCGGGCCTTCAACATCTCTCGGTCGACATTGTTCCGGATCTTCGCCGAACTGGGGGGCGTGGAAGCCTATATCCGCGAACGGCGGACGGATCATGCCTTCCGGGACCTTCTGTATACGCACCCCTCGCGCGGCGCGGTCGGCAGGATTGCCGAGGCCTGGTGTTTCCACAGCGCAAGCCATTTTCACCGCCAGTTCCGCGCGCAATACGGCGCGCAGCCGAGCGAGATTCTGGGCTGTGCGGCGGCCGGCGTGGAACTGCCGACGGGCGCTCAGGGCGCCGCGCCGTGGTTTCTTGCCCGATGATTGCGAACATGAGATCCGCGCCCGCTTTCCTCATCGGACTTGCGGGGTTCGCCATGCTGCGGCATGGGCGGATCGGGACAACCGGCCCGCAGGCGTGAACCGGTCTCCGATATGGGACCGCGATGGCAATACATACTGAATCGTGGGGCCGTGGGGTCAGGTCTTGCATTGCCACATCGGCCTGGCCTTCGCCTGACCAGTCGAGGCGCGCCGGCGACTCACATCGAAATACAGCTCGCCACCATGCCGGTCAGAAGGACGACCACGAAGATCACGACATAGGGCACACCGGCGCCTTCGTCAGCCGATGATCAGGTCCAGCGACGCCGGCAACAACGGCCTGTACCCGCTCTCCGTCATCCGCACCGACCGCCCTAAAGTCATGGCCACTTCGTGGCCGCTGTCGAACAGGGGTATGACGTCGTACGATGCGGCGCTGTCGGCGTATCGCTACATCGATTGCTCTAGCGGTTGTTGGCTTCGCGCCAATTGGCGAAATCTTCGTGTGTCTGGTCGTCGGTGGCCGGATAAAGGCCGAAAATCGACCGGCCCTTGAGCACTTCCTCGCTCACGAAATCCTCGAAGGCCGTCATCTCGATGGCCTCGGCGGACACTTCCTCGGCGAGATGGGCCGGGATCACGATAACGCCTTCGTCGTCTCCGAGAACCAGATCCCCGGGAAAGACCGGTGCATCGCCGCATCCAATCGGAACATTGATGTCGATTGCTTGATGCAAGGTCAGGTTTGTCGGTGCCGAGGGCCTGCTGTGATAGGCGGGAATGTCGAGATCGGCGATCACCGGGGCGTCGCGGAAGCCGCCATCCGTGACGATGCCGGCGGCCCCCCTGATCATCAGCCGGGATACCAGTATGCTGCCGGCTGATGCCGCCCGCGCATCCTTGCGGCTGTCGATCACCATGACATGACCCTCTGGGCATTGTTCGATCGCCGCTCGTTGCGGATGGGCGCGGTCTCGGAAGACCTCCAGCCCGTTCAGGTCTTCTCGGGCGGGGATATATCGCAGCGTGAAGGCGAGACCGACCATCGTACGCCCCCTGGGCTTTAGGGGCCTCACGTCCTGAATGAACTGATTGCGCAATCCGCGTTTGAACAGCGCCGTGGATACCGTCGCGGTCGAGACGTTCGACAGGTTTTCGCGCAGACGCCGTAGAGAATCTTCATTCACCATTGCTTGCATACCTCTCGCTATTCAGATTGCTTCCTGTTTTTCCGTCGAACAGGTGCGCTTCATCTGCCTGGAAGGAGACCTCCACTTTCTGGCCGGTCGCTACGGGCGTCTTCTTGTCCATCGTTGCGATCAGGGTGTCGCCGGCGAAGTCGAGTGCCACAATCCTGTCCGGTCCTGTTAGCTCGACAACCCGGACCGTGGCGTTGTGCCGGTCAGGATCGGCGTTCACCGCCACATGCACATGCTCGGGCCGCACGCCATAGGTCACGTCCGTGCCCGCCCGGGCCGCACTGAGTGCGATGCAGGGTAGGCGGTGTCCCTCATGATCGACGTACAGGCCGCCCGCATCCGTCGCGAACGTCCCCTCCAGCAGGTTCATCGATGGCGACCCGATGAAGCCGGCGACAAAAAGATTGGCGGGGCGGTCGTAGAGCTCGTCGGGTGTTCCGATCTGCTCGACGACGCCGGTGTTCATCACGACGATACGGTCGGCCATCGTCATCGCTTCGATCTGGTCGTGGGTCACATAGACGGTCGTGCAGCCCAGGCGTTGATGCAGCGAGCGGATTTCGGTGCGCATCTGGACCCGCAGCTTGGCGTCGAGGTTCGACAGCGGCTCGTCGAACAGAAACACCTTCGAATCGCGAACGATGGCACGTCCCATCGCGACACGCTGCCGCTGGCCGCCCGAGAGCTGGCTGGGTTTGCGGTCAAGCAACGGTCCCAGGTCCAGGATCGCCGCCGCTTCGCGCACCCGCCGGTCGACCACGTCGCGGCTTTGCTTCTTGAGGCGGAGGCTGAACGCCATGTTCTCAAAGACCGTCTTGTGCGGATAAAGCGCGTAGTTCTGGAACACCATCGCTATGTTCCGGTCTTTGGCCGGCACCTCGTTGACGACCTTGCCGACGATCTCGATCTCGCCGGACGAAACGGTTTCGAGACCGGCGATCATCCGAAGCAAGGTCGACTTGCCGCAGCCGGATGGTCCGACCAGCACGACGAACTCTTCCGGTTCGATCGCAATGCTGATGTTCCGGATCGCGTGGTATCCGGCGTAGTGCTTGTTCAGGTTTCGGATCGTGACGGCGGTCATTTCCGGCCACCGTCTGCGACCCGGTTTTTATCGTTCTGCAAGTCCTGAAACGCCCGGAGACCCATGGTTTGCGCCAGAATCGCCTGCTCGTCCTCGGTCGCGGCCGGGTTCAGAACTGCATCGGCATTCTCATGCAACTGTTGGAGAGAGGCGGCGCCCAGGATAATGCCGTCGACTCCTTCGGTCGCCACCGCCCACTTGATGGCGCCGCGTGCAAGATTGCCGGTTGCGGCGGCGTTCAGCCCGCGGGCAACGCGAAACAGCTCACCCTTGATGAGCGCCTCCCGTACCAACACAGCGCAATCAGCAGCCTTGGCGGCGGGAATTGCCGTGTCGCGGGGCCAGTCTTCGGCGATGTTGTAGTTGATGTTGATGCTATCGAATGCGCCGGACGCAATCATCGCCGCATAGATGCGCGGCCCGGAAAAGCTGTCGGCCGCGGCATAGCCGATCAAGCCCTCCTGCTTCAGCGCCGCGATGTTGGCGCCGAGCCGGTCCAGAAACGCGGCGTCGGAATCGAGCGCGTCCTGAAGAATGCCGAAATTGAGGATGTCGATCCGGTCGCGCCTGAGCAGTTTGATGATCCGCAGCACCTCGTCGCGCAGGAGGGCGAGGTCGAGCATCTTGCGGTTGGCCGGGTCGTAGGAATAGACCATGCCCTCGGGCCGCGTTTGCACGAAGACGTCGAACGGCGGCGCCAGCTCCTTCAGGTTGCGGCCCAGCGCGTCCTTTTCGGAATCGATCGTGACATCGAAGCAATTGATCCCGAGCTCCAATGCCGCCTCCACGATACGCAGCCGCTTAGGCCCGCCGAAGCCCTCGACGATCGCGCCGGGCGTGACCGACCGCGCGAAGTCCTCGTTGAACCCGCGCGAGCGGCCGTCCGCAAGATATTCGTGTCCTCCGAGAACGACGCGCGAAACGCGCGGCCCATGCTCTCCGAGTGTGAAGAACTCCATCGCATTCATCCCTTCACGGCCGCACCGGCCACGCCGGTGATCAGATAACGCTGCAGCATCAGATAGAAGACGGCGGGAATGGCGCAGCCGATGACCGTTGCCGCCATGATGTCGGACCACAGGACCCGGAATTGACCGACCAGGTTCGTGATGCCGAGCGTCATGGTCTGTTTCTCGGGCGTGGTGATCAGGCACAGCGCCCATAGCAGGTCGCCCCAGGCAAGCAGGAAGGAGAACACGGTCGTGGCCACCAGTCCCGGCAGAACGTTCGGAAAGACGCAGTGGATCAGGCTTTGAAAGCGCGTCGCGCCGTCCATCATCGCCGCCTGATCGATCTCGACGGGGATGGTGTCGATGTAGCCCTTCAGCATCCAAACCGTGAACGGCAGGGTAATGCTGGTCTGGGCCAGGATCAGGCCCAGATGGGTGTCGTAGAGATCGACCAGAGACAGCATCTTGAAATAGGGGCCGACCAGAAGCACGCCGGGCAGCATCTGCGTAATCAGCAGCATGGCCATCAGCGCCGTCCGGCCCTGGAAGCGGAAGCGGGAAAAACCGTAGGCCGCGAATATGCCGACGGCCGCCGACAGAACCGCGGTGCCGCCGGAAACCTTGATGGAATTGATAAAGTACAGAACGAAGCCTTCCTGGTCCCAGATCCTCGCGTAGGCAGCGGTGGTGAAGGCCTGCGGCAGCAGCGTGGCGGGATAACTGGTCACTTCGATGTCGGTCTTGAATGACGACGAAATCATCCAGAAGAAAGGCGTCAGGTTGTATGCGGCCATGATCAGCAGCGCGGTACCGACGAACAGCCAAAACCCTCTTCTGTGCTGCATGGCTCAGTCCTTCTCCCTCAAGGTCGCCCGGATATAGGGCACGGCTACGGCCAGCAGCACGGCGGCCAGCACGACCGCGGCCGACGCCGCGTAGGATGTCTCGAAGAACTGGAAATACTGCCGGTAAACGAACAGCGAGAGGTTCTGCGTCGCATCCCCCGGGCCGCCATTGGTCATGCCGTAGATCATGCCGAACAGGCGGCACTGCCAGATCACGTCGAGGACGACGGCGATCAGGATCATCGGCATCAAACTCGGCAGCGTCACGTTGGTGAAGGTCGCCCAGGCGCCGGCGCCGTCGATGGCGGCGGCCTCGTACTGCTCTTTGGGGATCGCCTGGAGGCCGGCCAGGAGGATCAGCATCGGATAGGGGTAGCCGCGCCAGGTCTCCGCCATGATGACCGAGACCATCGCCCAGTCGGGATCGCCGAGCCAATCGTAGGGCTGTTGCATCAATTGGAGACGTATGGCGAGCGCGTTGACGCCGCCGCTGAGCGGATCGAGCATGAACCGGAAAATCAACCCCCCGATGACGTCCGGCACGGTCCACGGCAGGATCGCGACGACCCGGAAAAACCAGAGATGTCTGATCTGGCTGTTCAACAGCAGGGCGACGGCCAGTCCGAGAATGATGTGAAGCGTAACGACGCAAACCACGAACAGGGCGGTATTGAAGGATGCCGTCAGGAACTGCGCGTCCGACAGCAGCGCGGCATAGCCCCCGGCCGGCCCGGCCCCACCCTGCAGACCGAAGCTTTCGAGAATCGAGGCAATGGCGGGAAAGCCCAAAATGGCTGCAAGGAGAACCGTTCCGGGCAGAACGAACCAATACGCTGTCCAACGTTCGCCGATCATGGTCACGAAGCATCCGGCCGAGCGGGACAACGGCCGATGCCGTTGTCCCGCAAGGTCTTGCCTGTTGCGTGGTTCAGTTCCCGGACGCCTTCAGGATGGCGTTCGTTTCGCGGTGAGCGTCGGCCAGCGCCTGGTCCGCCGTCTTTGTGCCGGTGACCGCGTCCTGCAGGTTCTGCCGGAATGTGTCGAGAATGCGCGGCCATTCGGGAATCAGCGGCAGGAACGTGCCATGCTGGATTTCCTGGGATACGACGGACGCGAACGGGCTTTCCTGAATCGGGCCGTAGGTCTCGTTCACCGAGCGGCGCGAGGAGAGCATGTTGTTGTCGTCGAACCAGCGCTCCATCTGCGCGCGTTCGGTCAGGAAGTTCACCAGCGCCCAAGCGGCTTCCGGGTGTTTGGTGTTGGCGTTGATGAACAGCGATTTCTGATAGAGCGTCGTGTGCGGGCTGATCTTCCGCCCCCCATCGGTCGGAAGGGCCGCAATCCGCAAGACGTTCCAGCCGTCGAGATTCGGGTTCATGGTGCTGACCTCGGGGATGGTCCAGGTCGTCCCGATCGTCATGGCGATTTGCCCGTTGGCGAGCAGGCGCCGCGCGCCGTTGGCGTCGACCTGTGTGACGCCGGGCGGCACCGCGCCCGATTTGATCAGATCGACGACATAGGTGAACGCAGCCTTCATTTCGGGCGTGTCCAATGCCGAGGCCGACCAGTCGGATGTCAGGAACGACGCCCCGAAGGAATGGAAGATCGAGGGCACGCGCAGGTCGAAGCCGGCCGGGGCCAGCACCAGCGTCGTCGCCCACTGGCCCGCCCCGGCATCCGTCAAGGCGTCGGCATGTGCGGAGAACTCCGCCCAGGACGTCGCCGGCCCGGAAAGGCCCGCCGCCTCGAACTTCTTCCGGTTATAGACCAGCCCCATTGCGACGGTGTTCATCGGCACGCCATAGACGGTGCCGTCGACGGTCACGGGCGCCAGGCTGGTGTCGTAGAAATCGTCGAAAAACGCTGAATCCTGGGCTTCGGCGAACCGCGAAAGGCCGAGGACCCAGCCCTCGCTGATATATTGCCGGACGGGGTTGGCGTCCAGGGCAAACACATCCGGGCCCCGTCCCGCGCGAATCGCGGTTGTAAACCGGACGTCGCGCTGGCCTAGCTGGACCGGTTCGGTGACGACTTTGATGCCGGGGTTTTTGGCTTCGAACTCGCCGATTGCGGTCCGCAGGGACTTGCCCCAGCCTTCCTGCGCCAGCTGCCAGTCCGAGTAGGTGATGGTAACCTGTTCGGCGAAAGCCTGTTGGGAAACGGACATGGCCGCGGTAAACAGCAGCGCTGTCCCCAACTTTGCATAGGTCTTCAATCTGCCGATCATCCTTGTGTTCCTCCCTTAATTTAGGCGATAGCCGGAGCGCCGTTTCGTCCGGCACCTAATTTGTAAAAAATTTGTTAAATTGTAAATTCATCACCGTCAAGTGCTTGCACGATAAAAATGTGCGACCATGCCCATGACGTCGGCAGGTTGAGGAAGGCGGAATGAAGGCGAGCGGAAGCGCAGAGGAAGCCACGAAGCTAAGGGGTGCGCTGAACGACCGCGTCTACGACTACATTGTGAGCCAGATCCTGGTCGGCGCCTTCGCGCTCAATGTCCGCCTGCCCACGGAAATGCAGCTTGCGGAACGGCTTTCCGTCTCCAGGCCGGTTGTTCGGCAGGCCCTGCGGCGGCTGAAGGACGATGGCCTGGTCGTGTCGCGTCAGGGTGCTGGAACCTTCGTCGTCCGCCGGCCGGCCCATCAGGTCTTCAGCTTTGCCGAGGTCGGAAGTGTCGCCGACATCCAAAAGTGCTTTACGTTTCGCATCGCGTTGGAAAGCGAGGCGGCGGCCCTCGCCGCCGTCGAACACGATCGAGACTCCCTCGATCGCTTGGCGCAGGCGCTCGGCGACCTCGAACGCTCGTTAAAGAGCGGGACGGGCGGGATCGACGAGGATATTGCCTTCCATCAGGCGGTTGCCGCCGCCACCGACAATCGGTTTTTCCTGTCCACCATGGCGGCGATCGCCAGCCAGATACGCGTCGGCATCGGCCTCAACCGCAGCTTGACCCTGGATCAGCCCAAATCGAGGCGTATCGCCGTCCAGGAAGAGCACACCGCGATATACGATGCGATTGCGTCCCGCGATGCGGATGAAGCGAAGCGGCTGATGCATCAGCATCTGGAGAACGCCCGGCTCCGTATTTTCGAGGGCGGCGGGTAGATGCCACCAGCCTGCGGATTTTGTCCGGCGGCCCAGGGGCATCGAAAATCGTTATGTTGTACGCAAAAGAGCCTCTTCCCCGGCGGCTCACATCAAAATACAGCTCGCCACCATGCCGACCCCTCCCTCAGCCGATCACCAGATCCAGCGACGCCGTCGACAACGGCTCGCACCCATCCTCTATCACCCGCACCGCCCTCGTCCCTGCCAACGGCGGCCGCTCGGACGTGAGGTTGCGGGAATGAGGACCATCAGACCTTATTCGTGCAGACTGACACCTTTCTGCTTCATGCGCCTTCATTGCTGACAACAAGCCATGCCCATGGTGGCGAAACACCGAAAATTCAATTGGCTCTGACCCCATTGATTTGCATTTGATTCGTTGACAAATTGCACGTGGCATGCTATTTGCATGACCGGCATGAAATTTGGGCATGCCACTTCTTTTCTTCCTCCAGAAGGGCAATTACGCCTTTCCCCACTCGAAGTGATGGGAGCGTTGCGCCATGATCGTTGCAATGGCCTACTTTGGGCTGGCCGCGATTTACTTCGCACTCGCGGTCTACTACCTGATCGGCTGACAACTTATTGAACTGATTGAATTACAAACAAAAGCGACAGAAAGCCCCAGCCTAGTGCTGGGGATTTTTTTGGCTGCTGGCCATGGCGCCAAGTCTTGAAAATCTGGAGTTACGGTGACAGAGCATTTAACCGAAAGTCTCGCACTCACCTTTCCGGCTTCCGTGCCTGTTTCGGCTTCGGCCCGCGCTTGGCGGGTCGGAGGACGCCGCGGGTTTGGCGCTCGAGCGTTTTCGCAAAAGCTGCATCGCCTAGCGGGCGAATTTAGTGCACAGTCACCGTAATCCGAAAGTCCTTGTGATCGCTATCTTTTTGCCACAATTTGAAGCCGACTCAGCAACAAGCTGCTGGTGATCATCACTTGGACTACCTCTTGTTTTCCGAAACGATCCCATCCGTGTGAAGCTGGGTTACGCACGCCCTTGTACAGACCTTGTGCGATCATCTTGAGTCCTTCGGTCACATTTTTGGCGTTGTCATCGGTGCAATCGCTGAAAGCGAGTTTTCCTGGCCGGACACCTACGACATTGCGAATCAGGCTATCTCCGTCGCCTTGGGAACTCGATAAACGCCGCAGTTCGTCCATTACGATACCTACGGCCGCAAGAGCGGCCTGTCGGTACTGCCGCTCTCGGACGAACGCGACGCATCCGTCTTTGATCAATGGGTGCAACGCGTCCGAGACCGTAGAATTGAGCTTGAGATGATCAAGCTGGTCTTCAATGAATGTTTCGCCTCTTTGTCCATAGCGCAAGATCGACTCCCGAACAGCGGGAATGTCATGAAGCTCAATATCCGAGAAGTCATGCGGCATCGCAAAGTGCAAGTGTCTTTCCAGATCACCTGCCCTATTCGGAGAGAGGTCTTCAGGAATAAGTTCTTTTATTCGTTGCCAAGCATCTTCGAAGTCTGACTTTCTCTCGAGTGATTCAAGGTGATTTGCATTTAAATATTGTTGACACTGTCGAGCCCGATGCTCCAAGTCATCTAGGCGCGACAGAACTTCCTTTCTCCAACGCTCAGTGTCGATTGCACCTCGTTGACCCTAAATTAGAATGGAATGTCATCTTCGAATTCCTCAGTACGCTCTTCGTCCGGCATCGGAACGTTGTGGACGACGAACAAGTGAAGAATTTCGTCCCGGTCCATGAATAAGATTTGGCTCCTTTGCGACGCGTTTAGCCGTTCGCCCAGCCAGTGCCTTGCCTGCTTTGTTATTTCGCCCCCGGCTACGATAATCGCGTGGTCAACCAGGGACTTCTTGTTGATGTCAGGGTCGAAAATTTCGTGACCAAGCATCATCGTAATCTGATTGTGAACCTCGGCGATGTTCTCGTTCTTAGAGCGGGCGGACGCATCGATTTTTCCACGCTTTACCTGTAGCCCAAAGTAAAGCCAGTGTCGCGTGGGCAGCCGATACTTCATCCACAAATCTTTGCCAAACTCCATCGCCTTGTCTTTGTGCCCGGCGATGGAGATGCGCTGGAATCGCAAAGCTTGGAGCAGCGGCAAAATCACCTTCTCTGTCAGTTCGTCCTCGCTGGCGCCGTCTATGAAAGCAGTGAGCCGAGCGCGTCGCTCGACCTCATCTTTCGACAAAGCCCGATCCACCACGGGGCCGGGGCGGCCGATGTCGCCCGTCTTTGTGTTCCGGATGTAGCAGCGGTTGTCGTTGGCGTAGAATGCCTGGAGTCCTTCCCGACTAAGGCTTGCGTTTAACTCTGTGAGTGCTGCTTTCCGGTCCGGGTCTGTCTCTGTGCTGTCGGCTATGTCCATCAGGACCTGTATTACCGTCTGGAAACCTAAACTGGGCAACGCAGAGTCATCAGCAGGCTGCGCCAGGATCTCTTCGAGAACGCTAGATACCCACCACTTACGGGTGGAGCCGTCGTGCACATATTGCTCCATGTCACAATCTTCGAAGAATTCCGACAGATAGGAACTGCTTCTGTACTTGAAGTGCTTGCTCTCGGTTCCACAGATCATCTCTGCGATCTCGTGCACTGTTCTTTTTCGGAACCCTGACATCGCGCAAATATAAGTGCATCGCCAGTCGACCTCCACCCTGCATTGTGGTCCCGGAGGAAAGACAGCCGGCGGCAGGCGCTAGGATGGCGGAACGAGCGGCGCCGAATTGGTCCCTTTCTGTGCACAGTTATCTAACGCTACGACTGCACGGTTACAGCCGCGAAGTTCCAGATTCGAGTTCTGGCGGGCCAACAACAAAATGGCATATCTGGTGCGGTCGAGGCTGCCGTCAGACTCGTCTCACAACCCAGGGATTGGCCCATGAGGTATGATCACAAATTGGTAGGCAACAGAATTTGCGCAATTCTTTTCCTTGGCGAGGCACAGACGCACCATGCAGGGTTGTTTCCGCTAGTCAGTGACAAGTTGTCTCAGGCCTCATTCGGCTCGGCGGAGCGTGACACGATCTCGAAAATGCGAATGGCCGCCTCTATGGATGCGGCCTTCCCAATTACTTCGAGGCTAGTGCCCGGCCGTGATGAATCTACTTCGTAAATAAAATAGCCGTACTCGCCGCCTAGTCCTCGCGTTCCGGTTTCTTTGTATGTTTTGCGTGGTAAGGGTGATATACAAATAGAGCGTGTGCTGTCGATTCGCGCTGATAGGAAGAGATCGTCCATGGTGGGCTCCAAAACCAATTACGGCTACAGGGCAAACCCGCAGCTTTCCGCGAATCAGATGGCCGAATATTTGGCTGCAACTGCATCTCGGCGCAAGAGCATAATTCGAGAGGCACGGTTTCCTAGGACTTCGGCTGTAGCTCGATATAACAAGGCCCGGGAGTGTCTGGTGAATTTTCTGACTGATGGAAGCCGGAGTCTCAATCACATAGCAAGTGCTATTGATCACCTATCAAAGAGAGAGTCGCGGCCAGGCGCGACCGATTGGGTCAAGACGGACTGTCGATTTTCTATCGAGGCCATTGACAGATTCCAGCGCTCGTACAATCGTCTCGGTTTGGCATCGGTGTTGTGCGAAAAGATTCATGGTCGGCAGCCAGCTCTGGTGTTTGGGCCGACCAAAGTGAGCGTTTCCCTCGACGTTTTGACAAGGAAACGTAATCGTGACGAACCAGATTCCATTGGTGGGGCGATACTTGTTTTCTCTCGCGGAGAAGGTTCGGGGAGACAACGTGTGGAACGCTGCAAGACCGTTGCTGGCCTAGCATATGAGTTCTGTCTAACGCACCTCGAATCAATCGGTGAGGCGGACACGTCTATCTGCCTCGGTATCGACGTTTTTGGTGAGCGGTCGCATTTGCCGCACGGGACGTTTTCCCGCAAGCGCAAGCATATCCAAGACTCTTGTGATGAAATTGGATCACGCTGGCGGTCTGTAGACCCTCCGCCAGATTACGATGGTCCGGATCCCAGTTGACTGTTATCAAGTTGCTGTGCAAAGCGTTCGAACCACGAC
The DNA here is from genome assembly GCA_028278525.1 of Minwuiaceae bacterium. Taxonomy (GTDB): domain Bacteria; phylum Pseudomonadota; class Alphaproteobacteria; order Minwuiales; family Minwuiaceae; genus JANQEE01. Next base: position 59,386 of record JANQEE010000009.1, on the reverse strand, counting down.
GGAATTCGATCCCAGTGGCTCACATCAAAATGCAGCTTGCCACCATGCCGAGCAGAAGGACGACCGCGAAGATCACGACATAGGGTACGCTGGCGCCACCGTCAGCCGATGACCAGATCCAGCGACGCGGTCGACAACGGCTCGCACCCGGTCTCCGTCACCAGCACCATCCGTCCGAGCGTCGCCGCCTCGCCGGCGTCTCCTAAATATGCTTTGCAATATAGCCGGACACTTCCGCCAGCCCCGCCTTCAGGACCTCCGGGTTGTTGGCGTAGCCGATGCGGACATACCCTTCCATGTCGAAGGCGTCGCCGGGCGTGAACAACACGCCTGTTTCCCGCAACAGCCCGACGCAAAACTCGCGCGACGCCACAGGCAGGTCGTAGCGCAGCATCGCGGTCGTGCCGGACCTCGGCTTGACCCATGAGATGCGCGGCTCGTCCGCGACCCAGTCCTCGAGGACGGCTAGGTTGCCGCGGGTGATGGACTGGCTGCGCGCGATCATCTTTTCGCTGTTTTCCAGCGCCATCGTCGCCAGGTGATCGCTGATCATGCCGACCGAGATCGTGTCGTAGTCGCGGTGGATCAGCACCTGTTCGGTCACCTCGCTCGGCGCCGCGATCCAGCCGAGCCGCAAGCCGGCGAGCGAATAGACCTTGGACATGCCGGCCGTACTGATGCCCTTTTCGTAGATGTCGGCGATCGAGGCCGTCATCCCGCCGCCCTCTTGATCGGTGCCGCGATAGACTTCGTCGCACAGGATGTAGGCGCCGGCGGACCGGGCGATGTCGGCGATCTCCTCCAGGGTCGCGCGGTCGATCAGGGCCCCTGTGGGGTTGTTGGGGTTGGTGAGCGCAATGAGTCTCGTGCCCGGGGTCGCCAGCGCGCGCAGCTCGTCGAGATCGGGAAGAAAGGCGTTCTCTTCGCGCAGCCGAAGCAGCCGGACGTCGGCCCCGATGCTTGCCGGGATGGAATAGTGCTGTTGATAGGTCGGGACCACGGAAACGACGCGGTCGCCGCGCCCGACCAGCGATTTGTGCACCAGCATATTGGCGGCGATCGTGCCGTGGGTGACGGTGATCGTCTCGACGCTCTGCGTCTCGTACAGCGCGGCAATCGCCCGGCGCAGCCGTTCGGAGCCTTTGATGGCGCCGTAGGTCATCTTCATCGGCAGCAGGTCGGACAGGTCGCCGTCGTTGCGGCCCGCGATCCGCAACAGTTCGTCGACCGTCAGGCTTTCGACGCAGGTCTCGGCCAGATTGTAGGTGCAGCGCGTCTCCCACTCGTTCATCCAGATCTCGACCTTGAACGGCTCGATATGCATGGGCGTACTCCTCGAATTCAGGCGCCGGCAGGCACGGGGTCAGGTCTTGCAGTGCCACATCGCCCGGCCTCCGCCCGACGCGCAAAGGCCCGCCGCCGGCTCACATCAGAATACAGCTCGCCACCATGCCGAGCAGAAGGACCGCCACGAAGATCACGACATAGGGCATGCCGGCGCCTCCGTCAGCCGATGACCAGGTCCAGCGACGCGGTCGACAGCGGCTCGCACCCGGTCTCGGTGACCCGCACCGTGCGGCCCAAGGTCATCGCCTCGCCGGCGTCGGAGTCGAACAGGATCATGTGCAGGAAGAACACCATGTCCGGCGCCGCCGTCACCGGGTTGCCGGTATAGAACATCGGCCAGTCCATCCAGTTCGGCGCGAAGGTGGTGCCGAGCGAGTAACCGCAGGCGTTCATCCGGTGCTCTTGGAAACCGTGCTCGTCCAGCACCCGGGCGTGAGCGTCGAACACCGCGCCCATGGGCTGGCCGGGCTTTAAGCTTTCCTCGCAGGCGGTCAGCGCGTCGCGGCAGGCTTCGTGCATTGCCCGCTGCCGGGCGCTCGCGCCGCCGACCGGGATCGTCCGCATCAGGCAGGCGTGGTAGTGGCGGTAGGCGCCGGCGAATTCCAGGGTGAGCTGGTCCTCTGCGTCCAGGTGGCGGCGCCCGGTGAAATAGCGGCAGAGCAGGGCGTCGTTGCCGGAGCCGATGATGAACTCGTTGCCCGGATAGTCGCCGCCGCCGGCGAACACCGCGCCCTGCATCGCGGCCAGGATGTCGCCCTCGAACGCGCCGGGTTTGGCCAGCCGCACCGCTGCGTCCCAGGCGGCGTCGGCCAGTTCGCCGGCGCGGCGGACATAGGCGATCTCGGCCGGGCTTTTGATCAGGCGGAGTTCGCTGACCAGGTTGGATTCGTCTTCCAGCGTGCAGAAGCCGTCCAGCGCCGCCTCCAGCATCCGGCCGGACCGGGCGGTGAGCCCGTAGGCTTCGAACTCGACGCCGAGCCTTTTTCCGCGGCAGCCCTGACCGTCCAGGATGTCGCGCAACTGCTCGGCCGGGTTGGCGCCGTGCCGGTCGGTCCAGATGCGGATGTCCTCTATGACCGACGTATGTTGCGCCTGGCGGAGGTCCGGCGCGCGGGTCAGCAGCACCATCGTGCCGTCGGCGCCCATGTACAGGCACTGGAAGAAGACGTAGCCGAAGGTGTCGTAGCCGGTCAGGTAGAACATGCTTTCCTGGCGGAACAGCAGCATGCCGTCCAGCCCGCGTCGCGCCATCTCGGCTGAGGCCCGGGCCCGACGGTCGGCCAGTTCGGATGCTTCGAAGTGGATCGCCATTCTGTCTCAATCCTAGCCGAGTTGGGTCGCGAAGTCCTTCAGCGCCCAGGTCAGTTCGGCCGGCCGCTCCATCGGGATCAGGTGGCCGGCGTTCGGCATCTCGACCGTGGTCGCGTTCGGCAGCCGCGCGGTCAGGTCCGCCACCACGGCTCCGTCGTAGAACACCCGGTCCTGCAAGCCGGAGACCACCAGCACCGGCAGCGACAACTTCTCGTATGCAATCTCCCAGTCGGTGCCGCCGGCGTGCCGCATCAGGTTGAAGTGACCGTGTGCCGAGTCCAGCGGGGTGTATGGGCTCGTTCCCAGGAAATTTGATCGGACCCCCTCCAGACCCCCCTCGTTCAGCAGCAGTGGCATGTAGAAGTCCATCAGCAGTTGGATGCCGCCGACCTCGGCGGCCCGGACCATCACGTCGTTGACCCAGGCGAGCCGCGGCCCGATCCGCCTCAGCGTATTCAGCAGCACCAGCCCTTCCGCATCGGTGCCGCCGAGGACCGCCTTGGCCGCGTACAGCCCGCCGATCGAGAGCCCGACCGGGATCGGCCGGGGCGGCGCGACCTCCTCCATCAGCCGCCTCAGGTCGCCGACGATCAGCGCCTCGTCCAGCGCGATGCCGGGCTTGAACGGGCTCTCCGCCTGGCCCCTGAAGTTGTAGGCCAGCGTGCCGAAGCCCTCGGCTCTTAAACTCGGGCCGATCTCGGCCTGCCAGGTCCCGGTGCTGCCGGTCAGGGCGTTGACGAACACGAAGGTCGGCTTAGCCCCGTCCGGTGCGTCGTATTCGTAATAGAGGCCGTCCTCCGGCCCAAGGCTCAGTACCGGCATCGTCTCCCCGCTTTGTCGTCGTTCAGTCGGCGAGCATGATAACCGAAAGCTGGCGGCCGTAGTCCGGCTCGCCGCAAAGCGTGGTGCGGCGGTAGCTGAAGAACCGCGCCTCGTCGCTTCGCGTGTCCCGGCCTAAGTTCTCGACCGCGCCGATGCCGGCGGCGTTCAGCCGGGCCGTGACGTAGCCCGGCAGGTCGAACATGAAATGGCCAGCGCGGTCGGACGGCCCGAAGAAGCGGTCGTTCGCCGCGTCCTGGTCCAGGAACGGCTTCGGGAATTCCGGTCCGACTTCGTACGAAGCCTTGGCGATGGTCGGGCCGACGCAGGCGGCGATGGCGGCGCGGTCGGCGCCGAGGGCGGCCATCGCGTCGATCGTCGCTTCAAGCACGCCGCCGAGCGCGCCGCGCCAGCCGGCATGGGCGCCGCCGACGACGCCGGCTTGTCGGTCGGCGAACAGCACCGGCGCGCAGTCGGCGGTCGAGATGCCGAGCGCGATGCCGGCCCGCACCGTCACCATCGCGTCGGCCTTCGGCCGCTGGTCCAACGCCACCGGCTTATCCACGGTCACCACCGTGGGGCTGTGAATTTGATGCAGGGTCGCAAGCGCCTCGGGCTTGGCTCCCAGCATCTTCGCGACCCGCGCGCGGTTCTCCGCCACGTCGGCCGGGTCGTCGTTGGAGCCGGGGCCGCAATTGAGCGAGGCGTAGATGCCCTTCGACACGCCGCCCTCGCGGGTGAAGAAGCCGTGCCGGATCCGGCTTGAGTCGTTCAGCGCGTCGCTGGTCAGCATGAGCTCACTCGTCGAAAGCGGGCGGGACCGGCGAATCGGGGCCGGTCAGCGCGATGGCCTTGAACAAGGTCCCCATCTGGTCGGTGTCGGTCAAGCGCCGATAGCCGCTGACGATGGCTTCCTGTTGGGCGGCATCGGCATTGGGCACCAGCGCCTGGATGCGCGTCTCGATGCCGAGCCGGCGCAGCAGATCGCGCTGGCTGATCGGCCCATAGCCGGTCGCGCCTGCGTCGCGCGCCGCTGTCAGCAGGGCTTGAAAGTCGACATGGGCGGTAAGGTCCGCCTCGCCGGGCGTTTCCAGTACCGGATGGTAGGCGTGGTTCCTGACGGCCTGCAGGCTGTCGCCCGGCCCGGATTGCGCGGGGCCGTAGTCGATAATCAACGCCGCGCCACCATGGGCCGAAAGGCGGCGGCCGATCTCCGCCGCGATCTCCTGTCCGGCCGGGCAGGTCTCGACGATGTCGTCGGCGTCCTCGGTGAAGGCCAGGTTCTGGCCGTCGAGACCGATCATGCGTTCGCGCCGGTCTTTTCCGACAAATTGATGGATCGGCAGGGCGTCGAAGAACTCGTTGGCCAGCAGCAGTGTGGGACCGTCGGGCAGGCCGGCGATGTCGTCATGCCATGTTGCATCGCCTATCGTCTTTTTTTGGATTGTCCGCAGGGCGGGGCTGGTTTCGATGAGGTGCGGGTCGAGCGCCTCGCGGAACGCGGGCAGCGCTTTGCCGACGGCGCGGAGCGCGTCGGCCATCAGCGTGCCGCGGCCGGGGCCGAGTTCGACCAGATAGACAGGGGCGGGCTCGCCGATCTGCCGCCAGGTCTCGGCGCACCAGAGTCCCAACAGTTCGCCGAAGGTTTGACTGATCTCGGGCGCGGTCGTGAAGTCGCCATGGGCGCCGAACGGGTCGCGGCGCATGTAGTAGCCGAAGGCCGGGTCGCCCAGGCAGGCGGCCATGTAGTCGGCGACGCTGATCGGGCCGTCCCGGACGATACGGGCCTTCAGTCTGTCCAGGAGCGTCTCGGCCATGCGGTCAGGCGCGGCGCCGCGACTGCCAGATCATCCACAGGCCCACCGCCAGCATCGGCAGCGACAGGCTCTGGCCCATGGTGACGCCGCCGCTGAGGAAACCGATATGCGCATCGGGCTGGCGGAACAGCTCGCCGACCATACGGACGATGGCGTAGCCGCCGAGGAACGCGCCGGTCAGCAGGCCGCGATGCTTGAGCGCGTTGGTTCGGTGCGCCAGGAACGCCAGTACGGTAAACAGCACAAGGCCCTCCATCGCCGCCTGGTACAACTGGCTCGGATGGCGCGGCACGCCTTCCGGGTCGGTCGGGAAGACCATCGCCCAGGGTACCTCCGCCGCGCGGCCATAGAGCTCGCCGTTGATGAAGTTGGCCAACCGGCCGAAGAACAGTCCGATCGGCGTCGCCACCGCAACGATGTCGCTTAAGGCGAAGACCGGCAGCTTCTGGCGTCGGGCGTAGAGCAACAGGGCGACCACCACGCCCAGCATACCGCCGTGGAACGACATGCCGCCCTGCCAGACGATCAGGATCTGAGACGGGTTCTCGAGGTAATAGCCCGGATTGTAGAACAGCACGTAGCCGAGCCGGCCGCCCAGCACCACGCCGAGGGTCGCCCATAGCAGGAAGTCGTCCGCCTGCTTGGGCTCGACAGCCGAACCCGGCCGGCGTGCCAGGCGCAGTACGTAGCGCCAGCCGAGCAACAGCCCGGCGATATAGGCGAGGGCGTACCAGCGGATTGCGAAAGGACCGATCTCGATCAACACCGGATCGATGGTCGGGAATGGAATCACGGGCAATGTCAGCATGTCCAGGTTATATGGAAGCGTGGGCCGCCCGCGCAACTCGTCTTTGCGTGATCGGCGGGCGGCGGATATGGTGCGCGGGTCAAAGCAGGCGGGACTGAACGATGCAAACGGACAACAGAATTCTCGACGATCTGGCGCGGGTTGCGACCGGCGCGCTCGGCACCTTGCAGGGCGCCAAGGGCGAGGTCGAGGCAGTGATCCGGCAACGGTTCGAACGGATTCTCGCCGATATGGACCTGGTCAGCCGCGACGAGTTCGAGGCCGTAAAGGCGATGGCCGCCGAAGCCCGCGCCGAGAACGAACGGCTGGCGGCACGGATTGCGGCGCTGGAAGCCGGCAAAGCCAAGCCGGCCAGGCGAAAGACCGCCAAACCGCCGGCCGAATAGGGCCGAGGCAGCGCCCCGAGCGGGTTATCCACAACATATCGCGCCGCGTCGGCAGTCGGCGCTTGACGCGCGGAGTCCTGGTTTCCTAGGCTAGATCTTGGGCGTCGGTCATCGACTGACCCCAACATATATGTAACATCCTTGTGCGATGTCCTGGGACTGTATGTCCCTGGAGGGGAGCTACAGATGGCCAGCCTGCTAGACATTTCCCAGATCAGCGAAGCCAACCCGCTTGACCAGATCGAGCTGTTCATAACCGAAAACGAGTGGCCGTGCGACCGGCAGGGCGACGACGAGCTGATCTTCGCGATCAGCGGCAATTGGTGCGACTACCAGATGTGGTTCTCTTGGCGGCCGGAGATTTCGGCGCTCACGTCGGCTTGCGCGTTCGAGATGAAGGTGCCCGTGGCCAAACAGGCAGCGCTGCATACCCTGATCGTCAAACTGAACGAACGCATGCCGCTCGGCCACTTCGACCTCTGGGGGTCCGAGAAAGTGCTGTTGTTCCGCCAGGGCCTGCCGCTGCGCGGCTGCAACGGGCCGAGCCGGGAGCAGATCGAGGACCTCGTCGAGATTTCCCTAAGCGAATGCGAACGCTACTTTCCCGCGATACAATTCGTCCTCTGGGGCGGTAAGTCGCCCGATGAAGCCATCGAGGCGGCAATGCTGGACACCGTCGGCGAGGCTTGAGGTCATAGCCTGACGCCGAAGGCGACCCGGCATTTAGCACGGCGCCGGCGGCGCAAGACGGGAGAAGCGAACATGAACGTGGGACGCCTGTTGCTTGTCGGTTGCGGCAAGATGGGCGGGGCGATGCTGCAGGGCTGGCTGGCCCGCGGTGTCGCGCCGGGCGATGTGGTCGTCGTAGAACCGGGGCCGGAGCAGGCGGAGTCCATCGGTGCGCTGGGGGTGACCGTCGTGCCGGATGCCGACAGCGTTCCGTCGGGCTTCGCGCCGTCGGTGATAATCCTCGCCGTCAAGCCACAGACCATGGACGACGCGGCGCCCGGCTATGCGCCGTTGACCGGGCCGGACACGGTGTTCCTGTCGATCGCAGCCGGCAAGACGATCGCCGATTTCCAGCGCTACTTCGGCGTCGACGCCGCGATCGTGCGCAGCATGCCGAACACGCCCGCGGCGGTCGGCCGCGGCATGCTGGTCGCCTGCCCCAACGCGAATGTCAGCCAGACCATGCGCGACAACTGCGACGCTTTGCTGGGCGCGGTCGGCAACGTCGCCTGGATCGACGACGAGGCGCTGATGGATGCGGTCACGGCCGTATCGGGCAGCGGGCCGGCCTATGTGTTCCTGATGATCGAATGCATGAGCCGGGCCGGTGTCGAGGCCGGCCTCCCCGAGGACCTGGCCCGCACGCTCGCGTTGACCACGGTGGCCGGGGCCGGAGAGCTGGCGATGCAGGCGGACGAAGATCCGGCGACGTTGCGCAAGAACGTGACCAGCCCCGGCGGCACGACCCAGGCAGCCCTGGAGGTGTTGATGGCCGAGCCCGGCCTGCAAGCGTTGATGTCCGGGGCCGTTGCCGCCGCCACGCGGCGCTCGCGCGAGCTGGCCGGCTGATCCTCCGGCCGGCATTCGCTTTGCCGCGGCTGACCGAGACCATATATGCTAGGTACAAACGAATTGAGCTTTGAGGAGGCGTTTTCATCATGGCCGGCAAAGCCCCGCGAAAAGCCGCCGTTCCCGACGCGATCATCGATGCGGCCCTCGACCTGGCCGCCGTTCAGGGATGGCATCAGACAACGCTGACGGACATTGCCGAGCATGCAAAGGTCTCGCTCGCGGATCTGTATAGCCATTACTCGTCGAAAACTGCGATCCTGGCCGGCTTCTCAAGGCGGGTCGACCTGCAAACCTTAAGCGGCATGGATCCGGAAGACCGCGAGCAGTCCGCGCGCGAACGGCTGTTCGACGTGATCATGCGCCGGTTCGATGCGTTGGGCCCGCACCGGGAAGCCGTGCGGTCGATCCTGCGCGATGCCGGCAGGGAGCCTGCCTCCATGTTCTGCATGGCTGCCGGCCCATTCGCGCGATCCCTCAGATGGATGTTGGAGGCGGCGGAAATCCGAACCGACGGATTGCTCGGTCCGCTTCGTATCAAAGGCCTCGGCCTTATCTACCTGTCGGTCATGCGAATCTGGCTCGACGACGAGAGCGAGGACATGGCGAAGACAATGGCCGCTCTCGACAAACGATTGAAACGCGCCGAATCGATGATGTCCATGGCGCCGGGCCGGCGCCGGCGCGGCGATGTCGGCGGAGATGCCGCGGAGGCCGCAGTTTAGGCACAGGACATAACCCGTAGACGGAGAACGCGACCATGGCAGACCCCAAGTTTCCGTTCGAGGATTTCAGCAAAATGATGTCGGCATTCAAAATTCCGGGCGTCGATATGGACTCCCTGATGGATGCGCAACGCAAGAACATCGAAGCCGTGACCGCCGCCAACCGGGCCGCCGCGGAAGGGGCGCAGGCCCTGGCGGGCCGGCAGGCGGAGATCCTGCGCGAAACGATGCAGCAGTGGCAGGATGCGGCAAACGATCTGATCGCCAACGCCGATTCAGAAAAGGTCGCGGGCCGGCAGGCCGAATTCGTTCAGGCGACGATGGAACAGGCCCTGGCGAACATGCGCGAACTTGCCGAAATGGCGGCCAAGTCGCAATCCGACGCGTTCGATGCGATCAACAATCGCATGCTGGAGAACATCAAGGAGATGAAGGCGCGGATGGCTTCCAAATAGGGCGAGCGCGGACGCCGGCGGGGGAACCCTTCGCAGGTTCGCGTTTGTACCTTTCATTTGCGGTGAGTGTGAATGACGGAAATCGGGTTTGACGACTTTCTGAAAGTAGACATTCGTGTCGGCACGATTGTCGACGTTCAGGACTTTCCGGAGGCGCGGCAGCCGGCATTCAAACTGTGGGTCGATTTCGGCGACGAGATCGGAACCAAGAAAACCTCGGCTCAGGTTACGTCCCTCTATGAGAAGCAGGAACTGCTTGGGCGTCAGGTCGCCGCCGTGGTGAACTTCCCGCCAAAACAGATCGGCAAGTTCATGTCCGAAATCCTGGTGCTCGGCTTTCCCAGCCAGGATGGGGAGGTCGTGCTGATCGGCCCGGAACGGTCCATTCCGAACGGCGGCCGCCTTTACTAGGCCGTGTACTCATGGGCGAAGTCTGCTCCCAGTCGGTCACCGGACATATGTGGCGCGGCGGGCGACGTCTCAGTTGCGGGCAAGGCGGCTGGTCAAGGTGGGGACCCGCTGGCAGATAGGTTTGCGCAGGCCGGAATCGTTTGGTTGTCATGAAGACCAGCCCAATCATAAGGACCGATCGTCTTCTCCTGCGCGAGCCCATACTCGAAGACTGGCCCAGTTTCGCAGCGGTGATGACATCGGATCGGGCAAAGTACATGGGCGGACCGTTTTCAATCGGGTACGCGTGGGGCGCCTTTTGCCATGGGGTCGCGCTATGGCAGCTTTTTGGCGTTGGCAATCTGTCAATTGAGCTTCGAGAGACCAAACAATGCCTGGGGCAAATTGAGATCAACCAAGGCCCACGTTTTCCGGAACCGGAACTTGGTTGGCAGCTGACATCCGAGGCCGAAGGCAAAGGGTATGCGTTCGAGGCCGCTGTCGCTCTGCGCGATTGGGCCTTTCAAGATCGCAAACTGAAAACGCTGGTGAGTTACATCGGTCCGGACAACGCGCGCTCGATCCGTCTCGCTGAACGCCTCGGCGCCACGCTTGACGAGCATGCCCGCCCGCAGGACCCAGGTGATCTGGTCTATCGGCATGTTTCGGGAAGTCTGCAAGGCGCTCATTTGAGACGATCGGCCTGCTGAACGAAGGTCGGGTTCTAACGGGAAAGCGGACCTTGATCGAGGGATTGTTGGCGTGATTCAAGCTCCTAAAAGGAGCAGTCCGAATGCGCTATGCCCTCACGGACGCCGAGTGGCGTATCATCGAACCTATTCTCCCCTGCAAACCCCGAGGGGTGTCGGATGCTGTTGGCCGACAAGGCGTATGACGCGGATGCAATCAGGAAGCTCGTGTCGTCACAAGGGGGCTGGGCGAACATCCCGCCGCGACGCAATCGCCGAAACCCGATCTGCTTCAGCTCGTATCTCTATCGGGATCGCAACCTGATCGAACGGCTCTTCAACAGGATCAAGCACTGCCGCCGCATCGCAACGCGGTATGATAAGCGGGCGGCCAACTTCCTCGCCTTCGTCAAGCTCGCAGCGATCCGGTTGTGGCTTAGCGCTTATGAGGCCACGGCCTAGCGGTCAAGCCGGCCGAAACGGGCGATTTTCGCCCGAATTTCGGCTGAAATCGGGCTTCGGCGTCCAGGTCATTAAGCAAGAATTAGCACTTATTGCCCAGACTTTCGTTGCGCCACTGCTGGTATCGGCCGTGGCCGCTTGGGCGTTCGATGGCCCGACAGATTGGGTGGCAGAGCGCCTGTTCCGCCGCTTGGCCCGTGGACGGTGACAGGATCGACCGGTTTCAACGTCATGGCAGAATCCTCCGCAGATAAAGCACTGATGCTCCGGGAGCAGGGGCTTTTCAAAGCCATGCTTCGCGATATGCGCGAAGAGGAAATAAAGGTCGCGTTGGCGACGCGGAAATGGATCGACTATTCCTCACGGAACCAGTTGAGCTGGCGGGAAGTGCTTGCCCGCTCGGAATTGGAGCGGCGGCAGAGCCGCGCACCGGATGTGCGGCAGTTGATCCTGCTTGAGACCGAATTGCTCTCGACCAAGATCGAACTGAAGCGGGCCCGTGTGCACACGCTGATCGCGATCTGCGTTGCCGGGGTCGCGCTGCTGGCGCCCGTGTCCTTGTGGCTTAAGAGCGGCGTCCAGGTACTGGAGCTCAATGCAGGCCCGATAATGACGTGGCTGACCCAGGTCGCCCCGGCGCTGTTGCAGCGGATAATCGGTCAGTAGCGGTTCAGACCGTTCGGATATCGCTCTCCATCTTAAGACGTTAGAGCATCGCCCGATCAACCGGAATCGCCTAGGCGATTCCGGTTGATCGGGCGATGCTCTAAACGGCACCGTGATCTCCGTTTTCTCCTTTGCGCCTTTCGCAACGGCCATTGCGCCGCTATATAACGTGCTGGGCTGGAGAAGAACCCGTGGCGCTGGCGCGGGTGTCCCTGTCCAGATTGCATCGGATGCACCCGTTATTTTCCTCTCCAGGCGCTTTTCCATTACACCGTGACGCCTATGCCCTATGTCCTTGTTGCCGCCGGCTTAGTGTTCTTGTTGATCGGCGGAGAGGTTTTGGTGCGCGGCACCGTGTCCCTGGCCGAGCGCATGGGCGTTTCCAAGCTGATTATCGGATTGACGATCGTTTCGGTCGGCACGTCGGCGCCGGAATTGTTCGTCTGCGTGAAGGCGGCGCTGAGCGGCGCGCCGGGTATCGCGCTTGGCAATGTGGTCGGCAGCAACATCGCCAATATCCTGCTGGTGCTTGGCCTGCCGGCGGTGATTTTCCCGATCGTGTGCGATACGCGGTCGATGCGCCGCGACGGATCTATAATGATCCTAGCGACGATTTTTTTCATGATGCTGTGCTGGCTCGGCTCGCTCAGCGTCCTGCAGGGCACGGTCCTGCTGATCCTGTTGGTCGGCTTCCTGTCCTATTCCTATCGCCGCGCACGCCGCTCCGGCGCCGCCGCCGTCGCGGCCGCGACGGAAGAGATAGAGCAGCATATGCCCCAGTCGCCCTGGGTTTCGTTGCTGTTTATCGTGATCGGCATCGCGGCGCTGGTGGCCGGCTCCCGGTTCCTGGTCGATGGAGCGACCGACATCGCACGAAGCATGGGTGTATCCGACGAAGTCATCGGCATAACGCTGATCGCCTTGGGCACGTCCCTGCCGGAAGTCGTGACCGGTGTCGTCGCGGCCATCCGCCACCACGGCGACGTGGCGGTCGGCAATGCGATCGGCAGCAACCTTTTCAACATCCTCGGTATCATGGGGGCGACTGCCATCGTCGCGCCGGTGCCGATTACCGACAAGGTCCTGAATTTCGACCTATGGATCATGCTGCTGTGCGCCGTGCTGGTCATCCCGTTTGCGCTGCGGGACAAGCCGATCGGCCGCGTTACCGGCGCGTTCTTCCTGATTGCCTACACGCTTTACCTCAGCGCGCAGTTTCACGGCATGTCCGGTGTTCACGCGATGGCGGTGGCCGGCTAGCGCATCATCCGATTGATCGGATGATGCGCTAGCCGCGGCGGTATATCATCTAAGCATGAGCGAAAAGGCACCAGGATGCGTTCTGATCACGGGCGCGGCGCTGCGTATCGGCCGCGCCGTCGCGCTGGACCTTGGCCGCCGCGGCTGGCGGGTCGCGGTTCACTACCATCGATCGCGTGACGCCGCAGAACAGGTGGCCGCGGAGGTCGCCTCGTCCGGCGGCCAGGCGGCTGTCGTGGCGGCCGACCTGGCGGATATGGATCAGACGATGGACCTGCTGCCGCGCGCCGCCACAGCGTTGGGACCGATCGATTGCCTGATCAACAACGCGTCGATTTTCGAAGACGACAGCGCGCAGAACGCCAGCCCGGACAGTTGGAACAGGCATTTTGCGATCAATGTCCGCGCGCCGTTTTTTCTGGCCCAGGCCCTGGCGGCCGCGCTGGGACCGGAAGACCGCGGCAGCGTCATCAACATGATCGACCAACGGGTGTGGAAGCCGACGCCCGCGTTTTTTTCCTATACCAACAGCAAGGCGGCGTTGTGGTCGGTCACGCAAACTCTCGCCATGGCTCTGGCGCCGCGCGTTCGAGTAAACGGCGTCGGGCCGGGCCCGACGATCGCGAATGTCTTTCAGTCCCCGGAGGCATTCGCCGAGGAGTTCCGGTCGACCCCGCTAAGGCGGGGGGCGGAGGTGGGCGATATCTGCGACGCTGTCCGCTATTTGCTGGGGGCCGAAGCCGTTACCGGCCAGATGATCGCGGTCGACGGCGGCCAGCATCTGCCTTGGGCGCCGCCCGAGGACGGAGGCTGACCGGTATGGTGGTCAGGTCGCCCATGATCGGCTCAGGATCATATTCCGCATTCGACCGGACCGGGTGTCCGGCCCTTGCCGGTCTCGCACCGGTGCGAAAAAAGCCCTTGTTTTCCGCACGGTCGCGACCGCTATCGCAGGCGCACTATGTGCGGCTGACTAGCACGATTTCGCGATAGTTGCCTGATGCAATTGGCTGATTAGCCTATTCGTAGCGGAATTTATACACATGACCTGACCTATAGTCCCTTCAGTCGGCCTCAGGCGCGGCGGTCCGGCGATAATTCGGTTAAGTTGGTTGTTGACATTCAAAAACATATTGAAAAACAATTAGTTAGTAAAAATGCCTAAAAAATAGGCAAGTTCGTCAAACGTCAAGGAACCTGCCGCTAGCGGCTGCCCAGGTACCTCTTTGCCCACAATGTTATCCACAAAAATCGTGGAAATGGTAAACGAATTGCAAAGAAAAGGTCATTGGCGGGCGTGATTGACCTGCCGGGCCGAAAAGGCAATATCCGGAGAAACATGCCAAGCAGCGAGCATCACCCAGATCCATCGGGGATCCCGAAACCGGCGGACGAGTCAGCCGACCAGCCGACGGTGGACCCGGCCGAGGTGGAAGAGGTACCCGGCGCCGAAATCATTCGGCGCCAGCTCAAGTCGCTGCCGATGGGCCCCGGTGTCTACCGTATGTTCGACCGAAAGGGCGATCTGCTGTATGTCGGCAAGGCCAAGAACCTTCGCAAACGGGTGGCCAGCTACACGAAGTCGGCGGGGCTGACGACCCGCATACTGCGTATGGTGCAGATGACCCGGACGCTCGAGGTCGCCTCCACCCACACCGAGGTCGAGGCCCTGCTGCTCGAAGCGAATATGATCAAGCGGCTGAAGCCGCGCTTCAACGTCATTTTGCGTGACGACAAGTCGTTTCCGTACATCCTGATTACCGACGATCACGGCTGGCCGCAGATCACCAAGTACCGCGGCGCGCGCAATCGCAAGGGCGAGTATTACGGACCGTTCGCGTCCGCCGGCGCGGTCCACCAGACGTTGGCCGCGTTGCAGCGGGCGTTCCCGCTCAGATCCTGCACGGACAGCGAGTTCGAGCTGCGGACCCGACCCTGTTTGATGTATCAGATCAAAAGATGCACCGCGCCTTGCGTCGGCCGTATCTCGGCTGACGATTACGCCGCGCTGGTCAAACAGACGCGGGACTTTCTATCAGGCAAAAGCCAGCAGGTGCAGAAGCGGATGGCGGACGCCATGCAGGCCGCCAGCGAGAAGCTGGATTACGAGACCGCCGCCATCTATCGCGACCGGATTCGCGCTCTGGCTCATATCCACGCCCGCCAGGGCATCAATGTGGAGGGCGTCAAGGAAGCGGATGTGATCGCCGCCCATCAGGAGGCCGGCCAGACCTGCATCCAGGTGTTCTTTTTCCGGGCCGGCCAGAATTACGGCAATCGGGCCTATTTCCCAAGCCACGGCCGGGACCAGACCGCCGCGGAAGTCCTGGCCGCCTTCGTCAGCCAGTTCTACGACAGCAGGCCGCCGCCGAAGCAGGTGATGCTGAGCGAAAGCGTGGACGGGCAGGCGCTTATCGCGGAAGCCTTGAGCATTCGCGCCGACCGCAAGGTCGAGGTGACGGCGCCGCATCGCGGGCCGAAACGCAAGCTGGTCGACCAGGCCCTGGTCAATGCCCGGGACGCGCTTGGCCGACGGTTCGCCGAAAGCGCGTCCCAGCGCAAGTTGCTCACCGGCGTGGCGGAAGCATTCGGCCTCGACAATCCACCGCAACGGATCGAGGTCTACGACAATTCGCACATTTCGGGGACGGAACCGGTCGGCGCGATGATCGTCGCCGGCCCCGACGGCATGAACAAGGCGGCCTACCGGAAGTTCAACATCAAGTCGAAGGAGATCGCGCCGGGCGACGACTATGCGATGCTGCGCGAGGTGCTGAACCGCCGCTTCGCCCGGCTGATGAAGGAGGATCCGGGCCGGGAGGAGGCGGGCCGGTGGCCGGACCTGCTGCTGATCGACGGCGGCCGCGGCCAACTGGGCGTCGCGGTGGAGGTCCTATCGGACCTTGGCGTGTCCGATCTGGCGGTGGTGGGGATCGCCAAAGGGCCGGACCGCAATGCCGGCCGGGAGCAGTTCTTCCTGCCCGGCAAGCCCCCGTTTTCCATGCCGGAGCGCGACCCCGTCCTGTACTTCCTGCAGCGTCTGCGGGACGAGGCGCACCGCTTCGCCATCGGTACCCACCGGGCGCGGCGCTCGAAGGCCATCGTGCGGTCGCCACTGGACGAGATCCCGGGCGTCGGCGCCCGGCGCAAAAAGGCGCTGCTGCTTCGGTTCGGGTCCGCCAAGGCGGTCGCCCAGGCCGGGCTGGAGGATCTGGCGGCGGTCGACGGGATCAGCAAAGCCGTGGCGCATGCGGTCTATGACCATTTTCACCCGGAGGGATAATAGTGCTATTATTCGTGCGCTCGCTGGGCCGGCCGAGAACCGCGGAAATTTACCATGTTAACCTCGCTTCCCAATCTGTTGACGTTGTCACGGATTGTCGTGATCCCCGCCTTGGTCGCGGCCTTTTATCTGCCCGGCAACCTGGCCAACTGGGTAACCTTCGCCCTGTTCGCCGGCGCCGGCGTGACCGACTATTTCGACGGCGCCCTGGCGCGAAAGCACGGCATCACGTCGGCTTTCGGGCGCTTTCTGGATCCCGTGGCGGACAAGCTGCTGGTGGCAGCCACCATCCTGATGCTGGTGGCGGTCGACCGGGTCAGTGGCTGGCATATCCTGCCGGCGCTGATCATTCTCTGCCGGGAGATCTTCGTCTCCGGGCTGCGCGAGTTCCTGGCCGAGCTTCGGGTCGGCATGCCGGTCACCAAACTTGCGAAATGGAAGACCACGGCGCAGATCGCGGCCCTTAGCGTGCTGCTGATCGGCAACGCCGGCTGGGCGCCGCTGCACCCGGTAGAGGTCGGCCTTGCCCTGCTTTGGGTCGCCGGCGTGCTGACGCTGGTGACCGGATACGACTACCTGCGGGCCGGCCTCAAACATATGGTCGAAGACCAGCCGGCCGAGCCGGAATCGTCCTCCGCGCCGCCGACCCGCCGGGCCGGCTAGACGGTCCGGGCGATAAGCCGATGACCCAGCTTAGCGACGATTGTTTCGCCTTCGGCGGCGCGCTGATGTCAGCCGACGAGGCGCTGGAGATCCTGGATCGGCGGATCGAGCCCGTAACCGGGCATGAGACAGTGCCGCTGAGCGCCGCGCTGCATCGCGTGCTGTCGGAAGACGTGGTGGCCAGAGAGGCGTCGCCGCCGCACGACAACGCGGCGGTCGACGGCTATGCGCTGCGGTTCTCGGACCTGCGGCCGGACCGCGACAGCCATCTGCCGGTGGCCGGCCGCGCCACCGCCGGCCATCCCTGGCGCGATGCAGTGCCATCGGGCGCGGCGGTGCGGATATTCACCGGCGCGGTGATGCCGGCCGCGCTGGATACCGTCGTCATGCAGGAGGATGTCACTGTCGAGGGCGATACGGTTTCCGTCCCGCCGGGGCTGAAGCCGGGCGCCAATCGGCGCAAGGCCGGCGAGGATATCGCGGCGGGTGCCGTCATCCTGCGCCGCGGGGCGCGGCTCAGGCCCCAGGAGATCGGCCTTGCGGCGGCGGGTGGCATGGCCGAACTGGCTGTTTACCGGCCGGTCCGGGTCGGTCTGTTCTCGACCGGCGACGAGGTGCGGGAGCCGGGCGGCGGGCTGACCCCGGGCGAGATCTACGACGCCAACCGCTACATGCTGCGCGGGCTTTTGCAGGGGCTCGGCTGCGCCATCTCCGACCTCGGTATTCTGCCGGACCGGGCGGACGCGGTGCGGGATGCGCTGGCCGCGGCGGCGGGCGACCATGACTTGTTGTTGACCTCGGGCGGTGTGTCCACCGGCGAGGAGGATCATGTCAAAGCGGCGGTCGAGGCGCTGGGCGCGCTGCATTTCTGGCGGCTGGCGATCAAGCCGGGCCGGCCCCTGGCGCTTGGCCATGTGAACGGCACGGCGTTCGTCGGGCTGCCCGGCAATCCGGTGGCGGTGATGGTCTGTTTCCTGCGCTTCGCCCGGCCGATCGTACTCAGGCTCGGCGGGGCCGTCGACCTGCGGCCGTCGCTCTACAAGGTGCCGGCCGCCTTCGCGCATCGCAAGAAACTGGATCGGCGCGAATGGCTGCGCGCGCGGCTCGGCACGGACGACGGCGGCCGCCTCGCCGCGTTCAAGTTCGACAAGCAGGGGTCCGGCATCATCAGTTCGCTGGTCGCCGCCGACGGCCTGGTCGAGCTGCCGGAGCGGATGACCGAGCTTAGCGCCGGCGAGATGGTCGACTTTCTGCCGTTTTCGGAAGTTTTGGGCTGACGGGGATCGCCATGCAGTTGTTGTACTTCGCCTGGATACGGGAGCGGACCGGCGTCGCGGAAGAGCAGATGGCTTTGCCCGACGGCGTGGCCGATGTCGGCGGGCTGGTCGAGCATCTGAAGGCACGCGGCGGCGGTTACCAAGAGGCGTTGTCCGACCTCTCCGTGGTGCGCGTCGCCGTCAACCAGGAATATGTCGGGCTCGACCACCCGGTCGGGGATGGGGACGAGGTCGCCTTCTTTCCGCCGGTGACCGGGGGCTGACGGCGTGATCCGGGTTCAGACCGAAGATTTCGACCCCGGCCGGGAGCTGGATGCGCTGGTTGCCGGCAACACCAGGATCGGCGGCATCGTAAGCTTCGTCGGCCTGGTCCGCGATTTTGCCGACGGCCACGGGGTGGAAGCGCTGACGCTGGAGCATTACCCGGCAATGACCGAGCGTCAGCTCGCCGATATCGAGGCGGAGGCGCACCGGCGCTGGCCCTTGGACGCCACGCTAATCGTCCACCGCCATGGCCGGCTTGAGCCGGGCGACCGGATCGTGCTGGTGATCGCCGCGTCGGCGCACCGGGAGGCGGCCTTCGAAGCTTGCCATTTCCTGATCGACTGGCTGAAGACCAAGGCGCCGTTCTGGAAGGCGGAAGCGACGCCGGACGGCGAAAAGTGGGTGGCAGCGCGCGACAGCGACGATGCCGCCGCGGAGCGCTGGCGGAAGGCCTAGCGCCTTGACCTGCGGGGTCGAGCGCCTGGCTTCCGGGCGGGCCTGCATGGCGGTTCGCTTAGCCAGATCGCCAGATCTTTCCGGAAACAGTCGCGGGCATCTGCCGGCATCTCGGCGACCCATGCCTTGAAGCCGCGCTCCACGTCCGCCGTGGACAGTTTGTTGGCATATTCCACGAACAGCAGATCGCGATACTCGTCGATGTTCGCGCAGCCATGCTTCTTATCCGCCGGGTCGAAGGCCTGCAGGCGCTCCGCCACGTCTTTTCGCGCGAGTACCGAGGCGTAGGCGATCTCCGGTTCCAGATCGTAACCGCCCCAATCCTGCCACCAGGCGCTGCTGGCAGGCTCGTCCAGGCAATAGGCGTAGGTGATCTGCGCTTCGATATTGCGGGCGCGTTTGCGGGCCGCCGCTTCCAACGCCGTGTTGTCGCCGGTGACCGGTAGCGCGATTTCCGCGACTTTGAACAGAGTCTGACCGTCCTCCCGCCAGACCTTCAGGGCTTGCCGGGGAACGTCCTGTGGAGATTTTTTTAACTTCGGTCGCATGGCTGACCATACCGCCGCGTGAAAGGAAACCAAAGAAGCGGAAAGGGCGGAGCATCCGCTCCGCCCTTCCTCGCACGCTACGGTTGACGTCAGGCTGCCGCGCGGCGGCGAACCGTGTTCTCGAAGTCTTCGATCATCTGCTGGCAGATGACGCCCGGGGTGAACCGGTACGGGCCGATTTCGCGGACCGGCGTCACTTCCGCCGCGGTCCCCGTCAGGAAGCACTCCTCGAAGTTGCCCATCTCCTCCGGCATGATCACCCGCTCGACGATCTCGTAGCCGCGCATCCGCGCCAGCTCGATCACCGTCCGCCGGGTGATGCCGTCCAGGAAGCAATCCGGCGTCGGGGTATGCAGCTCATTGCTCCTGGTGAAGAAGATGTTGGCGCCGGTTGCTTCGGCCACTCGGCCGCGCCAGTCCAGCATCAGGGCGTCCTGGTAGCCTTCCGCTTCGGCGGCGTGCTTGCCCATGGTGCAGATCATATAGAGACCGGCAGCCTTCGACTGGACCGGCGCGGTCTCCGGGTTCGGACGGCGCCATTTCGAGATCTGCAGGCGGATGCCGCGCAGCCGTTCCTCCGGGTCGAAATAGCTCGGCCAGACCCAGGCGGCGATCGCCAGATTGATGCGATTCTGCTGCGCCGAGACGCCCATCATTTCGCTGCCGCGCCAGGCCACCGGACGGACATAGCCGTCGCCGATCCGGTTGGCGGCGACCACGGCCCGCGTCGCGCTGTCGATTTCCGCGGCGGAATAGGGTATTTCGAAGTCCATGAGGCGGGCGGACGTGACCAATCTTTCCGAATGCTCGGTTAGCTTGAACACTTCTCCATCGTATACACGTTCGCCTTCGAACACGCTGCTGGCATAATGCAAGCCGTGGGTCAGGATATGGACGTTTGCGTCCCTCCAGGGGACGAGATCGCCGTTGTACCAAATGAGGCCGTCACGGTCATCGAATGCTTTTGTTTCCATTTGCGCTCTTCCTGCGACCGATTGTGTCTTGATCTTGAGTCTGTAAGTAACATCACGAAACGAATATGTCAACATGACTGACGTAAAAACTGTGGCCAGCCCGCTTTTCCTCCGCGAGGAGGAATTGCGGCAGGGAATCGAGCTTCTGTTCTACGCGTACCGGGATTTCACGTCGGACCCCGACGATATCCTGCGGCGCTACCGGTTCGGCCGGGCGCATCACCGGGTCGTCCACTTTGTTGGCCGCAACCCTGGCCTCACCGTGGCCCGGTTGCTGAGGATCCTAAGGATTACCAAGCAGAGTCTGTCCAGGGTCCTTGGCGCGTTGGTCGAGCAGGGATATATCGAACAGAAGCAGGGCGTTCGCGACCGGCGCCAGCGGCTGCTCTACCTCACCGACAAGGGGATCGAGCTGGAGCGGCAGTTGTCGAAGCCGCAGCAGGCGCGGGTTGCCCAGGCCTATCGGGAGGCGGGCGCCGAAGCGGTGGCCGGCTATCGCAAGGTTCTGGCAGGGCTGATCAACGAGGCGGAGCGGGACGAGATCCTGGATTCGATCATGCGGCCTTAAGCGGGCCGAGAGGACAACCACGGACCGGCCGAGACATGTCGCTCGATACGCCGCCAACCATGGCTCATATTCTCGTCGTCGACGACGACCGACGGCTGCGTGAGCTGTTGCGCAAATACTTGGTCGACAACGGCTATCGGGTGACCATGGCGGAAGATTCCGGCGACGCCCGCGCCAAAATGCAGGGGCTGATGTTCGATCTGATGATCGTCGACGTGATGATGCCCGGCGAATCCGGCGTTGAGCTGACGGCCGCCATTCGCGACGGCAACAACCGGATCCCGATCCTGATGTTGACCGCGCGAGGCGAGCCGGAAGACAGGATCGAAGGCCTGGAGGCCGGCGCAGACGATTACCTGCCCAAACCGTTCGAGCCGAAGGAACTGCTGCTGCGGGTAAACTCCATCCTGCGCCGGGCGGGGCGCGCGGTCGCCGGACCCGCCGTGGTTCGGTTCGGCATGTTCGAGTTCGATGTGGAGAAGGGCCGGCTCAACCGGGGCGGCGCGGACGTTCGTCTGACCCCCGGCGAGACGGCGATGCTGCGGGCGCTGGCGCGCAATGCGGGCATGACCATCAGCCGTACCGAACTGTCGGGCGGCCTGGATGACGGCGTCGGCCGAGCGGTGGACGTGCAGATCAACCGGCTCAGGCGCAAGATCGAGGAGGACCCGAGTCTGCCGCGCCACCTGCAGACGGTGCGGGGCGAGGGGTACGTGCTGTGGTCGGATTAAGAACCGGGCTGACCCGCATCCGTCGTATGATCAAACGCATGCTGCCGCGTACCCTGTTCGGCCGCTCCCTGATCATCGCGATCACACCGATCATCGTGCTGCAGATTATCGCCACCTACGTCTTTTACGAACGGCACTGGGACACCGTCGCCGACCGCATGGCGAAGAGCCTGGGCGGCGAAATCGGCATGGTGATCGAGGCGCTCCAGGCAACGCCGGACGAAGCCGACCGGCGCCGGTTCCTGGAGATCGCAAAACGGCGCATGCACCTGGACATCGCCTACCTGCCCGGCGAAAGGATGGACCTGTCGCGGGCGCGCAACAGTTCGATGGTGCCGTTCGGCGCGCTGGAGGAAACCTTGACCGACGCGCTGCGCGGCCGCTTGGTCGAACCGTTCCGCGTCGATACGCGGAGCCTGCCGGACCAGGTGATGATCCGCGTGCAGCTCGACGACGGCGTGCTGCGCGTCGTGACCCGGGACAAACGGGTGTTCAGTTCGACGACTTATATGTTCATCGTGTTGATGGTCGGCAGCTCGATTATCCTGATGACCGTCGCGGTCATCTTCCTGCGCAATCAGATGCGGCCGATCCACCGTCTCGCGAAAGCGGCGGACGGCTTCGGTAAGGGACGCGAGGTGGCCGACTTCCGGCCGTCCGGCGCCAAGGAAGTGCGGCAGGCGGCGCACGCATTCTTACGCATGCGCGAACGGATCCACCGTCAGATCACCCAGCGCACCGAGATGCTGGCCGGCGTCAGTCACGACCTGCGCACGCCGCTGACCCGCATGAAGCTGCAGCTCGCGATGCTCGGCAACGGCTCCGAGGTCAGCGACCTGAAGTCCGACGTCGACGAAATGGAGCGCATGGTCGAAGGGTACCTCTCGTTCGCACGCGGCCAGGATCGCGAGCCGGCGGTGGATATCGACTTGCCCAACCTGCTGGGCGAAGTGGTGTCCGATGCGCGGCGTCAGGGCAGCGCGGTCGACCTCCGGACGGAAGGGCCGATCACCATTCCGGTCCGGCCCAATGCCCTGAAACGGTGCATCACCAATCTGGTGGAAAACGCGCGCCGGCACGCCAAGACGATCGTGATCACGGCGCGGCGCACCGCCAACGCCGTGGAGATCGCGGTGGACGACGACGGCCCCGGCATTCCGGTGGACGAACGGGAAGCGGCGTTCCGGCCGTTCCATCGCCTGGAAGGCTCCCGCAACCGGGAGACCGGCGGCAGCGGCCTTGGCCTGACCATCGCCCTGGACGTCGCTCGCAGCCACGGCGGGGAATTGACGCTGGGCGACGCGCCCTCCGGGGGCTTACGCGCTCTGGTCAGACTTCCGGTCTAGTGTGGCGGTTTGGTGCTTGCCTATGCCGCAAAATCGCCCAACATAGGCCCTGAAACGGATTGAGGCCGAGCCAATGCCTTTGTTGCGCACCTTACTCATGCGGGCAGCCCGGCGGGTCGCGGCCGACCCGCGCGTGCAGGCAAAGGCGGCCGACCTCTACCACCGCGAGGTCAAGCCCCGCGCGGAAGCGGCCTGGGAGGACGCCAAACCGAAACTAGACGCCGCGCGTCGCGACCTGGGCGAAATCGCCCGCGAAACAGACCCCCGCCGCGACCCGAAAGGCTTCGCGAAGAAGGTCAAACAACGCTTCATAGACCGCGACGAAGAGCGGTAAATCCTGATCTTACCACGGCGCGGTGTTTTTCTCTTGCGACTGGGCCGGCTAGCCGGCCGAGAACGCGAAAACGACGATCGCGACGGCCAGCACCGCAAAGATGCCGCCGATCCAGTACACCACCTGTTTGTTTTCGTTGGAGAGCTTCATAGCCATTGCGGCCTCCTATCGTGAAACGCCATATCGGCGATCGGTTTAGGAAACAGCACGCCCACACGCTCCACGGCGCGCGACTCGACTACGCTTAACACTATTATTATGGGAACTCGATCCCGCGCCGTCAAACCACCACAGGTAGCATAGGGCTAGGATTCCGGCGCGCCCTTCAGCTCCACCACATTACCGTCGGGGTCGGTAATATACATCGACGGGCCGTTGCCTTCCGCGCCGTAACGGGTGGCCACGTCGCCCGGATCGATATCGTTCGCAATCAAATGGGCGCGGATCGCCGCTTCGTCGAACGGGTCCACCCGGACGCAGAAATGGTCCATATTCCGGCGATCGGGTCCGGGCGCACCGCCGCCCATTTGGCCCAGCTTGCCGTTTATGTCGACCAGATCGACCAGCGACCGCCCGGCGCGTAATTGAACCAGGCCCAACTCCGCTGCGCGCCGCTCCTCGTTGCAGCCAAGCACGCCGCAATAGAACTGTAGAGCCCGGTCGAGGTCCGTCACCCGCAGAACCACATGATCTATTTCCCGGATCTGAATGCTCATCGTTCGTGCCTCTCTCAAGCGTTATCAGATGACCGTTGCTAACAGGCATATAATCAATGCCGGCATGCGGGCAATCCAGGGCCGGGTCGAAATGCCAGTGAGCGGCAGGTCGAGGTTACACGGCCGCCGACCGGCGAACGGCGGAGCGTTTCTCGCTTGAAGTGATCGAGTCATCGAAAGCAGAGGTCCGGCGCGGCACGGCCGATCTGCTGGAGCTGCCGACGCATACCGAGTTGCAAACAAACGCCGTCGTGCAGGCCTTGCGTCAGGCCATTACGCTTGCAGCGGTCGATGGATAAAGATGCCCTAGGCGGCGGAGCGGGATTTTACCAGTCGCCCGGCCGGGAAGGTGACATTCGCGGTCGTGCCGCGGCCGAGCACGCTGTTTAGGATCACCTTGCCGCCGTGACGTTCCGCCATTGCGACCACCAACGGCAGCCCGAGGCCCAGCCCCTGCTGATCGCGGCAGGCCGGCGCGTCGATCGGGTTGAACGGCGTGAGCGCCTTGGCGATATCCTTTTTGGCGATGCCTATGCCGGTATCGATGACCTCCAGGACGAGTTCCCCGTCGTCGTTCCGGCGCGCCTTGACGGTGACATTGCCATCGTCCGGCGTGAACTTTATGGCATTGTCCAGCAGGTTCAGGAGCATCCGTTCCAACTGGCGCTCGTCGCCCCAGAAGGTCAGGTTGTCTTCCGGCAGCTCGACCTTGATCTCCGGCGCGTCCGCCTTGCGGCCGTCGGAAACCGCTTTCACCGATTTCTTGACCAGCGCTGCGACGTCGACCTCTTCCTCGCTCAACTCCATGTCGCCGATGTCGGCTTCCGACATGTCGCGGGTGTAGTTGACGATCCCCTGCAGGTTCCGTGCGTGCCGATGCGCGATTTCCGCCTGGCGTTTGTAGTCCGGCGCGCCCAGCGGCCCGTGCTTCTCGCCGACCAGGCTGTCGGTCGCCGCGACGATCGCGGTCATGGTTTTGTCCAGCGCCTTGCTGGCTTCCATCAGGAATTCGGCCTTGCCTCTGTTTGCCGCTTCGACACGGTTCTTGGCCTGTTGGATTGAGTAGAAGGAAGCCGAAGAGTCGTTCTTCAGGCGATATTTCTTGACGCAGCGTTCGAGAACCGGACCCAGGTCCTCCAGGCGCAGCGGCTTCGTCATGTAGTCGTTCGCGCCGTTGCGGAGCGCGGTAATCACCGATTCCTTATCGGCGTTGCCGGTGATGACCACGACAAATATACCGGGCCGGTACTCGCGCAGCATCGGGATCAGGTCCAGGCCGTTGGTCTTGCCGAGGCGGATGTCCAACAGCACGACCTCGGCGTCGAAATCCTGAATGACTTTTTCCGCGGCTTCGGCGTCGTTTGCCGTGCGCACCGTATAGCCCCAGGTCGCGACGACCTCGGCCAGTCCTTCGACCATGTCGACGTCGTCGTCGATCGCCAGAACCCGCCCTTCGGCGGCCGGGCTTTCGCTGGCTGCGGGCGGCTCCTGCGCCGCCAGTTCCGCCTGTACGGCGCGGACCGCTTCGACCAGCTTGGACGGATCCTTGGCCACCGGTTCCGGCGTCGCCGGCTTCGCCGGCGGCGCATCCGCTTTGGGTGTGGGTTTATCGGCCTTTGCCGGCGGTACATCGGCCTTCGCAGCGGCTTCCTTCGCCGGCGGCGCCGGTTTGGCGGCTGGTTTTTCCTCGGCCTTGGCGTCCGGTGCCGGCAGGGACAGCGGCTTTTCCGGTTTCGCCAACTGCGCCGGCTTTGCCGGCGCTTTCGGCTTGGTCGCCGCGGCCGGTTTGGTGTCGGCGGCGGGTTTCGCCGCTTCCGCTTCCGGCTTCGGTGTCGACGCGGTGGCCTTGGGCGCCGTGGCCGGCTTCGCCGGGGCTTTGTCCGCGGCCGGCTTGGCTTCCGTCTTCGCGGCGGCGGCCTTGCCGTCGTCCGGTTTCTTGGCTGCCGGCGCGGCAGGCGCGGCAGGTTTGGCCGGCGCAGCCGGCGCCGTCGGCAAGACTTCCTGCGACGACGGCGTCGCGACGTTGTTGAGTGCTTCCAGCAGTTGATTGCCGTCGAACGGTTTAGTCAGGATGCCCGTCGCGCCGACGTCGCGGAAATCGCCCAGTTCCTTGACATGCGACTCGCTGTAGCCGGTCACGACCACGGTCGGAATCGCCCGGCCGCGTTTTTGCAGCGACATGTAGACTTCGATACCGTTGATGACCGGCAATTGCAGGTCCAGAATCAGGATGTCGATGCCGCCGTCCAGCACCGTGTTCAGCGCCTGTTTCCCGGTCCGCGCCATGCAGACCCGGTAGCCGCTGAATTCCAGGACTTCCTTGATGTTATCGGCGAAATCCGGATCGTCGTCGGCGACCAGCACCATGCCATGGGATTTCACCCGCGCCAGCGCTTCCATGACCTGGTCCACGGTCACCGGCTTCTGCAATACGCCGTAGGCGCCGTTCTCGATGGCGTGGCTCAGCAACTGCGGCACGCTGTAGCCGGTCATCATGATGACCTTGGCGTCCGGCTTGATCTTGCGGATCTCGAGGAAACTTTCGACGCCGTTCATGCCCGGCATCATCACGTCCATGAACGCGATGTCGAAGTCCTGCTCCTTGAAGATGCGGATCGCCTGCTCGCCGTTGTTGGCGACGACGACCTCGTGACCGTGCATACGGATCACGTCGGCGAGGCCGTCGGCGACGTCGTGGTGATCGTCAACGACGAACACCCGCAACGGCCGACTATCGCCCGACCCGTCGGGGGTACTATTCATCAGGCCGCCCTTTCGTCCGCGTCGGCGCGGTTAAGCGGCAGCCAGATACGCACGGTGGTGCCTTTGCCGACTTCACTTTGGATATCGATGTTGCCGCCATGCTGTTCCATGATCTGGCGCACCGTCGGCAGGCCGAGGCCGACGCCGAAGCTCTTGGTGCTGTAAAGCGGCTCGAAAATCTTTTCCAGCACGTCCGGCGGAATGCCCGGGCCCGTATCCTGAAACAGGACCTCGAAGCGGTCGCCTACCGTCTTTGTGCTCACGGTAATTTCGTTCACGCCGGTGCTGGTGCCATGCTGGATGGCTTCGGTCATGGCTTCGCAGCCGTTGTTGAACACGTTGATGATGACGCGGCGCAACCGATCCTGGTCGAAGGCGATCTCGACCTTGTCGTCGATGTTCTCCCGCTTCAGGGTAATTGGTTCCGGCACGGTCTGTTCGTCCAGCAACTGTGTCAGCCATTCGCCGAAGGGCACGGAGTTCAGCGACAGGTCGGTCGAACGGGTAAAATCGAGCAACTCGCTGATGATGTTGTCGCAGCGTGTGATGCTGCGGTCGGCGCGTTCCAGCGCGTTCTCGACGCCCAGGCCTTTGTCCTTGACGCGGCTGGCGACCAGGTAGACTGCGGTGCGGATCGCGCCGAGCGGGTTGCGCAGCTCGTGGCTCACGGTGGCCGTCAACTGGCCGAGTGCCGCCAGGCGTTCGTTGCGCAGCAGGTCCGTCTGGGCCCGGCGCAGCTCCGCGGTGCGTTCCAGCACGCGCTGTTCCAGGTCTTCGTTCAGTTTCGAGATGTCGTCGTTGGCCTTGTTGAGCTCGGCGGTGCGTTCCTCCACCCGGCGCTCCAGGTCTTCGTTGAGCTTGGTCACCCGCTCGGTGGCCGTATGCAGCTCCGCGGTGCGCTCCTCGACCCGGCGCTCCAACTCTTCGTTCATTTTGGTCACGCGCTCGTTGGCGGTGTTCAGATCGCGGGTACGTTCGTCAACGCGGCGTTCCAGTTCGGAGTTCAGCTTGGAAACGCTTTCGTTCGCTTTGTTGAGCTGCTCGTTGGCTCGGAACAGTGCCTCGGTGCGTTCCTCGACGCGGTGCTCGAGATGCTCGTTCAGCGTCTTAACCCGCTCGTTCGCCTTGTTCACTTCCTCGTAGGCCTTGTTGAGCTCGGCGGTGCGTTCCTCAACGCGATTTTCCAGCTCTTCGTTCAGGCGGATGAAGTCGGCTTCCGCCTTGGCCATGGATTCGTGCGCCCGGGTAACGGTGCGCAGCTGCATATTCCGGTCGGCGATATTGCGGATGATGATCGTGCCGACGATGGTGCAGAGCAAAAGCCAGGCCGACAGCAGAATCAGCCGCGCCTTGCCGATCTGGTCGCCCAGCACTTCGCGGGTGCGGGTCGTGTCCACGTGCAGTTCCAGCGCGCCTTTGAAGACCGCGCCCTGCATCAGCGGAAACTGGAGTTCCAGGACGGCGGCCGGGTCGCCGGGGTCGGCTGCGGCATCCTCGCCGCTCGCATCGTCTCCCAGGCCCAGCAGGCTTAAGAATCCGAACGTGCCGCCCTGATCGCTTTGGCTCAGGGTGGCGTGGACGCCGCCACGCTGGACGATCTCGGCGAAACGGGAGTCGGTCGACCGCTGGCCGACATCCACAAGGCGCGACGCCAGCACGACGATGCCATCGCGATTGTAGAACCGGTAGCGGAAGACGTCACCCGCCTCGGAAATGGTGTTGATCAGTTCCTGGTCCTGCTCCGACATCTTGCCGTAGCTGAACGTCGCATCGGGGTCGCTGAGGTTTTTCTGTAAGTGATCGGCCCAGCGTTCGGCCTGTTGCGTCGCCTGGGCGATCAGCACCCGGCGCTCAAGGCCCTCGGCGCCGAACCAACTGGTGCCGAGCACAAGAAGGCCAATGGACACCAGGACCAGAAACAACGTTATGTCCCGACGGTGCAGGTTCTTGAACATGTCGTGCAGTCCTTTCAGCCTCGCGTCGATCGTGCGGACGATCTCGACCCGCGCCACGGCGGGCGCCAAGTTCGATACAATTTACGCTAAGGTTTCGCTCACGGAACGATCGGGTCCCCCCAAACAATCGACTGGCGAAGCAACCGGGAGAGTTATCGCACGACGGCGGTAAAATGCCGGTTAACGTGCATGGTGAATGGTTTGGAAGAATTTCGGTTGAAAGCCAGGCCACGCGCCAAACGTGTGGTTAATGCGCCGGCCGGTTCATGGATCCGGTTCATGGAAATTGGGGGCCGGATCGGCCGGGCATCGTTTAAAGCGCCTCGAACATATCGACGGCGGCGCCCATCTCCTGCTGGAGAACCAGATTCATTTCGGCGATCTGCCGCACGGTCTCGGTCGGGATCTGATCGGACCTCAGGCCGCTTTCCAGCAGCGGCTGGAAGATCTGCCACAGCCGTTGAACCGACCGGAGCTGGGCCTTGATTCGAGGCGTCGGCGCCGGCAGCAGGGAGCGCTGCGGATCGCCCTCGATCAGAGCGGACAGGCTGGTGTCGAATTGGTCGATTGTGTCGGTCAGCTGCCGCCTGGACCGCGCCACATCGTGGCCACGGGCGATGAAGAAGAACTCCTTCGACATCTTCTGGCTGAGCAGCTGCTGCTGTACGGCAAGGTCGATGGCGACCCGGAGGACCGAAAACAGGCCGGTCGAGCGGGACGCCTCCTGGTAGGCGGCAACCGTCTCGTCCAACGTCCGCAACAGCGGCAGATTGAGGTCCGCGGCGGTGGTCAGCTGGCCCGGCGCCACGGTACCACCGTCCAGGGTTTCCCGGATAACCGCGTTCAACAGGGGCCAGATTTCCTCGGCCCTGCGGAGCTTATCGAGGATCGCCGGGTCGGCGGTGCCGGCCAGCTTCAACTGGGGGTCGCCGTCCCGAAGGCCCCGCAGCACGGCGTCGAACGTTTCCTGATCTTGCCGCATTTTCTCGATGTTCTGCGCTTTGTCGACGTCCAGGGCGACCAGCAGAAGCTGTTTGATCAGCCGTTGCGACAACAGACGCTGCTCGTTGGCGAGTTCGATGGCACGCCGGTAGTCGGGGTGAGCCTTGGCTTCCTGGGCGACGGCGGGCGCAATGGCCGCCGGGCCGATCGTGACCGTCGAAAGCGCTACGACGAACAGAGCCAGAAACAAAGCCCATCTCTTGATCATCGTAAGCCTTTCCCCCGGTGTGACACGTCCGTGGAACACGGCTGCGACCGCCTCGGTTCTCCGTCACCCAATGCCGCCGGCGGCTCCCGACGGCCCGGAAAATCGATGCGTCCACGGTGCGCGCGCAGTACCTCTGGAATTCGACAGCCGTCTTTACTTGGCAACGTTTAAGGAGGTCTTAAGGCGGCGGTTTGGGACCGCCTTCGAGCCAGTCTGGCCTAGCAGCCGTTCTTGCAATCTTCGCTGCATTCCGGGGCGTTGCCGCTGGCCGGCTCCAGATCGCCCTTGGCGACCCTGAGGCAGCCGGACGACTTGAAATGAACGCAGACGGTGATGCCATTGTCCTTGCAGACGCGGCCGATTTCGCCCTTGCGGCCGCTGTCGGCGAACTTGACGACGTCCCCCACCGAGATAGTCATTCCTAACGTGCCCTTAACGCCAACCGGTCTTTACCGAACGCTTCGATTGACGATGTAGACATTCGCACGGCAAACGCGAAGCCGGCCCACCCAGCCGGGACATCGTCGATCAGAGTCTTGTTTCTCTTGGTCGAATTGAAAGCACGCTACGGTCGGCCATCGCACGTCGCTCGCCATGTCCAACGCGGAGCACGACGATTTCGTTGCGGACGTGTGACTATAGGGAATCTCGGTGAAAATCCAATTAAAGACGGCGTGACCGAAGGACTGCCATGCGTCACGCGCAGACCTGGAACCTGGCGGCTAAGGCCCGGATCGTTTGCGGCTTTTATAAATGCTGTTCAGGCCGGGCCGGCCGGCGGTGGAGCGGCCCCGGGCCAGTGGCGCGGTGTTCTCGCCTTTCAAGGCCGTGGCCGGTGCCTCGCGCAGGCCGCCGCGCGGGCGCGCTTTCGGGTCCAGGCCGATTTCCAGTTCCGAATTCTCCAGGCGGTGGATCTCGTCGCGCAGGCGGGCCGCCTCCTCGAACTCCAGATCAGCGGCCGCCTCGCGCATCCGTTTCTCCAGGTCGGCGATGTGAGCCTTCAGGTTGTGGCCGACCAGATGTTCGGCACCCTCGGTTCCCAGGTCGACGTCGACCCGGTCGGCCTCGTAGACGCTTTCCAGGATGTCGCCGATGTTCTTGCGGATCGATTCCGGGGTGATGCCGTTCTCCGCATTGTACTTCTGCTGCTTCTCGCGCCGCCGGTCGGTCTCCTCGATCGCCTTGGTCAGGCTGCCGGTCATCTGATCGGCATAGAGAATGACCCGGCCGTCGACGTTGCGGGCCGCGCGGCCGATGGTCTGCACCAGCGAGGTTTCGGAGCGGAGGAAGCCTTCCTTGTCGGCGTCCAGGATCGCGACCAATGCGCATTCCGGAATATCCAGGCCCTCGCGCAGCAGGTTGATGCCGATCAGCACGTCGAACACGCCGAGCCTGAGGTCGCGGATAATCTCGATCCGCTCCAGCGTGTCGATGTCCGAATGCAGGTAGCGGACTTTGACGCCGGCCTCGTGCAGGTATTCCGTCAGGTCTTCCGCCATCCGCTTGGTCAGCGTGGTGACCAGCACGCGCTGGCCTTTCTCGGCGCAGGCGCGGCATTCGTGCAGCAGGTCGTCGACCTGGCTTTCCACCGGGCGAATATCGCAGACCGGATCGATCAGGCCGGTCGGCCGGATCACCTGCTCGACGAACACGCCGCCGGTCCGCTCCAGTTCCCACGATCCGGGAGTAGCCGATACGTATAACGACTGAGGCCGCATGGAATTCCATTCGTCGAACTTGAGCGGCCGGTTGTCGACGCAGGACGGCAGCCGGAACCCGAACTCCGCCAGTGTCCATTTGCGCCGGTAATCACCCCGAAACATGCCGCCGATCTGCGGCACGGTGACGTGACTCTCGTCCACGAACAGCATGGCGTTTTCGGGCAGGTACTCGAACAGGGTCGGCGGCGGCGCGCCCGGCGGTCGGCCGGTCAGGTAGCGCGAGTAGTTCTCGATGCCGGCGCAGGAGCCGGTCGCCTCCATCATCTCCAGATCGAACTGGGTGCGCTGCTCCAGGCGCTGCGCCTCCAGCAGCTTGCCCTCGCGGTTGAGCTCTTCCAGCCGCGCGGCGAGGTCGATCTTGATCTGCTTGGATGCCTGCTGCAGCGTCGGCTTCGGCGTCACGTAGTGGCTGTTGGCGTAGATCTTGATCAGCTTCAGGTCGCCGGCGCGTTCGCCGGTCAGCGGATCGAACTCGACGATCTGTTCGATCTCGTCGCCGAACAGCGAGATCCGCCAGGCGCGGTCCTCCAGGTGGGCGGGGAACACTTCGATCACGTCGCCGCGCACCCGGAACGATCCGCGCACGAAGTTCTGGTCGTTGCGCCGATACTGGATCTCGACCAGCCGCGCCAGCAGCCGGCGCTGATCCATGGTCTGCCCGACCTTCAGGGGCAGGGTCATATCCGAATAGGTCTCGACCGACCCGATACCGTAGATGCAGGACACCGACGCCACGATAACCACGTCGTCGCGTTCCAGCAGAGACCGGGTGGCGGAGTGGCGCATCCGGTCGATCTGTTCGTTGATCGAGGCGTCCTTCTCGATATAGGTGTCGGTCCGGGGGACGTAGGCTTCCGGCTGGTAATAGTCGTAATAAGAGACGAAGTACTCGACCGCGTTGTTCGGGAAGAAGCTCTTCATCTCGCCGTACAACTGGGCGGCGAGGGTCTTGTTCGGCGCCAGGATCAGGGTCGGGCGCTGACAATGCTGTATCACCTGCGCGACGGTGAAGGTCTTGCCGGAACCGGTGACGCCCAGCAGAACCTGATCGCGTTCCTGCGCGTCGATTCCGGCGATCAGTTCGGCGATGGCCTCGGGCTGGTCGCCGGCCGGTTCGAAGTCGCTGGCCAGGTCGAAGGGGATGCCGCCTTCGCTCTTTTCCGGCCGTTCCGGCCGCTCCGGCAACCACACGGATTGCTCCGCTTCGAGCAGCGAGCGGTCGAACCGCGCCTTCTGTTCCGCCAAGCCTTCCATGGTAGCTAGTTATATGCCCGCGTGGCCCTCGATTTCCAGGGGCTCGTCGGCGGCGGAGGCCCGGCCCGCGGTTATTGCCGCGCCATCAGCACAAAACGTTCCGGTCCGCGCGGGCTGACGGCGTCGAACGGCCAGCAGGTGGCCAGGATCAGGCGGGGCTCGGTCACCGCGGGGTCCAGCGTCAGGTCGGGCGTCGGCAGCACGTAATGGGTGCTTGCCCGAAAACGATGCACCGCGCCGTCGGCGGTTTCCACCTCAATCCTGTCGCCGGGCTGGATGTCCCGTAGAAACCGGAAGTGTGTGTCCCGATGCCCGGCGATGATGCTGGCGCCGGCGCTGCCCGGCTTGGCCGATTGCGGCAGATGGCCCGGGCCGAAAGCCAGGGCGCGGCCGCTCGCCTCCGACAGCACGTACTGCTCGATGCCGTGGTCGGGCAGGCGCAGGCGGGCGACCGGCCAGCTATCGGCCCAGGGCCATGGCTTCGCCTCGGTCTCGCCCGCCAGGGCCCGGTTCCAGGCATGCGCCATCAGCATCTGCGCGGCCCATGCCTTTGCGTGGATGTAGCCGCCTTGGCCGGCCAGGCCCGTGCCCGCCAGGGTCAGCAGCACGCCGGCCAGAACGACGGTCCGGCGCCGGCCGCTCATGCCGGCTTCCGCCGGAGTACGACCAGCAGCAGGATACCCAGAGCCAACACGGTCAGGCCGGTCAGAAGGTACAGCCCCGCCGGCGTTGCGGTCTGCGGCAGATGCACGGCGGTTCGATTGGCGAACGAGGCCAGTTGCAGCGGTGCCGGCGCCGCCTTGGCCCGGGCTTCCCGCTCCTCGACCTGTCCCCCCGTCAGGGCGTCGTAGGACCAGCCGTCGGGCAGGTTGAGCGGCACGTCCGCGCTGTCCAACGGCACGTTGGTCGGGCGGATCGGGGTGACATCCACGGCAACCAGGCTGGTGTGTTCGGTGACCAGCCCGTAGGCCAGGGCAACCTCGGTCACCGCCGTGCGCACCTGGTCCTGCTCGACGCCGAAGGCGCGGGATTCGTTCAGTGCGGCAATCTTGTCGCGCGCCCATAGCTTGCCGATGCCCGCGTTTGCCGGAACCGAGTTGAAGGAGACAAGGGTCGACCAGCGCTCCCCGGCGATCCGGCCGCCGACCTCGGCATCGCCGGCGGGCTGGAGCGGCAGTTTCGCGGTCAGCACCAGCGGTTCGCCGTGATAAAGGTCCGGCAGCACGTCCGGATAAGCTTCGGCCTCCACGCCGCCGGGATAGCGCACGCTCAGATCGGTAATCGCCGGCCGTTCCAGCTTGCGGAACAGGTCGGCCATCTTCGGCGAGGCCTGCCCCAGATCGCCGATAAAGGTGTAGGTGCCGCGGCCGATGCGGGCGGCGCGGGTCATGAAATGGCCGT
This sequence comes from Minwuiaceae bacterium, assembly GCA_028278525.1. Lineage (GTDB taxonomy): Bacteria > Pseudomonadota > Alphaproteobacteria > Minwuiales > Minwuiaceae > JANQEE01. The sequence goes on along the minus strand of JANQEE010000009.1, from coordinate 25,209 downwards.
TCGGGGCGGAACCCATGCCGATGGGAAACAGCCGGCTGTCGCCCCGGCGCGATGCAATATGCCGAAACAATTCACGTTCGTTGCCGATCGCGCCGTCGGTTAAAAATATAACCTGGCGCAGCCGGCTGGGGTCGCTCTTGCGGTCCAGGGCCGCTTTCAGCGCCGGCAGCATTTCCGTGCCGCCTTCCGCTTCCAGGGCCGCGAGGTAGCCGAGCGCCTGCTGGATCCGGTCCGGCGTGGCCTGCTGCGCCTCCGGGTACAGCTTCGAGTAGGTGTTGTTGAAACGGATCAGGTTGAAGCGATCTTCCGCGCGCAGACGCTCCAGTGCGAACTTCATGGCAGCCTTGGCCTGGGCAATCGAGTCGCCATGCATGGACCCGGACGTGTCCAGAATGAAAACCACCTCGCGCGGCAGGCCCTGGATGCTGTCCGCGGCGATTGCCGGCGGCATCACCATCATCATGACGTGACGGACGGTTTCGCCCACCTGTTCGAACATCACCGCCTTCGGCATGGTGCCGGGCGCCGGTTTCCAGTTGAGCACGAAATCGCGGTCAGCCGGCACCGGACCGGCGGCCAATGTAACGGTGATCGGGCCGTCGCCCCGCTCGGCATCGTGGTCGGCGATGGCGATCTTGTGGCTGGCGCTCCGGATGTCGGTCAGCGGCATGCCGGCGTTCAGCGAGATCGAAATCCGAACCGGATTGGCCAGGCCGCTGTCCGGATGCCTAAGCGGCGGCGTAATGCGCCCGGCGTCTGGCACCGGGTCGGTCACCAGGGACGGGCCGCCGCCGACCACCATCAACGGACGCAGCGGCGGGATGTAGCGGGGGCCGACGACCAGCGGCATGCGCAGGCCGAAACCGCCGTCCCGCCAGGTCAGCTTCTCCTGGTATTCGATCGAGATGGAGATGGCGTCGCCGGGCGGGATGTTGGCGACCGACGCGGTGAACATGTTCGGCCGCTCCTGCTCGATCAGGGACGCCGCCCGGCCCTCGGATTTCGCTTCCGAGTAGGCCTTTTGCGCCTTCTCCCGCTCGGCGATGACGCCGGCGATCACCTTGTCGCCGAGCTTCATGGTCAAGCTGTCGACCGCGGCGTCCTCGGGCAGCGGAAAGACGTAGATGCCCTCCATCCAGCGTCCGGTCGGGTTCTGGAAGCGCTGGCTCACCGTCGTCCGGGCGACCACGCCGGTGACGTCGATCCGGACATCGGTCTCGACGGCGGGCGCCTTGGCGTAGCTCTCCCCCGACTCCGACCGCAGCAGCAGGCCGCCGGCCACCTCGTCGCCGGCGGCCGCCGCCCGCGGCAGGATCAGCAGGGCCAGCAGCAGAAGTGCAATCGTCGCGTTGAGCAGCAGGCTTGGAAAGTCGGTATTGATCTTGAAAAGACGGTCGAAGCGCATCGGCATGATGAATGTCCCCAATCGATTCTCGACGATGACAATCGGGGCATTGCAATCCGGCAGAATTGAGCGCCGAACTTGGCGATTTGGAGACGGATTGTGGCGGTGAAATGGCGGACGTCCGTTCAAGCATTCCAAGCCGGCCCCCGCCCCCGTCCCAACCACCCCAAGGGTAACCCCATGGGTGGTTGGGACGGGGGCGCGGGCCGGCTTGGCGCCTGAAAATGCGTCTCCAGACGCATTTTCTGACAGACTCGTACTACAACAACGGTTCTATCGCGGCGCGCAATTCGGTTTCGGTGGCGTGAGTCTTTTCCGCGTCGCGTTCATGTACGAACCGGTAGGCAAGCCGGCCGTCGCGGCCGTAGACGAACAGTGTCGGAATGCGGTCGACGCCGCCGAACGCTTCGCGCGTCGCCTTGTCGCCCTTCAGCAGGGCGAAACGCGGCGCCGTATCGTCGAGAAACGCCTCCAGCTTCTCTGGACTCGACAAGCCGTCGAAATCTTCGAACACATTGATCGCCAATATGGCGACATCGTCGGCCGGGTAGGCGTCGCGCACCGCGTTCAGATGCTGGAACTCCCAGCGGCAGGGCGGGCACCAACTGGCGAAGAAGGTTACCACGACCACCTTGCCGGGAAGTTCCCCGACCGTTGCGGCTTCGCCGCGCAACGCGGCCAGTCGATCCAGAGACGGCAGGGCTGCGGGCTCTGCCCTGGCGGCCGCACAGAAAGCCAGGCTGGCGAACACGGCGCTGAGGAGACATATGCGCATGGCGGCAGTCAAACACCGCCACGGCGCGCACGGCAAATCACATTGCGGTCAGGCCGCCGCGCCGGCCGCTTGGATTTCCGGGATATGGTGTACCGGGAAGTTGACGGACCCGGCGATGAAGCATTGCCGGGCCGCCACCGCGTGCAAGTCGCGCGCCTTTTCGATCTGGTCGGCGTTGGCGATGGTGACCCGCGGCCTGAGCGTCACTTCGGTGAAGTGGCCGCCGACCGGTTTCTGCAGCATCGTACCGGTGGCGTCGTCCTGGTAAGCCAGGATCGGAACCCGGGCGCTGGCGCAGGTCGCGAGGTACGCCAGCATGTGACAGGACGACAGCGCCGCGACCAGCAAGTCCTCTGGGTTGTACAGGGCCGCGTCGCCCAGGAACGCCGCGTCCGCCGACCCGGTCAGAACCGGCTTGCCGTCCATTTCGATGGTGTGCTCGCGCGAATAGGCGTTGTACTTCGTCGTCGGGCCTTCCGCCGCACCGGTCCAGGTGGTGCGCAGCCGGTAGTGATGCTCCTGGCTCATGACCGCTTAGTCCTAAGGTTGCCTGTTATGGCGATGATAGTGGCGTTTGATCCAAATCACAGCGCCGGCGGCCGTATGGCTATTATGCAATCCTATGACGCAAACGGAGATCCAGCGCGCTATGGATGCCTACAGCCCGGCGGAAATCGCGGCGCGGGTGGAAAACACGGGCGTCGCCAAGGCCAAGCTGCCGACCTGATCGCCAATCTGGTTTCCGTCACCTTCGGCAATATCGTCGGCGGTAGCGTGTTTGTAGCTTTGGTCTATTGGCTGGTTTACCTGCGTGGGAGGTAGCGGCGGCGCCCATGCCGGAACAGGGGCGCCGCGCGATGCTCAGGCCTGCCAGAATGGCTTCTGGGATTCGCTGTTCACATCGGCCCGCGACAGGCCGATATCGGCCAGCAGGCGGTCGTCCAGGGTCTGCAGGTGATGGCGGTCCGAAAACCGGCGCTGCCACTCGTACAGCGTGTCCATACCGGCGGTAATCGCGCGGAGGAGTACCGCCGTGATCGGCAACCGGGCCGCCCGCGGGCTGGCGACAAAGCTCTCGGTATAGGTTTCGATCATCTTGGTCATCACATGATTCCTCCGTACTAGAGCGGCCGTTTCCAACGCGCCGCTATTCCTGCGTCCATCCTCGATGGTATTGAGATAAGGGTGGTCGGGCTTGCCCGCAAACGATCAATTCTCATATCATCTGTTAGATTAGCTAACATGAAATGAATGGAATCCCGAAATGGCGCGACGTTTGCCGGCTTTGAACGCGCTGCGGGCCTTCGAAGCCGCCGCCAGGCATCTCAGTTTTACCCGGGCGGCGGACGAATTAAACGTTACGCCGGCAGCCGTCAGCCACCAGATCAAAGCGTTGGAGGAGTGGCTCGGTCTCCCTTTGTTCCGTCGTCGAAATCGTGAAGTAATCCTTACCGAAGCAGGTCAGATTTATTACCCAGGTTTACGCGAAGGCCTGGATCGCCTGGCTGCGGCCACGTCCCGGGTTCTGGCCAGCGACGAGGGCGGCGAGCTTCGGGTTACCACCATGCCGTCGTTCGCCACCAAGTGGCTGGTGCATCGGCTTGACCGGTTTCGCGAGCGGCACCCGGATATCGACGTGCTGCTGTCGACGACCGATCAACAGGTCGATTTCTCGGTCGAGACGGTGGATATCGGCATTCGTTTCGGGGGCGGGAATTATCCCGGCCTGGAGGTCATCCGGCTGATGGAGGACGACGTCTATCCGGTCTGCAGCCCGACGCTGGCGTCGGGCGAGAAGCCGCTCGAGCGTCCGGCGGACCTGAAGCACCATGTCCTGCTGCACGACGACATGGAAATCGGCTGGGATGTCTGGCTCCGTGCGGCCGGCGTCAAGGGCGTCAATACCTGCCGCGGGCCCAGTTTCGACGATTCCGGCATGCTGCTTCAGGCGGCCGCCGACGGCCACGGCGTGGCGTTGGCGCGCAGCGCGCTGGCGGCGGCCGACCTGGCGGCCGGACGGCTGATCCAGCCGTTCGACATCACTCTGCCGACCGGCTGGGCATACCACATCGTCTACCTGCCCTCGGCCGCCGACCGGCCGAAGATCAGGGCTTTTCGCGAATGGCTGCTTCAGGAAGCGGGCGTTACGGCGGAAACCGACGCCTGATCCGGCGCGCCGCTGTTGCGCCGCACCGCGGGTCGGCATAGGTTGCGCCGCTGATCGATGCCTCTAGCCGAAAAGGCCGCAGACCATGTCGTTCATTGCCGATTCCCTCAGCCGCATCAAACCGTCGCCGACCATCGCCGTGACCAACAAGGCGCGCGAGCTTCGCGCCGCCGGCCGCGACGTCATCGGCCTCGGCGCCGGCGAACCGGACTTCGATACGCCGGATAACATCAAGGAAGCCGGCATTCGCGCGATCCGCGAAGGCGATACCAAATACACCGCCGTCGACGGCACGCCGGACCTGAAGCAGGCCATCTGCGGCAAGTTCAAACGGGAAAACGGCCTCGACTACAAGCCGGAGCAGGTGACGGTCAGCGGCGGCGGTAAGCAGGTGCTGTTCAACGCCTTCGTCGCCACCCTGAACCCGGGCGACGAAGTGGTGATCCCGACTCCCTATTGGGTGTCCTATCCGGACATGGTGCTGCTGGCGGGCGGCGAGCCGGTATTCGCCGAGGCGAAGACGGAAGACAACTTCAAGCTTCGGCCGGAGGTGCTGGAGGCCGCGATTACGCCGAAGACCAAGTGGCTGATCATGAACTCGCCGTCCAACCCGTCCGGCGCGGCCTACACGGCGGCGGAGCTGAAAGGCCTCACCGACGTCCTGCTTCGCCACCCGCATGTCTGGGTGCTGACCGACGATATGTACGAGCATCTGGTCTATGACGGCTTCGTCTTCGCCACGGCGGCCCAGGTGGAACCGAAACTCTACGACCGGACGCTGACGATGAACGGCGTCTCCAAAGCCTATTCCATGACCGGCTGGCGGATCGGCTACGGCGCCGGGCCGGTCGAATTGATCAAGGCGATGGCCAAGGTGCAGTCGCAGTCGACCTCCAACCCCAGTTCGATCAGCCAGGCGGCGGCGGTCGAGGCGCTGAACGGCCGGCAGAACTTCATTGCCGAGCGCGCCGAGGTTTTTAAGCAGCGGCGCGATCTCGTGGTCGGCATGCTCAACGAAGCCGCGGGCATCGATTGCCCGATGCCGGAGGGTGCATTCTATGTCTACCCGTCCTGCGCCGGCTGCATCGGCAAGAAGACGCCTGATGGCAAGACAATCGAGAACGACCTGGATTTCGTTTCGTATCTACTGGATTCGGTCGGCGTCGCCTGCGTGCATGGCGAAGCGTTCGGCCTGAGCCCGCATTTCAGAATTTCGTACGCAACCTCGACCGAGGCGTTGACCGACGCCTGCGGCCGCATCCAGAAAGCCTGCGCCGCGCTGACCTGACGCAGGCCCGGGGGAGACCGATATGAAGATAGCCGTTATGGGCGCCGGCGGGGTCGGCGGATATTTCGGCGCGCGGTTGGCGGCCGACGGCAACGATGTCGCCTTCATCGCCCGCGGCGCGCACCTCCAGGCGATCCGCGACAACGGCCTGAAGGTCCTAAGCGAGAACGGCGACGTTCTGATCCGTCCGGCAACCGCGACTGACAACCCGGCGGATATCGGCCCGGTCGACATCGTGATGTTCTGCGTCAAGCTGTGGGATACCGAAGCGGCGGCGGAACAGATCCGGCCGATGATCGGGCCGAACACCGCCGTGGTGTCGTTTCAAAACGGCGTCTACGCGGAACAGAAGCTCGGCGAGGTGTTGGGCATAGAGCATGTCATCGGCGGTATCGCGGTCATCCCCGCGGTCATCGAAGAACCGGGCGTGATCCGACATACCGGGACCACGGCGTCGCTCGAATTCGGCGAGATGGACAACCGACAAAGCGATCGGGTGATGGCCTTGCTTGCCGCCTGCGAAAGCGCCGGCATCCCGGCGCGACAGCCCGCGGACATCGAGGAGTCGCTCTGGCGCAAGTTCGTGATGCTGACCGCGTTCAGCGCCGCGACCTGTCTTTGCCGGTCGACCTTCGGGCCGATCCGCGAGGATCCCCAGGGCATGGAGCTTATGCAGGCACTGCTGAGCGAGACGGCCGCCGTAGCCCGCGCCAAGGGAGTCGCGATCGCCGACGACCTGCATGACCGTTTGTTCGAGGGTTCGCACAGCATGCCGCCGGAAGCCAAGTCGTCGATGCTGCAGGATCTGGAGCGCGGCAACCGGCTGGAGCTGGATTACCTGTCCGGCGCCGTGGTGCGCATGGGGGCGAAACTCGGTATCGATACGCCGGCGCACAGGGTCGCGTGGCAGGCCCTGCATCCTTATGTCGCAGGCTCCCGATAGCGCCTGACTCCAGCGCTTTGGCGCCGGCTTAACCACATTTTGCCCGGAAGTTCGATCGTCAGGCCGATTCCGGCCGGCTGAATCGCCCGAATCCTCTTGCGCCGTTCGCGGGGGCCTGAAAACATATCGGGTCTCAGGGAAGAACAGGGACGAGGCCGGAAATGAGCAACAACAAGCCGTCTGGACCACGCAGCGTCGCGATTATCGGACCCTATCTCAGCGGTAAGACGACGCTGCTGGAAAATATCCTCTACATAACCGGATCGGTCACGCGGAAAGGGTCCGTGGCCGAAGGCAACACGGTCGGCGACAACTCGCCGGAGGCGCGGGCGCGCAGCATGAGCGTCGAGGTCAACACCGCCACGACGACCTTCATGGACGACGAGTTCACGTTTCTGGATTGCCCCGGTTCGATCGAGTTCTTGCAGGAAGCTTACAACGCGTTGATCGGCGTGGACGCCGCTGTGGTGGTATGCGAGCCCGATGCGGCGCGTATCAATGCGCTGCAGCCGTTGCTTAAGGTGCTCGACGACAACGCCATCCCCCGCTTCATCTTCATCAACAAGATCGACAAGGCGAGCGGTTCGGTCAGCGATCTGCTGGAAGCGCTGCAGGCGGTATCGTCGACACCGGTTGTGCTGCGCCAGATCCCCATTATCAACGACGGGATCATTCAAGGCTATGTCGACCTCGCGCTGGAGCGCACCTATCTCTACAAGGAAGCCGGCCCGTCGGAACTGATCGACCTGCCGCCGCAGATGGCGGAGGAGAAGACCCAGGCCCGCTTCGCCATGATGGAACAGATCGCCGATTTCGACGATCATCTGATGGAGGAGTTGCTCGAGGATATCGAGCCGGAGCGCGACGAGGTTTTTGGCGGCCTGACCAAAACTCTTCAGGAAGGCGCCATTACGTCCGTGCTGCTCGGTGCGGCTGAGCATGAGAACGGCGTGCGCCGGCTGTTGAAGGCGCTGCGTCACGAAGTGCCGGGGCAGGAGGTTGCGGCGGCCCGCGTCGGCGCAACGTCTAACGAAGCCGTGGCCCAGGTGCTGAAGACCTACCAGACCCAGCAGGGATCCGGGAAACTGTCGCTGGCGCGCATCTGGTCCGGCAGCGTCAAGGACGGCGCCACATTGAACGGCCAGCGCGTCGCGGGCCTGTTCAAGATGCTTGGCCATAACCCGACGAAGATCGCCGAGGCCGGAGCCGGCGAGGTCGTGGCGCTCGGCCGTATGGAGGACGTCCATACCGGCCAGGTTTTGACCGACGGCGACACGCCACCGGCGTTGCCGAAGGCCGAGCAGCTGGAACCGGTCTACGCGTTGGCGCTGCATGCGGCCAACCGCAACGACGAGGTCAAGCTCTCGACCGCGCTCGCCAAGCTGGTCGAAGAGGACCCGGCGCTGATGATCACCCACGATCAGGAGCTTCAGCAGATGCTGATCTGGGGGCAGGGCGACATTCATCTCAAGGTCGGGCTGGACCGGTTACAGTCCAAGTACGGCTTGGAAGTAACGACCGAGCGCCCACGGGTTCCGTACAAGGAAGCGATCAAGAAGTCGGTCACGCAGCAGTCGCGGTTCAAACGGCAAACCGGCGGCCACGGCCAATTCGGCGACGTAACGGTGGATATCAAGCCGCTACCGCGCGGTTCCGGCTTCCAGTTCGAAGACAACATCGTCGGCGGCGTTATACCGCGCCAGTTCATTCCGGCGGTGGAGGCCGGCGTCCGTGAGAACCTGGCGCATGGGCCGCTGGGCTTTCCGGTCGTCGATGTTGCCGTGCGGCTGCACGACGGCAAGCATCATGCGGTCGATTCCTCGGAAATGGCGTTCAAGACGGCCGGCCGCATGGCCATGACCGAAGGCCTGCCGAAATGCAGCCCTGTGCTGCTGGAACCGATCATGCATGTCGATGTCTACGCGCCGTCGGAATACACCGCGTCGATCAACGCCCTGATCAGCGGCCGGCGCGGCCAGATCCTGGGCTTCGACGCGCGCGACGGCTGGCCGGGTTGGGACCAGGTGTCTGCCAACATGCCGCAGTCGGAAATCTACGACCTGATTATCGAACTGCGGTCCCTGACCCAGGGGGTCGGCACCTTCAGCTTCAATTTCGACCATTTGCAGGAGCTGACCGGCCGGCTTGCCGATCAGGTATTGCAGGCGCACGCTGCGGAATAACGCGTGACCGGTTCGGTGGAAGCCAAAGCTGCGGATCTCCTGACGGAGGTCCGCCGTTCTCGCGTTCGGTTGGACGCGTTGCCTGTCGACTGCAGGCCGGACGACCTGGCCGCCGCCTACGCCATCCAGGCCGCGCATGCGGAGCGGCTGGCGGCGCTGCAGGGTGGCGCGCCGGTCGGCTACAAGATCGGCTGCACCAACGTCACCGCGCAGGCCCAGCTCGGCATTGACGAGCCGTTTTACGGTCGGCTGTTTCCTGGTGCGATGCATGACAGCCCGGCCAGGCTGCGGGCGGACGATTTTTTCATGCGCGTCATCGAGGCGGAGTTCGCTTTCCGCATGATCGACGACCTGCCGGCGGCGGCCGCGCCGTACGATCAGGACGGCGTCGCGGCGGCGGTCGGCGCGGTGGTGCCGGCGATCGAAGTCGTGGATAGCCGCTACACCGATTGGACGACCGCAGGGGCGGCGGCGCTGATCGCCGACAACGGCAGCCACGGTGCCCTGGTCCACGGCCGGGCGACCGAGGCCTGGCGGGATATCGACTTGGAATCGGCGCCGGTCATCCTGTCCGTCGCGGGCGAGGTGGTCCGCGAGGGCGTCGGCGGGAATGCGCTGGGCCACCCTCTGCACGCGCTTGCCTGGCTTGCCAACACGCTCTGCTTCTCCGGTGGCGGATTGCGCTCCGGTGACCTGGTCAGCACCGGCACCTGCATAGAGGTCTATTTCGCCGACCTGGAGGACTGCATAAGGGCGGATTTCGGCGATCTGGGCAGCCTCGAGGTCGAATTTTTCTAGCGGAAATACCTAGTTGGCCTAATATTAGAATATTTCTAAACAATCTTGAAACTACCAACGAAACATCCAATTTATGTAAGGCAGGATCATTTCGACCGGCGCATGCGGCGCCAAGAAAGGGGATTGCCATGCAGATCGATATCGGCATTGATGAAGGCCAGCGTCAGGAAATCGCGGCGGGGCTGTCGCGGTTGCTGGCGGACACCTACACGCTTTACCTGAAAACCCACAATTACCACTGGAACGTGACCGGGCCGATGTTCCAGACGCTGCACGTCATGTTCGAGCAGGAATATACCGAGATGGCGACGGCGGTGGACGAAATCGCCGAACGGATCCGGGCGCTCGGCGTGGCCGCCCCCGGCACCTACAAGTCTTTCGCCGAACTGTCGTCGGTGGAGGAGGAAGAGGGCGTGCCGGCCGCGACCGACATGATCCGCGACCTGGTCAAGGGCCACGAGACGGTGGTGCGGACCGCGCGGTCGGTGTTTCCGGTGGCCGACGCCGCCAATGACGAGCCGACGGCCGATTTGTTGACCCAGCGGATGCAGGTCTCCGAAAAGACTGCCTGGATGCTGCGCAGCCTGCTGGAATGAGCCGGTTTCCGGTCGGTGTTCACGGAGTCTTGAGTTGTGGGATATAGCTTGTTGCCTAGTTATTAAGTCCCGTGAGCGACAGTTCGACTGAGCCGATCCCGAAACGGAGACACCGATGCTGATCAAGACCCCAAGAGGCTGGGAAATCCCGGAATCCCAGGCAACGCCGGAGACCGTGTTTCTTGACCGGCGTCGATTCTTGACCGGCATGGCGATCGGCGGGGCGGCGGCGGCCGCCCCGGTCGGCCTGTCCGCGCCCGCTTGGGCGGCAAAGGGCGAGGTGGACCCGACCGCGGACCTTTATCCGGTTCCGCAAAACCTGCGTTATCGGCTGGATCGTCCGGTGACTGACGAAGAGGACGCGATCACCTACAACAACTTCTACGAATTCGGCTCGCACAAGCGGATTCATCGGGCCGCGCAGTCGCTTAACTTAAGGCCCTGGCAAGTCAAGATCGACGGCATGGTCGAGGCGGAGATGACCGTCGATATCGACGACCTGATCCGGCGCATGCCGCTGGAAGAACGTCTCTACCGCCACCGCTGCGTGGAAGCTTGGTCCATGGCGGTGCCGTGGAGCGGGTTCCCGATGAAGGCGCTGGTCGATATGGCCAAGCCGCTCAGCGGAGCCAAGTACGTTACCATGGAGACTTTTAAGGATGCCTCCGTCGCGTCTGGACAGAAGGCGTTCTGGTATCCGTGGCCGTACCTGGAAGGTCTCACGATCGAAGAGGCGACCAACGACCTTGCCTTCCTCGTCACCGGGGCTTACGGCAAGCCGGTGCCGAAGCAGATGGGCGCGCCGTTGCGCCTGGCGGTGCCCTGGAAGTATGGCTTCAAATCGATCAAGTCGATCGTCCGCTTCAGTTTCACGGACCAGCGGCCGGTCAGCTTCTGGGAACAGATTCAGGCGAAGGAATACGGTTTCTGGGCCAACGTGAACCCGGAAGTGCCGCATCCGCGCTGGAGCCAGGCGACCGAGCGGGTGCTCGGCACGGGCGACCGCGTCCCGACCCTGCTCTATAACGGCTACGGCGAGTTCGTGGCCGACCTTTACAAAGGCATGGAAGGCAAGGAACGGCTGTTCCTCTAATCGGCGCTCTCCAGCGCGATTGTCATATGCGGAATAGTCCGGCCCGGGATTGATCCGGATGGCGCTTCGCTCACGACCTTGAAGCCCATCGCCTCGTAGAAGGAAACGGCAAAGGGGTCGGCATCGAGGCGCAGGTCCACGATCCCTTTCGCCTTTGCGCGTTCAACCAGCTTTTGCCAGAGCAAACGGCCGACCCCTTTGCGTTGCCACGCAGGGTCGATGAAAAAGGCATGCACTTCGCCGGATCGGCCATCCGGATCCGCAAGCAGACAGGCGCAGCCGCATATGGCGCCGGACTCGGCGACCCAGTACTCGCCTTCGGTCATGCGCTCTTCCGTGACCGTCAGTTCCTCCCGGCACGCCGCCATGAACGCGTCGTCGTAACCGTTGGAGCGCTTGGACCGTAGCGACAGGTTGGTCAATATTTGGGCTTCCTCATGCCGCGCGCGGCGTACTTCGATACTCATATCGGGCTTCATCGCTTGTTGGACAGGTTCACAGGTTAGCATTTGTCTCGGCGATGGTCGCGAAGCTGCCGGCTTTGCATTGCCGTCCCCGGTCGGCTATGAGCATCGGCCATGGCGTGGCCTCCGACATTGGTGATCTTCGATTGCGACGGCGTGCTGGTCGATTCCGAGCTGCCGGCGAACCGGACCTTTCGTCTGATGTTGGCGGAGCAGGGATTGGACCTCAGCCTGGCGGAGACGGTCGGTCTGCTAAAGGGGTTGTCATTGCCGGCCTGCGCCGTCCTGCTAAGGGAACGGTTCGACCTCGCGCTGCCTGACGACTTCTTCGACCGGTTGCAGCAGCGCACCTATCAGGCGTTCCGCGACGAACTTAGCGCCGTCCCCGGAATCAAGGACGCCGTGGAAGACCTGGCGCTGCCATTTTGTGTGGCTTCGTCGGGGGCGATCGAGAAGATGCACTTCACGCTTGGCCTGACCGGCCTGCTGGACCTGTTCCGAGACCGGATGTATAGCGCCGAGCAGGTTGCCCGCGGCAAGCCGTTTCCCGACCTGTTCCTGCACGCTGCTCAGCAGATGGGCCATTCTCCCGATACGTGTGTCGTGGTTGAGGATAGTCTACCCGGCGTCAAGGCCGCACAGGCCGCCGGCATGAGCGTTCTGGGGTTTGCAGGCACCGAGTTAGCGGATGGCGACGAACTCGGTGCCGCCGGAGCGACGGTGTTCAGCGATATGCGGGATTTGGGGGCGCTGCTGGTGTGAGCTCTTTGAAACAGGGGGCTTTACCGTCCCGCTCCCCCACCCGGCCACCCATCAAGCATACTGGTGTGGGTGGCCGGGTGGGGGAGCGGGACGGTAAAGCTGCGATCAGGAATCAGCACAAAAAAATCCGGGCCCCTCTAGGGCCCGGTTGAGTTCTAACAGGGAGGCTTTACGTCTGGGAGACGTAGAATGGTTCCCGGCGCATGGGAGGTCCGCCGGGAACTAACTTCCGGGCCTGTCGACCGGAAGCCAAGCGATATTGCACCGCAACAACGCTCCTTCATTACTTAGGTCCGAATGCCCTCTGCCTGTACCCCTCTTGTGCGCAGATCAGCCATGCAGGTGCCGCATGGCGAGGCAATTCGCCTCTCAATTAAGCAGGGGTTGATCGCCTCAGAACCGCCATTCGGCGACGGCGCGGACCAGGAAATCCCGAAATACCGCGATGCGGTTGGAGTTCCGTAGTTCCTCCGGATAGACGAAATAGGTGTCCGTCGAGGGGCCTTCGATATCCGGCAGAACCTTCATTAGCTTGTTGTGGCCCTGCACGATGTAGTCTGGTAATGAGCCGATCCCGAGGCCGCTTTCGACCGCCAGCAACAGGCCGTAGATATTGTTGACTTTGAGCACCGGCCGGAACTTCTTGCCGCGCCGTTTGCCCAGGTTGATCAACCAATTGACGTTGGCGATGGTCGGCGGCGCTTCTTCGCCGTAGACGATCAGCTCGTGCCTTTGCAGTTCGTCAACATGTTGCGGCATGCCGCGCCGCTTGATGTATTCCGGCGCCGCGTAAATGTGCGTATGAACGCTCATCAGGCGCCGCTGGATCAGGTCCGGCTGGGTCGGCTTGCGCATCCGGATCGCGACATCGGCCTCGCGCATCGACAGATCCAGCTCGTGATCGGTCAGGATCATGTTGACCGAAATGTCCGGGTACATTTCCAGGAACTCGCGAATCCGCGGGGTCAGCCAGGTGGAGCCGATGCCGACGGTCGTGGTTACCTTCAGTTCGCCGCTTGGTTTGTCCTTGGCGTCCTTCAGCATCGCTTCGGCCATCGCCAGCTTGCCGAACACCTCGTGCGCGGTGCGGTAGAGCATCTCGCCCTGTTCGGTAAGGATAAGGCCGCGCGCGTGGCGGTGGAAAAGCGGTGTACGCAGCGTGTCCTCAAGCGCGCTGACCTGGCGGCTGACGGCCGACTGGCTCAGGTTCAGCGTGTCGCCCGCATGGGTGAAGCTGCCCGCTTCGGCGACCGCGTGAAATATGCGCAACTTGTCCCAGTCCATCAGAACGCTTCTTTATCGTTCGCCGCGGCGTCGGTTCCGCGGCGCTGTGTGTCGGCTCGGCCTTGTTACCTGTCGCCCGAAGGGAAACCTTCGAGACGGTCTCAATCGCGGCCTTTTCGGTCCGGTCCCGCACCGTCGTTGCGGGACCGCGTTCGGCCGCCGCTTACTCGGCTGCTTCCGCCGATGCCGTGTGGTCGTGCTCGGCCAGAAACTTTTCCGCTTCCAGCGCGGCCATGCAGCCGGTGCCGGCAGCCGTTACCGCCTGCCGGTAGACCCGGTCCTGTACGTCGCCGCAGGCGAATACCCCGTCGATGTTGGTCGCGGTGGAGTCCGGCTTGGTCATCAGATAGCCGTCGTCGAACATGTCGAGCTGGCCCTTGAACAGCTCGGTATTGGGCACGTGGCCGATGGCGACGAATACGCCATGCACCGGCAATTCGCGGGTCTCGCCGGTCTGCGCGTGGCGCAGCCGCATTCCGGTCACGCCCAGCGGCTCGGTGTCGCCGAGAACCTCGTCCAGTACGTGATCCCAAATCACCTCGATTTTCTCGTTGGCGAACAGCCGCTGCTGCAGGATCTTCTCGGCGCGCAGTTCGTCGCGCCGGTGGACCAGCGTAACCTTGCTGGCGAAATTGGTCAGGAATAACGCTTCCTCGACCGCCGTGTTGCCGCCGCCGATCACCGCAACCTCGCGGTCGCGGTAGAAGAAGCCGTCGCAGGTCGCACAGGCGGAAACGCCGAAGCCCATGAAGGTCTGCTCCGACGGCAAGCCAAGCCAGCGTGCCTGGGCGCCTGTGGCGATCACCAGGGTATCGCCGCTATAGGTGTCGCCGGAATCGCCCTTGGCGTGGAATGGACGCTTGGAAAGGTCGACGTCGACGATCGTATCGTCGATCAGCCGGGTGCCGACGTTTTTCGCCTGCGCCTCGAACTGTTCCATCAGCCAGGGCCCTTGGATCACGTCCGCGAACCCGGGATAATTCTCGACATCGGTGGTGATGGTCATCTGGCCGCCCGGCTGCATCCCGCGCACCATAATCGGTTCCAGGGCTGCCCGCGCCGCGTAGATGGCCGCCGTGCCGCCCGCAGGCCCCGATCCGAGGATAAGAACTTTACTGTGGTAGTGATTTGCCATGGGCTGCTCCTGGGCGAGCGACACCCGTCGACAGGGGTCAGACACTGTCGCTCCGGATTTTATTTAAAGTGCGGTCGGCCCCGCCGCAAGATGTTCGGAGAATCGATCTCGGTTTTCGGTCGGGCCCGTCCGACCGGACAAGCGATAGATGGCGGAAGCCCGGGCCTTTTAAGGAAGCCATTGCCGGGGTCGTCAATCGTGTAATAATCTTGCGCGAAAGGCTGGAGCCGCTATTCATGCAGCGCGTCAAGTTGGACGATATCGACCGTCGTATCCTCGCTTATCTGCAAGAGGACGGGCGAATCACCAACGTCGAACTGGCCCGTCGGGTCGGAATCTCCGCGCCGCCGTGCCTGCGGCGGGTGCGGGCGCTGGAGGAAGCCGGCTATATCCGCGGTTACCATGCCGACGTGAACGAGGAACTGCTGGATTACCGGGTGACCGCGTTCGCACGGGTTGCCTTGGAAAGCCAGGCCGAATCCGACCTCAACGCGTTCGAGGAGCTGGTGCGCGGCTGGCCCCTGGTCCGGGAATGCTACATGCTGAATGGCGAGGACGATTTCGTCCTACGCGTAGTGGCGCACGACCTGGAAAGCTTCAATCGGTTTCTGACCCAGCATCTCACCACCGCGCCGAACGTCGCGCATGTGCGCACGTCGCTCGCCATCCGCAATTCGAAGCGGCAGGCCGGCGTGCCGCTGGAATTCAGCGAAGACCTGCCGGCGGATATCGCGACCTGAGGCGCTGCTCCGGTGGGCCAGGCCGCCCTCTACTTGTATTTCACTTTCACGATTTCATAGGATTTGTGACCGCGCGGCGTCTCGACGTCGACCGAATCGCCCTGCGATTTGCTGATCAGCGCGCGGGCCAGCGGCGACGTCACCGACAGCAGCCCCGCCTTGATATCGGCCTCGTCCGTACCGACGATCTGATAGGTCGATTCTTCGTCCGTATCCTCGTCGGCCAGCACCACGGTCGCGCCGAATTTGATGGAGGCGCCGGAAAGCTGGCTGACGTCGATCACGTCCGCGCGGCGGAGTTTGTCCTCCAGCTCAAGGACACGGGATTCGATAAACCCCTGGCGTTCCTTGGCCGCATGATACTCGGCATTTTCCGAGAGATCGCCATGCTCACGCGCTTCCGAAAGCGCCCGAATGATCGAGGGCCGCTCAACGGACTTCAAATTCTTCAATTCCCCTTCAAGGCGCCGGTAGCCGGCGTCGGTCATCGGGATCTTTTCCATCGTCCTATCCAATTGGTCTGCGCCGTGGAGAAACTCAATCCAAACGGCGGTTTACGCGAACGCGTTGGCAAGTCCTAACCGGTATTAAGTGTAGGATTGCAAGGGCGCTACTTCAAGACTGCCGGCAGCCATAGACGCGATCGCCTCGACTGCCGCCTTGGCCCCTGCCACGGTGGTGTAATAGGGAATCCTCTGGGTTAATGCCGTTCGCCTCAGCGTATAACTGTCGCGAATGGCCTGCGCGCCGTCTGTGGTATTGATCACTAAATGAACGTCGCCGTTCTTCATATCGTCGACGATATGGGGGCGGCCCTCCAGAACCTTGTTGACCCGGCGCACTTCCAGGCCGCCGGCCCGCAGGAAGTCGGCGGTGCCGCGCGTCGCGACCACGTCGAAACCCATGCCGATCAGCCGGCCGGCGATCTCCCGCATGGCTTCCTTGTCGCGATTCCTGACGGAAACGAAGGCGGTGCCGGCCGTCGGCAGTTGCACGCCGGCGGCCAGTTGCGACTTTGCGAATGCCAGGGAAAAGTCCCGATCCAGACCCATCACCTCGCCGGTCGAACGCATCTCCGGGCCGAGAATGATATCGACGCCCGGAAACCGAACGAACGGGAACACCGCTTCCTTGACCGCAACATGCCGGACGTCGCTGGAATCGAAGGCGAAATCGCTTAACGGGGCGCCGGCCATGATGAGGCTGGCGATCTTCGCGACCGGCTGGCCGACTGCCTTGGCGACGAATGGCACCGTCCGAGAGGCGCGCGGATTGACCTCCAGGATGT
Source organism: Minwuiaceae bacterium (assembly GCA_028278525.1). Classification (GTDB taxonomy): domain Bacteria; phylum Pseudomonadota; class Alphaproteobacteria; order Minwuiales; family Minwuiaceae; genus JANQEE01. The sequence goes on along the minus strand of JANQEE010000009.1, from coordinate 8,288 downwards.
AGACGGAGTCTTCCTTCACGGCATATTGCACGTTCATCAGCCCGACCACGCCCAACGCCTTGGCCAATGCGTGGGTTTGTCGCCGGATATCCTCCAGCACAGCCGGGGACAGGGAATGGGGCGGCAATGCACAGGCCGAGTCGCCGGAATGCACGCCGGCTTCTTCGATATGTTCCATGATGCCGGCGATAATCGTCGTCGTGCCGTCGCTCAGGCAGTCGACATCCACTTCGATGGCATCCTGCAAGTAGCTGTCGATCAGGACCGGCGCGTCGCCGGAAACCGTCACCGCTTCGGTGATGTAACGGTCCAGACCGGGTGTGTCGTGCACGATCTCCATGCCCCGGCCGCCCAGCACATAGGACGGGCGCAGTAGCACCGGAAAGCCAATTTTTTCCGCCGCCGTCTGAGCTTCGGCCGCGGATCGGGCGATGCCGTTCGGCGGCTGCTTCAGGTCGAGCCGCGCCAGCAGTTGCTGGAACCGCTCCCGATCCTCCGCCAGATCGATGGCGTCCGGTTGCGTGCCGAGGATCGGCGCGCCCGCCGCTTCCAGGCCATGCGCCAGCTTCAGCGGGGTCTGGCCGCCGAACTGGACGATGATCCCGACAAGGCTGCCGCTACTCTGTTCGACCCGGACGATTTCCAGAACGTCTTCGACCGTCAGGGGTTCGAAGTAGAGCCGGTCGGAGGTGTCGTAGTCGGTGGACACAGTCTCGGGATTGCAATTGACCATGATGGTCTCGAACCCGGCGTCGCGCAGCGCGAACGCCGCATGCACGCAGCAGTAATCGAATTCGATGCCCTGCCCGATCCGGTTCGGCCCACCGCCGAGGATCATAATTTTCTTGCGGTCGCTGGGCCGAGCCTCGCATTCCGCAGGCTGCAGGCCGTTGCCCTCATAGGCGGAGTACATATAGGGCGTCCGGGCTTCGAACTCACCGGCGCAGGTGTCGATCCGTTTGAACACCGGCATGACGTCGTATTTCAGCCGCTCGGCAGTCGCCGCCGCCTGATCGACTTTTGCCAGTTCCGCGAGCCGGGCATCGGAGAAACCCATCTTTTTTAGCCGCGCCCAGCCCTGCGCGTCGGTCGGCAGACCGTCCCGCTCGACTGCCGCCTCCGCGTCGACCAGGCCCTGGATCTGTTTCAGGAACCAGGGCTCGTACTGACAGGCCGCCTGGACTTCCGCAACGGACATGCCGTGGCGCATCGCCTGGGCGATCGTCAGCAGACGGCCCGGCGTCGGGCGCGACAGGGCCGCGGTGATCGCCAGTGGGTCGGGGGCGCCGTCGTCCCGCTGGGCGTCGGGGATGGTCACCGGATTAAGCCCGTTCAGGCCCGTCTCCATCGACCGCAGAGCCTTTTGCAGACTCTCCTGAAAGGTCCGGCCGACCGCCATGGCTTCCCCGACCGATTTCATCGACGTGGAGAGCAGGGCGTCGGTGCCGGGAAACTTCTCGAAGGTGAAACGCGGTATCTTGGTGACGACGTAGTCGATCGTCGGCTCGAACGATGCCGGCGTCACCCCGGTAATGTCGTTGCTTAGTTCGTCCAGGCTGTATCCGACCGCCAGCCGGGCGGCGATCTTGGCGATCGGGAAGCCGGTCGCCTTGGAAGCCAGCGCCGACGAGCGCGACACGCGCGGGTTCATTTCGATGATCACCATGCGCCCGTCCGCCGGGTTGATCGCGAACTGCACGTTCGAACCGCCGGTATCGACCCCGATCTCGCGCAGCACCGCGATCGAGGCGTTGCGCATGATCTGGTATTCCTTGTCGGTCAACGTCAGCGCCGGCGCGACGGTGACCGAATCGCCGGTATGGATGCCCATCGGATCGACGTTCTCGATGGAGCAGACGATGATGCAGTTGTCCGCATGGTCGCGGACAACCTCCATCTCGAACTCCTTCCAGCCGAGCACCGATTCTTCGACCAGCACTTCGCCGACCGGCGAAGCGTCCAGCCCGCCGGTGACGATCTGTTCGAATTCTTCGCGGTTATAGGCGATGCCCCCGCCGGTGCCGCCCAGGGTGAAAGACGGGCGGATAATCGCCGGCAGACCGACCATCTCCAGCGCCTCGCGCGCCTCGTCCAGGGTGTGCACCGCCGCGCTCTTCGGCAGCTCAAGGCCGATTTTGGCCATCGCTTCCCGGAACAGGCTGCGGTCTTCCGCCTTACGGATGGCATCCAGGCTGGCGCCGATCAGTTGCACGCCGAACTGTTCCAGCGTGCCGCGTTCAGCCAGCGCGATCGCGGTATTCAGGGCGGTCTGCCCGCCCATCGTCGGCAGCAGGGCGTCCGGCCGCTCCTTTTCGATGATGCGGGCGACGATTTCCGGCGTGATCGGCTCCACGTAGGTTGCGTCCGCGAACTCCGGGTCGGTCATGATCGTCGCCGGGTTCGAGTTGACCAGAACGATCCGATACCCCTCGTCGCGCAGGGCCTTGCAGGCCTGGGTGCCCGAATAGTCGAACTCGCAGGCCTGCCCGATCACGATCGGACCGGCGCCGATAATCAGGATCGATTCGATGTCCGTCCGTTTAGGCATGGCTGGCCGCCGCGATGGTCATATTTGGATTCCGTCCTTCAACCATGCTCGTCGATCATCGTCATGAAGCGGTCGAACAGATAGTGACTGTCCTGCGGGCCCGGGCTCGCTTCCGGGTGGTACTGGACGCTGAAGATCGGCCGGTCGGTCACGCGCAGGCCTTCCAGAGACCCGTCGAAGAGCGACGTGTGCGTCACCTCGGCGCCGTCCGGCAGGCTGTCGGAGACCACCACGAAACCGTGGTTTTGGCTGGTGATCTCCACCTTGCCGGTGATCAGGTCCTTGACCGGCTGATTGGCGCCGCGGTGGCCCATATGCATTTTTTCGGTCCGCGCGCCGAGCGCCAGGGCCAGGATCTGATGACCGAGGCAGATGCCGAAGATCGGCACACCACTGGCGATCACGCCCTGGATCGTCGGGATGGCGTATTCGCCGGTCGCTGCCGGGTCGCCCGGCCCGTTGGACAGGAACACGCCGTCCGGTTCGTGGCGCATGATGTCGTCGGCGTCGGCCGTTGCCGGCACCACCGTGACCCGGCAGCCGGCATTCGCCAGACAGCGCAGGATATTGTGTTTGACGCCGTAGTCGACGGCGACGACGTGGCGTTGCGGCGCGGTCTGGCGGCCGTATCCCCGGCCAAACGTCCAGGTGCCTTCGTCCCACTGGTAGCTCTGCGTGCAACTGACTTCCCTGGCAAGGTCCATGCCTTCCAGGCCTGGCCAGTCGCCGGCGCGCGCCGCCATGCCGGTCAGGTCGAACCGGCCGTCCGGGGCATGGCATATCACGCCGGTCGGTGCGCCCTGGTCGCGAATACGCCGGGTCAGCGCCCTTGTGTCCAGGCCGGCGATGCCGACCAGTCCCTGGGCCTTCAGCCAGTCGTCCAAGGCCTTTGTCGCGCGCCAGTTGGACGGCTCGGTAATGTCGGTGCGCAGCACCAGGCCGCGCGCCGCCGGCGTCTTCGTTTCCATGTCTTCGGGGTTGGCGCCGACATTGCCGATATGCGGGAAGGTGAAAGTGATGATCTGGCCCGCGTAGGACGGGTCGGTCAGGATTTCCTGATAGCCGGTCATCGAGGTATTGAAACAGACCTCGCCGATCGTCTCGCCGGTCTGGCCGATGCCGCGGCCATACAGCACTGTTCCGTCGGCCAGCACCAATGCCGCCGTCGCACCGGTTGGTGGCGCAACAGATGGCACCTTTGAAACGTCTGGCATGTGCGGAGCTCCTCGGCGCGTCCGCGCCCGCCCTTTTTTGGCGGCGTTCGCCGGGCAAGGAGCCATTGCGGTCGCGGATCGCGGCGCAACATAAGCAAAAGCCGAATTGCCGTCAAGCCCGCGACCGAGGCAAAAAGATTAATTAAATCATATAGTTAGCAATAACTTTGCGATTGCCTGCAAGATTGGTTTCGAGTAATGTATATCCCCTTGCCGAAAGGGTGAGGAATTTACATATGTTGCGCGACGAGCTAAGCGGGTCCTTGAAAGAGGCCATGAAGGCCAAGGACGAGCAAAGAGTCTCGACTTTGCGGCTGATTCTTGCGGCGCTCAAGGACCGGGACATCGCCGCCCGCGGGAAGGGCCAGTCGGAGCCGGTCTCCGAATCCGAAATCCTGGAAATGCTGACGAAAATGATCCGTCAGCGGCGCGATTCGATCAAAATGTATGAAGAAGGCGGGCGGGTCGATCTGGCGGAGCGCGAGCAGGGCGAAATCGACGTGATCGAGACGTTCCTGCCGAAGCAACTGACGGAAGATGAGATCCGTGCCGCGGCGACGGCGGTGGTCGCCGAGCTCGGCGCCGCCGGGCTGAAAGACATGGGACGCACCATGTCCGAGATGAAGCAACGTTATGCCGGCCAGATGGACCCGGGCAAAGCCAGTACGGTTGTGAAGGCGTTGTTGACGTGATGCGGTTTTAGGGCGCGAGGAGAGTTTTCGGCGTATGGCCTATCCGCCGGAGTTCATAGAGGAACTGAGGCACCGCGTCGGCATCGCCGAAGTGGTCGGTCGGCGGGTGGCGTTGAAGAAACGGGGCCGTGAGTATACCGGCCTCTGCCCCTTCCATAACGAGAAGACGCCGTCGTTCACGGTCAGTGACGACAAGGGCTTTTTCCATTGTTTCGGCTGCGGCGCGCATGGCAGCGCCATCGACTTCGTCATGCGGACCGAAGGCCTTTCCTTTCCCGAAACCGTGGAGCGTCTGGCCGGGCAGGCGGGCATGGACGTGCCGCGCGTCAGCGCGGCGGAACGGGCGCGCGACGACCGCCGGTCGGAGCTTCTGGCGGTGGTCGAGGCGGCGGCCGGATGGTTCGAATCCCAGCTTGCCGCGGGTATCGGCGCGGAGGCGCGCGCCTATGTCGACCAGCGCGGTCTGCGTCCCGATACGGTCGCCGGCTTCAGGATCGGTTTTGCGCCGAACCGCCGCGACGCGCTGAAGACGGCGATGCTGGCGCGGGACTTCACGGAGGCGCAGCTGATCGAAGCCGGACTGTTGATCAGCCCGGAAGACGGCGGCACCTCTTACGACAGGTTCCGCGATCGGCTGATGTTTCCGATTACCGACCGGCGCGGCCGTGTGATCGCGTTCGGCGGCCGGGCCTTGTCGGCGCAGGCGCGGGCCAAATACCTGAATTCGCCGGAAACGCCTTTGTTCCACAAAGGGCGGGTTCTCTATAACCACGCCAATGCGCGGATCGCCGCGCAAACCGAACGGTCCGTCGTCCTCGCCGAAGGCTATATGGATGTGATCGCGCTGGCGCAGGCCGGGTTGGCCCATGCGGTCGCGCCGCTCGGCACGGCGGTGACCGAGGAACAGCTTGGTGAGTTGTGGCGTCTCGCGCCGGAGCCGGTGCTGTGTCTGGATGGCGACACGGCCGGCTGGCGGGCCGCGCTGCGGGCGGCGGAGCGGGCCTTGCCGTTGCTGAAGCCCGGTTATTCGCTGCGCTTCGCGTTGCTGCCGGAAGGCCGCGACCCGGACGATCTGATCAAGGATGCCGGGCCGGAAAACGGCGCCGCGGCGATCCGGGCGGTGCTGGAAACCGCGCTGCCTTTATCGGAACTGCTGTGGCGCAAGCTGCGCCAGGAGCAGCCGATCGACACGCCGGAACGTCGTGCCGCTTTCGGCAGTGCCATTCGCGACCTCGCCGGACGCATTGGCGAGCCGCGGGTCAGAGAGTTCTATCTGGACGAATTCAACGAAAAATTAACCATATTGCTGGACAAATCCCGCGATCGCCGGTCATTCCGTTCCGGTCGGCAGGCGAGAGGGGGGTACGGGCATAAAGGCGGCCGCCAGTCGGGATATCGCTCCGGCCGTATGAGGACAGACGCGGCCCCGGCGCAAGGCCTGCCGCCGGCTTCGCGCCTGAAAGCCTCGCTTTCCGATGGTCGCCGGGATGAGAAACTGCTGGCTATGCTGGTGTTTCACCCGGCCCTGATCGAACCGTTTCACGAGGTGATAGCGGCCTTGAAACTGGCGAACCCGGATCTTGACAGGCTGCGCACCGCGATTCTAGAACTCGCGGCGCGCCGACCGGACCTTGACTCCGCCAGCCTGAAGAGCCACTTAGTGGGGATTGGGCAGGTAGAAATTGTCGACCGGATCGCCGGTCCGAAAGCTGCCAATGAATATTGGTTTGCCCGCCCGGACGTCAAATCTGAGGAGGTTGCCGCCGGCCTGCACCAGGCGCTTGCGCGTCGTGGACGGGTCGGAATGGATGAGGAAATTCGTGCTCGCCAGCACGCGTTGGCGGCACAGATGTCGCCCGAGGTTTGGGAAAATTTTCGGGCCATCAAGGATGACGAGCTGCGGCCGAACGACAGCGACGAGGCCGACGTGGACCGATTGAGGGGTTATTTGGACCGCGAGAAAGCCGTTTGATGGGTTTGTTCGGTGAGCCGCGCCAGGGCGCGAGGGCTCGGTCGTACTTTATTGCTTGGGAGTAGGAACCGTAATGGCCACCAAGACAGCCGAAGCTTCTAACACATCGGAATCCCGCGAAGACGGGCCCGACGGACCGCTGCTTGATTCGACCAACCAGGCGATCAAGCGGATGGTCGCGAAAGGTAAAGAGCGCGGCTATATCACTTACGACGAACTAAACGCGGCTTTGCCGCAGGATCAGGTCTCTTCCGAGCAGATCGAAGACGTCATGACAATGCTCTCCGAAATGGGGGTCAATGTCATTGAGAACGAGGACAGCGACGATACCTCGGACGACGGCGCCGCCGCTGCCGGCAAAGCCAACGGCGCGGCCGAGGCGGCCCCCGCCGCACCGACGACAACGACCGAACTTGAACGCACCGACGATCCGGTCCGCATGTATTTGCGCGAGATGGGCTCCGTGGAGTTGCTGTCGCGCGAGGGCGAGATCGCCATTGCCAAGCGGATCGAAGCCGGCCGCGAGAAGATGATCGGCGGCATTTGTGAATCCCCGATGACGGTCCGTGCCGTACTTGCCTGGCGTGAAGCCATTCTCAACGGTGACATGCTGTTGCGCGACGCGATCGACCTGGATGCGACGCTCGGCGCGGAAACGGCTGGCGCGGAAGGCGCGAACGGTGCCGCCAATGGTGCCAACGGCGCGAACGGTGCGAATGGCGCCGGCATGGCCCCTGCCGCCATGCCCGCTCCGGCCAACCAGAACGGTGCTGGCGCGCCGGCGCCCGCTGAAGGCGCCGAGGGCGAAGACGACGACGACGAAGACGATGACGATTTCGACGATGGTGGCATGTCGCTCGCGGCGATGGAGGCGGAACTGCGCCCCCATGTCCTGGAACTGTTCGACATGATCGCCAAGCAGCACCGCAAGCTGCACCGCCAGCAGGAAGCCCGCATTGCCGCCGCCCTGGCCAACGAGGAAATCTCGCCCCGGTCTGAAAAGACCTATCAGAAGACCCGGGACGAAATGGTCGAGATGATCCAGACGGTGCGGTTCAACAACGCCCGCATCGAGAAGTTGGTCGAAGAACTCTACAGCCACAACAAACGGCTGGTCGGCCTGGAAGGCCGGCTGCTGCGCCGGGCGGAGAGCTATGGCGTCGACCGGACCGGTTTCCTGGAACAGCATATCGGCCACGAGTTGGAGCCCCAGTGGCTGCGCCGGGTATCGCGGCTCAAGGGCAAGGGCTGGAAAGAGTTCTGCAAGGAAGAAAAGGACGAGATCAAGCGCAGCCGGGACGAAGTCGCGAACGTCGCCAAGGAAGTCGGCCTGACCATCGCCGAGTTCAAGCGCGTGGTGGCGACCGTCCAGACCGGCGAGCGCGAGGCGAGCCGCGCCAAGAAGGAGATGGTCGAAGCCAACCTTCGCCTGGTTATCTCGATTGCCAAGAAATACACCAACCGCGGCCTGCAGTTCCTCGACCTGATCCAGGAAGGCAATATCGGCCTGATGAAGGCGGTCGATAAGTTCGAATACCGCCGCGGCTACAAGTTCTCGACCTATGCCACCTGGTGGATCCGCCAGGCGATCACCCGTTCGATCGCCGATCAGGCGCGCACCATCCGCATCCCGGTGCACATGATCGAGACGATCAACAAGCTGGTCCGCACCAGCCGCCAGATGCTGCACGAGATCGGTCGCGAGCCGACCCCGGAAGAGCTCGCCGTCAAGCTCGGCATGCCGCTGGAGAAGGTGCGCAAGGTCCTGAAGATCGCCAAGGAGCCGATCAGCCTCGAGACGCCCATCGGCGACGAGGAGGACAGTCATCTGGGCGACTTCATCGAGGACAAGAATGCGATCT
>JANQEE010000058.1 GCA_028278525.1 Minwuiaceae bacterium | reverse complement strand
TATTGCCATACCGGCGCTCGACCGCGGCGACGAGATCGGCGAAATGGCCACCGCCCTACAGACCTTCAAGGAAACATCACTCGAGGCCGAACGGCTCGCCGAAAAGACGGCGGAGCAGGAGCGGCAGGCGGAAGAAGAACGCAAGACGGCGCTGCGCCATATGGCCGACCGGCTCGAAGCCGGCGTCAAGGGCGTTGTCGAGAAAGTCGCGACGGCCTCCGGCGAAATGCGCGGCGCGGCCGAACAAATGTCGGTCACTGCCGATCATACCAGCAAGCAGGCGGACATCGTCGCCGGCGCGTCGACCTCGGCCAACTCCAATGTACAGACCGCCGCCTCGGCGGCGGAAGAGCTGTACAGCTCGATCAACGAAATCAGCCGGCAGGTCTGCCAGTCCAGCGAAATCGCCATCCAGGCCGTCGACGAGGCGGAACGCGTGACGGAAACCGTACAAGGGCTGGCGGACGCGGCGCAGAAGATCGGCGACGTCGTCAGCCTGATCAGCGACATCGCCGGCCAGACCAACCTGCTGGCGCTGAACGCGACCATCGAAGCGGCCCGCGCCGGCGAAGCCGGCAAGGGCTTCGCGGTCGTAGCGTCCGAGGTCAAGAGCCTCGCCAGCCAGACCGCGAAGGCGACCGAGGAGATCGCAAGCCAGATCGGCGGTATGCAGACCGTTACCACCGATACGGTTTCGGCGATCGAAAGCGTGCGCGGCGTCATCGATCGGATCAGCGAGTACGCGACGTCCATCGCCTCGGCGGTCGAACAGCAGAACGCGGCCACTCAGGAAATCTCGCGCAACGTGCAGCAGGTCGCCACCAGCACCGGCGAGGTATCGGCAATTATCGGCGAGGTCACCCGAGCGGCCGGTGAATCCGGCAGTTCGGCCTCGACGATGTTGGAATCGGCCAACGAGCTCTCGCAGCAGTCCGAAGTTCTGCGGCAGGAAGTCGACACCTTTCTCGAAAGCGTTCGCACGGCCTAGAAAGACGGCCGGGGCAGCATCCGAAAACGGCGCGCCGGCCCCGGTTGCGCCCACCCCACCTGTTGCGCCTAAAATGTCGCCCGCGCCCAAGCGGGCGGCATCAACAGCAGGCGTAGCAGTACGGAATGACCAGCACCCCCATCGACCTCGACTCTCTCGCACCCCTCTTCCACCCGCGTTCCGTCGCCGTAATCGGCGCCTCTTCCGATCCGGCCAAGATCGGCGGACTGCCGGTCCATTACCTCAAGCTGCACGGCTTCGACGGCCCGATCTATCCCGTCAACCCGAAATCGCCGGAGATCCAGGACCTGCCGGCCTACGCCGCGGTCGGCGACATCGACGGGCCGGTCGACCTTGCCATCCTGTCGGTGCCCGGGCATCTGGTCGAACAGGCGGTGACCGACTGCGTCGCCAAGGGCGTGCGCGCGCTGGTCACCTTCAGCGCCGGCTTCGCCGAGCTTGGCGACGCAGGACGGGCGGAACAGGAGCGGATCGTCGCCATCGCCCGCGCGGGCGGCATCCGCATGCTCGGCCCCAACTGCCTCGGCCTGATCAATTTCTCCAGCCGCATGGCCGCCACGTTCCACCCCGCCTTCGTCGAAAGCGTCGAGCCGGGCGGCCATATCGGCATGGTCAGCCAGTCCGGCGCGTTCGGCGGCCTGGCTTTCCAGATGGCGCAGGAGAGCGGCCTGGCCTTCAGCACGATCGTGACCACCGGCAACGAAGGCGATGTGGAGGTCGCCGACTCGCTCGCCTATCTGGCCCAGGATCCGAACACCAAAGTGGTCCTGATGTACATGGAAGGCTGCCGCGACGGGAACAAGCTGCTCGCCGCCCTGGATCTTGCCCGGCAGCACCAGAAGCCCGTCGTCGCGATCAAGCTCGGCCGCACCGATGTCGGGGCCCAGGCCGCGGCGTCGCATACCGCTGCCCTGGCCGGCACGGACGCCGTCTACGACGCGCTGTTCCGCCAATACGGCGTTTACCGCGCGCATAGCATCGAAGAGTTCTTCGACATCGGCGCCGCCTGCGCCGTCGGTCAGTTGCCGAAGAACGACCGCACCGGGCTGGTTACCGTGTCCGGCGGGGTCGGCGTGCTGATGGCCGACGAAGCGGCCGCGCGCGGGCTCGACGTGGCGCCGATGCCGGACGCCGCCCAGGCCAAGGTCAAGGAGATGGTGCCATTCGCGGGCGTGCGCAATCCGGTCGACGTGACCGGCCAGATCATCAACGACCCCGGCCTGTTGCCCCGCACGCTGGATGTCATCGTCGAAGACGGCGATTACGGCATCCTCGGCGTGTTCCAGGGCGGCGTCGGCCGGAACCCGCTGCAGGAGCCCGGCATCACGGCGGCCTGGAAGAAGATCCGCGCCTCTCATCCCGACGTGCTGATGGCGGTTGCCGGCCTGTATAGCCCGGCCTTTATTGACACCATGCGGGAGCACGGCGTGTTGACCTTCCGCGAACCGACCCACGCCATGCGGGCCGTCGCCGCCCTGGCGCATTTCAAACAGACACTCGACAAACCGACCCCCCGGCTTCCCGCGCCGCCGCCCGGCCCCGCCCTGCCGGTCGGCACACTGACCGAGGTCGAGGCGATGCGTCTGCTCGGCGACGCCGGCCTGCCGGTCATCGAACAGCGGCTCGCCGCGACGGCCGACGAAGCGGTCGCCGCGGCCGACGCGCTCGGCTATCCGGTGGTGATGAAGATCGTCTCCGCCGACATCCTGCACAAATCCGACATCGGCGGCGTCGCGTTGAACCTCTCCGACGCCGATGCAGTACGCACCGCATTCGACGATATCATGACCAAGACGGCGGTCGCGATGCCGGACGCCACGTTGGAAGGCTGCCTCGTCGCGCCCATGGCCGGCGCCGGCGTCGAGACCATCCTCGGCGTACAAAGCGACCCGGTGTTCGGGCCGGTGGTGATGTTCGGCCTCGGCGGCATCTTCGTCGAGGCCCTGGGCGACGTCACCTTCCGCGTCGCGCCGTTCGGTCCGGACGAAGCGCACCGCATGATCCGCGAGATCAAGGCCTATCCTGTGCTGGAGGGCCTGCGCGGCCAGCCGCCCGCGGACATCGACGCCCTGGCCGACGCGCTTTCCCGCCTCTCGCTGTTCGCCGCCGCCCACGCCGGCCAGTTGGAAACCCTCGACCTCAACCCGTTCCTGGTCCGTCCCCGTGGCGAAGGCGCCGTCGCGCTGGATGCCGTGCTGGTGACCCGGGCCGAAACCCACTGACCCGATGGAGTACCGATCATGGATCTCGCCCTGAACCCCGAAGACATCGCCTTTCGCGACGAGGTCCGCAACTTCCTCGCGACGAGCATGACCGACGACATCCGTGAGTCGGGCCGGCTGACCGCCGGCGTGATCTCGGATTTCCCCGGCGCGCTGCACTGGCATCAGGTGCTCAACGAGAAGGGTTGGATCGCGCCGGCCTGGCCGGTCGAACATGGCGGCACCGGCTGGAGCGTCATGCAGCGCTACATCTTCGACAGCGAATGCGCCCGCGCCGGCACGCCGCGCCTCTACGGCATGGGGCTCCGCATGGTCGGCCCGGTGATCATGCGTTTCGGCACGGACGAACAAAAGGCCGAATACCTGCCGCGCATCCGCTCCGGCGAGGACACCTGGTGCCAGGGCTATTCGGAGCCGGGCTCGGGCTCCGACCTCGCCTCCCTGCAATGCCGCGCGGTCTCCAACGGCGACGACTACGTGATCAACGGCACCAAGCTCTGGACCACCGGCGCCCAGCATGCCAACCGCATGTTCTGCCTGGTCCGCACCTCCACCGAAGGCAAGCCGCAGCAGGGCATCAGCTTCATCCTGATCGACATGGCGACGCCCGGCATCACGGTCGAGCCGATCATCACCCTGTCCGGCGACCACGAGGTCAACCAGGTGTTCTTCGACGACGTGCGGGTGCCGAAGGCCAACCGCATCGGCGAAGAGAACCAGGGCTGGACCGTCGCCAAGTATCTGCTGGAGTTCGAGCGCGGCGGCTCCGCCTATGGCCCCGGCCTGCAGGTCGCGCTGGAGGGCGTGCGGCGGATCGCCGGTCAGGAGCGCTCCGGCGACGGGGCCGCGCTGATCGACGACGACGCCTTCCGCGCCAAACTGGCCAAGGCGGAGATGGACGTCACCGCCCTGGAATATACCGAGAAGCGGATCATGTCGGCCTTGAGCCAGGGCCAGAACCCCGGCGCCGCGTCGTCGATGTTCAAGCTGCGCGGCTCGGAAATGATCCAGCAGGTCGCCGAGCTCGCGGTCGAAGCGATCGGCTATTACGCCGCGCCCTACCAGCCGGAAGCGCGCATCCCCGGCAGCAACGCGGACCCGGTCGGCCCGGACTACGGCATCACCGTGATGCCGAAACACCTGAACAGCCGCGCCACCACCATCTACGCCGGCGCCAGCGAAGTGCAGCGCAACATCATCGCCAAGCTGGTGCTGGGGCTGTAGCGGGATTCAAAGAAAGCGGTCCGCCCGGTAAGCCGCGATATCGACGTTCGGCGTCGTATCGGTAACCAGGTCGGCGACGATCTGACCCGTTTTCGGCGCCATGCCCATGCCGTAGTGGCTATGCCCGAAGGCCGCGAACAGGGTGCGGTGGCCGGGCAGCCGGCTGATGCAGGGCAGGCTGTCGGGAAAGGACGGCCGCGTTCCGGCCCATTCGTGCGTATCCTCGACATTGAGGCCGGGCAGCATCTGCTTGGTCAGGCTTTTGAGAATCCGCGCCCGCCTGAAGTCCGGCGGCGTATCCAGGCCGGCGAACTCCGCCGTGCCGGCGCTGCGAATCCCGTCCGCCATGGAACTGGCGACGAACTTCCGGTCGGCATCCATGACCGAATGGCGCAGCGTCACGCCGGGATCGCGAAACTCCAGGTGATAGCCGCGCTCGTATTCCAGCGGCAGCCGAATGCCGAGCGGGCCGAGCAACTGCATGGACCACGGCCCGGCGGCCACCACCACGGTCGGCGCGTCCAGCGCGCCACGGTCGGTCTCCAGCCGCCACCGGCCGTCCCCGTCGGGAATCAGCCGGCGCACCCCGTTCCGCTGAATATCGGCGCCCAGCCGCCGCGCCTTCTCCGCCAGCGCCTTGCCCAGCCTGCCGGGCTGCACGGCGCGCGCCTGGTCCCTGATCACGATGCCGCCACCGAAGACATCGGAGAGCGCCGGCTCGATCTCGCGCAGCGTATCGCCGCCGACAATCTCGACCGGCGCCCCACGGTCGGTCCGCAAGCGCTGCGCGAGGCTGGAGAGCGTCGGCGCACTGCCGTCCCGATAGGCATGCAGATACCAACTCTCCTGTATCAGGTCCGCCTGGCCCGTGCCGGCAAGATGTTGCCCGTACAAGTCGAGGTTCGGTCGGTTCAGCGCGTCCATCGCATCGGCAATCGCGACCACCTTGTCCGCCCGGCCGGCGCGGAGGAACTTCACCGCCCATGGCAGCAGCCTTGGCAGATAGCGCCAGCGCACGCTGACCGGCCCGGTCGGGTCGAGCAGCCAGCCGGGAATGCTGCGCCACAGGCCGGGCATGGATTGCGGCACGCAGGACCAGGGCGAGATCACCCCGGCATTGCCGTAGCTCGCGGCCTCCGCCGGCCCCTGCTTGTCCAGCACGCGGACGCGGACGCCGCGCTCCAGCAAAGACAGGGCGCAGCAGATACCGACGATGCCCGCGCCGATAATGGTCACATCCGTTGCTTCGCTGGCACTGCGCTCGGTCATGCGTCCCGCTTACGCGCCTTGGGTCTCTGCCCGCCAGGCCAGGGCCCGCGCGCCCAGGACCAGCACCACCGCCGCCAGAAGGCCGGCGATATCGCTCTGCGTGCCCGGCGCCACCAGCAGCAGCCCGGCCGCGGCGAAGGCCGTCCTGAACATGCCGTTCACGGGCCGATACATGAAGCCGGTGATCGCGACCGCCAGCAGGTAAATGCCGGCCGCACAGGAGACCGAGACCTGCAGGAACGCGGCGATGGTGAAGTGCTCCGGCAACATGATCAGCATCGCCGGCGCGTAGACGAACACCATCGGCACCACCAGCTTGCCCATGCCGAGCGAGAACGCGGAGACGCCGGTGCGGAACGGGTTGGCCCCGGCGATGCCCGCGGCGGCGTAGGCCGACGCGCAGACCGGCGGCGTGATCTCCGAAATGACGCCGTAATAGAGCACGAACATATGGCTCGCGAGCGGCGGCACGCCAAGTTGCGCCAGCGTCGGCTGGGCGACCGACACCAGCATGATGTAAAGCGCCGTCGTCGGCAGTCCGGCGCCCATCAGAATGCAGGCGATGGCGATCAGCACAAGCGACAGGAACAGTTGAATGTTGGCGACGCTCAATGTCTCGCCCGGCAACCACGCCACCAGCAGGTGCATCGCCTCCGCCATCTGGGCCGCACCGTTGGTGACCAGAAAGCCCATGCGGAAGCCGATGCCGGTCGTATTGATGACGCCGACGACGATACCGACGGCGGCGCCCGCCGCGCCCACCGCCAGGGCGTATTGCACCGCCAGATGCATGCTGGCGCCGAGATCGGAAAACCGCTGCCGCTGCATCGGGTTGAGAACGCCGACCACGATGCAGACCAGCAGCAGGCCGGTCAGCGGCAGCGAGAACGTGCCTTCGGCCGCCTTCCATATGACAAAGGCGATGGCCCCCGCGGGGAACAGCAGGGTCGCCGGTTTGGACAGCGACGTGAAGCCGACGGTGACGCAGAGCGCGATGCCGAGGAACGCCGCCATATAGGGCGTGTAGCCGGAAAACAGCACCACGATCAGCACCACCAGCGGCAGTATGGTCGGCCAGCCTTCCTTCCAGACCTTGGCCAATTGCGGAAGTTGGTCCCTGGTGTAGCTCGGCAGCCCGAGCCGGCGCGCCTTTAGGTGCACGATCGACAGCACGCCGACATAGTGCATCAGCGCCGGCACGATGGCGGCGATGACGATGGTGGTGTAGGGCACCTCCAGAAACTCCGCCATCACGAACGACGCCGCGCCCATGATCGGCGGCGTGATCTGCCCGCCGGCGCTCGCCGCCGCCTCCACCCCGCCGGCGAAATGGCCGGGATAGCCCATGCGCTTCATGTTGGGGATGGTCAGCGAGCCGGTGGATACGGTGTTGGCAATCGACGACCCCGAAATGGTGCCGAAGAAGGCGGAGGATACGACCGAGACCTTGGCCGGCCCCCCGGTATAGCGGCCGGCGATAATCATTGCGTTGTCGATGAAGAACTGGCCAAGGCCCATGCGCTGCGCGATCACGCCGAACAGCACGAAGTGGAAGACGACCGTCGACACCACCCAGAGCGTGACGCCGAAGATGCCTTCAGCCGGGAAGTACATATTGTTGATGAACTGGTGCCAGTCGACGCCGGGATGCCTGAGGATCTGCACTGGCAGGTAGGGGCCCAGCAGCGCATAGGCGACGAACACCAGGATGATACAGGGCAGGATCGGCCCCAGCGTCCGGCGCGCGATTTCCAGCACCAGGACCAGCAGCACCGTGCCGAAGAACACGTCCGTGCCCGCCGGATTGCCCTGGCGCAGCGCCTGATCCGGCAGGAAGAAGCTGAAGTTCAGAAACTCGAACCGTGCCCCGCCCCAGAACGCGCCCAGGTAAAGCGCCGCGGCGCAACCGAGCAGCATGAACGCCCAGTCGGTGAGCGGCACGTTGCCGGGCCTGAGCCAGCCCGCGCCGTCGAGGCTCATGGCGCGCGGGGTTTTCAACAGCGGAAAGCCGATGAAGATCAGGACGAACAGACCGCACAGGTGGAACCCCATGTGCCAGTAGTCGACCGGAACCCCGAAACCCGCGCCCAGAAAGTGATAGAGCGCGAAGACGATGGCGACCGCGAAGAACAGCCGTTGCACGAACCGCCGCGTCGGCCTGAGCGCCAGCCCGCTATCGTATCGCCGCTCTAGTTCCTCCGCGGCCGCCACATCCAGTTTGGCGGAGTCGCTCATGTTTCATCCCGCCGATCGAACGAGGGCAAAAGCCGCCGAAGGGCTCAAGGAGCCGGAGCCCTTCGGCGTGGGCACGCAGACGGCGGGCCTATTTGATCAGGCCGGCTTCCTTGTAGAACCGTTCGGCGCCCGGGTGCAGCGGCACGCCGATGCCGTCGATGCCCAGCAGCGCGGTGTCGAGCGTGATCACCTTGCCCTTGGCATGGCCGTTGTCGAGCAGCTTGCGCGCGGTCTTGCTCCACAGCGCCTTGGTGATGTTGTAGATCAGCTCTTCCGGCTGCTTGGCGTTGGTCACCAGGATGCCGTTCACCGCCACCGTGCTGACGTCGTAGGTGACGCCCGGATAGACTCCGGCCTTAATCGTCGACGGCACGTAGTACGGCACCGTCTTATTGGCCTGCGTCACTTCCTTGTCCGAGAAGGAATAGAGCTCCATGCCCTTGGTGCTGTCGAGCTGGATCATCGCCGAGACGGGCGTGCCCGCGGCATAGAAGTAGGCGTCCAACTGACCGTCCGCCAAACGCTCGGCGCTTTGCGCGTTGTTCAGTTCGGCTTCCTCGATATTGCCCCGGTTCACGCCGTGGTCCGCCAGGATCAGTTCCACGGCGATCTGCGTGCCCGATCCGGCCTGGGCGATGCCGACGCGCTTGCCTTTCAGGTCGGCGAGGCTTGCCAGCTTGGCGTCCTTGGGCAGGACCAGATGCAGGTCCTCCGGAAACAGGTTGGCGATCACTCGAAGGTCGGGTTTGGAATTGCCCTCAAACTTCTGGGTTCCTTTGTAGGCGAAGTGCAGGGTGGCGGCACCGGTCAGGCCCGCCTCCATCTGCCCGGCCTGGATGGCGTTGACGTTATGCGCCGAGGCGTTGGTGGACTGCGCGATGGCGATCAGGCCGTCGACGCCGCAATTGCCGCCCTTGTCGCAGGGCCTGGAACCTGGCGGGTTGGAGATCGCGTTGGCGATGATGCCGCCAATCGGGAAATAGGTCCCGCCGGCACCGCCGGTTCCGATCCGGAAGAAGGTCATCTCCTGGGCCGTCGCCGCACCGCCGGCCAGCATGGAAAGCAAGATCGCCGTGCCGGCTGATTTTCCCAGGAGTTTCATTGTCGAATGTTTCATTCATCGTCTCCCTGTTGACCCACACGGGCTTCGTACCCGGATCGGGTGTTTCTTATTGATCTGTCCGTAGTCTAGCGGTGCGGCATATAGTTTCAATTTTGAATTTCTTGTAAAGATATAAATCTCTCTTATGCCCCGCACTGACAAACGCACCCGATGGCACCGATCAACCTCAAACAACTCCTGGCTTTCCGCGAAGTGATGCTGACCGGCTCGGTCTCCGAGGCTGCGCGCAATCTGCATCGGACCCAGCCGGCCGTAAGCGCGCAGATCGCCAGCCTCGAGGAAAAGGTCGAACTGAAGCTGTTCGCCCGGCGCGACGGCCGGCTGCATCCGCTGCCGGAAGCGCAATACCTGCTGGCGGAGGCGACCGAAATTCTCGACCGCCTGAACAACGTGCAGCGGACCCTGGCCAGCGTTCGCAATCTGGAATCGGGCACGATCCACATCATCGCCATGCCGGGGCCGTCTGTCTTCCTGCTGCCCGACCTGATCAGCCGCTTCGTCGACGGTCGGGAAGACATCCACGTCTCGCTGATTACCCGCAGCTCGTTCCAGGCGCAGCAACTGCTCTCGGCGCAACGCTACGACATCGGTTTGATCGACATGAACCCGGGCGAAGCCCCGGCCTCGTCCTTAATGGATCACGACATCCTGGACTACCGGTGTCTTTGCGCCGTGCCCGCCTCCGACCCGCTTGCCGACCTGAAGGCCGTGACCGCGAAGCATCTGGACGGCAAGCCGGTTGCGACGCTGTACGAAGATCATCCGACCTGCCGGCAGATACGGGCAATCTTCGACAAACAGGATTTGACCCTGAAACGGCGGTTTGAATCCCAGTACTTCATCCCGCTGATGACGTTCGTGGAGCGGCAGCAGGCTTACGCCATCGTCGACCCGTTGAGCGTCGAGAGCTACCGCCTGTATCGCGGAGACCGCGCCGGCGTCGTTTTCCGGCCGTTCGTTCCGGCGGTCGATTTCGCGGTATCGCTGGTCACGCCCTCGCACCGCCCGCTGTCGAATCTCGCCAAGACCTTCATCGCCTATTTGAAGGACGCGCTGCAGGGTCTGCAAGCAGCATCTGATCGTCAAACCGCCGCAGGCGATTGACAAGCGCGGCCGGTTGGCGCATTCGGTCGCGCATGAAAGTTCTTGTTACCGGAAGCGCCGGACATCTCGGCGAGGCGATGGTCCGCCTCTCGCGGGACGCCGGCCATCAGGTCGTCGGTCTCGACATCGTCGAGTCTCCGTTCACCACGGAGGTCGGCTCGGTCGTCGACCGCGCCGTGGTCAGGCGCTGCCTTGAAGGCGTTCAAACCGTCTACCACACGGCGACGCTGCACAAGCCGCATGTCGCCACCCACGGCCGGCAGGATTTCGTCGACACCAACATCACCGGCACGCTCAATTTGCTGGAGGAGGCCGTCGCCGCCGGCGTCGGATCGTTCGTCTTCACCAGCACGACCAGCGTCTTCGGCGACGCGCTGGTGCCGCCCGCGGGCGCGCCGGCGGCCTGGGTGACGGAGGATGTGACCCCCGTTCCGAAGAACATCTACGGCGTGACGAAGGCGGCGGCCGAAGACCTCTGCCAGCTCTTCCACAAGAAACAGGGCCTGTCCTGCATCGTGCTCCGGACCTCGCGCTTCTTCCCGGAGGAAGATGACGACAAAGCCAAGCGCGACGCCTACGCGGACGAAAACGCCAAGGCGAACGAGTTCCTGTTCCGCCGCGCCGATATCGAAGACGTCGCCGGGGCCCATATCCTGGCCGCCGAAAAGGCGCCCGCCATCGGTTTCGGCAAATACATCGTCAGCGCCACGACGCCGTTCCTGCCGGACGATCTGTCGGACCTGCGAGCCAATGCGCCGCTAGCCGTGCAACGGCGGATTCCGGCGTTCCAAGAGGAATACCGGCGCCTCGGCTGGACGATGTTCCCAAGCATCGACAGAGTCTACGTCAATGCGCGCGCCAGAAACGATCTGGGATGGCGGCCGCGATACGACTTCGGCCATGTCCTGGACCGACTGAGACAGGGCGAGGATCCGAGAAGCCCGCTATCGCGGGCAATCGGGTCGAAGGGCTATCACGCCCAGGATCAAATAAGGAGCTTCGGCGACGGCCCCTATCCGGTGGAGTAGGCCGGATCGCCGATGAATTGGGCGGCTAGGGCGCGTCCCCGCCCTGTGCGTTCGGGGACGCGCTCTACGTTGTTCGCCTATTGTACCGTGATGCGTCGGCTGTCGAGGCTGACCACGGTGCCGCTCGATGACGGCAGGTCGGTCGCGCCGACCGAACTTTGGCGCACGGTGTCCCGCTTCAGACTGCGTTCGTAGGCAGCCCACTCATCGGCGGTCGGGCCATGCGGGGCGTTATGGGCGGCATGAACCGCATTCCGCCATACGCTGTTCCAATATGTAATCAGGATGTCCATAGGCTTGGTCCCTTCTTGCTGTGTCAGGGAAAAATCGAAGTGCCTCCTGGTAGACCCGATCACTCCATCCTTCGTTATCAGGAATATAGGCGCACAAAGTGCGCATTGCAAGCAAAAAAGCGCACAGCGTGCACTTTTCTTGGCGCGAGCCGGCAAAATCGGATAAAATGGCGCGAAGACGAACGGCCATACGGAGCCAAAATGGCGCGCAAGAACAGGGACGGCACGACGAAACCGGCAACCATGCCGCCGGAGCGCTTCAAGGCATGGCGCAAGTCGCTTGGGATGTCGCAGAAGGAAGCGGCCGCCGCCCTCGGCCTGAAACGGCGCATCGTGCAGTATTACGAAAAAGGCGTTCGCGACGGCACGGAAATCGAAGTGCCGAAGACCGTCCGGCTGGCCTGCTACGCCCTGCTGCAGGGGTGCGACGATTATACAGGGCCCGAATAGACCCCTGCGGCGATTCGACGCTCGATTCCATCGCCCGAATGTCGCAATAATACCGCCTCAGTCATCAACAACTCCAGCGTAAAGAGGTTGAGGTGATCAACAGGGAAATGCTGCTCGTCGCCGAGCAGGATGTGAACGGCCGGATCGCCGCTGTATGGCGGTTGGCGGCGGGCGACATCACCGCCCGGCCGATGCAAAGAAACGATATCGATTGGAACGGCGTGTCCAGGGCCGACTTCCACGGCGGCTCTCGTCAGGACATTCTGGCGTTCATCGAAAGCCTGCCCAAGATCGAAGAAACGCAGTTGGCGCTCGCAGCGACAAGCTAGAGCGCTTTCCGACCTCCCGCCTTGACTTGAATGCGGGATGCTCTAACGCGGCGGCGTCTCGCGACTGTCGCGAAGCTGTCATCGCACCGCCATGAAAGCTTCGCACAGGCGGTCTAGCTATGGCCCATGGGCGCTCAAGCAGCCACAGGGGCCATGGCGTGATTCGGCGCAAGGGCCGACGCGACCGGGCTGCGCGTTTGCGCGGCTCGCCCGTGGTATCCTATGCGAATCCCGGCGATCCTCTGCTGCGCCGGGTATGCATCGGACTGATCGAGAAACTCACCGGACAAATGCAGGTCAGTCGCCTTTATCGCGACTATCGCCTTTCGGGCGACAAGGAACAGCCGTTCTGGGGCGAAGCGCTGCGCCGCCTGCGGATAAACGTCGATTGCGACGCCACCCGACTGATTCAGGTGCCGCGACGCGGCCCGCTGGTCGTGATCGCCAACCATCCGTTCGGCGTGATCGACGGCCTCGTTCTTTGCCACCTGATCGCCGGCATCAGGTCCGACTTCAAGATCGTCGCCCATGAAGTGATGAACCGGGCGCCGGAGATTCGCGGCGACTTGCTGCCGGTATCCTTTACCGGTACCCGCGAAGCCCGGCGCAACAACGTGGAGACCTGCCGCCGCGCCATCGACTATGTGCGAAACGGCGGCGCGCTGATCATCTTTCCCGCCGGCGGCGTGTCGACGGCGCGCCGCGTCTTCGGCGAAGCCACCGACCTGCCCTGGCAGCCGCTGGCCGCCAAGCTGGTGACCGCGGCGCGGGCCACGGTGCTGCCGGTTTTCTTCGAGGGACAGAACTCCTGGCTGTTCCATGCCGCCAGCCGCGTCAGCCAGTCGGCGCGCGAGGCATTGCTGATCAAGGAAGCGGCGCGGCGCATCGGCTCGACCGTGCGGCTTCATATCGGCGCGCCGCTGCCTTACGACGCCCTGGCCGCCAACGACGATCCGAAGGCCCTGCTCGACGACCTCCGCGCCATTACTTACGAACTGCCGCGCCACGCCTACCAGCAGCGCGGCCCCGGCATCTGAACCAGCCCGTGACCGAACGTCCGGTCGCGTCCCTTGGCGCCCAGGTCCCGGGCGGTCCGGGTCAGCAACCTGCGCGCCTCGGTCGCGTCGCCCTTGGTCTCCGCCCTGGCGCGCAGCAGGGCCGCGACCACGAAAGGAACGGCGAAGCTGCTGCCGGTCCATGTGGTTTCCGTGCTGCCGCCGGTTGTCGCCGACAGGACGCCGACGCCCGGCGCGGCGATCTCCACATATTTGCCGCGCGTGCCGTTCCGGTAGGGGCGCTTGCGCCAGTCCACGGCGGCCACCGCCATTACTTCCGGATATGCCGCGGGATAGGCGGGCTTGCCCTTCGGTCCGTCGTTGCCGGCGGCCGCCACCAGGTTGGCGCGGCGCGCGCTGGCCTTGACCGCCAGTTCCAACGCGGCGTTCGGCCGCCCCTGAATGCTCATGGCGATCACCCTGGCGTTTTGCGACATGGCCCAGTCGATGCCGCGCACGATGGCTACCGCATTGGCCGCCGCCTTGCCTTTGGTCTCGGTAAAGGCTTCGGCGACCAGCAGCCGCGCCCCCGGCGTCAGCGGCGGGATGCCGGAGGGGCTTTCCCCGACCAGCAGCGCCGCCACGGCCGTGCCGTGATCCGGGGGCGCCGGCCTCTCGCCGAACGCCAGGACGCTCCGTGTGCGAATGTCGGCGTTGCGAAGCGCGGGATGGTTCTTCGCCACCTGCGTATCGATGATCGCGATCGGCGCGCCGCGCCGGCAGGCATCCGCCGGCAGCCGCTCCATCTCTATCAACTGCCGGTCCCAGCAGATCGCGGGCGGGCAGCCCGCTGCGCTTGGCCGGTACAAATGGTTCAGGTCGAAAACCAGGTTCGGGGCCAGCGAGCGGGCGACCGCCAGCGCCCTTTCGACGTCCAGTCCGGCCGGCAGCAACAGCCGGGCGATCGTCGCGTTGAGCGAACCGAGCCTATCTTCCGACAATACCCGGAACCCGGCGGCGTTGAGCGCCCCGCGCTCCTGCGGAGACAGGCCGGGAATGCCGAACGCCACGATTTCCGTTTCCACGAAATCCGGTCCGCCGCCGCCGCCGAAAACGTTGCCGAACAGGCTCAGCAGCGACTGAACGCTGTCGTCCAGGGCCGACGTGGAATCGTCGCTGTCGTCACTGTCATCGCTATCGTCACTGTCATCGCTATCGTCGCCGTCATCACCGTCGTCGCCATCGTCACCGTCGTCGCCGTCGTCTCCCCCGTCGTCACCGCCGTCATCGCCGCCATCGTCTCCGCCGTCACCGTCGCCGCCATCACCGTCACCGCCGTCGCCCCCATCGCCGCCGTCACCGCCATCGCCACCGTCCCCGCCGTCGCCACCATCTCCGCCATCTCCGCCATCGCCACCGCCGCCGTCATCGGCGGCCGCATCGGCGAAAAACACGGGCAGACCGGTCGGCATCCGCCCTGGCAGAATGGCCAGACCGAGCGACAGGCAGATCAGGAAGACGGCGAGACGCATAACCACTGTCCTTGCAAAAACGGCGCTTGCCAGTCAGAACGTTCTACTCAATAAATTATTCCGAAAATTGAGGAATAAAACACCTGCGCAGGCGTTCTCTTCACGAACTCTGCCGTTTGGATCGGGCATGAGCGAGCAGATAAAGGCCGAAATCGCAGCCTTGGTGCCGCGTCTGAGGCGTTTCGCCTATGCCATCAGCGGCAATCGTGACGAAGGAGACGACCTGGTGCAGACAGCCTGTGTGAAGGCATTGAGCCGGATCGATCAGTACCGGCCGGGCACCCGACTGGACAGTTGGATGTTCCGCATCGTCCAGAACACGCACATCGACGCGATGCGCAGCCGTAAGCGCTTTCAGGGCTCTTCAGATCCAGAGGTGCTGGAACGCCTGTCCGATGAGGGCCGGGAGGCCGACCGCAACGAACATCGCCTGCTGCTGGCCAAGACGCGCGCGGCCATCGCGGCGCTGCCCGAACAGCAGCGCGCGGTGATCGCGCTCGTCGCCATCGAAGGCTATTCCTACAAGGAAGCGGCATCGATCCTGGATACGCCCGTCGGCACGGTCATGAGCCGGCTCAACCGCGCCCGCGCCAGCCTGCTGCCGTTGATGGCGGAGACCGCGCCATGACCCGGGACTGGACGGAAGAACAGGTCGCGGCCTTCGTCGACGGCTCGCTGGAAGACGAGGCCGAGGCGGAAGCGGTGCGCCGGACAATCGAGACCGACCCCGAAGCCAGGGCGCTGGCGGAGCGGATCCGGGAATCGAACGCCCTGCTGCGGGAGGCCTTCGATACGCCTGAAGACGCGCCGATGCCGGCCGCGATCCAGGCGGCGATCTTCGGCGAGCCCGACAAGGTCGCGGTGCTCCCCAGGCGGCGCGCCATCGGCGGCTGGATGCCGACGGCGATCGCGGCCAGTATCGCGCTCGCCATCGGCGTCGGCGCCGGCAGCTTTATCGGCGGGCCGGAGCAGCAGCGGATTATCGCCGCGCTCGGCGACGCGCCGCTGGACGGGCCGCTGCACGCCGCGCTCGAGACCCTGCCGAGCGGGTCGACATCGGACGCCGGCATCCAGCCGGTGCTCACCTTCCGCGCCGGCGACGGCCGCGCCTGCCGGGAGTTCGACGTGCTCCACGAACTGCCCGACAAGGCGGAATTCGGCATCGCCTGCCGCGGCCCGGAAGGCCGCTGGAACGTGGAAATGGTGGTCGCGGCGCCGGTTACCGAGACCGGCCCGTCCGGTTACGCCACCGCGTCCGGCGCCGCCGCCCAGGCGCTCGACGCCATGCTCGACGCGCTCGGCGCCAGCCCGTCGCTCACGCCGGAAGACGAAGCCGCCCTCTTGCGCGGGCGGTGGGACGCGGCAGAATAAAGCGATGCAGATTTCGATTCGCGAAGACGATCTTCAGGGCTGGGAGATCGCGGCACTCATCCAAACGCATCTCGATCACGGCGCCGCCCATTCGCCGCCGGAAAGCGTGCATGCTTTGGATCTTTCCGCCCTGCGCACGCCCGGCGTAACCTTCTGGACCGCCTGGGACGGCCCCGACCTCCTGGGCTGCGGCGCGCTTAAGGAACTCGACGCCCGCCACGGCGAGCTGAAATCCATGCATACGGCGGAGCGAAGCCGGGGCCGGGGCGTCGGCGCCCGCATTCTGACGCATATCGTCGACCAGGCCCGGCGGCGCGGATACGAGCGTCTGAGTCTGGAAACCGGTTCGGTGGAGGCGTTCGCGCCCGCCCGCGCCCTCTACGCCCGTTTCGGCTTCGAATACTGCGCGCCGTTCAACGGCTACCGGGAAGATCCCCACAGCGTCTACATGACGCTCGACCTCTCGGCATAAAAAGAGCCGCCGCCCGTGACGGGCGGCGGCTCCAAACCTCACGTCGCGGCGCTAGGGCCGCCGTGCATCAGGCGATTTCGATCGTGCCGACGGCGATCTTGCCGCTGCGCGGATCGTTCTGCGTGTCGAAACGCACCTTCTGGCCTTCGCTCAGGCCGTTGATGCCGGCACGCTCCAGCGCCGTGGCATGCACGAAAACGTCTTTCGCGCCATCCTCCGGCTCGATGAAGCCATAGCCTTTTTGGTCGTTGTAGAACTTTACCGTACCCGTAATCATGGAATTTCCTTTCACTGACGGTTTGCACGGGGGACGCGGCACACGGCGGTTCGTGGCGTTGATCCCGGTTAGTCGATTTTGGTGAGAAAGTCGGAAACCTATGCGCCTGTCAGTGACGAAGCGAAGCGGCCCAGTCATTCCGGCCAATATCTATGCGCCAGACATAAGCGCATAATTAAGCAATTACAAGCACTTTGCGGCAGTAGCCGTCGATAAAACCGCGCCGACGCTTGACCCGCCGGCGTTTAGCCGTTAATTCCACGCCATGCACAGTTTGATCGCCACGACGCAGACGACCACGACGACGACCCGCACCGGCGGGCCGCGGAGGGATCGTTTGCGCTAGCTTTAGGCGAAAAAGCGAAACCCCAAGGCCCCGCCGGCAACGGACGGGGCCTTCGCTTTTTCGGGCCGCCCCGTCCGTCCCCGGATTTTCCAGGAGGACAAAATGGACGACAACGACCACCGCGCCATCGGCAACCGCATGGACCTGTTCCATCAGCAGGAAGAGGGCGCCGGCATGGTGTTCTGGCACCCGCGCGGCTTCGCGCTGTACCAGGTTATCGAAGGCTATATCCGCCGGCAGATGCGCGCCGCCGGCTACCGCGAGGTGCGCACCCCGCAATTGCTGTCGCGCGCGCTCTGGCAGGCCAGCGGCCACTGGGAGAAGTTCGGCGACAACATGTTCGCCCTGCCCGGCGAAGACAGCCATGCCCTGGCGCTGAAACCGATGAACTGCCCGGGCCATATCCAGATCTTCAACAAGCGGATCCGCTCGTTCCGCGACCTGCCGTTCCGGCTCGCTGAGTTCGGCGCCTGCCATCGCGACGAACCGTCCGGCGCCCTGCTCGGCCTGATGCGCACCCGCGCCTTCGTGCAGGACGACGCGCATGTCTTCTGCGCGGACGACGACATCGTGGCCGAAGTCGCGCGCTTCTGCGCTCTGCTGAGACGCGTTTATGCCGATTTCGGCTTCGACGACATGGCGGTCGCCTTCTCGACACGGCCGGCGGTGCGTGCCGGCACCGATGCGGTCTGGGACCGGGCGGAAGCGGCGCTGGCCGACGCCGCGAAGCAAGCCGGCCTCGACTGCCGCGCCCAGCCCGGCGAGGGCGCGTTCTACGGGCCGAAGCTTGAATTCGCGCTCCGCGACAACCGCGGCCGCGAATGGCAGTGCGGCACCGTCCAGGTCGATCTGGTGCTGCCGGAACGGCTCGACGCCGCCTATGTCGACGCCGACAACAAACGCCGCCGCCCGGTCCTGCTACACCATGCGGTGCTCGGCTCGATCGAGCGGTTCATCGGCATCCTGCTGGAGCATCACCAGGGCCGGCTGCCGCTCTGGCTGGCGCCGGAGCAGATCGCCGTCGCCAGCATTACCGAGGCCGCCGCCGACTATGCCGGCGAGGTCGCGGCCCGGTTCGAGGAGGCCGGTTTCCGCGTCGCCCTGGACACCCGCAAGGCGCGTCTGCCGCGCAAGATCGTCGACGCCCGGGAGGCCGGTATCCCCCTGCTGGCCGCGGTCGGCGCGCGCGAGGCGGCCGCCGGCACCGTCGCCCTGCGCGGCGCCGACGGCGACAGCGAGGTCCTCGCGGTCGACGCCGCGATAGACCGCCTGGCGCCCGAGGCGTTTCGCTAGCCGGGCAGCCGTCCGGCCTGCGCCACCACCGTCCGCAGCAACGCGGAATCGTCCTCCGCGCCAGCCGTCTCGGCGGCCAGCGCGTACCAGGCGTGCGCAACCCGGCCGAGGCCCATGCCCTGGTCGGTATCGTCGGCGAGGCCGAGGCAATAGCGCGAGTCCTTCTCGCGCAGGCCGATGGACAGGCCCGGCACGTCCGACAGCCTGCCCTCGACCATCGGCCGCACCAGCCGTTTGACGTGCGGGCTGGCGCAGGGGCCGCTGTCGATGGCGGCGATCAGGGTCTCTTTGTCCAGGCCGAGCTTGTCGGCCAGCGCGGCGACTTCGGCCAGCGCCGCGATATGCACCGCGCCCATCAGGTTGTTGGTCAGCTTGAACGCGGTGCCAGTGCCGACGGCGCCGAAATGCAGGATCGACGAGGAAACAATCTCCAGCAGCGGCCGCGCCTTCTCCAGGTCCGCGTCCGGCGCGCCGACCAGCAGGATCAGTTCGCCCGACGCGGCGGCGGCCGGCGGCCCG
Organism: Minwuiaceae bacterium; assembly: GCA_028278525.1. Classification (GTDB taxonomy): domain Bacteria; phylum Pseudomonadota; class Alphaproteobacteria; order Minwuiales; family Minwuiaceae; genus JANQEE01. The sequence goes on along the minus strand of JANQEE010000058.1, from coordinate 20,255 downwards.
TTGACCGGACAGTCGATGTAGGTCATTCCGCGCGCCGCCGCAGCCTTGGCCAGACGCATCGCCTGGCCGTGCGAGATGGTCGAGCATTCGATCGCCAGCGCCCCGTCCGCCGCGGTCGCGAAGGCGCCGTCTTCCGCCGTCCAGACCCGCGACGACGCGTCGTCGTCGGCAACCATGCTGAACACCGCTTCCGCGTCCCGCGCCGCTTCGGCCGGGGTTTCGGCGACAACCGCGCCCTTCTCGGCCAGCGGCGCGGCCTTGTCGGCCGACCGGTTCCATACCGACACGCTGTGCCCGGCGCCGATCAGACACCCGGCCATGCCGTTGCCCATCTTGCCGAGCCCGAGGAAGGCGATTTTTGCCATGCTGCAAAACTCCTGTCTTGGAAGTGCGGGATGCTGTCCCAGTGTAACAGACCGCTGCGAAAATTTTTTGCGGCAGCCTGGCTGCACGCCCCGATAGTCGAAAAAATCCAAGTATTCCGCGCACGCTCGGCTCGACCAGCCGTTCAGACGTCTAGATGTTCTTACCATAGAGGGCGAGGCCCAGCCGCCATGTAACAAAACTGTCGCCGCGGGTTGCTATTCGAAACGGCGTCACTAGCAAGGTGGACGGATATGGAAGCGGTTGACGTCGTACGCGGCTCGAAAACGTTCGGCCGGGCCAACAACGTTCTGAAGGACATCAGCTTCAAGATAGAGCCGGGCGAGATGGTCGGTTTGATCGGCCCGTCCGGCTCCGGCAAGTCGACCTTGATCAAGCTGCTCTGCGGGCTGGAAGCCTCGGATCGCGAACTGGGCAGCCGGATTTCGCTGTTCGGCAAGACCACGCAGTCCGACGGCCGCATCACCCGCGACTGCCGTCCGATGCGCCGCGATGTCGGCGTCATCTTCCAACAGTTCAATCTGGTCGGCCGCATGTCGCTGTTGAAGAACGTGCTGGCCGGACGGCTCGGCCATGTGCCGGCCTGGCGCGGCACGCTCGGCGCGTTCCCGCGCTCGGAGCGGGTCAAGGCGCTCAAGGCGCTGGAGCGGGTCGGCATGGTGGATTTCGCGCATCAGCGCGCGTCGACGCTCTCGGGCGGCCAGCAGCAACGCGGCGCGATCGCGCGGGCGCTGACCCAGGAAGCGAAGCTCATTCTGGCCGACGAACCGATCGCCTCGCTCGACCCGTCCTCGGCCGAGCATGTGATGGAGGCGCTCGGCGAGATCAACCGCCAGGACGGCACGACGGTAATCGTCTCGCTGCATCAGATCGATCACGCCTTCAAACACTGCCGGCGTGTCATCGCGCTGAAAGAAGGCCGGATTATCTATGACGGCGACATGGCCGGCATCGGCCCCAACGACCTCGCGGCGCTCTACGGCATGGAAAGCATGGGCGATCAGGAATCGCGGCAACGGCGCAAGACCAACGGCGCAACGCCGCCGCCTTCGTCCCCATCGCCGCAACAAGCCGCCGGCCGCGTCCCGGCATTTCACGACCTGGCCGCACCCGTGGCCAGCAACGTCCCATCCTGAGTTCAAAGGGAGAAATCGATGTTCAGGAAACTCGTCCTTGCCGCTGCCGCCGCCGTGTTCGGCCTCGGCACGGCCCAGGCGCAAGACCGGATTAATTTCGGCATTATCTCGACCGAGTCGTCGTCGGCCCTTGAGGAATCCTTTAATCCGTTCCTGGCGGATATGAGCAAGGCGCTCGGCGTCACGGTCAAGCCGTTCTTCGCCTCCGACTATGCGGGCGTGATCGAAGGCATGCGCTTCAAGAAAGTCGACGTGGCCTGGTTCGGCAACAAGTCGGCGATCCAGGCGGTCGACCGCGCCGGCGGCGAGGTGTTCGCCCAGACCATCAAGGACGACGGCTCGCGCGGCTACCATTCGCTGTTGATCACGCACAAGGATTCGCCGCTCAACTCGCTGGAAGACGTGCTGAAGTGCGACCAGTCGCTGACCTTCGGCAACGGCGACCCGAACTCCACCTCCGGCTTCGCCATCCCCGGCTACTACGTCTGGGCGCTCAACAACCAGACGCCGGAGGACTGCTTCAAGCGGGTCGTCAATTCGAACCACGAAGGCAACGCACTGGCCGTCGCCACCGCCAAGGTCGACGTCGCCACCAACAACACCGAATCGATCTACGCCCGCCTCGCCAAGACCAACCCGAAGGCCGCCGCCAACATCAAGGAGATCTGGCGTTCGCCGATCATCCCGTCCGACCCGATGGTCTGGCGTCAGGACCTGCCGCAGGCGACCAAGGAGAGGATGCTCTTCTTCTTCCTGCAGTACGGCCGCTTCGGCGACCAGGAGAAGGTCGCCCGCGAACGCGCGGTGCTCGCCAACCTGTCGGACGGCTGGGGCCCGTTCCTCGCTTCGTCCAACGCGCAGCTTCTCGACGTCCGCCAGATCGAAGCCTTCAAAGCCAAGCTCAAGGCGGAGCGCAAAGGCGACACCGCCGCCGTCAAGGCGGCCGAGCAGGAGCTCGCCAACCTGAAGAAGATGTCCGATATCGTCGGCAAGGCCGGCTATTAAGACAACAACCTAATCAGACTCGATGTTCCCTCAAAAAACTGGGGCGGGAGAAAACCCGCCCCCAATTTTATCCCTTTTTTCCAAACCGATTTCCGACCACAGGTTTTTGACCGATGGCCACCCTCGACACGCAACCTGAATCTGTTTCGCCGGCCGTCGCGGAGCAATTGAAGCCCCGCTGGTCCGGCTTCCTGACCAACGCCGCCGTGGCGCTGGTTATCGCGACGCTGCTCGCGGTCTCTTACTACCCGGCGGAGGTCAACAACTGGACCTACCTGTTCACCGACGCCGGCAACATGGCCGTCTTTATCGGCGATTTTCTCAAGCCCGATTTTTCCGACATCGCCATCTTCGCGCTAAAAATGCTGGAAACGGTGCAGATTGCGCTCTGGGGCACCGTCCTCTCCATCGTCTTCGGCATCCCGTTCGCGCTGCTGTCGTCCAACAACATCGCGCCGGTCTGGATCGTACAGCCGGTCCGCCGGCTGATGGACGCGGCCCGCGCGATCAACGAGCTGGTGTTCGCCATCCTGTTCGTCGCCGCCGTCGGCCTCGGTCCCTTCGCCGGCGTCATGGCGCTGTTCATCCACAATCTCGGCATCATCTCGAAGCTGTTCTCCGAGGCGGTCGAGGCCATCGACCCGCGCCCGGTCGAAGGCATCCGCTCCACCGGCGCCGGCCGCATCCAGGAAATCGTCTACGGCGTGATCCCGCAGGTGATGCCGCTCTGGTCCAGCTTCTCGCTCTACCGGTTCGAAACCAACGTGCGTTCCGCTACGGTGCTCGGCATCGTCGGCGCCGGCGGCATCGGCTTCACCTTCTACGAGTCGTTCCGCGGTTTCCAGTACGACCGCGCCTCGGCCATCATCATCGTCGTCGTCATCGCCGTCACCCTGATCGACATTATCTCCGCGCAACTCAGGAAGCGGCTGGTCTAGAACAGCGGCCGTCGCGCAACCTGCGGAAACCACGCCCATTGCCCCATGGATGCTCGGATCAAGTCCGAGCATGACGGAGGTGCGTTGATTGGTCGTTCCCAAAAAACGTCACCCTCGGACTTGATCCGAGGGTCCATGGTCCCGCCGGCTCCGCCCGTTGAGAATCCGTCGTCATTGCGAGCGCAGCGAAGCAATCTCGAGAAGCGGTGCTCCGTTTTCCCGAGATCGCCGCGGCCCTGCGGGCCTCGCGATGACATTGCGCACCGGCCGTCAACTGGCAAACGATCCGCTTTCGGCTTATGGTCACCGGATACTGACACGCGTCCCTGACCAGGAACCGACCCCATGCCGTCGCTTGACCTGCTGATCCCGTTCTTCGCCGCCACATTCGTCTTTGCCGTCATGCCCGGCCCGGCGCTGCTCTACACCGCGGCGCAGACCATGGCGCGCGGCCGGCGTGGCGGCTTCATGGCGGCGCTCGGCATTCATCTCGGCGGCTATGCCCATGTGATCGCCGCGGCGGCGGGCCTGTCGGCGATCTTCCAACTCGTGCCCACGCTCTACACGGCGGTGAAGATCGTCGGCGCGCTTTACCTGGTCTGGCTCGGCATCGGCATCATCCGCAAGAAGCTGGACGCCTCGGAACTGCCGCACCTGAAGGGCCGCAGCGCCCGGCGCGCCTTCACCGAAAGCGTGGTGGTCGAGGTACTCAACCCAAAAGCGGCGATCTTCTACATCGCCTTCCTGCCGCAGTTCGTCGATCCGGCGGCGGGCATGGCGGTCTGGCTGCAATTCCTCGCGCTCGGCGCCATCGTCAACGCCGTCTTCACCGCCACCGACATTGTCACCGTGCTGCTCACCTCCGCCGTGCTCGCGCGGATTCGCCAAAGCGGCATCGGCCAGCGCATCGCGCGGATGGTCGGCGGTTCCGTCCTGATCGGCCTGGGCGCCCACCTGGCGACCTCCAAGAACTGAATGACGGCCGAACTCGGCCGGCTGGACGCGTTTCCCCGGGTCAGGCTCGGCCACGGGCCGACACCGCTCGAACAGATGGCCAATCTGGCGGCGCAAACCGGCGGCGGACGGCTCTACGTCAAGCGCGACGACTGCACAGGCCTCGCCTTCGGCGGCAACAAGGTTCGCCAGTTGGAGTTCTATTTGGGCGAAGCCGAAAGCCGAAACGCCGACACCGTCCTGATCACCGGCGCCGTGCAGTCGAACTTCGTGCGCACCGCCGCGGCGGCCGCGGCCAAACTCGGCATGGATTGCCACATCCAATTGGAAGAGCGCGTGCCCGACACCGACGCGCAATACCGCACCTCCGGCAACGTCCTGCTCGACAAGCTGTTCGGCGCCACGCTCCATTCCTATCCCGACGGCGAGGACGAAACCGGCGCCGACCGGCGCCTCGGCGAGATCGCCGCCAACCTGGAAGCCCAAGGCCGCCGCCCCTACATCGTGCCGCTGGCGCCCGGCCATAAGCCGCTCGGCGCCCTCGGCTATGTCATCGCGGCTCGGGAAATCGCCAAGCAACTGGCGGCCGACGACATCGTCATCGACGAAATCGTCGTCGCCTCCGGCAGCGGCCACACCCATGCCGGCCTGCTGTTCGGGCTACGCGCGCTCGGTCATGACGTCCCAGTCACCGGCATCTGCGTCCGCCGCGATACGACGGCCCAGCAGGCGCGCATCGCCGACCGCTGCCGGGAGATCGCCGATCTGCTGGATATCCGATCGCCGGTCGCCGACGGCGACATCCGCCTGATCGACGACTTCCTTGCGCCGGGCTACGGCCAGTTGAACCCGCCGACCATGGACGCCATCGCCGCTGCCGCCCGTGCCGAGGGCCTGATCCTCGATCCCGTCTACACCGGCAAGGTCATGGCCGGCTTCCTGCAACGTACTCGGCAGCGGGGAAAAGAAGGTTCCCTGCTGTTCATCCACACCGGCGGCGCCCCGGCGCTTTTCGCCTACGGAGAGCGGGTTCTGCCGGCCTGAGCGGCGAGGATCTGTGGCAAGGCACCCGCGTTCGTCGTATCCTGCCCGTGTCGTCCACCATCGGAATCCGCCGGGAAGCAAGGTCATGCCGTTCTACGAATGGTCGGAATCCATGAGCGTCGGCGTACCGCTGATCGATTCCGACCATCGCGCGCTGATCGACCTGATCAACCGCCTGCACGACGCGTTGGAATACGGCGCCGGACCGTCCGATATGGACCAGGTCTTTCAAAGCCTGGTCGCCTATATCGAGTTCCACTTCGCCCGGGAGGAAGCGGTGCTCGCGGCCTGCGGCTATCCCAGCCTGGCCGAGCATCGGGCGGAGCACGATCGCTTCACCGCCGACATGCGCTACACCCGCGACCGCTATTTCAGCGGCGGCGAAGCCGGGCTCGGCCCCCACCTGCTCGCCTTCCTGAAGGACTGGCTGAACAACCACATCCTGGTCGAGGACATGGCTTACCGCCCGTTCCTGGAGGGCAATGCAGAGGTCGAGCGGGCGGCGCTCCGCTTCGGCCCCGGCCTGTCGGACCCGGACCCTACGCCCCCGCCGCCGCGCCCGGCCGGCCCGTAGCCTGCCGTCTAAGAGACTTGCGGTTTCAACAACCGCCTGAGCAGGATCGGCGCCAGCACGGTGGTGATCACACCCATCAGGATCAGCGAGGAGAACAGATTACCCGCCGCCGAATCCTGCCCCGCCTGCGCCGCGAACACCCCCTTTTCGTAGGCGATGCCGAGCACGACCAGTTCCACCGCGCCGCGCGCGCTCATACCGACGCCGACCGCAGTCGCGTCCCGCTTCGACAGCCCGGTCAGGCGCGCCGGAACGCCGGCCCCGACGACCTTGCCGAGGAAGGCGACGGCGACCACCAGGAACAGGAACACCGGCGCCTGGGTCACCGCGCCGAGGTCGACCTTCAGCCCGATATAGGCGAAGAACAGCGGGCCGAGCAGGCCCTTGGCCAGGGTCGCGCAGATCAGCCTGATCTCGGCATAGGCCCGCACCCCGACCCGCGACCGTTCGAAATAAAGCCCGGCCATAAAAGCGCCGAGAATCCAGTGCATGCCCAGCAGTTCCGCCAGCAATCCATAGGCCAATGCCACGACGGCCAGCGCGCTGAACTCCGCCGCGGCGGCCTGCATCGTCTTCATGCCACGGCTGACGCGCGGGTAGACATGCGCGCCCAACAGGATGGTGATGCCGAAGAAGACCGAGACCTTGCCCAGCAACAGCAGGAAAGCCAGCAGGTCGGGCGCGTTGCCGGTCTCGATCACCGACAGCAATATCGCCAGCAGGAACAGCCCGATCACGTCGTCGAACACCGCGGCGGAAATCACATATTCGCCGACCTTGCTGTGCAGCAGGCCCAGATCGTCGAACACCTTGACCGTGGCCGGCACGGCGGAGATCGATAGCGCCACGCCCGCCAGCAGGGACTGCACCGGCCTTAAGTCGGAATCCGGCAGGAAGAGCCAGGCCAGCGCGAAGCCGCCGGCCAACGGCAGCACCATGCCGCCGAGCGCGATCCAGAACGCGGCCTTCGAGCTTTTGGCGATCTGGCTCGGTTCCATCTCGATACCGGCCAGCAGCACCAGCAGGAAGATGCCCGCATGGGCGACGGTGTCCAACGCGGTGCTGGAGCCCATTTGCGCCAGGAAGGGGACGGCGGGACCGACCCAGACGATCGCGACCGCCAGCAGAACGCCGGCCAGGATCTCGCCGACGGAGGCCGGCTGGCCGACCCGCGCCATCGCCTCGCCGAATACCCGGGTCAGCAGCAGCAGCGCCAACAACTCGAAAAATATCTGCACCCGCCCCTCCGACAGCGTCCCGGATCGAAAATGCATCACAGGGCCGAATTCGGGGCTTTGATGTGGATCATAACAGCCTATAGTCGCGGCTATGGCGGATGAACTGGCCATCGTCGGCTTTAAGCGGGCGCATCAGGACGATGCGCGCCGTCTAATCGCTGCCGGCTTGGCTGAGCATTTCGAGAGCTTCGACCCGTCCCGAAATCCGGACCTCGACGACATCGCCGAAACGTACGGTTGCGAGAACTTCTTCGTCGCCTTCGCCGGCGACACGTTGATCGGCACGGGCGGCCTGGTCAGGGAAAACCAAGCCGATTGCCGCATCGTCCGTATGTCGGTGGAGAGCGGCCAACGGCGCGCCGGCATCGGCACGGCCATCCTGAATCACCTGATCGCCGTGGCTGCGTCGCGCGGCTACACGCGCATCGTACTGGAGACCACGGTCGACTGGCACCGCGCCCGATCGTTCTACCGCGCCAACGGTTTTAACGTCGTGGATATCGACGAGGCGCGCGGCGAGATCAACTTCGAACGCGCCCTTTAGGCGGCTGTTGGATAAAGCGCCCCGCAGCAACCGCACCCTTCGACATGCCCAGCCATCTGACCCGTCATCGCGAGGCGCGGAGCGCCGTGGCGATCTCGGGAGGGCAGGGCGGGGCCCGTCGAGATTGCTTCGCTTCGCTCGCAATGACAGTGGGGGTGCCACCCTGAGCCTGTCGAAGCACGAGGGTGAACACGGGCGCTTTCTCGGAAACCCACTAGCCGGCACTCCACCGCACAGGTCGGTCAGACCCCTTCCCCTAATTTTAGGGGATCGACCGGCGCCGCCAATGCACCGATCTTTCCGTCAAACGTTTAACAAAGCGGCCGAAGGGCCGACGGAGAGGAACATGAACACACGACAGAGCATCGCGCTTGCGTCGGCCCTGGCCGTGAGCGCACTGGTTTTCCCGCCGGCGGCGTCGGCCGCTATTTTCGGCGTAGACAACGTAACCGACCAGTTGATCGAGATCGACCCTGCGACCGGGGCGGGCACCGCAATAGGCCCGGTCGGTTTCGGCGCGGTCAACGGGCTCGCATACGATCCGGGCAGCAACACCCTGTTCGGCGTGGACGGCGACACCAACCAGCTTCTGACGATCAACACGACGACCGGCGCCGGAACCGCGGTTGGGCCGTTGGGGATTGGCGTCGCGGCACTCGGCCTCGGGTTCGACCCGAACGGCAACACGCTTTTCATCACCAATACCAGCGCCGATACGCTGTTGACCGTTGATACCACGACTGGCGCGGCCACCACTGTCGGCGCGACCGGGTTTCCCCTTATCAACGGCCTCGCGTTCGATCCGGCGACCGACACGCTGTTCGGCACCGACAACAGCACCCAAGAGCTGGCGGTCATCGACGCGGCGACCGGTGTGGGCACCGCCGTCGGCCCGCTTGGCACGGCCTTCATCTCGGGGCTTGCTTTCGATACGGACAACGATACGTTGATCGGCGCCAGTTTTACCTCGAACACCTTTTTCACGATCGACGCTGCCACCGGCGCGGCCACCGCCGTCGGCAACATAGGATTCGACAGCGTCCGAAGCCTCGCCTTCGCGCCCGACCGTATCGGCGACGAAGCCGCGGTGCCGGCGCCCGGCATGGCCGTCCTGCTCGGCCTCGGCCTCGGCCTGGCCGGGCTGGTTGCGACAAGGCGTCGGCGTCAGGACGGCCGCGCCGTCCCCCAGTAGTTGAAGCTGGCGATCGCCGGTCCGTCCAGATAGGCGCTCTCAATCGTATCGAAGGCGAAGCCGCCCTGCTTCAGCAGGCTCGGCACGTCCCGGTCCAGGTTGCAGCCGCCCAGCAGCTTGCCCCACAGCGGATTGATCCGCCGCTGCCAGCGCAGCACCCGCGCGTCCGGCGCCTTGCCGTGCTCGCAGAAGATCAGTCGGCCGGTCGGCTTCAGCACCCGCCGCATGCCGTCCAGCGCGGTGAACACGTCCGGGATGGTGCAGAGCGTATAGGTCACCAGTACCGTGTCGATGCTATCCGGTTCCAGCGGGATGCGCTCTCCTTCCAACGCCAGGTGCTCCACCGCGAACGGCAGCCCCGACGCGCGTTTGCGCGCCCGCACCAGCATCTCTTCCGCCGGGTCCAGCCCGATAACCCGGTCGACTTTCGACGCGTCGTAGTAGGGCAGGTTGAGTCCCGTGCCGATACCGACCTCCAGGACCCGGCCTTCGGCCAACGGCACCACCTTTTCCCGCTGTTCCAGCACCGGCTTCATGCTGCACGCGAAGTCGAGCGCGCGCGGCAATATATGCTTCGCGTAAAACCCCATTAGCAAAGTCTCCCCGTTGGATTATTCCGGCCGCTCAGGCCACGTCTTTCGCCGCCGCGCCGTTCGCGTGCCGCTCCAGATGCGCGGCGACGGCGGCGTTGACCTCGGCGGCGTGGGTGAGCTGCGACATGTGGCCGGCGCCGTCGATTTCGACCCGGTCGCAGCGCGGCAGAGCGCCCGCCAGCAGGTCGACGACGCGATGCGCCGCCAGCGTCGTGTGCGTTCCCCGGATTAAGAGCGTCGGCGTCTTCATGCCGATGAAGGCGGACAAACCGACCGTCGAATCGAACGCCATCTGCCATTCGGCAGCGACCTTGGGCATCGTCGCCGTGACCGCCGCGCGCATTTCGGCCGGCATCGCCGACCAGGCGGGCGCGCCGATCCAATACGCCATCATCGCGTCCGCGCAGGCCGCGAGCCGGCCTTCCCGGGCGAACCGGATATGCCGGGTGGCCAGGTCCTCGATCTCCGCCCAGGCTTCCTCATCGCGTTCCAGGCGCAGCAACTGGAAAGCCACCGGCTCGATCAGGGTGAGGCTGCGCAGCCGGGCCGACAGCGTCAGCGCGGCTTCCAGACAGAGGCTGCCGCCATAGGAATGGCCGACCAGATGGACCGGCCCGTCGAACAGCTCGACCAGGGCCGCGATCAGCCTGATCTCGTCCTCGGCCGCGAGCTTCCGGTCCGCGGGCCAGCCGGTGGTCCGGCCGTAGCCGATCAGATCCGGCGCCAGGCACCGAAAGCGGCCCGACAGATGTTCGATCATCGGTCGCCACTGCTTGCGGTTGGTCGCGCTGCCATGCACCAGGATTACGGCCGGTCCGGCGCCGACATCGGTATAGGCGAGGGTGATTTCGCCGACTTTCAGTTCCGGCATTTGCTCTTCCCCTTGAAACGTTCCCCATCGCCGCCGAACCTTGGTCCCAGTGCCAGCCGCAATCCGGCGACGCTGGCCTGTTTGGCAGCTCCGCGTCCTCGCAGCGTCCTTCGGCGTGTCCCCGGTCACGTTCGCGGCAGATTCGGCTTGCGCGAAGCCGGTCCGATAAAAAGATTGTCGGTGTCGAGGCGCGCCGACCGAATAGCTGGCACTGGTGGATCGTGCCTCGACCCGCTCCTGCTCCGTCTCGTACGGCGTCCGTGTATTGCGTGTTGGGGCAGGGGCGGTTTTCAAACCCTGTACGGATTGTGAACTGGCTGCATGTCCCAAATGCATATGAAACTGTTCGGTCCGCCTCGCCTGGTCCGCGATGGCCAGGTGGCCAAGATCGGCCTACGTAAAGCGCTCGCGCTTTTGGCCTATCTGGCGGTCGGCGGCCGACCCCATAGTCGCGATGCGCTGGCCACATTGTTCTGGCCGGAAAGCGATCAGCAAAGCGGGCGCGCCAGCCTCAGGCGCACCCTTTATCTCCTGAACCAAACGGCCGGAAACGACGTGCTGGACCTCGGCGCGGAAACCGTCGCCATTGCCACGGCGGCTGATATCCGGCTGGACGTCCGGGCCTTTCAACAGGCGGCCAGCGCCGGCCTGCATGGCAACAAACCGCCGGAGCGGGTTGACGCCGAGGCGCATGCGCACCTGCTCGCGGCGGCCGAACTCTATACGGACGATTTCCTCGCCGGGTTCTCGCTGCTGCACTGCCCCGGATTCGACGACTGGCAGTCGTTTCATCGGGACGCGCTGAGCCAGACTCTGGCACAGGTGCTCGGTCAACTGATTCGGGTCCACTGTGCCCATGGCGAATACGAACAGGCGATCCCCTTCGCCAGGCGCGCCCTGGCCCTGGATCCGCTGCACGAACCCGCCCACCGCGAGCTCATTCGGCTCTACGCGTCGTCAGGCCAGCCCGCCGCGGCGTTGCGGCAGTTCGAGGAATGCGCCCGAATTCTGGATGACGAATTCGGCGTGCGGCCGCAGCCGGAAACCATCCGGCTCTACGAATCGGCCCGGCTGGCCGGCCACCAACCGGACATCGTCAGGCCCGCGAGGTCACGGCCGGACGCACGCTATGTCGGTAGTAGCGATGTACATATTGCCTATCACACGGTCGGCCAAGGCCCGGTCGACCTGCTTTTCGTTTCCGGCTTCATTTCGCATCTGGAGCAGAAATGGGAGGAGCCGCGCCTCGTCAATTTCATCGATCGCCTCGCCGAGAATGCGCGGCTCATCTTCTTCGACAAACGCGGCGTCGGCCTATCCGACCGGGTCGGATACCCGCCGACGCTCGACAACACCATGGACGACATGCTGGCGGTGATGGACGCGGTCGGATCGGACCGTCCCGTCCTGTTCGGCCTGTCGGAAGGCGGGCCGAACTGCGCGTTGTTCGCCGCCACCTATCCGGAGCGCCTGTCGGGCATGATCCTTTATGGCACGCTGGCCAAGGGATCGTATGCGGACGACCACCCCTGGGCGCTGACGGAGGCTCAGTTCGAGGTTTGGCTGGGGCACATGATGGCCCAGTGGGGCGGGCCGGTCGGCATCGAATATTTCGCGCCGGGCGCTGCCAACGATCCGGACCTCTGCTGCTGGTGGGCGCGCATGCTGCGGCTGGGATCTAGCCCCGGTTCGGTGAGAGCGGTTTTGGAAGTGATGCGCGATCTCGATGTGCGCCCGGTGCTTTCCGACGTCCGCGTCCCGACGCTGGTCCTGCACCGGTCGGGCGATAAGGCGATTCGGGTTGGCGCGGGCCGCTGCCTCGCCGCCAAAATTCCCGGCGCCGCGTTCATCGAACTGCCGGGCGACGACCACTGGCCGTGGATCGGTGATATGGAGTCCGTACTTCACCCGATCGAGTTGTTTTTGGCGGCGATTGCCGCTTGCAGGCCGCCCACCGATCTCTAGGCGGGCGGCCCAAATGGCAATGGCCGTTTCCGGCCGGCTACACCAGCCCGTGCCGGGCGAACGGCAGCGCCTTGATCAGGTTGCCGGTGGCGTCGAACACGGCGTTCGCTACCGCCGGCGCGACCACCGGCGTGCCCGGCTCGCCGACCCCCGTCGGCGCTTCCGCCGAGGGGACGATGTACGCCTCGACCTTCGGCATGTCGTCGATCCGAAGCGGCTCGTAGGTGTCGAAGTTGCGCTGGTCGACTTCGCCGTCGGTCAAGGTCACTTCGTTCCGCATGGCGGCGCCGAGGCCGTAGCCGATGCCGCCTTCCATCTGCGCCCTGATCTGGTCGGGATTGACCGCGACGCCGCAATCGATGGCGCAGACCACCCGTTCCACCTTCATCGAGCCGTCGTCGCGCACCCTGACCTCGGCGACCTGGGCGACGAAGCTGTTGAAGGATTCGTGCACGGCAACGCCGCGATGCACGCCCTCCGGCAGCGGACCGCCCCAATTCGCCTTCTCCGCCGCCAGCTTCAGCACGCCGGCGTGGCGCGGATGCTCGCTGAGTAAGTCCATGCGGAAGTCGACCGGGTCCTTGCCCGCGGCCCTGGCGACCTGGTCGATCATCGTCTCGACCGCATAGGCCGTATGCGTCGAGCCGACCGCCCGCCACCACAGCACCGGCACGCCGAGGTCCATGGTGTGCAAGTCGACGCTCAGGTTCGGGATCTTGTACGGCAGGTTGTTCGCGCCCTCGACCGAGGTGCCGTCGATGCCGTTCTCGATCAGGCCGGCGAACGGCGTGTTGGCGACGATCGACTGGCCGACGATGCGGTGCTGCCAGGCGACCACCTTGCCGTCGGCGTCCAGCCCGGCGCGCACGCAGTGGACATAGACCGGGCGGTAGAAGCCCGCCGCCATGTCGTCCTCGCGCGACCAGACCAGCTTGACCGGCGCGCGGCCGCCGATCGCCACCGCGATCTGGACCGCCTCGGCCACGTAGTCGCTGTTCGGCACGGCGCGCCGGCCGAAGCTGCCGCCGGCCAGCAGGGTGTTGATGGTCACCTTGCCCGGCTCGACCCCGGCGATCTGGCCGGCGACGGTCTGGTCGACGGTCGGAAGCTGCGAGCCGGTCCAGATTTCGACGCTTGTCCCCGGCTTCGCGTCGACCACGGCGTTCATCGGCTCCATCGCCGCATGCGCCAGGAACGGGAACTCGAAGTCCGCCTCGACCACCTGCGCCGCGTCGGCCAGCGCCGTCTCGGCGTCGCCGTCCGACCGGGCCGGCGTGCCCGGCTTCTCCAGCATCGGCCGGTATTCGGCGAAGATCGCCTCGGTCGAGCGTGTCTCGGCTTTCGATTCGTCCCACTCGACCGTCAGCGCCTCGCGCCCCTTGAAGGCGGTCCAGGTATCCTTGGCCAGCACCGCGATGCCGCGCGGGATCTGCACCACGTCGACCACGCCGTCGACCGTCTTGGCGGCGGCCGCGTCGAACGACGCAACCGTGGCGCCGAACCGCGGCGGATGCGCGACCGCGGCGTACAGCATGCCGGGCCGCACGATGTCCTGGGTATAGATCGCGCTGCCGTCGGTCTTCGACACGCCGTCCACCCGGCGAAGGTCCGGATTGCCGATCAGCGAGAATTGCGCGGGATCCTTCAGCGCCACGTCCGCCGGCGCGGCGATGCCCGCCGCCGCCTCGGCCAGGTCGCCGAAGCCGGCCTGCTTGCCGGAGGCATGGGCAACGACGCCCTTCTCCACCGTAATCCCGGATGCCGCCACGCCCCATTGCTTGGCGGCCGCTTCGACCAGCATGGCCCGCGCCATGGCGCCGGCCTTGCGGTACTGCTGCCAGGAATTGGCGATCGCGGTCGAACCGCCCGTGCCCTGCACGCCGAAGAACAGGTTCTTGTACTTCTCCACGTCGGCCGGCGCGTGGTCGGCGCGCATCTGCGCCCAGTCGGCATCCAGCTCCTCGGCGACCAGCGTGGTCAGCCCGGTCAGGATGCCCTGGCCCTTATCCAGGTGCTTGGCCAGCACCGTAACCGTACCGTCCGGCGCGATCAGCACGAACGGGTTGAAGCTGCCGTCGGTCGCGGCGCGCGCCGCCTTCGGCGCGAAACCGGGCAGGGACAGGCCGACCGCCAGGCCGACGCCGGCGCCGCCCGCCGCCGTCAGGAAGCCGCGGCGGGAAATCTGAGGTGTTTTGATCTTTGCAAGCATCGTATCCCTTCCTCCCGTCAGGCCTTCAGGATCTCGGCGGCGCGGTGGATACCCGCCCGGATCCGGTGATAGGTGGCGCAGCGGCAGACATTGCCGTACATCGCGCTGTCGATGTCCTCGTCGGTCGGCGACGGGGTCGCCGCCAGCAGGTCCGCCGCCTGCATGATCTGGCCGGATTGGCAGTAGCCGCACTGCACCACGTCCAGCTCGCGCCAGGCCCGCTGCAAGGCGCGCCCCTCGGCGCTCTCCAGGCCCTCGATGGTCGTGACGGAAGCGCCGGCCACGTCGCCGACGCTGGTCTGGCAGGAACGCATGGCGACCCCGTCGACATGCACCGTGCAGGCCCCGCAAAGCGCGATGCCGCAGCCGAACTTGGTGCCGGTCAGCCCCAGCCTGTCGCGCACGACCCAGAGCAGCGGCGTGTCCTCCGCCGCGTCTACCGAGGCCTGCTTTCCATTCAAAGTGAAGTCGATGGCCATCGATTTCGCCTCCTCGTTTTGATGATGGCTTTGCGGCTACGGCCGCTTACCGCCCGAAATAGAACGGGCGTCGATCAAATCCAGTCGGAATGGTGCGGTCTCTCCGAATTAGCGATTTTGTCATCGAACCGACATGAATGCGGTCCGGACGCCGAGGTCGCCGCCGTCGACGTATCGTTGCCGGCCGCGGGGCCAACCGTCGCGCGATGTGGCAAAGGCCACAGTCGCCCCTGGCTCGAGACCCTAGATTGGACCGAGTTTCAACCAGTCCGGCCTGAGCTTGGCGGCCGTCGGGCGTCCGTCTCGCTCGCCAGGAAAGAAGCCAGGGAAGGGACGCGTATCATGTCAGACGGCTACATCATCATCGGGATTCATGGGCTTGCCAACAAGCCGCCGGAACCGACACTCAGGGAATGGTGGCAGGAAGCGCTCTTGGAGGGCCTGGAACGGAACCAGGGCCGCAGGGATCGGGTGCTCTCGTTCGATCTCACCTACTGGGCCGACCTCCGCTACGACGGCCCGGACGAAACGTCGGAGCCCTATGTCCGCGCCGACGGCAACGGCCGGCTGCCGCGCTACAGGGACGACTGGCTCGACAGCATCGTCGGCAAAGTGGGCAATCTCGCCGACGGACCGATCGACTGGGCCAAGCGCTATTTCGGGGCGGACAACCTGGCCGACGCCGTGCTGCGGCAGAAGTTGCCGGACCTCGCGACCTATTACGACGACGAAAACCTGTGCGAACGGATCAGGGAACGTTTCGCCGAGAAGGTTCGCGCCGCCGCGGCCGCGCAAAAACGCATCATGGTGATCGCCCACTCCATGGGCTCGATCGTCGCCTACGACGTGCTGCGCCGGATCGGCCGCCGGGACATGGGCTTCCGCGTCGACCATCTGGTGACCATCGGCTCGCCGCTCGGCCTGCCTCAGGTCAAGCACCGTATTCGCCAGGAGAACGACCAGGTCCGCACCCCGTCGGTGGTGCGCAAATGGACCAACTTCGCCGACCGCCGCGACCTTGTCGCCGCCGATTCCCATCTCGCCGACGACTACTCAGCCAACGATCGCGAGGTTAGAGTCCGCGACGACAGAGTGATCAACACCTATACCAACGAGACCGGCGACGCCAATTACCACAAATCCTATGGCTACCTGCGCGCACCGGAACTGTCGGAGATCCTGCGCAGTTTCATTTAGGAGACCGTACCGAGAGGCGCGGTCGCCAGACAAGCGCATGCA
Organism: Minwuiaceae bacterium; assembly: GCA_028278525.1. Lineage (GTDB taxonomy): Bacteria > Pseudomonadota > Alphaproteobacteria > Minwuiales > Minwuiaceae > JANQEE01. The sequence continues at coordinate 3,890 of JANQEE010000058.1, read as the reverse complement.
GAAAACGTCCCTCGATAAAACAGGTTATGGTCTTGAAAACATCTAGTTAGGTACCTAACTAAACGGCATGTTCCTGCTCAAGGACCTGCCGACCCCGGCCACCGCGCGGCGTTTCGCCGAGGAATACGGCCCGATCGACATTCCGACGCTCACGCTGTTTCTGACGGCGCTGCGCTGCGGCTCGGACCTGCTGACCGAGCTGGACAGGCTGCTCGGGCGCCACGGGCTCAGCCATGGCCGGTGGATCACGCTGGTGCTGCTGATGCGCGAGCCCGACCGCCGCGCCCGGCCGAAGGACCTGGCGCTCAAGCAGGGCATTACCCGGGCGACGATGACCGGCCTGCTGCAAAGCCTGGAGGCCGACGGCCTGGTGACGCGGCGGGCCGAGCCGGAGGACGGCCGCGGCTCCGTCGTGGTCCTGACCCGCAAGGGCCACGGCCTGCTGCGAAAGATCATGCCCGGCTACTACGCCCGCGTCGGGCGCTTGGCGGAGGGCCTGTCGGGGCGTGACATCGCCGCGGCGACAAAGGTGCTCCGCGCCCTGATGGAGCGGACGGAGACCCTGTCCGAAGAAATACCGAACTAGAACCAGCCACCCGAATGGCCGTAGCGTTTCGTTCGACAAGATAGTTAGGAGACTAATTAAATGCTGACACAACGCACACTCGGCCGGAACGGCCCGGCCCTGCCGGCCATCGGGCTCGGCTGCATGGGCATGTCGGAATTCTACGGCCAACGCGACGACAGGACGTCCCTGCAGGTGCTCGAACGCGCCTACGACCTCGGCGTCCGGCACGTCGACACCGCCGACATCTACGGCAGCGGCCATAACGAGGAACTGCTGCAGGGCTTCCTCGGCCGCCACGCCGGCGACCTGTTCGTCGCCACCAAGTTCGGCATCCGCCGCGTCAACGGCGCCTACGAACGGGTGATCGACAATTCGCCCGACTATATCCGCCACGCCTGCGAGGCGTCGCTCGCCCGTCTCGGCATCGATACCATCGACCTCTATTACGTGCACCGGGTCGATACCGCGACGCCGATCGAGGAGACCGTCGGCGCCCTGTCCCGGCTGGTCGACGAAGGCAAGATCCGCCATATCGGCCTCTGCGAGGTCTCGGCCGAAACGCTCCGCCGCGCCTCTGCCACCCATCCGATCAGCGCGCTGCAGACCGAATACTCGCTCACCACCCGCGACGTCGAGGCGGAGATCCTGCCCGCCTGCCGGGCGCTCGGCGTCACCTTTGTCGCCTACAGCCCGCTCGGTCGCGGCCTGCTGTCCGGCACGATCACCAGCGCCGACGGCCTGGACGAGAGTGACTTCCGCCGCCTCAGCCCGCGCTTCGGCGGCGACAACCTGGCGCGCAACCTCCACCAGCTCAACACCCTGAAGGAGATCGCCACCGCCCGCGGCGTAACGCCGGCCCAGATCGCGCTCGCCTGGCTGCTCGCCCAGGGCGACGACATCCTCGCGATCCCCGGCACCAAACGGGTTTCCTACCTGGAGGACAACGTCGCCGCCGGACAGATCGTCCTGACCCCGGAAGAAGTGGCGGATTTAAGCGATGCCATGCCCATCGGCTCGGCCCACGGTGAGCGCTACCCGGAAGCCGGCCGGGTCGGCCTCAACGCTTAAACAACGGAGGCGGCAAAGCATGAGCGTCCATCGGCAAGCCTTGACGCTGGTCTTCGTACTGGCCCTGGCAGTTGGAGGAATGTCTATGATTCGCACCCAGTCGGCGGCGACCGAGCCGCCCGCCGAGATCGTTTCGGTAATCGAGGACTACTTCCACGGCACGTTCGACGCCGACCGCGCGCGTCTGGAACGCGCGTTCCACGGGGATGCGCATATCGTCGGCTTCCTCGGCGAAAGCCTGTCGGACGAAACCGCGGAACAGTTCATCGCCCGCATCGCCGCAGGGCCCAGCCAGGCCGACAGGGGCGAGACCTTCCGCAAACGCATCCTCGACGCCAGCCTTACCGATAACGCCGGCATGGTGATCGCCGAGGTCTACGTCGCCGACCGCCGCTTCGTCGACTACATCACGGTGCTGAAGATCGACGGCCGATGGAAGATCCGCAACAAGAGCTTCACCACCCCGGTCTGGCCTTGATCCGCGGGCGTCAATCCTCTTGTCCGGCGGCGATCGCCGCCCTGCCGTGCGCCAGGATTTCCGCCCTGGTAACGCCATTGAGCGTGGTCGGGGCGGCGTCCAGTGCCGGCTGCAGATGGTGGATAAGCTCACGGTTCCTGGCGACCGCCTCGGGAAAGAACCGCGTGATCGCCAGGTCCACCAGGCCCTTGGCGAAGGCTTCCCTGTCTTCCGGTGCAAGGCTGTCTTCCATCGCCCTGACACTCCGCGCATAGGCTTCTTTCGACGACCCGTCGACGCGAAGCTCCTCTGCCGACATGGCGGCGCAACCCCAACTCAAAACCGTTAAAAGGGTCAAAATCCTTAACATTCCGACGCCGGCTCCCGCGGCGAGCCGTCTCGTTCCATCGTATGGCGCGGATAAAAGACAAGCATTTTAGGGGCCTCCGGCAAAGTGCATAGCTGCATGTGCCTTGTGCACTTTCTCCTGTTCCGATTGACCCATGTTGCCTGTACGAAAGGGGCTGCGGGCAACGTACCGGCCCTTGGGCCATCGACGGCGAGATCGCCTGTGTAGCGTTGATGAGCGACGACGCAACGCCGATTCCAGGCAGCCGGTGCGTTGTCTCGCACTTGGAGTCCGTTCAGGAATGCCCGGACGGGGGAGCGGGCCGACCGGGCGATAAACGGTCAGGACCACTACATTGTTCCCGTGACAATGTTTGGATTGATCGGCCGTTCGGATCGATGCGACCAATACGAACCGCACCGGTTGCACGAAAGACGTCGACATGGCGACGCAAAACCCGCGGGCAGGCGTCGCTCTCGCCTTTGTCTGCTTGTTCATCCTCGGCGTCATGCCGGTCGTATCGAACAGCCGGCCGCCGGCATTCGATGCGCTGAGCTTCGCCTTCTTCCTCTCCGTCTGGCAGTTGCTGTTTTCGCTGCCGCTGGTCGCCAAAGAGATCGCGTCGCCGAACAAAGGCATCCTCGACGCCAGACTGCCCGCCGGCCCTAGGCGCCGCGCGATAGCGATCATCCTTGTCACCGGCGCGATCTTCGGCCTCTCGACCTACGTGTACGTCGTGGCCATGGAAAAGGCCGGCGCCGTCAGCGCGGCCATCGCCATCCAGGCCTACCCGCTGTTCGCGATCCTCTGGGAAACCCTGTTTCTGAACCGGCGGAAGACGCCGCTGGAGCTGGCCTGCACGGCGCTTCTGCTCGCCGCGCTTTACTATCTCGCGACCGGCGGAACGGGACGGATCGAAGGATTCTCTTTCTGGTTCGTCTTTGCGCTCGGCATCCCGTTCCTGTGGAGCGTGGCGCACGTCATAATCAAGGAAGTGCTGGACAAGACGCCGATCACGCCGGCCCAGGTCACCTTCTTCCGGGTGCTGGTGTCGTCGGTCTTCCTGGGCGGCGTGCTGCTCGCCGTCGCCGGCCCAGCCGCCATCATCCAGGACATGGGCAATATCTCGTTTCAGAAGGTCGCACTGCTCATGGGCTTCGTCTATTACCTGGAACTCATCAACTGGTTCTATGCCGTCCGGTATATCGACGTGTCCGTGGCAAGCTCGATTACCGTTCCCGCGCCCGCCTTGACGATGGTCCTTGCCGTTCCGCTGCTCGGCGACAGTGTCGAGATGCATCAGGTGGTCGCGCTCGGCGTCGTCATCGTCAGCCTCTACGGATTGCTGTTCGCCGGCGCGAGGAAGCGCTGAAGTATGCTAATTTCAGGCCCGGCCGGCCCGCTCCCCCGTCCCAACCACCCCAAGGGTACCCTGTATGGGTGGTTGG
>JANQEE010000057.1 GCA_028278525.1 Minwuiaceae bacterium | reverse complement strand
GCATGTCTTCGAGAACGGCTGGGAGGACAAGGAGTTCATGGCTCACCCGGTCGCCCTGCAGCACATGCTCAAGGCGAAGGAGCAGAACAACGCGCCCTTCATCGTCTGCGACCCGCGCTTCACGCGGACCGCGGCCCATGCCGACGAATACGTCCGCTTCCGTCCGGGCACCGACGTCGCCCTGATCTGGGGCATCCTCTGGCACGTCTACGAGAACGGCTGGGAGGACAAGGAGTTCATCCGCCAGCGCGTCTGGGGCATGGACCAGATCAAGACCGAGGTCGCCAAATGGACGCCGGAAGAGGTGGAGCGGGTGACCGGCACGCCGGGCTCCCAGCTTCGCCGGGTCGCGCGGCTGATGGCGAACAACCGCCCCGGCACGGTGATCTGGTGCATGGGCGGCACCCAGCACACCAACGGCAACAACAACACCCGGGCCTATTGCGTGCTGCAACTGGCGCTTGGCAACATGGGCACGGCCGGCGGCGGCACCAACATCTTCCGCGGCCACGACAACGTGCAGGGCGCGACCGACCTGGGCGTGTTGTCGCACACCCTGCCCGGCTATTACGGCCTGAAAACCGGGTCGTGGAAGCACTGGGCCCGCGTCTGGGACGTCGATTACGACTACCTGCTGAAGCGCTTCAAATCCAAGAAGCTGATGGAAAGCAGCGGCATCCCGGTATCGCGCTGGGTCGACGGCGTGCTGGAAGCCAAGGAAAACATGGACCAGCCGGACAACCTCCGGGCCATGGTGTTCTGGGGCCACGCGCCGAACTCGCAGACCCGCGGCATCGAGATGAAGAAGGCGATGGAGAAGCTGGACCTGCTGGTCGTGGTGGATCCGTACCCGACGGTGACCGCGGTGCTGCACGACCGCAAGGAAGACTGCTACCTGCTGCCGGCCTCGACGCAGTTCGAGACCTACGGCTCGGTCACGGCCTCCAACCGGTCGATCCAGTGGCGCGACAAGGTGGTCGACCCGCTGTTCGAGTCGCTGCCCGACCACACCATCATGTACATGCTGGCCAAGAAGTTCGGCTTCGCGGACGAGATGTTCAAGCACATCAAGGTCAACGGCGACGAGCCGCTGGTCGAGGACATCACGGCCGAAATCAACAAGGGCATGTGGACCATCGGCTATACCGGCCAGTCGCCGGAACGGCTGAAGCTGCACATGGCCAACCAGCACACCTTCGACAAGACCACGTTGCAGGCGGTCGGCGGGCCGGCGGACGGCGATTACTACGGCATGCCCTGGCCAAGCTGGGGCCCGCCGGAAATGGGCCATCCGGGCACGCCGATCCTGTACGACACGTCCAAGCCGGTGGCGGAAGGCGGCCTGACCTTCCGGGCCCGGTTCGGCGTCGAACGGGACGGCGAAAACCTGCTGGCGGAAGGCGCCTACTCGGCGGGGTCGGAGATCAAGGACGGCTACCCCGAGTTCACAATGGCGATGCTGAAGAAGCTCGGCTGGGATAGCGACCTGACCCCGGACGAGCGCAAGACCATCGAGGCGATCGCCGGCGACAAGACCAACTGGAAGACCGACCTCTCGGGCGGTATCCAGCGGGTCGCGATCAAGCACGGGGCGGCGCCGTTCGGCAACGCGAAGGCACGCTGCGTGGTCTGGAACTTCCCGGACCCGATCCCGCTGCACCGCGAGCCTTTGTATACGCCGCGGCGCGATCTTGTGGCGGACTATCCGACCTACGAAGACCGCAAGATGTATCGCCTGCCGACCATGTTCGCCTCGATCCAGAAGAAGGACTTCTCGAAGGACTTCCCTTTGATCCTGACGTCCGGCCGGCTGGTCGAATACGAAGGCGGCGGCGAGGAGAGCCGGTCCAACCCTTGGCTCGCCGAACTGCAGCAGGACATGTTCGTCGAGATCCACCCGTTCGACGCCAATACGCTGGGCATCAAGGACGGGCAGATGGTCTGGGTAACCGGCGCCGAGGAAGCCAAAGTCAAAGTCATGGCTATGGTGACGGAGCGGGTGGGACGCGGCGTCGTGTTCATGCCGTTCCACTTCGGCGGCCATTTCCAGGGCGAGGATCTGCGGCACAAGTATCCGGAGGGCGCCGATCCTTACGTTCTGGGCGAATCGTCAAACACCGCACAAACATACGGCTACGACTCGGTCACCAATATGCAGGAGACCAAGACGACGCTTTGCCGTATCGAGCGCGCTTAGAGGAGCTGACCAATGGCACGGATGAAATTTCTCTGTGACGCCGAGCGCTGCATCGAGTGCAACGCCTGCGTCACCGCGTGCAAGAACGAGCACGAGGTGCCGTGGGGCGTGAACCGCCGCCGCGTGGTCACCATCAGCGACGGCAAGCCGGGCGAGCGATCGATCTCGGTCGCCTGCATGCACTGCTCCGACGCGCCCTGCATGGCGGTCTGCCCGGTGGATTGCTTCTACGAAACCACGGAAGGTGTGGTGCTGCATTCCAAGGACCTGTGCATCGGCTGCGGCTATTGCTTCTACGCCTGCCCGTTCGGCGCGCCGCAATATCCGCAGGCCGGCAACTACGGCAGCCGCGGCAAGATGGACAAGTGCACGTTCTGCGCCGGCGGTCCGGAAGACGATCACAGCCCGGCCGAATTCCAGAAATACGGCCGCAACCGCCTGGGCGAAGGCAAACTGCCGCTTTGCGCCGAGATGTGCTCGACCAAGGCGCTGCTGGGCGGCGATGGCGATGTGATCTCCGACATCTATCGGGAACGCGTCGTGGCGCGCGGTTTCGGTTCCGGCGCCTGGGGCTGGGGCACCGCCTACCAATTGAAGGGCGGTGGCTGATACGGCAGCGTCGGTCTGATCCGAAGCTGATCGGGATTGGGGCGGCTCAGTTGCCGCCCCTTCCTTAAGGGCTGGTTTTCCGAAACCATCCACGACAGAATACGATTGCTATACAGCCTTTCGCCTATCGATTCGGGGACGAGCAGGATGAGAAGCGACGGCAAATTCCGAGCGGCCGCAGCGATCTGGTGCCTGGCGGCAGTCGCCATCACCCTGGGGGCCTGCCGCGAGGAAGAACGCGGCCGCGTACTGAACTACCAAAAGGGCGTCTATCTGGGCGCGGAGGACCAAGCGCTCAACCAGGAGCAGCTTGACGCGCTGCGCTATCGCGCAACCAACCAAAGGTTCCAATAACGCGGAGACCGGACGATGTTGCCGAAACGAAGCTTTGCCGCCGCGGTTGCCATTGTCGTGCTGTTGGTGTCGATGGTTTACGGGGGAACGATCGCAATCGGGCCCGTAAACCAGGCTTTCGCGCAAACCGCCGGCTCGGTGCCCGGCAACACGCTTGGCAATTCAAGCGACGCCGAAATCTGGCGGGCGATCCGCCAAGGCCAGCAGGGCAACGTTTCAATCCAGGACAGGAAGGCCGGCATCCTGATCCAGTCGGAGGGCGACAACTGGCGCGCCTGGCGCAACGGCCCGCTGTCGCTTTACGGCGCATGGGCGATGCTGGGCGTGATCGCGCTGCTGGCGCTGTTCTTCCTGGTCCGCGGCCGTATCCGCATCGACGCCGGGCCGAGCGGCCGCCTGATCGAAAGGTTCAACAACCCGGAGCGCTTCGCCCACTGGCTGCTGGCGACGTCGTTCATCATCCTGGCGCTGACCGGCCTGAACCTGATGTACGGCCGCTATGTCATCCTGCCGATAGTCGGACCCGAATTTTTCTCCGCGCTGACCCAGCTCGGTAAGTACGCGCACAACTATGTGGGCTTCGCCTTCATGCTGGCGCTGGTGATGATCCTGGTGCTGTGGATACGCCACAACATTCCCAATCGGCACGACGTGGTCTGGCTGGCCAAGGCCGGCGGCATGTTCAAGAAGGGCGTGCACCCTCCGGCGAAGAAGTTCAATGCCGGCCAGAAGATCCTGTTCTGGCTGATCCTGCTGGGCGGCGCGTCGATCAGCGTTTCGGGTATCGCGCTGATGTTCCCATTCGAGTTCGAGATGTTCGCCGGCACCTTCGCGGTGCTGAACGTCTTCGGGTTCGGCCTGCCGACCGAGCTGACCCCGATGCAGGAAATGCAGTACTCGCAGCTCTGGCACGCGCTCATGGGGCTGTTCCTGATCGCCGTTGTCATCGGCCACATATATATCGGCACCATCGGCATGGAAGGCGCCTTCGACGCGATGGGGTCGGGCAAGGTGGACAGCAACTGGGCCAAGGAGCACCACAGCCTGTGGGCCGCCGAAGCCAAGCCGTCGGAAAGCGGCGGCGACGATTGACCTGATGGAGCCAGCGCCGTGAGATGCTTCGCCCCTGCCCTGCTCGGCGCCGTACTGTGTCTCGCCGCTACCGGTGCCTGGGCGCAGCAATCCCTGTCGGCGGACGCGGTGGCAAAACGGATCGCCGAAGCGCACGAGGTGGAGGTGCTGCGCGTCGAGCCCGTGGAAGCGGAAGGCCGCGCCGCCTATGTGGTGACGGTGATGAACCGCGGCGGCGCCTTCAACGAGGCGTTTAAAGTGACGCGCCTGATGGTCGATGCGGCGACCGGCGAATTAATCCCGCAGTTCCGGCACGGCCCAACGGGATATGGCGGTTCCGCCAATCCGAACATCGAGAGCGACGGTCCGGCCATTCGCCGCCGCTCGCTATCGCGATAGCGGGCAGACCGCGCCCGAATTCGAGGCCGGCAATTCAGGATTGGCTTGTGGAGCCGAAATGGCGTAATGACCAGCGTTGTGCGATCCGCCCTCGTCACCGCGATCTTTCTGACCGGGATGCTGCCGGCCTTAACGCTCGCCGAACTGGCCGGGCATGGCGGCGCCGTTAAAGGCATCGCCGTCACCGGCGACGGGAAATCGGCGGTCTCCGGCAGCTTCGACTACAGCCTGATCGTCTGGGACCTGGACACGCAAAGCCAGGCCGCGCGGCTGTTCGGCCACGACGCCGCGGTCAACAGCGTCGCCCTGACGCCGGACGGCAAGCATGCGGTCTCCGGCAGCGACGACGGCACGCTGGCGCTTTGGGATCTGGAAACCCGGCGGATGACCGGCCGCATGAACGGCCACAAAGGCAAGGTCGCGGCAGTGGCGGTGTCGCCGGACGGGCGGACCGCCGCCTCCGGCGCCTGGGACAGCACAATCCGGCTTTGGGACCTGACATCGCGGCAACAACGCCTGCAACTCAAAGGCCACGACAGCAACGTCAATGCGGTGACGTTCTCGCCGGACGGCGAATTGCTGTTGTCGGGCGGTTACGACGCGACCATCCGGATCTGGCGCGTCGGCGACGGCACCCAGATCCAGATGCTGAGCGGCCACGATTTCGGCGTGAACGCCCTGGCCGTGACCGACGACGGCAAGACCCTGGTTTCGGGCTCGATCGACGAGACGGTGCGGCTTTGGGACCTGACCACAGGCCGGGAAACCAACCTGCTGCGCGGCCATGCCGGGCCGGTACTCTCGGTCGCCGTGTCGCCGGGCGGGGAGACCATCGCATCCGGCGGCATCGACGGCGCGATCCTGTTGTGGCGGCGGGAGTCCGGCGAGACGATTCGAACCATCTTCGGCCATCGCGGCCCGGTCTGGTCGGTCGCGTTTACCGATGACGGTAAAAGGCTGCTGACCGCCGGGGCGGACGACGTGGCGCGTCTCTGGCAGCTTGAAACCGGGCGCGAGATCGGCGGCGGCATCCGGGTGAGCACCGTCACCGGTGACGGCAGTGACGACGATGGCGACCGCGGCGCGCGCCTGTTCCGCAAATGCGCCGCCTGCCACACGCTGTCGGCGGGAGGCGGCAACAAGGCGGGGCCGTCGCTGCACGGCCTGTTCGGCCGCCGCGCCGGGACGGTGCCGGGCTACCCCTATTCGCCCGCCCTGAAGAACAGCGACATCGTCTGGACGGAGGAAAGCGTTTCGAGCCTGTTCGACATCGGCCCGGAGAACCTGACGCCCGGTTCGAAAATGCCGCTACAACGCATGCCCAGTGCGCAGGATCGACACGATCTGGTGCAATTCCTGAAACGAGAGACCGCAGCGAGGCAATGAAAACCGTTCCCTGCCCTATCCGATTTGGGTTAGATTCCTTCAACGAAACTCCGCATCGGGGGCGAATGTGAAAGCATTTCTGGCAAGCGTCGTCGCGCTGATCGCGATCAGCATCATCGCCGGCGTGGTCCTGAACGAAGTGAACATGAGCGCGGCCGACGCAACAAAAACGCCGACCGGGGCGACGCGCCTCTAAATCACCAGAACAGGTCGCCAGCGACGAAGGCCCTGGCCGCGTCGCTTTTGGCGTGTTCGAACAGATCCTCGACCGATGAGTGTTCCAACAGCCGGCCGCGATGCAGGAACAAAACCTCGTCGGCGATGCGCCTGACCTGGCCGAGGTCATGCGTTGTCATGACGATCTTGGTGCCGGCTTCGTGCAACGCGAGAATCAGCTCCTCTATGGTGCGGGTGACGGATGGGTCGAGGCTCGCCGTCGGCTCGTCGAGGAACAGGATGTCGGGGCGAAGCGCCCAGGCGCGAGCAAGCGCCAGGCGCTGCTGCTCGCCGAAGGACAGTACGCGGGCCGGCCGGTTGGCGTGGCGATTCAGCCTGGTGCGCTTCAGCGCCTCCTCCACGCGCGCGCGCCGCTCCTCCCTGTCGATGCCGCGCAGCTTTAGCGCATAGGCGACGTTTTCGGCGGCGCTGCGGCGGAGCATGACCGGGCGCTGGAACACCATCGCCTGCCGCAAGGCCGGATCGCCGAGGCCGGCACCATGCCAGGCCACCTCCCCCGACGTCGGCTGGATCAGGCCGTGGCAGAGCCGGAGCAACAGGCTTTTGCCCGCGCCGTTGGCGCCGAGGATCGCCGTCTTCGGGCCGGCCTGGAGCGTGAAGGAGATGTTCTTGATCAGGCGCGTGCCGTCGGCTTCGAAACAGAGATCGCGTGCCTCCAGCGGCAGTATCGTTCCGGGGCGCGACATATCTCAGCCGTAGCGCCGACTGGCGAGGTCATTGACCACGAAAGCCGTCCCGTTCACGCAGAGCGACAGGGTGATCAGGATGATGCCGAGGCCGAGCGCCAGCGCCAGGTCGCCCTTGCTGAGCTCCAGCGCGATGGCCGTGGTCATCACCCGGGTGACGTGGTCGATGTTGCCGCCGACGATCATCACCGCGCCGACTTCCGCAGTGGCCCGCCCGAAGCCGGCGAGCAACGTGGTCAACATGCGGAAGCGGCCGTCCCAGAGCAGGGTCTGCAACGTCGTCAACGGGCCGGCGCCGAGGGAGCGAAGCTGCTCGTCGTACTCGGTCAACAGATCCTCGACCGTTTGACGCGCCAGCGCGGCGATGATCGGCGTGATCAGGATGGTCTGAGCGATGACCATGGCCGTGGGTGTGAACAACAGGCCCAGCACGCCGAACGGCCCGGCGCGCGACAATAGCAGAAACACGATCAGCCCGACCACGACCGGCGGCAGGCCCATCAACGAATTGAGGGCGACCACAATGGCCTGCCGGCCGGGAAAGCGCGATATGGCGATGGCGGCGCCGAGCGGGAAGCCGATCAGAGCCGCGAAGGCGACAGCAGTCAGGCTGACCCTGAGAGACAGCCAGACGATTTCCGCCAGATCGCGGTCCATCCCGACGATCAAGGCGAACGCGGCGCCGAAAGCGTCGAAGAAATCGATCACGGCAGGGCCTTAACAGTGGTCATACCCTGCCATACCACCGGGGCCGATCCAGTACCACCGCCTTGTCCGCTGGCGGAGGAGACGGGATACGGACTGAGGTCAGCCGCGCGCGGCCTGGGCCGCCTTCCAAACCTTTTCCGGTGTCGCCGGCATGTCGATATCGACGCCGAGGGCGTTGACCACCGCGTTCATCAGCGCCGCCGGCGAGGCGATGGCGCCGGCCTCGCCGCAGCCTTTGACGCCAAGCGGATTGTGCGGGCACGGTATGTCGGTCGCGTCCAGCTTGAAGCTCGGCAGGTTGTCGGCGCGCGGCATGCAGTAGTCGAGGTAGGAGCCGGTCAGCAACTGGCCGGTCTCGTCGTCGTAGACGCAGCCTTCCAGCATGGCCTGGCCGACGCCCTGGGCGATCCCGCCGTGCACCTGCCCCTCCACGATCATCGGGTTGATGATGGTGCCGAAATCATCGACCGCGACCCAGTCGACCAGATCGACCACGCCGGTGTCGGGATCGATCTCGACCTCGGCGATGTGGGTGCCGGACGGGAAGGTGAAGTTGAGCGGATCGTAGAAGCCGTTTTCGTCCAGGCCGGGCTCCAGGTCTTCCGGGTAGTTGTGCGGCACATAGGCGGCGAAGGCGACTTCCGCCATCGAGACCGACTTGTCGGTGCCGGCGACCGAGAACGTGCCGGGCTGGTACTCGATATCGTCGAGCGCCGCCTCCATCAGATGCGCGGCGATCTTCTTGCCCTTCTCGATAATCTTGTTGGCGGCGGTGACGATCGCCGCGCCGCCGACCGGCATGGAGCGCGAGCCGTAGGTGCCCATGCCGAACGGCACGACGCCGGTGTCGCCATGCACGACCTCGACGTTCTCGATCGGCACGCCGAGATGGTCGGAAACGACCTGGGCGAACGAGGTCTCGTGGCCCTGGCCGTGACTGTGGCTGCCGGTATAGAGGGTGACGGAGCCGGTCGGGTTGAAGCGGATCTGCGCCGATTCCCACTGGCCGACGCCGCCGCCGAGCGCGCCGACGGCGGCCGACGGCGCGAGGCCACAGGCTTCGATGAAGCAGGAGAAGCCGAGGCCGCGCAGCTTGCCGCGGCTTTCGGATTCAGCCTTCCGCGCGGCGAAGCCGTCGCGGTCGATCAGGGCAAGCCCCTTATCCATGAGCTGATCGAAGTCGCCGGAATCATAGGTCATGATCACCGGCGTCTCGTAGGGGAACTGGTCCGGTTTGACGAAGTTGCGGCGGCGGATTTCGACCGGGTCAATATTCATCTCGCGCGCCGCGATTTCGACCAGCCGCTCGACGACGAAGGTCGCTTCCGGCCGGCCCGCCCCGCGATAAGCGTCGACCGGGCAGGTGTTGGTGAAGCCGCCGGTCACTTCGCAATAGACCGCCGGCGTCCGGTACTGGCCGGCCAGCAGGCAGCCGTAGAGATAGGTCGGCGTCGCGGTGGAGAAAACCTGCAGATAGGCGCCGAGATTCGCCTTGGTCGACGCGCGGAGGCCGAGGAACGTGCCGTCCCGGTCCAACGCCAGTTCGGCGTGGGTGACGTGATCGCGGGCGTGGGTGTCGGCGATGAAGGCTTCCGAGCGGTCGGCGGTCCATTTCACCGGCCGGTTCAGTTGCTTCGCCGCCCACAGGCAGGCGGTTTCCTCGCCGTAGATGTAAATCTTGGCGCCGAAGCCGCCGCCCACATCGGGCGCGATGACGCGAAGCTTGTGTTCCGGCGCGATCTGGATGAAGGCGGACAGAACCAGACGCGCCACATGGGGATTCTGACTGGTGGTGTGCAGGGTGAACTCGCCGCTGGCGCTGTCGTACTCGCCGAGCGCCGCGCGCGGTTCGATCGGGTTCGGCACCAGGCGGTTATTGACCAGATCCAGCTTGACCACATGGTCCGCCTGCTCGAACGCCGCATCGGTCGCGGCCTTGTCGCCGATATCCCAGTCGAAGCACAGATTGCCCGGCGCTTCTTCGTGCAGCGCCGGCGCCCCCGGCTCCAACGCGCGGGCGATGTTGGTGACCGGGTCCAGGGTTTCGTAGTCGACCGAGACCTGCTCAGCAGCGTCCTTCGCCTGATCGAGGCTGTCGGCAATCACCACCGCGACCGGATCGCCGACGTAGCGGACTTTGCCCGTGGCCAACACCGGGTGCGGCGGCGCGTTGTGCGGTTCCCCGTTCTTCTGGGTAATCACCCAGCCGCAGATCAACCCGCCGACGCCACCGGCGGCCAGATCCTCGCCGGTGAACACGCCGACGACGCCCGGCGCCGCCTTTGCCGCCGCAGTATCGATGGAGCGGATTTCGGCATGGGGATGCGGCGAACGGACGAAGCAGGCGTAGGCCTGGCCGCGACGGTTCAAGTCGTCGAGGTACTTTCCCTTACCAATCAAAAACCGCTTGTCTTCCTTGCGCCGGACAGCGGCGCCGATACCGGTCGTGCTGGTCATGTCTGGTGCCTCCCATGCCGCCTGCGTCCGTTGGCGCGGCGGTTTCATTGTTTTGTACCAAGAATGCTAACGGCCGATTTGGAGGGCGGCAAGTAACAAGCTTTAGACGGCGGAGCGGTTGCGTTCCTTGATAATATTCACCACCTCATCCGGGTCGCGCCGCCACCAGTTGCGTTCGGAAAAGATCTCGACTTCGCGATGGCCGCGATAGCCGGCATCCTCGACCATGCGCCGGATCGCCGGCAGGTCGATGACCCCGTCGCCCATCATGCCGCGATCGAGCCTGAGGTCCCGCGTGTCTGCCAGCCAGTCGTTGATGTGGAAAGCAACGATGCGGCTGCCGGCGCGGGCGATCTGTTCCTCCAGATCCGGGTCCCACCAGACGTGATAGACGTCGACCGCGATGCCGAGTTCCGGCCCCGCATCCAGCCGGTCGCACCATTCGTTGGCGAGCTTCAGGGTCGACAGCACGGACCGGTTGGCGCAGAGCATCGGGTGTAGCGGTTCAAGCGCGATGGTCACGCCGGCCGCGGCGGCATCGGGCAGCAAAGCGGCCAAGCCTTCCAGGCAACGTTCACGGGCACCTTTCAGGTCGCGCGAGCCGCCCTCCACGCCGCCGGCGACAAATACAATGCACTGCGCGTCCAGCGCCGCAGCCTCGTCGATCACCCGGCGGTTCTCGTCCAGCGCATCCTGAAACGCGGCGCCGTCTTCAGCGGTCAAAAGGCCGCCGACACAAAGGCCGGTAACCGTCATGCCGTGACCGCGCAACATGCCGACGGCTTCCGGGACACCAAGCTCGTGCAGCTTATCGCGCCAGACGGCAATGCCGTGGACGCCGTGCCGGGCGTAGCCTTCGATCGCCTGGCGGAGCGACCACTGCTCCCGCGTGGTGACCTGATTGATAGAGAGTAAGGCGTCTTCTGGCATTACGCTTCACCCCGCCGGTTTGTAAAACCGTAACCGTGGGGACAGTCTACCACGCAAGCAGGCCGGCGTTCACGCCCCTCCGTTACTGCCGCCGGCGCGACTTCCGCCGGCCGGCATGCCGAGCCAACAGGTCGACCACCTCGGTATGGCCGTGACGTTCCGCATCCTGCATCGGCGTATAGCCCCAACGGTCTCTCGGGCCGGCGCGAACGCCCTGCAGAATGAGATAACGAACCGTGTCGAGATGACCTTCGGCCGCGGCGAGATGCAGGGGCGTGCGCGCATCGTAGTCGGCGATGTCAAGCGACGTTCCCTGCGCGACCAGACGCCTGATCGCTTTCAAGTCGCCGGCGCTGGCCGCCCAGATCAGTTCGGCGGTCTTATGGGACTCGGCCTGCGGTGCGGGAGCGCCGACTGAATCTCCCGCCCCTTCTGCGTGGGAGAGGTTACCGCGGCAGCCGCCGTTCCGCTCTAGCAACGCGACGATCGCCTTGTTGCCGTGCAGATAGGCATCGTCCAGCGGCGTACCCCCCCAGCGGTCGCGCGGATTGAGTTCGATGGCAGCGCCGTCTTCCACCTTCCGCTCGATATAGAACTCAACGATATGCGCCTGCCCTTCCGCCGCCGCGAGATGCAGCGGTGTTCGCCGGTCGTAGTCGGCGCAGGAGAGTTCCGTGCCGCGCATCAACTGGTCGCGCATGGCGCCGAGGTCACCCTTGCTGGCCGCCCAGATCAACTCGTTGACATGGATCGCCTGCATCCGCACCCGGCTGATGCGCGGGTCGTGCTTCCTCGACCGGCCGGTCAGGTTGTCGTAGTTATGAAAGTTGAGCTCGTCCACCAGGCGACGCGAAAAATCGATGCCGCGCACGCTGTTGCCATGCTCGTCAAGCCGGGGCGACCAGGTGCAAAGACCCATGACGTTCGGGATGACGATCATGATGACGCCGGACACGCCGCTCTTGGCCGGCAGGCCGATGGAGAACGCGAACTCGCCGGAATAGTCGTACATGCCGCAGGAAGACATCAGCGACAGGCAGTTCTGCACGGTCTCCGTATTGAACACCCGGACGCCGTTGACTGGACAGATGCCGCCATTCGCCAGGGTGGCCGCGGCGGTCGCCAGCATCTCGGTCGTCATCTCAATCGAGCAGCACTGAATGTAGAACTCCAACACATCGTGCAGGTCGACGTCGGGCGGAAAGGCGCCCTGCTCCCGCATATGGTAACCGAGCGCGAAGTTGCGGTCGGCGGTCTCCAGTTCCGACAGGTAAACCGGCGTGCTGAAGCGCGGCTTCTCGCCGCCGCAAAGCGCCTGCCACCGTTCGACCACGTAATCGAACCGCGCACCGGACCAGCCGCGCGCCTCCAGCGCATTGAGAGTGCCGTCCCGGCTGTTCTCCCGCTTGTCCTTCAACTTGATCAGGGCGCTGCTCATGATGGCACCGGCGTTGATCATCGGATTGTGCGGCCGTTTATGCTTGTTCAACGTCAGTTCGTTGAAGGTGGCACCGCTCGGCTCGTGCCCGATGAAGCCGTGCACCACGTCTTCGCCGTGCTCCTCCAGCGCAAGGCAGTAGTTGACGGGTTTGCAGGCGGATTCAACGGGAAAGAAGATATCGTGGTCGCCGACCGAATGGCGCTGTCCATCGATGGTGCAAAGCGACAATCCGAAACGATCCAACTCCGGCTCCTTCAGATCAAGTTGGGGGATGTAATCGGCGGCCTTGCCGTTGCGATTGGCCAGGCTTTCCGCGAACAGGCGGTCGATCCGGCCGCAGAACTCGCCGAAATCGGGGATCACCATGTCGCCCTGCAAAGCCCGCTCGATCAGCAGGATGTTGTGGCGGATGGCGGTGCAGAAACTGTCCCGCGGGATGCCGGGCTCCGGCGGCTCCTCGGCCGGCGGCTGATGCGCAGCCCGATAAGCGTCGAGCGCGGTCATGCTTTCCGTCAGCCGCGGGTCGTCCCGGCGGAGGCCCATATCGGCCAGTATCCGTTCCAGGTCGCTGCGCAGAACCCGCTGATCGTTATCCAGGTCGAGCGACCGGAACAGCCGCTCCTCGCGGGCGTCGGTAAACTGAGTGCGGTCGTGGCGCAGATCGCGACCGCTAACCACCTTGAGTTCGGCGGACCGTTTCTCAGTCGCGCCGGTCATCTCGCCGGCAGCCATATCCAGCTCCTTAAGTCTATTGCAGGCCATTGCTTACCGCGGACTATTTGAGTGCGACGAATTTCAGCACGATGTCGAAAAACGACTTGTCGGGTTTCAGTTGTTTCGACAGCCAGGTAGGCTCAAGGATGAAAAAGAAACGCCCTCCCCGTGCCAGCGAGGAGGGCGTCCTTTCGGCAAACCACACAAATGCTAACGATTGGGCGCGGTCTGGCCGAACTCGGGATAGGCACGCATGCCGGTTTCTACTTCATCGACGCCGAGCGCTTCGCCGACTTCGGTGAGCCTGAGGCCGACTGTGGCGCGCAGGGCAAGCCAGATGACGCCACTGAGCACGGCGACGAACCCGCCGATGGCCGCAATACCGGTCAACTGCACCAGGAAGCTGGCGTCGGCATTGGTCAGCGGCACGGCCAGGGTGCCCCAGACGCCGGCGCCAAGGTGAACCGGGATCGCGCCGACGACATCGTCGATCTTGAACCGGTCCAGCAGCGGGGTCAGGGCGACCACCAGTCCGCCGCCGACTGCGCCGATCATGCAGGCCACACCGACCGTCGGCGTATCCGGCCCGGCGGTGATGCTGACCAAGCCGGCCAGCGCCCCGTTCAGCGCCATCGTCAGGTCGACCTTGCGGTTGACCAACTGACACAGAAGCATGGCCGCGATCACACCGCCCGCAGAGGCGATGGTGGTGTTGACGTAAACGTTGGAGATCGCGATCGCGTCCGCCGCCGAGCCCAGCGCCAGCTGCGAGCCGCCATTGAAGCCAAGCCAGCCGAGCCACAGGATGAACGTGCCGAGCGTCGCCAGCGGCAACGAGGAGCCGGGCATCGGCTGCACCCTGCCATCCGAGTCGTAACGGTCACGCCGTGCGCCAAGAACGATCGCACCGGTCAGGGCCGCCCAACCGCCGACGGAGTGTACGATGGTGGACCCGGCGAAATCGGTGAAACCCTTCTCCGACAGCCAGCCGCCGCCCCAGGTCCACGCGCCGAGAATCGGATAGATCAAGGCCGTGAGCACCAGGATGAAGGCCAGGAACGGCCACAGCTTGATCCGTTCGGCCAGCGCGCCGGACACGATCGAGGCCGCGGTGGCGACAAACACCATCTGGAAGAACCAGTCCGAGGCCGCCGCGTAACCGGCGCTGAAATCGCCGCTCAACGCCGCAGAATCGTCGGCCTGCCAGACGCCGAACGTGCCGATCAGCCCGCCGTCCACGCCGGCATACATCAGGTTGTAGCCGATCAGGTAGTAGGCGATGCCGGCAATCGAAAACAACGCGATGTTCTTAAGCAGGATGGTCGTCACGCTTTTCGTCCGGACCAGACCCGCCTCCAGCATGGCGAAGCCGGCCGCCATCCAGAGCACCAGGAAGCCGTGAACGAGAAATGAGAAAGTATTGAAAACGTACGCGGTTTCAGCCGACACCTCGGCCTGCGCCGGCGACGCGACCGCCAGGGCGACGAGGCCGGCCCCTATCGCGGCACCCATGCGCCCCACCGAACGCCGCCGCATCGATCTTTCCGAACCAGGCATTATTCTGCTCCATGCCAATTTGCTTACATCGGCCGGCCCAAACCCTTGGCCCGGTCCGCTTGCAGCGGGTAGATGCGGTTCGGACATTTCAGGACAATTTCCCAGATTAACCTTTATCGTTTCAATTGTACGGAGAACGCCAAACAGACAATCTCCGGAAAAGCGGAAGCCCGCCGCTTTTACGCGACGGGCTTCACAACTATCAGGTCACCGAGGACGAGGTTGGGCGTCGACACAGTCCAAAGCGCGCCTGATTCCGAAATTTCATTCTAAACTTCAGTCACTTAGATAGGGACCGCAGATTTCAGAACGATTTCGCGCGCACGCTTTTTGGTTTCAGTTATTTCAGAATCGTCGCAAGCGTTTCAGCGCCAGGAGCGCCATGATCCATCTTTGCTAGAAGCATCATCCAAGCGGGTCGATCCTTGTCGGTTCGGCCCGCTCGGATATTGCTCTGGGCGCATACATGTAGCCGGCACCGCGAATGGTTTTGATTACCTGGGGCTTACTCGCATCGGCCTCGACCTTGCGGCGAATGCGCGCGATCCGGATGTCGATGCTGCGGTCGAAAGGCTCCCAGCCCCGATTGTGGGCCATGTCGAGCAGCTGATGCCGGCTGAGAACCCGATTGGGATGTTCGGCGAACGCCTTCAGCAGATCGAACTCCATACTGGTGAGCGGCACTTCGACGCCGGCGGCATCGAACAACTTGTGGGCGTCGAGATCGAGGCGGCAGGTGCCGAACTGTATCTCGTTCATCGCCTGCGCCGTCGCATCGGCGACCATCTGTTCCTGAATACCCAGCCGGCGCAGCACCGCTTTGACCCTTGCCAACAACTCCCGCAAATCGACCGGCTTCGCCAGATAGTCGTCCGCGCCGATCTCCAGCCCGATCACACGGTCGACGACTTCCCCGGCCGCCGTCAGCATCATGATGCCGACGCTGGTGCTTTCCCGTAGGTAGCGGGCGAGCGATAACCCGTCCTCGCCGGGCATGTTGATGTCGAGCAACACGAGGTCGACAGCCCGTTCGCCGACGATCCTGCGCAGCGCCTCCCCGCCCTCCGCTTCGCTGACGGCAAAGCCCCGGAGCTCCAGATACTCGCGGATCATTTCCCTGATCTCGGGCTCGTCGTCCACGACCACGATGTGCGTTTCTTTATTCATCGACAAACCTCTCTGTCATTGTACCGGCCCGTCCCGGCGTTATCGGGCGCGGACCGTTCCGCGGCCGCCGGCCAGCACCTTGGCCACCAGCTCCCGGACTTCCTCAGGCAGGAACGGCTTCTGCACGTAGGGGCGGCCCGACTCGACCAGGAAGTCACTGACCGTCGGGCTGAACGTGTCGCCGGTTATGAAAGCGACGATGTTCAACAACCGCGGACTAAGCGACCTCAGTTTTTCGTACAGCAACGGGCCATCCATATTGGGCATTCGCAAATCGCTCAGGATGACATCGAACTCGTACCGGGCCAGGAGGTTGAGGGCGTCGGTGCCGGATGACGCCGTCCTGACTTCATGGCCGTCGGTGCGCAGGATATCGGCAATCATCCTGGAGACCTCGAGTTCGTCGTCGATCACCAGTATCTTGCCGGTCTGGGAACCGCGTTGCCGCAGGCTGGGCTGATCCTCCGCCGTCTCCGGCGCATAGGCGACCGGCAGCGAAATCTCAAACATCGCTCCCATGCCCGGCTGGCTTTTCACCGAAATCTTGCCCTGCAGGCCTTCGACGATGCGATGGCAGACAGCGAGACCGATACCGGTGCCGGCACCAACTTCCTTGGTGGTGAAAAAGGGTTCGAAAATGCGCGATCGGATCTCCGCCGGAATGCCAGGCCCGGTATCCTGGACCGAAAGCAGCACCGATTTCCGGTCGAGATCGCTGAACGTCGAGATTGTCAGGCACCTGTCGCCGCCCGTACCACCGGCCATCGCCTGTTGCGCGTTGACGATCAGATTGGTGACGACCTGATTGAGCTGATCAGCGTCGGCCCAAACCGCAGGCAGGTTGTCCGCCAACACCAGTTTGGTCTCGATGCCCGCCGTTCGCAGCGAGTATTCCGTCACCTCCAAGGTGGATTCGACGATGTCGTTGAGGTCGACCGCGGTGCGTTCGGTGGGCTGTTGGCGCGCCATGGCGAGGAAGGTCCGGACGATGCGCGAGCACCGGTCGGCCGCCTGGCCGATCTTGGCAGCGCGTTTTGCGATCTTCAGGTCTTCCGCCGTCTCTTTGAGCAGTAATGCCTGGCCGACCACCACCGACAGGGGATTGTTCAACTCGTGCGCCACGCCGGCGAGCAAGGAGCCGAGCGCACTGAGCTTCTCGGTCTGATACAGCGCGTCGCGCTGACGGCTCATCTGCTCCTCGACCGCCTTGCGTTCGCTTAGGTCGAACACGCTGGAGACGATCACGTCTTCGCCGTCATATTCGATCATGCGGGCAGACAACAGGCCCCAGAACGCGGTGCCGTCGTACTTTCTGAGATGCATTTCCTGATTGGCGATGGCGCCGTATTTGCGCAGACGGGCCACGTAATTTTCCCGGTCTTCCGGATTGACGAAGCTGCCGCGCGCCTGGGCGACGCCGCCCAGAACCGCGCGGCGGCCGAACAGGGCGACACCCGCCGGGTTCTCGTAAATCACCATGCCGTCCCGCACGCGATGCATGCCGACGGGAATGGGATAGGCGTCGAGCAAGCTGCGGAACCGCTGTTCGCTGACACGCAGGGCTTCCTTCTGCCGGGCGAGTTCCTGTTCCACGGCCCGGCGTTCGGTCAGGTCGATCGTGCTGGAGACGATCACCTCTTCGCCCTGGTAGGTAATCAGACGGCCTGAAAGAGCGGCCCAGAACGTTTCACCGTCATGCCGCCTCAACTGAACGACGTAGTTGTCGACGAGCCCCTGTTCGCGCATTTTCTTGATGTAGCGGGTCCGGTCGGCCGGGTTGACGTAGTAGTCCTTCACGAAGCGGGCCGGACCCTCCGACCCGTCAAGACCGAGCAATTCGGTGAACGACCCGCTCGCATAGATAATCAGCCCATCGCTGAACCGCGTCATGCCGACCGGCAGCGGACTTGCCTCGACAACCTTGCGGGTCAGCGCCTCGCTATTGCGAAGCGCCGTTTCCATCGCCTTGTTGAGCGTTATGTCGGTGCGCGTCACCACCATACCGCCCTGCCGCGTCCGCTGATTGGACAGGCGGTACCACCGACCGTCCGATTGCTGGAACTCGAGATCGCTTTCCTGCTCGTGCCGGCGCGCGGCGCGGTCCGCGATCCATTCGTCGACCCGGCCGACCGCATCGACATATTGGCCGCGCTCGGCCCCGGCGCGAATGAATTCCCACCATTTCACGCCAGGTTCCAGCGTGTCGGCGCTCAATTCATTGAACTCGCGATAACGTTGGTTGCAGGTCACCAAGCAATCGTCCGCATCGTAAAGGGCGAAGCCTTCCGCCAGCGACTCGATCGCATCCTCAAGCACCTCGTGCGCCTGCTTGAGCGCCTCTTCCTTGTGCCGAATTTCCGTCAGGTCGACGAGGCTGACGATCTGCGTCATATGGCCGTCTCGTTCGAATGCCCGCGCGTAGAACGCGACCCAGAAGCGGCTCCCGTCGATCCTCTTCAACTCAACTTCGTGGCCATCCAGGCGGCCGTCCCGGCGCAGCTTTTCGAGCAGCACCTGGCGGTCCGCCAGATTGACGTAAGTCTCGGTGGTCTGCATCTGGCGCTCGGCCGGCCAGTCGCGACCGAAGAGAGCCGCCGCTGCCGGGCTCTCGTAGACGACCGTGCCTTCTTCCACATCGACCAGCGCCAGAGGCGTCGGGCATTTTTCAACGATAAAGCGAAACCGCTGTTCGCTTTCGCGCAGTTGTTCCTCGGCCTGCTTAACGCTGGTGATGTCGGTACGGACATAGACACGGCCGCCGTCGCCGGTGCGGTGGCTGGTTATCTGCACCCATCGACCGTTCTTCAGTTGCTGTTCGATCGGCCGGCCATCCGCCGTGCGCATGCGACCGAGCGACTTCTGCACCGCAGCTTCACGCCGGTCGACGGGCTCGCCGTCCCAAGAGACGATCTTCTTCAGGGCAATGCGATGATTGTCGGCGGCGTGCGAACCGACCATCGACGCCGCCGTTTCCTCGAAGAACGACGCGTATGCCTGGTTGCAGCGAAGGAGCCGTTCATCGGCATCGTAGATACCGATCCCGTTGGGAATGCATTCGATCGCATCGTCCAGCATCTGCGACAGACGCTGCTGCTCGCGGCGTGCATCGAGACGTTCCGTGATGTCCCAAAGTTCCATCACGAAGGCACTACGCCCGCTCAACTTCACGCTCTTCAGGTAGACCTCTACCGGGAAGATGGTGCCGTCGGCCCGCATCCCTTCGGTTTCTATCAAGGTGTTGGAAACAGGAAATTCGCCGGTCTTTCGAAAGCGCTTCATGTGGCGCAGATGCTCTTCCCGGTTCTTTTCCGGGATGATCAACTGGCTCATGGGTCTCCCGATTGCCGCCGCCCGGCTATAGCCAAACGTCCGCTCGGCAACCGGGTTGAACTCGATGATCGAATCCTCCTCGTCAACGACGACGATGGCGTCAAGCGAGGCTTCGGTGATGGTGTTGGCCAGCGTCTGCATGTCACGCAGGGAATCTTCGGCGCACTTCCGGTCGGTAACGTCGGTCATGCAGCCGACGAGACGGTCCGTACCGCCGTCCCGGCCCGGTTTCAGCACCAGATCGTCGCGGAACCAATGATAGCTGCCGTCGCCGACCTTGAAGCGGTATTCGTGGGTGGTTCGCACGTTAGGCCGAAGGGCGCGTACGACCGCCAGATAGTCGGGCAGGTCGTCGGGATAAATGTTGTTCCGGCGATAATCCGGATCGCCGACGAAGGCCGACGATGGATGACCGGTGACCGCCAGGACGTTGGGGCTGACATAGGTCGTTCCGTTCTCGCCATCCAGCTCAGCGACATAGAAAACCGTCACCGACTGCGACAGGGCGAAATCGCACAGTTCCGCCCGAACGTCGGCGGGTACCGGCGCAGACTGACCGGTCTTCGGTTGGCTTGCCAACATGACAACACCTTCAGGTTCCGTTGTTCGGTGGCCGCCTCTTTGCCGACACAAAAAATTGCCTCCCGTCAGAAATGACATGGCGGCCGGAGGCCGCCGTTGCGGTAGGCGTCGGCTTACGCGAATTGAAAGGCCGGCCGGCGGGCGCCGCGGTAATTACGGCAATCCCGCTATTCCGTCAGACCGTAGGTGACACGCGCCATGCGACACCTGTCAAGACCGATTTCAACGCCTGATCACTTGGTCAAGAATCGAGAGACAATGTTTCTAGGCGATATCGCGGCGGGAGGATTTTTGTTTCAATTGTTTCAGCGGTCGGCCGCCAGTTAGAGGGCGCGGCGGAAGGTCAGGTTGATGCGGCATTCGCCGACAATCGGATGGGCGCCGGCCTTCAGCGGCCCAACCCCGTGATAGAACAGCCGGGCCGGGCCGCCGAACACCAGGGCATCGCCGTCCTGCAGCTCTATCCGGCGCGGTTTGACGGACCGCTTTTCCCCGCCGAGCAGGAAAACCGCCGGCAGGCCAATCGAGAACGACACGATCGGCTGATCGAAATCCCGCTCGTCCTCGTCCCGGTGAAGACTGAGCCGCGCACTCGGCGCATAGCGGTTTATCAGGCAAACATCGGGCTGAAAGTCCGGGAAACCCGCCAGCGCGGCCGCCCGGCCGGCGAGCCGGGACCAGGACTCCGGCATCGGCGGCCAAGGACGTTCGGTCAACGGATCCACCGGGTCGTAGCGATAGCCCGTCCGCTCCGTGATCCAGCCGGCCTGGCCGCAGTTGGTCATGGCGACGGACATGCGGTAGCCGCCGGGTGTGATCATGTGGCGGAACGGCGATATTTCGGCGATGGCCTCGACCGCGGGCATCAGATCCGCCGCGTCGACGAAACCCGGCATCAGCGCGACGCCGGCGGCAAGGTGGCGAACCGCCGCCCTGTCGCTGTCCGGGAAAAGCGGCAGTGGATCAAGCCGCGTCATGGAAAATCACCCCGGCGGTGAGGCGGGCGCCGCTGCGCACGGCGCTGACGCCGTGACGCATCTTGACCCGGTAGACGCCGCGGGTTCCCTGTTTTGGCCGCTGATTGACGGCGAACAGCACGCCATGCCCCTTGGCCAACGGCACGACCTGGGCTTTCGACTGCATGCGCGGCCGTTGTTCGGTGAGCACGAACTCGCCGCCCTCGAACTCCTCGCCGGGCTGACTGAGCAGGATGGCCAGTTGGATGGGAAACAGCTCCTCGCCATAGAGATCCTGATGCAGGCAATTGTAGTCGCCGGGCCCGTAGCGCAACAGCAGCGGCGTCGGCCGGGACTGACCGGCCGCGTGGCAGCGCGCCAGCATGGCGTCGAGGTCCGCCGGGAAACGGCCGTAGACGCCGAGTTTCTGCTGCCAACCGTTGGCAACCGGCGCGATCCGCCGGTAGACGGCGGCGCGGATCGCCGGAATCGGCTCCGGCAGCGGATAGCGGAAATATTTGTATTCGCCCTGTCCGAATCCGTGCCGGGCCATATGGACGTGCGAGCGAAACAGCGCATCGTCCGGATAGAGCGCCCGAAGCCGGTCGCATTCGGCGGCCGTCAGCAGCGAGCCGGTGAGGGAATAACCATTGCCGTCAAGCTCGGCGCCGATCCGGTCCCAATCCAACCTATCGATACGCCCGGTCACTGATTTCGCCATCGGAGGATTATGACCGATTGTGCCGGCCAAATCGTCCCGTTCCTTGCGGTCGAATTCCATCGGATGTCGGGGTAGTGTCTGCTTCTTTGGGGACGAGGATTGGCGGATACCGCTGATATGACAACGGACGACGCGGACCGCCATGGACGGACCGGCCGCTATATCGGGCGCTCCCTGCCGCGGCGGGAAGACGATAGCCTGATCACGGGGCGCGGCCGCTATGTCGATGACGTAAGGCTCGCCAGTGCGCTGCATGTCTCGTTCGTACGCAGCCCGCATGCATGCGGGCGGATCGTGCAGTGCGACGTGTCGGCAGCCGTGGCGATACCGGGCGTCGTCGGCGTCTTCACCGGCGCCGATGTCGGCCATCTGGGCAGCCTGACCGTCAATCCGGTGTTGGAAACGGTCAATCCGACGCCTTACCCGATCCTGGCCGGTGAGCGGATCATGGCGGTGGGCGAACCGGTCGCGGCAATCGTGGCGACGTCCCCGATGGCCGGCGCCGACGCGGCCGACGCTGTCGCGATCGACGTGGCGCCCGAAGACGCCGCGCCGCATACCGACCGGAGCATCGCCTGCGATCCGCTACTCCCCGGCCAGACCTCCAACGTCGCCCTGGCACAAACCTGGCTGTCAGACGATGTGAAGACAGCCTTTGAACAGGCTGATTTCATTGCACAAATCAAATTGAATCACCCCCGGTTGGCGCCATCCTCCCTTGAGCCCCGGACGGTCGCGGCCGACGTCGAGCCGGATAACGGAAAGCTGACGGTCTGGCTGTCGACCCAGACGCCGCACAGGGCCCGCGGCGAACTGGCCGGCATACTGGGCGTGGACGAGGCCCGCATCCGCGTCGTCGCGCCGGATGTCGGCGGCGCGTTCGGGATGAAGGCGTCGTTGTACCCCGAGGAAGTGTTCGTCGCCTGGGCCGCCCTGACGTTGCGCCGACCGGTTCGGTGGACGGCGACGCGGGGCGAAGACCTGCTCACGGCGACGCACGGGCGCGGTACGGCCAGCGCCGGGCAACTTGCCTTGACACGCGACGGCAGGTTCCTTGGCCTGAAAGCGGACATCACCTGCCCGCTTGGCCATTGGCTGCCCACCAGCGCCGCCATCCCGGCCTGGAACGCGGCGCGCATCCTGCCCGGGCCCTACATGATCGACGCCGTCGATATCTCGACCAAGGGTGTGGTGACCAACAGCGCGCCGGTCGGCATCTATCGCGGCGCGGGCCGGCCCGAGGCCGCCGCGCTGATGGAACGACTGGTCGAAGAGGCGGCACGGATAACCGATATCGATCCGGTGGAGATCCGCAGGCGAAACCTGCTGCCGGGCGACCGCCTGCCCCATACCGGTCCGACCGGCATCGTTCTCGATTCCGGCGATTATCCGGCGGCTTTGGAACGGTTGCGCGAATTGGCCGATTACGACGCCCTGCTGGCGGCACGCGACCGGAGACGCAGAAAGGGAGAACTGGCCGGCATGGGCTTGGCCTTCTACGTGGAGCCGAGCGGCCGGGGCTGGGAAAGCGCACGGGTTCGCCTGGATCCCGACGGCGGGATTACCGCCGCGACCGGCGGCAGCAGCCAGGGGCATGGGCGGGAAACCGCCTTCGCGCAGATCGTCGCCGAGGTGTTCGACGTGCCGCCCGAAACCGTCCGCATAGAACACGGCGATACCGACACCGCGCCGGCGGGGATTGGCGCATTGGCCAGCCGCAGCACCGCGATCGGCGGCAGCGCCTTGCGCCAGGCGGCGGAGCGGGTTCGGGAACGGGCC
This sequence comes from Minwuiaceae bacterium, assembly GCA_028278525.1. Classification (GTDB taxonomy): domain Bacteria; phylum Pseudomonadota; class Alphaproteobacteria; order Minwuiales; family Minwuiaceae; genus JANQEE01. The sequence goes on along the minus strand of JANQEE010000057.1, from coordinate 18,603 downwards.
GACCGGTTGGGAGGCATCAACGAGACGGTCGAAGCCGACGTGATCTACGAGAACGACGGCGAGGCTTGGGGATACGGCTGCTATCTGGCCTGCGTCACCATCGACCGGGAGACCGGCGTGACCACCGTCGACAAGTTGTTCTGCGTCGACGATGCCGGCCAGCTTGTCAATCCGATGCTTGTGGAAGGGCAGATCATGGGCGGCGTGGCCCAGGGGCTGGGCGAGGCCCTGATGGAACGGATCGTCTACGACGACGACGGGCAGTTGCTGACCGGATCGCTGACCGACTACGCGCTGCCGCGCGCCGCCGATATGCCGCCCATCGTTATGAGCAGCCTGTCGACGCCCTCCCCTTTCAACCTGCTGGGCGCCAAGGGTGTCGGCGAGGCCGGCACGATCGGCGCGCCCACCGCGGTCCTGAACGCCGCGCTGGACGCCCTTCACCCCCTGGGCGTCCGGCGCCTGGACATGCCGTTGACAAGCGAAAGCGTTTGGCGCGCAATCGCGGCGGCCACGACGAGGTAAGCGACGATGAAATACAGCCGACTGGACGCGAAGGATTACGCCCGCGAGAACATGCGCGGCATCTGGGCCGCGGCACTGAACCCGATGCGCGAGGATTTCTCCATCGACGAGGAAGGGCTGCGCCGCAACATCCGGCACTGGACGGACGATTTAGGCATCGCCGGCCTGTTTATCGCCGGCAAGCAGGGCGAGTTCTTCTCGATGTCGGTGGAGGAGCGTAAGCGCAATTTCGAAATCGCCGTTGAAGAGACCGAAGGCCGGGCCGGTACGATCATGTCCTGCTCCGACCAGAACTTCGACACCGTGATCGACCTGGCGAAACACGCGGAGGCCATCGGCGCCGACTATATCGTGGTGCACGCGCCAATCCTGCATTTCGTGACCGACCGGGACGACACCGTGTTCGAGTACTATCGGACGGTCTGCGAGCAGGTCGATATCGGTATCGCGATGTGGAGCCACCCGGACAGCGGCTATCTGATGAGCCCGGAACTCTGCGCCCGGGTCGCCGAACTGCCGAACATCGTGGCGATCAAGTATAGCGTGCCGCGAGAGATGTACGCCGAGTTGAGCCGGCTTGCCGGCGACAAGCTGCTGGTCAGCACGGCGTCTGAGGAAGAATGGTTCGACAATATCGTCGAGCTCGGCTGGCGGCTCTACCTCTGCTCCTCGCCGCCCTACCTGCTGCAGACGCGGAACGACCGCAGGATGAACGAATACACCGAACTCGCTTTCGCCGGGGAGATCGAGAAGGCGCGCGCCGTCCGCGACAGCCTGGATCCGGTACGCAAAGCGTTACGCGAAATGCGCCCAGGCGGTAAACCGCAGGCGCATCAAAAATACTGGCAGGAGTTGCTCGGCCAGGCCGGCGGGCCGGTGCGCCCGCCCATGCTGCAACTGACCGCCGAAGAGAAGGCACGCACCAAAGCCGCCTTCGAGTCCTGCGGACTGACGCTTTGAAGCGACGCCCTATCGGATCGCAAATCCAAGGGGCCCGTGCAGCCAGGTGATCCAGAAGCCCAGGCACAGGAAACTGCCAAAGGGGACCTTGGCCTGCCAGTCCAGCGTTCCCTGGCGACGATTTGCGGAAACAGCCCAGGCCAGGGCCGTGAGGGAAGCGATCAACACCATCGACGGCAGGCCGAACCAACCGAGCCAGGCGCCCGCGCCTGCCGCCAGCTTGGCGTCGCCAAATCCCAAACCCTCTCGCCCCCTGAGCTTTCGGTAAACCGCGGCGATCGCCCAGAACACGGCGAGCCCCAAAACCGCGCCGAGACCGGCGTCGGGCAACGACTGATGGCCGAAGGCGTAAACGGCCGCCAAACCCAACGGGATCAAGGGCAGCGTGAGCAGGTCCGGCAACAGGAAGTGGCGCCAGTCGATAACCGCCAGCGCCAACAGCCACCAGCCGAGCAAAACGCTGACGACGGTAAGCCAGCCGCCGGTCACTGCCACGGCCCAAACGGCGACGGCGAGTGCGCCCAACTCGATCACCGGGTAAAACAGGCCGAGACGCGCGCCGCAGCGGCGGCAGCGGCCCCGTTGCGCGGCCCAGCTCAAAAGCGGGATGAGCTCGAACCATCGGAGGGTCGCCCGACAGGAATCGCAGACCGACCGGCCGGAAACGACGGATTGGCCATGAGGCAATCTCAGGATGACCGTGCCGAGAAAGCTGCCGATGAACGGCGCGATAATCAATACTGCATAGTCGGTCATGACGTCCGATTCTTTTGGGTACTCGTTACGCAGCAGCCTTTGCGCGCCGCACTCTGTTGCAGTCGCATGTCAGTTTGATGATTTTGCCGCGGACGAGGAAGACCGCCGACGAATTCAGCGCCTTTCGGCCTCGAACGACGCCAATGTGTCATCTGTCTCCGATAGAAACAAAGGAGGTTTGTAACTGGAAGGGCCTGTTTAGATGATCCGCTCCGCTCTGGTATCCACCCTGTTTCTCGCCTTCGCCGCCGCGCCCGCCATGGGCAAGCAAGCGAAGACTGACATTCCGCCCGTGGCGACGCCCGTCGGACTGGCAAGCATTTTCTACGTGATGGACTGCGTGAACCAAGGCTTTATCGATGCCGGCGAAGTGATCGAACATGGCAGTGTGCTGTTTCGCAGAATCGACCGCGATCGTTCGGCCGATATTTCCCGGGCGGAGTATGTCGGCGCAATTCACAAACACTGGACACCCCTGCGCAACGCCTACTTCGATCACATGGACGCGGACGGAAACGGCTCGGTCAGCCTGAGCGACTACATGGACCACCTGGCCGAAATGATCGACGCGGCGGATATCAATCGCGACGGCGACGCCTCGTGGGAGGAGATTCTCATCCTGCAGGGAGAAGCCGTCCAACAGGCCGGCGTTCCGGCGGCACCGCTGCACACGGCGAGCGGGAACCTCTACAAACGGCTGATGGGTTCGAGGAACACCAATCAATAGGCAAATACGGGCCGGCGCGGGAGCACCGGCTATTTCGAAAACTTGATCTTGTAACCCCAGCTGTTGATCTGGTCCGGTATCGCGTTGAACGCAATCGATACCCGTTTGTCGCCTTCGTTGGTCGGCACCCCGTGCAGCAGATAGCTTGGGAACAGCACCAAGTCGCCCGCATCGATGTCGTCGCTCTGCCATTTGGCAGCGTTGTAGGGATTGATTTCCATATTCTCGTGCGAGTTGGCGAACACGAAATCGATCCCGCCGCCGCCGTTGCGGTGGAAAACGATGTTCGAGGACTGATGCGACTGGGTTAGGTAGATCACACCGGAAACGAAACTGTTGGCATGGGAGTGCGTGGCCTGGTGGCCGCCATGGTGCAACACGTTTACCCACACCTCCTTCACCGACCATTTCAGTCGTTCGCCGAACATGACGCTGCCGAAATCCACCACCTTCGGCATCACCAGCTTGCGGAGTTTGAGAAACATCTTGTTCGACGCCGGATTGACGATCTCCGTATGGGTGAGGAGGTCCGTGTGCACGTTCCGGAACCAGGTCTGATTCTCCAGTTCCTTGGCCATGTCGACCAGCATCTCCCTATCGACCAGACGCTTGATGTGCATAAAGGGCGTCGGGAACAACGGTGTTACCGGATCCATATCAGCCTTCCCGCAGCGTGATGTTGAAAGCGATCGACAGACGGTCCCTGCCGGCAGGGCTGGGATGGACGAAATGCTGCAGCCACGACGGAAACAACACCATGCGCCCCGCCCTGGGCTCGACCATGCTGCGGCCGTAGAGCTTGGAGGAATCGGTGTAGGTCAGGCTTGCGCCGGGCCGCGGAACGTGCGAGTTTGCTACGATCCGATGAATTTTTTTGACAGGCTGAGACGCCTTTTCAACTGGGCCGCCATCTGACCGAACCAGACTAAATCGCCATATAAACCCCGCCCGTGCCGGTTCGGTCAGTTATCGAGCCGCAGGATCTTCCCTGCCTCCGTCCGCGAAGACCGATGTCAGTACATGCCGCGCCTGAGCCGCGCTTCGTAAGCCCGGGCCAGGATCGCCAGCGGATAGGCGATGACGAAGTAGATGATCGCCACCACGGTCAAGATCTCGACCAACCGAAAACTCTGAACCGCGATAAGCTGGGCGACGCGGGTCAGTTCGAGGGCGCCGATGCCGGCCGCCAGCGACGAATACTTGATGACCGTGATGAAGAGGGCCACCGTCGGCGGGAATATGTTGCGGATCAACTGCGGGAAGACGACGAACCTGAACGTATCGACCTTGTTCAGGCGCAAGACGAAGGCGGCGTTGTACTGCGTGCGCTCGACACTCTGAAAGCCGGCCTTGAGAATTTCGCTGAAGAATGCGGCCGTGTTCAGGCCGAGCGTGATCCATGCCGCCGTGATCGGGCCGAGGTTGATCCCCGCCACCGCCGGCAGCACCAAATAGACGTACATGAGCTGCAACAATGCCGGGGTCGTCCGGAAGATCTCAACATAGACGTGGACGACTCCGCGTATCAGACGGTTGCCGGACCGATGCGCGATCGCCAGCAGCATGCCCAGCACAAACCCAATAACCACGGCCAACGCGACAATCCGAATGGAATTGATCGCGCCATTGAGCAGTTCGGGCCAATAGACGAACGCCGCGCTGAAGTCGAAGCTCATGGTCCGGCGTTCCCCGGTCAGATCTTTCCGTCGAGCACGGGTTTGATGTGAATGTCATAGAGCGCGTCGACGCCGCCCTCCGTTTTCAGCTTCTTGATGTAGTTGTTGAACCCGGCGGCCAGATGGTAGGCGTCGCGTTTCACGATCAAAGAACCAACGCAGGTCGTGTCTTTGAGGCGTTCCGACTTCGACGGCAGGAACGCGAACTTGCCGGGATACGCAGACTCAACCTTGGTTATGTCGATCGGCGCGTCGAGAACGGTGGCGGTGCCGCGACCGCTCAAAATCTCAAGCGTCACCTGCGCGGTCGAGCCGCTGGTGATCTTTTTGGTCTGCGCTTTCGGATAGTATTTCGCGACGTGAGTTTCCTTCCACGTGCCGGCCGGAAAAACGAAGGTCACGTCCGGGCTGTTCAGTTCCTCGAGGGTGAACGGCCCCTCTTCGGCCAGCACCGCTGCGACGCCGCCGCCCTGGTAGTGCGATTCAAGGAACGTCACGACTTCGGTACGTTTCGCCTTCCAGCAGAAAACCGGCGCCACGTCCCATTTGCCGGACTGAATGCCCGCGATGGCGTTGCCCCAGGTGCCGGGGATCATCTCGATCTTGACACCGATGCTGTCGGCATAGCCCTTGACGATGTCGTAGTCGATGCCGGAATAGGTGCCGTCGGCGGCGGCGACGATGTAGGGCGGGAACGAGACGCCCACCATGCGGATCGCGCCGCGTTCCTTGATGGCGGCCAGCGCCTCCTGCGCTGCGACCTGGCCAATGCCGGCGACCGACATGGCGCCGAGCGCCACGACGCCCGCCGCGGCGATCCTGTTCAACCTCCCCAATTTACCTGTCATTGTTCGTCTCCTTTTCTGGTTACGTCGACCAATGGCCTAAACGCTCACGAACCCTTGCCGGGACCGTTCCTCCAGCTTCCGGGCAAGAACGATGAGCGGATAATTCAAAGCGGCGTAGAGCACCGCCACGAACGTCAGGATCTCGAGAAAGAGGAAATTCGACGACGCGGCGACCTCTGCCCGATGCAGGATCTCGCCGAGGCCGATCACCGCCGCCAGGCTGGTATCCTTGAGCAGCGATACCAGCACGTTGGTGGACGGGGCCAGGATCACGCGCAGCGTTTGCGGCAGGATGATGAACCGGTACTTGTCGATGACCGACAGGCCAAGAACCTCGGCCGCCCGATGCTGCGTTTTCGGAATGGACTGCAGGCCGGCCCGAAAGACCTCCGCCATATGGGCGCCGACGCTTGCCGACAGGGCAATGGCGCAGACCGTAATGGCATCCAGCCGCCAGCCGGTGACGATTGGCAGCACGTAGTAGGCCCAGATGATGTGGATCAACGGCGGTGTCAGCAGGAAAAATTCGATCCAGCCCACCGCCGCCTGACTCAGGATCGGAATCCTGGACGACCTGACGAAGACCAAAACCAATCCCGACACAATGCCGATCGTCATCGCGACCGCGGTCAAGGTGAGCGTGATCCACGCCCCCGCGGCAATATGGGGAATGTCCGGCGCGATCTTCAGAAAGCCGTCCATTACTCGACCGCCTCGGCATCCATCAACACGCGGAGGAAGCGCGCGGCTTCATCGGTCGACGGATTGGTGAAGATCCGGCTCGGCGCGCTGTCTTCGACGATCACGCCCTGGTCCATGAAGATGACCCGGTCGGCGACCTCCCGCGCGAACCGCATTTCGTGCGTGACCACCAGCATCGTCATGCCTTCTTCCGCGAGTTGGCGCATGACTTTGAGGACCTCGCCCACAAGCTCGGGATCCAGCGCGGACGTTACCTCGTCGAACAACATGACTTTGGGATTCATGGCCAAGGCCCGGGCGATGGCGACCCGCTGCTGCTGACCGCCGGAGAGCTTCACGGGGTATTCGTTCGCCTTTTCGCGCAAACCGACCCGATCCAACAGCTCCAGTGCCAAGATCTCCGCGTTTCGCGAGGAGACACCCCGTACCCTGCGCGGCGCGAGCGTGATGTTCTGCAGAACCGTCAAATGGGGAAAGAGATTGAAACTCTGGAAGACCATGCCGATTTCGGCCGCGACCTCGCGACGGCGAGTCTTGGGCGCCAGCGCCGTCTCGTCCGCCGGGCCGGCGCCGACGACCGCACCGTCCACTTCAATCGTTCCGGCCTCGATCTGCTCCAGCAGTGCGACGCAGTTCAACAGCGTGCTCTTGCCGGAGCCGCTTCGGCCGATCAGCACCACGACCTCTCCCTGCGCCACCTGGAGGTCGACGCCCCGCAGAACCAACAGGTCGCCAAAGCGTTTGTGGACACCCCGCAGGCTGACAAAAGGCTTCTTCCTTGCGTCCTCTTTCATTCACTCGCCTTGTCCCGACGATCGGCTACTCATAGGCTCGGTTCGCCGCACGGCCCGAACAGGCCCCGCAGCCGGCCTTCGACCGCCGCCTCCCATCAGATGAAAGTCTCTACTTTATCCAATGCAGTCAAAAGCAGGCGAAGTTATGCGCCTTTCCTGAATTGTATGCCTCCGGGAGCCGGGGATTGTGCGGTTGGGATCTGGAAATTCAACGGTATCAACAGCTTAAGCGCCTCGATCGGCCGACTTTGAGGCCCGACTCGAGGCCGAACGGCCAGAGTGGCCGGGTCGGTACGATTTCGAGCCCGGACGGCGCCTTGCTTTTGCAAAGCCCCACTGCAAGACTTTCACGCGGCTTACCGACGGCAAGCCGCATATTGGGGCCCAGACGGGATATTGGTGTACGGAAAATGGAAGCGCTTGAACGTTTTAGTTTCGACCGGTCGTTCGCCCGCGCCCCGAACCATCCGAGCGGTTTGGAATGCGCCGTCAGGTTCTGTGTGCCGAGCGACGTCGGCGAAGGCTACGAAGACGGCTACGCCACGGAAGACAACTGCCTGCTGACGACGAAGCAACTAAAGGTGGTAAATGATTTTCAGGAAACCGAGCCCGGCGTCGGGCGCCTCGTTTTCCTGTTTCATTTGAGCGGAAGCCGGGTCGTCGAGATTCCAGGCCTGACACGGCATACGCTGAACGTTCCCTGCTTCGTCGCCTACTACCATCCGAGCGGCGTTTCCAAGGTCAACCTATGGAGCCGCGGCGGTTGGGATACCGGGGTTACTATCGGCTTCGACGGCGACGATCCGCCACCGGCGGTAAGCGATGCATTGCCGGAGGTGGTTCGAAATATCCATCTGTCGATTGAAGACGATCCCAAATTCACATGGTTTCAGAGCCCTCTCTCGCCGGAAATGGCACGCGTAGCGGGTTCGGTGATTTCTCCAAACATCCATCCGAGCCTGCTGCGCGAATACATCTCGGCCAAATCGAGAGAGCTGCTGCTTCTCGGGCTGGACAGCCTTTTGAACGCCCACACGATCCGGCCGGAAAGCCCCGATGCAATCCGACAAAAGATCGAAATCGCAAAGCGGATTCTCGACGAGAACACCCGGGACAAGATCACCGTCGAAATGCTGGCGGAAGAGCTCGGCATGGCGCCGGCGAGCTTGTCCAGGCATTTTACCGAGGCCTACAAGCGCACCATTCAGGAATATGCAGCGGAAAGCCGGATGACGAAGGCGGTGCACCTTCTCGTCTCCACGAAGATGCCGATGAAGCAGATCGCCTACGAAGTCGGCTACAGCCATGTGTCCAACTTCTGCCTCGCCTTCAAACGCCGGTTCGGCACGACGGCGCGCCGGGTGCGTCTGGAAGGCAAAGGCGCGGTGCTGGACTAGAGCAGCCCGGCGCGGGCCGCGATGCCGTGAGCCGAGCGCCGCGCGTTCTCCACGGCCCGGCCACGGTCCAGCCGCACGGGCTCGCCGGCGTTAAACACCAGTTCGCCCGCGACGTAGACGGACCGAACCAACTCCCGGCCGCCGTGGATGACGCCTTCCAAGGCGTCGTCGAAACGATAGTCGCCGGCCAGGTTCGGATATCGGACGACGAAATCCGCCTGCTTTCCAACTTCCAGGCTTCCGGTCTCGCGCGCGGCGCCCACCGCGGCGGCGCCACCAATGGTCAGCGCACGTAGAGTTTCCGCGGGCGTTACGGTTTCGCCGGATACGGACGACGCCGCGATGGCCATGCCGCCGAGCTGATCCGCATTGATCACCCAGGGAATGTCGATGCCGAGGCCGACGGGAACGCCGGCCCGGTGCAGCGCCGCCATGCGCGGCTCCGCGCCCCCTTCGCCGACCATATGCAGTTGGCCGAACGGGCACCAGACAATCCCGACGCCGGCTTCGGCGAACAACGCGACATCGTCCGGGCGAACGACATTCATATGGATGAAGGTCACATTGTCATCCAGAAGGCCTTCGTTCGCATAGTGATGGTAGAGCGGCCGGCCCAACTCTCTCTCGCGGGCCCGATGCGCCGACGGCAGATAACAGAGATGCATCTGAAATTGAACGCCGCTCTCTTTGGCGAGATCGACGGCGGCGCGGTGGAGTTCGAGCGACTCCGTCCCCTCGCCATAGATGCCGACGAATGCCCTAGCCAGACCGCCTCCTTCCCTGTTGCGGAACAGCTGTCCGCCGAGACGCCGCAGCGCATCGTCGAGATCCTTGGGCCATCGTTTCAGAAAGTCTTCGCTCGCCAAGTGCCCGAGCGTTTCAGCCAGGCGCCGACCCCGGTCCGCGACATAGGGATCGGTGAGCCAGATCCTGATGCCGACCTCGTCCGCCACCGGCGCAACCGCATCCGGTTCGAATATCGTGCCCGGATCGATAAAGCCGGTATAGCCGCACTTCAGATACTCGATGGCGGCGAGTGTGGCGCTGGCATGTTCGTCTCCCGGCCGGATCTCTGCCTTCCAATGGCCCTGCGTTTTGGCTTTGGCGGCCAAAGCATCGCGGACGGACCGCGCGGTGTATTGCGAGACATGTATATGCGCGTCGATCAGACCGGGATGGACGATACCGCCGTTCGCATCGACCAGGTTTCGCGCGATGAACTCGCGTCTGATTTCGTCATCCGGACCAACAGCCACAATACGACCGTTCCGAACCGCCAAGGCGCCGCCATGGATCGTCGCGTTGGCGGGATCGACCGTCAGCAGGCGGGCGTTGTGGACCAGAAGGTCGCAAGGCTCGGTCGGCGCGATAGACGGTGTGGCCATTGGACGGTCCGTGCATGGTGGCTGAAGGCAAAGAACCATCCGGCAAACGGGCCCGGCGACCAAGGCGGCAAGCCTTATGCGGCCTTGGGATTTTGTATGTGCGGGTGGCCGGAAGAAGCCGCACTCGGCGCATAAAAAAGACGGCCGGCAAATAGCTTTCGCCTGTCGAAATCGGCGGTCCTTGTCCGGACTATGGACGAGACGGCATACGCGCCGGTGTCGGGTGCGGTCGCCACCGTTTCATTATCCGAAGGGCAGAACGATGACGTACGCCAACCGAGCGGCAGATATCCACGCCGCCATCGACATCGAGGAAAGCCGATACAGCGCGGCCAACCCCGCGAGCAAGAGCATGTTCGAGGATGCCGGTTCCTACCTGCCCGGCGGCAGTTCACGGCAGTCGCTGTATTTCGATCCTTTCCCGCTTTTCCTGTCGCGCACGGACGGGAGCGGGGTGGAAGACGTCGACGGCCACGCGTACACCGATTTCACTGGCGACATGACGGCGGCGCTCTACGGACACTCCGAGCCGGCTATTACGGATGCGCTTCGGGACGCACTGTCGAACGGCATGAGCTATGGCGGTCCGCATGCGCACGAGGTCGCGCTGGGCCGGGAGATCTGCGAAAGGTTCCCGTCAATCGACAGGGTACGGTTCTGCACGTCGGGCACAGAGGCCAACCTGATCGCCATGCAGCTTGCGACCATCATCACCGGCCGCCGGCTGATCCTGGCTTTCGAAGGCGGTTATCACGGCCATATGTGCAACTACCTATCGCCGGGAATGCCGCTCAATGTCGAGAGCTGCAGGATGGTTTTCGCCGCCTTCAACGATATCGAGGACATGGAGCGCGTGGTGGCTGAACACGAGGACGAGATTGCGGCGGTCATCGTCGAGCCGATGATGGGAAGCGGCGGCGGCATTATGGCGGACCCCAGTTTCCTTAGAGCGTTACGGGCGGCCGCAGACCGTACCGGCGCCCTGCTGATCTTCGACGAGGTGCAAACGGCCCGTTTTTCGCCGGGTGGGATGCAAGCAATCTGGGATATCGAGGCCGATATCACGACACTGGGCAAATTCTTCGGAGGCGGCCTCAATTTCGGTGCCGTCGGCGGAAAAATCAGGTTTGTCGAACGGCTCAGCCCGACACATCCGCAGACGGTGATGCACGGCGGCACGTTCAACAACAATGTCCTGACGATGATCGCCGGATATGCCGGATTGCGCCAGGTCGCGACCCAAAGCGGCATCGAGGCATTGAACGCGATGGGGGACGACCTGCGCCACAAGTTGACGCGCATCGCGACGGCGAAGGCGGTTCCCTTCCAGGCCGGATGCTACGGATCGATTCTTTCGCTGCACTTTCAAAACGCCTTGCCGGTGAATCCGAAGCAGATCGAAACGCCGGCCGCGCTCAGAAAGCTCTACCATCTGTTCATGTTGAACCGGGACATCTACATAACGAGACGCGGCGCCATCAACCTTTCCTTCGCGCATACCGAGGCCGACTGCGACCGTATTGCGGACCGGTTCGAGACGTTCCTGGACAGCTACGGCCACCTGATCGCCTGAGGCGCTTGCCGGCCGCTATCGCAAGTTACGAATAGGTGTCGTCGTCGAACGCCGCCTTTCGCTCCGTGCGACGCACCTCGTCTACGGCGGACGCCAGGTCGGAAAGATAAGCATCGATGCTTTGCGCATGGATCGGGTTGACCGAGTAGTGGATGGCAACCGGTTTCGCGGTGCTGCCGACGAACCAGCCACGCTCCCGCATGCATGCCATCACCGCATTGATGTCGACCCGATCATCGTCCGAGCCAAAGATGAAAACGCCGAGGTCGAAGGGGCGATAGACATGCAGGCCTGGGATCGCCTCGACACCGGCGACCAGCGCGTCGCGGGTTTCCATGACGGTCCCGGCGGCGGCGAGATAGCCGTCAGGACCGAGATAGCGGAGCGCGGCCCAGGCGCCGGCGACGGCACCGCCGGGCCGCGTGCCGCTTAACGTATAGGTCGTGTAAACGCCGCGCGGCCATTCGTTGAACATGAACTTGGCGCAGTCTTTATCCGCCTGGGTCCGGTAGAGCGATAGCGAGGCGCCCTTCGGGGCGTAGCCGTATTTGTGCAGGTCGGCGGAAAGGCTTCTGACGCCCGGCACGCGGAAGTCGAATGCCGGAATGTCGTAGCCGAGTTTTTTCACGAAAGGCGCGAGGAAGCCGCCGAGGCAGGCGTCGACATGGCACCATAGGCCGTGCCGTTCCGCCACGCCGGCGATACCCTCGATATCGTCGAACACCCCATGGGAATAGGACGGCGCGGACCCGACGATCATCACCGTGTCCGGACCGACCGCTCGCCCCATGGCGTCGACGTCGGCGCGGTAGTCGTCCCGCATCGGCACCCGAACGACTTTCATGTCCAACAGATAGGCGGCCTTGTTGAACGAAGGATGCGCCGTTTCGGCCAAGACGATCACCGGGTCCGCGATATGCGGCTTGTTGACCCGGCCCCATTGGCGCGCCGCCTTCACCGCGACGATGATGCTTTCCGTGCCGCCGGACGTGAAGATACCGGCACCGCCCTCCGGGCAATTGAACAGGTCGAGGCCGAAATCGATCACCTCGTCTTCCAACCGCGCGACGCTTGGAAAGGCACGTCTGCCGAGGGCATTCTCGCCGAAATAGATCTGGTATGCCTCGCGGACAGCCATGTCGAGGCCGGCGTCGACTTTGTAGTTGTAGAGGGCGACCTTGCCATGCTCCCAATCGAAGTCGGCCTGTTTGCGTCGCTCAAGCTCTTCTTTCAATGCGGCCCATTTGGATGAGATGGCGGTCATGCGCGATGTCTCCGAAGTCGAATTGCTGGAACTTGTGTCGGATCTCCCGCCCTCGGCAATCACGAAAGCCTGCGGGTAACCCTAGCCCGGCACGAAGCCTCGGAAGGCTAGCGGATGAGGACGGAACGGCGGAACGCGGCCGGGTTATGAACCGGCATCGTTCTTTATGCTCGGCGCTACACCACCTCCGAGGGGTCCATACAAGATTGGCCGGAACCATAATCCCTGGCAGCTTCCCTGAGACGGCGCCCTCGGCGAGTCTTCGCCGCTATCGAACCCGACGATCGGGCGGCACAAAGCGGCGAGGAAACAATGGAAGACCCCGGATCGGCACCCAGGATCTTGGTCGGCCGCCTGTTCCATGAATCGAACGGCTACAACCCCGTGCCGACCTTGAAGTCGGGTTTCGAAATCCATGCCGGCGACGATGTCCTGACATCCGCCCGCGGTTCGGGCACGACGCTGAGCGGTATCGTAGCCACGCTCGAGGAGGCCGGCGTCACACCGATCCCCGTCCATGCCGCGGCGTCGCCACCGAGCGGACGCGTCGACCACGGCTTTTTTCAGGAAACCCTCGACATCTGGCTTCGCGCCGTCGAGCGCATTCGGCCGGATGCTATTGCGATAGAGCTGCATGGTGCGATGGCGACGACGGAATCGACCGACGCCGACGGAGATTTCCTGGCCAGCCTTCGGGCAACGGCCGGAGAGGACGTCGTCATCGGTGTCGGGCTCGATCTTCACGCGCACATCACGCCACGCATGTTGACCGCGGCCGACTTCTGCATCGCCTGCAAGGAGAACCCCCACTCGGACGTGGTCGAGTGCGGAAACTACGTCGCGCGCCTGGTGACGGACGTGTTGCGCGGCGCGTTTCATCCAGTCATGACAATGGCGAAGACACGCATGCTGCTTCCCGGAAAAAACGGCACGGGCGAGCGGCCGCTGTCGGATATGCACCGGCGCGCCCGTGAGCTGGAGGCCACCCATCCGGATATTCGCGACCTCTCGCTCTACAACACATTTCGGTTTCTCGATGCCCCGGATATCGGCCAGGCCGTAGTTGTCCTGACGAACGGGGCACGGACGGACGGGAAAGCGGTGGCGACGGAACTCGCGACTACGTTCTGGGACCGCAGAACGGAATTCGCGGACGACCTGCTGTCGATCAAGGATGCGCTGCACAAAGTCCGAGCCGAAAGGGCCGACGGCGGCTTTCCGTTCGCTATCGCCGACATGGGCGACCGGGTGCTCGCCGGCGCGCCGGGCGACAGCACGGTGATACTCGCGGCAACGCTCGATCACGAATACCCGTTCAAGGCGGCTTTTCCGATTACCGACCCGGCAGCCGTTCAATCCGCGCAGGCGGCCGGCCGCGGAGCCACCGTCTCGCTTTCGCTGGGCGGCACGGTTACGCCGGGATTAGAGCCGCTTCATGTCACGGGTACGGTCGCAAATCTGACCGACGGTCGTTTTTCGATGCGCGGGCCGTATCAGGAAGGCGAGACGACATCGATGGGACAGACGGCGACAGTAACCGTGGAGGACCGGATTTCCATCGTCATCTCATCGAAGCCGGCGTTCAGCCACGACCCGAACGCTTTCGAAAGCCAGGGAGTCCAAATCTCCGGCTTGGACTTCGTGGTTGTGAAGTCCGGCTATCATTTCGAACTCAATTTCAACGGCCTCGCCGTCCCGCTCCTCACCGCAACCCCCGGCCTGGCGTTCTACACGCCGGGCGGCCTGCCGAGAAAACGCAGCCGGTTCTGGCCCGACCACGACGTCGCCGAGGATTGGCTAATCCCGCCCCGGGTTTTCGATCGCAAAGGTTCCGCCGTTCGAACATAGGAATCCGCTCTCCGGGAGGGTCCGTCGACAAGGGCCTCATTATCTCGGCGATTTCCTCTTCGGAACAAACCGTGGCACGCATTTTGTTCGACTCGGGATCGGACCTTCGACCCCGACCGAAGTGACGTCAGTCAAATTCTTATCAATATAAATTGCGCATAGTGCGTAATCCATAGTTATCACATATGAAATATTCTTTTTAGTCTATTCACTTGCCTTCACAGACAGATAGCCCCTAGGACACTGACCGGAAGAACTTGATGGCCTGGAAGGCTATGCATATTGCATCAGAGGGTGCAGCAGCCGGACCACGAGAGACACAGGTCCCGAGACCAAATCTTCGACTAACTCTTTGTGAATAATAGAGAAACGGAGACCTGACCGGCGCCATGCCGTTCGTCGCGGCGAATTTGTCGACGGCAAGTCGACCGGACCAAACCCTCTCGGAAGATGAACGTTCGAGCCCGGAATCAACCGAGATCGAGGTGTGTGAGCATTTCATATTTATTACGTAACTAATAGTTTAATCCTATGTAAACCATTGCACGGGTAGTTAGCAGAATAGTTATGACCAGTTCTGTTTGAGTGAGTGGAAAGACGTCCATGGATCCGACCGGCAATTCTCCGGCTATCAGGCTGAATGCCGACCTTGACCTGGCGGCCGCAACACCACTGAAGGACGGGCTGGCCGAGGCGATGACTAAAGAACCAGGAGTGATCGTCGATGCGTCGTCGGTTGAGCGGCTCACCACGCCCTGTGCTCAGGTTCTTGTCGCCGCTGCGCTGATGCTTTCGAAGCAAGGCGGCGGGCTCATCGTCAGGAACCCGTCAGAACCCTTTGTATCGGCCTTCTCGGATCTTGGGCTGAACGCGGTAATCCTGCAATGGTTGGATAAGAAATGAGCAAGAAAATCCTGGCAGTAGACGACTCGAAGACCATGCGCGACATGATTGCGTTTACACTGCGAGGCGCCGGCTACGAAGTCGTTGAAGCCGATGACGGTGAAGACGCTTTGAGCAAGCTCGGCGGCAGTGGCGTGAACCTCGTGATTACCGACATCAACATGCCGCGTCTCGATGGAATCGGATTGATCAAGAAGCTCAGATCCGACCCTTCTTACCGGTCTACCCCAATCCTCGTGCTAACCACCGAAAGCGAGAGTTCGAAAAAGGACGAAGGGCGCGAAGCCGGCGCGACCGGCTGGATCGTCAAGCCGTTCGATCCGGATCAATTGCTCAAGGTTGTCCAAAAAGTCTGCGCCTAGGTTCTGCGCATTGGGGGCGTTTCATGGACGATCTATCGCGATTTCGTGACACCTATCTCGCCGAGTGCGAAGAGCTTCTCCGCGACCTGGAGACCCATCTCTCCGCACTTCACGACGGAACGGCCGACAGCGAGTGCCTGAACTCGATCTTTCGCGCCGTGCACTCGATCAAGGCCGGCGCGGGGATGTTCAAGTTCACCGAGTTGGTCGACTTTTCCCATGAGTTCGAAGCGCTGCTCGACAACATGCGGGATGGCCGCGTCGAGGTGACCGCGGAGCGGGTCGATCTTCTGTTCAAGGCGAGCGACGTCTTGGCGGACTTGGTCGGCGCGGCGGCCGAGGGCAGCGAACCGCCGGCCGCCGCGGCTAACATGCTGGCTAAGGATCTCGCGGCAATCACCTCGACGGCCAAAACGGCGCCGGAGGCAAACACGCCCGATCAGGCGACCCGAGGCGACGCCGGCACATCCGCCGAGCAGTCGAGACAGCCCGGCGAAACGGTTTGCTACCGGATCGACTTCTACCCGGCGGCCGAGTTGTTCCGACACGCCAACGAACCGCTGCTCTTAATCCGCGAACTCAAGACCCTTGGCGAAGTCGAGGTCGAAGTTGACCTTTCGCGCCTGCCTGACCTCCAACAGATTGAACCCGAAAACGCCTATCTCGGCTGGACGATCACGCTTCGGTCCGATTGCGGACAAGATGCGGTCAGAGAGGTCTTCGAGTTCGTCGAGGACGACTGTCGGCTCGACATACATATCGACGCCAACGACGCCGGCAGCCCGGCACCAAGCGAGGAAACCGACGCGAGCCCCGGAAGACGCAACGGCGCGGAGGGATCCGACCGGAAACAGGCTGACCGCGCCGCCGAAGAGGGCCAGGCGGCAAAAGGCGGCCCGGGCGCGCGGATTTCATCAATCCGGGTCGACCTGGATCGCGTCGACCGGCTGGTCAATATGGTCGGCGAACTGGTCATCACCCAATCGATGCTCTCCCAGCAGGCCGACGACCTGCCGAGCGACCGGTTGATCCAATTTACCCGTGGTCTGGAAGAGCTCGCGACCCATACCCGTGAGCTGCAGGAAAGCGTCATGGCGATCCGCATGCAGCCGGTCAAATCGGTGTTTGCCCGCATGCCGCGGCTGGTGCGAGAGGTGACCGACAAACTCGGCAAACGCGCGCGTCTTGTCACCATCGGCGAGGAGACCGAAGTCGACAAAACGGTGATCGAAGAGATCAGCGATCCGATCACGCACATGATCCGGAACTCGCTCGACCACGGACTCGAGCCTCCGGAGGAACGCGAAGCGGCGGGCAAGCCCGCAGACGGCACCATAACCCTCTCGGCCGAACACCGCGGCGGCAGGATCGTCATAAACATACGCGACGACGGCCGCGGCATCGACCATTCTGCGGTGCTGGCGCGAGCCAGGGAGCGCGGGCTGGTCGCTCCCGGCGCGGAACTCGCACCGGACGAGATTGAGGACCTGCTGTTCGAGCCGGGCTTTTCCACCGCAGCAACGGTAACGGATATCTCCGGCCGCGGCGTGGGGCTGGACGTCGTGAGACGCAATATCCAGGGCCTTGGCGGCAGAGTGTCCGTGTCCTCGTCACCCGGTTCCGGCACCTGCTTTACCATGACCCTTCCGCTTACGCTCGCCGTTATGGATGGCATGATCGTCGTCGCGGGCGGCGAGAAGTTCGTGATCCCAACCACCAACATCATCGAAAGCATGCGGCCCGGCCGCGACCAGGTGAATCGCCTGCCTTCCGGCGACGAGTTGGTCGAAGTCCGCGGCGACTACCTTCCACTGCTGTATATCGCCCGGGCCTTCAGCATCGATGGGGCGGTCGACGACCCTTCCCATGGCCTCGTCGTGCTGGCGGAGACCGAACGGAAGGGCAGGGTCGGATTGGTGGTCGACGAACTTCTGGGCCAGCAACAGGTCGTTATCAAAAGCCTGGAAGACAACTACGACCCGGTACCGGGCATCTCCGCCGCGACCATTCTCGGAAATGGACTGGTGGCGCCAATTCTCGACATCGAAGGCCTGCAAAGCATGTCGCAAATCTCCACATCGCCGCCCCCCGGACTGGCGGCGGCAATACCCGGCGGCGTGCGGAGAACCGACGCGATCGCCTCGATCGAACAACCGGAGCGGAATCAATGGACCTGAGTTCCACCACCGATCCCACCGACCGTCCTGCGCCGACGACCGCCGGCGACGGCGAATCCGGCAGTGGCGCGACCGAACGACAGTCGGTCGGCGAGCCGCTGCAATTCGTTACCTTCACGGTCGCCGAAGAGGCTTACGCCGTCGACATCATGCAGGTTCGCGAGATCAAGGCCTGGAGCGAGGTAACTCGCCTCCCGAACCAGCCCGAGCATATGAGGGGCGTCTTGAACCTGCGCGGCGTGATCGTTCCGATCTTCGATCTGCGCTGCCGGTTCGGAAGCGGCCTGACCGACGCGACGGCCACCCATGTCGTAGTGATCGTCGCCGTGGCCGACCGCGTGGTCGGCATCCTGGTCGACGCGGTGTCGGACATCCTGACCGTCAGCGCGGAACAGATCCGCCCTGTCCCCGAGATGGAGACGCGTGGCGACAAGGACTTTCTTAAAGGCCTTGCCACGTCCGATGACCGCATGGTCGCCATTCTGCGGCTAGATGCTCTGTTCGATCTGAACGAACTTGCAGCCGACGGCACGCCTGAATCCGCAGGAACGGCGGCCGAACAGTGAACCGAGGAAAATTGATGGGCGCGGGCGCGAGATCGTCCGGATTTGGAGTTACGGAGCGATTTTGATGAGAGATCTGTTTGGCAAGGCTGGTTTTGGCGCGCGTATGGTCGCGATGCTTGCCGTGAACATGGCGATACTGA
>JANQEE010000030.1 GCA_028278525.1 Minwuiaceae bacterium | reverse complement strand
GGAAGAACCGAAATTGATTCGATACGTACGTTTTCGGAACACTTCCGATTCCAAACTTGCGCCCACATTGCCAGAACAGCCCATATGCGATAGCCCTGCCCGTTGGGAGAGGGAGTCCAACAACGCGGATGTCAGGCAAAATGCCCTCTCCCCCGGGGAGAGGGTTTGGGTGAGGGGAGAACATCTCAAGCCCTACCACACGAACAATCTTCATCAACCGTCCCTACAAACTGCGCGCGATGATGTTGCGCTGAATCTCGCTGGTGCCCTCGCCGATTATGTAGACCAGGGCGTCCCGATGAATCCGCCCGACCGGATATTCCCGCATGATGCCGGCGCCGCCATGAATGCGGATCGCCGCCTCGCTGACCCGGACCGCGGTCTCGCTAGCGATCAGCTTGACCTTGGACGCCGTGGCCAGGTCCAGGTCCCCCTGATCCACCCGCCAGGCGCCGTAATAGACCAGCCACTTCGCCGCCTCGATCTCCGCCGCCATGTCGGCGAGCTTGTGGGCGATGGCCTGGTAGTCGAACACCGGCTTGCCGGCCACCTCCCGCTCCTTGGCGTAGCGCAAAGCCGCGTCGTGCGCGGCCCGCGCCATGCCGAGCGCGTTGGCCGAGACGCCGACCCGGTTTTCGCTGAGCGAGTCGAGGATCACCGGATAGGTGCCCTCCCGCCCGCCAAGCAGACATTCGTCCGGCACGAACACGTCGTCGATACCGATCAGCCCGGTTTCGGAGGCGCGGATGCCCTCCTTCTTCAGGCTGCTGACCGCGAAGCCGTCCGCCGGCAGTTCGACGATGAACAGGCTGATCGCATCGGGTTTAAGCTCCGGCCGAGTGCGCGCCGCGACCAGCAGGAAATCGGCGATCGGCGCGTTGGTGATGTAGAGCTTGGAGCCGGTCAGCCGGTAGCCGCCCGGCACCTTTTCCGCCCGGGTCTTCATCGCCCGGATGTTGGAGCCGCCGTCCGGCTCGCTCAAGGCAAAGCCCGCGATCTTCTCGCCGCGCACCGCCGGCTGAAAGAACCGCTGCTTCTGCTCGTCCGTGCCGATGCGCCAGATTGGCCAAATGCCGAGATGGCTCTGCGCCGACCAGCTCGCCGCGAAGGACTGGCAGACATAGCTCAGTTCCTCGCGGATGATGCAGTCGGCGACCTTGTCCATGCCGGCGCCGCCGTCGGCTTCCGGGTAACGAACGCCGATCAGGCCAAGCTCGCCCCATCGCCGGAACAGACCTGGCGGAAACGTCTCGGTCTCGTCCGCCTCGCGCACCAGCGGCGCCATCTCGGCTTCCGCGAACCGGCGCACGGTCTCGCGCACCTGTTCGTGCTCCGCCGTGAAGGTGAAATCCATTGGCCGTCCCCTTACCTACCGATCAGGCCCAAAGGCCGCGATCCTGCAGAACCTGTTTCAGAACCCCCGGCCGGTCGGTCATCAGCCCGTCGACGCCCAGGTCCAGCAGCCGGTTCATCTCCGCCCGGTCGTCGATGGTCCAGACATGCACCTGCAGATCGCGCCGGTGCGCCACCTTGACGAACCGGCGGTCGACCACGGTGAGGCCGTGGCTGGTGACCGGCACCTGGGCGCAGCCGACGGCGAATCCGCCGACCGGCAGGCCGAAGCTTGCCACGCGCAGCCGCGTCACGTCCAACGGCCCCATGGAGGTGCAGAGCTTTGGCCCAAGCAGCTTGCGGATCCGCGCCAGCCGCGCACCGGAGAACGAGCCGACGCAGACCCGGTCAATCGCGCCGGTCCGTTCGATCGCCTCGACCAACGGCTCGACCGCGTTGTCCAGCTTCGGGTCGATGTTGATTTTCATGTCAGGCAATGCGCCAAGCAGGTCTTCCATCAGCGGGATCGGCTCCCGCCCGTCGACTCGTGCCGCCTTGACCGTGGCATAGTCCAGATCCGCGATCCGCCCCTTGCCGTCGGTCACCCGGTCCAGCACGTCGTCGTGGAAGGCGACCAGCACGCCGTCGCGCGTGCAGTGCACGTCGGTCTCGATATAGCGGTAGCCGAGCCGGGCCGCACCCTCGAACGCCACCATGGTGTTTTCCGGCCAGCCATCCGCGCCGCCGCGATGGGCGAACGCCAACACGCCGTCATGTTCCAGGAACGGGTATTTCGCCGGCCGGCCCGTCAAGACCAGACGATCTCGTGCCGCACCGCGAAAGGTTTCAGGCTGTCGGCGATCAAGGCTTCTATCTCCGCGTCCCGCTCGCCGCTCAAGGCAATGGTCGCGAGCGTGCCGTGCACGTCGTGGGCGCCGACCGTGACCTTGGCGTCGATGTTCGCCGGTTCCGTCGCGGCCCGCACCAGTTCGCCGTAGACCAGCCGAACCGAGTCCCAGCGAAGCTCCGGCTTGAAGATTTTGCCGACGCCGGTGAGCGGCATGGCGTCGACCAGGAACACGTTGACCGGATTGGCGGCCCGCTCCGCGATATGCTCCCGCACGAAGGATTGCAACTCTTCCACGCTGGCATCCGCATCAGGTTTCAATTGCACATAGGCGACCGGCAACTCACCGGCATAGGCGTCCGGCTTGCCGACAGCGGCGGCGAGTTCGACTGCCGGATGCTTGTGCATCGCCTCCTCGATCACCGCGGGATCGATGTTGTGGCCACCACGGATGATCAGATCCTTGGCCCGCCCGGTAATCCACAGATAGCCGTCCTCGTCGAACCGGCCGAGATCGCCGGAGTTGAGCCAGCCGTCGCCGGCCCAGGCACCCGCGTTGTATTGTTCCTGTACGTAGCCCGGCAGCACGCAATCGCCACGGATCACCACGTTGCCGATCTCGTCGACGGCGCATTCGCGGTCGATCCTGCCGTCCTCGTCGAGTCGAACGCACTTCACCTCCACATGCGGCAGCGGCACGCCGACGGAGCCGATGCGAAGCGGCCCGTCGCGCGGGATCAGCGTGACGTAGGAGGTGGTTTCGGTCATGCCGTAGCCTTCGATCACCAGCCGGCCGATCCGTTCGTGGAACGCCTTGCCCACCTCCATCGGCATCGGCGCGCCACCTGTCAACGCGTAGCGGACCGAACTGATATCGGCATTGTCGGCGGGGATGTTGAGCAGCGCGCCGAGGACCGTCGGCACCGCCGCGACAATCGTCACCCGGTAGCGGTGCACCAGCCGCCAGTAGTCGCGGATCAGGTTGGGATCGCGAAACCCGGCCGGGCTGCCGAGCACCAGCGTCGCGCCCTTGGCGAAGGGAATAATCGCGCCGATCACCGAGCCGCCGATATGGAACAGCGGCAGCCCGACCAGCAGCACGTCGTTCTCGTCCATGCCGAGCCCGACGCCCGTGCTCCAGACATGCGACGCCTGCATATGGTGGCTGTGCTGCGCCAGCTTCGGCGTGCCGGTCGTGCCGCCGGTGTGGAAATAGGACGCTATGTCGGCGGGGTCGATCCGGCGGCCGCTGACCAGCCGGTCGCCCGGCTGCGCCAGCATCTCGGTCTCGAACGACAGCGCACCGTGGGTGGAGCCCAGGCCGCCGACCTGCAGCACCGCCTTGAGGTTCGGCAGTTCGTGGCGGATTGCCGCGACTTTATCCCAGATCTCGCGGCCGACAGGGTCGATCGGCGACGGCGCGACGAGGATCTTGGTGCCGGCCGCCTTCAGGATCTCGGCGATCTGCCAGGGTTCCAGCAGCGGATTGACCGCGTTGACAATGCCGGCCGCCTCGCCGCCGAGGATGGTGTAATAGGCTTCCGGACACATCGGCAGCAGGAACGACACCACATCGGTGGACCCAAGGCCGAGCGAATGCAGCATATTCGCCGTCTGATGCACCCGCTCCTTCAACTCGCGATAGCTGATCGTGACCGGCTCGCCCATCGGCTCACCGGCCGGCAGAACCTGCATCGCCGGCTTGTCCGGGTCGATATCCGCGCCCCGGCAAAACGCCGCGTAGACATCGGCAGCTTGCATGTAGTGCGAAAGCGGCTTCCGCTCCAGCGTCCTGGCATCGCTGCGGTTGCGGATCGGCGGATACATGCTGTCGTCCTTCCCTGTACGCGTTCCGGTCTTTCTGCCGGACGGCTCAAGCGTGCCGCGCACCGCGATCAAGGTCAAATGCCGACGTTGTTATCGACCCGTCCCGTCTCAGGCGTGTCGCGCCACCAGCAGGCAGCTGCCGCCAACAGGCAGCCGCCATCCTCCCCGGATCAAGCGGGTTTCCGGCGCAAGGGTTGCTTCGACGACGTCTTTTACAAAACTCCCGGATTTGTGAACCTGGGCACTTTCGTCGCTCGTCGGAACCTTTTGAAGGCCGAGCCGGCTGGGAATGGTCCGAAACAACAACACCGGCAATGGCAGCCAAGCGAATATGTAGGTCGCGTAATCGACTTCGAAGCCGGCGGTTTCGAGGACTCGTCGCGCGGCGGAAACGGTATAACGCCGGAAATGGCCAGCAAACTTGTCCTCGGAAGAAAAAAGGAACTGGTACGCGGGCAGCGTCAGGTAAAGTCGACCGCCCGGCACCAGCACTTCCGCGACCTCGCGGAGAAAGCCCACGTCGTCCTCCACATGTTCGAGCACATCGAACATGCCTGCAGCCGGGACCGAGCCTGGACCGAACGAAGCGTCTTGTAGGGTCGCGCAGATTATCGGCGACAGGCCCCGCCGCTGCGCGTTCATTGCGCCTTGGATACCGGGCTCGATCAGCAGCGCTTCGAACCCGGCGGCACGGATTCCGGCTGAAACGAAACCATTGCCACCGCCCACATCGAGCAGGAAACCGCCCGGCGGGTAGCGCCGCATCGCCTCGACGATGCAACGGTTGCGATGCCGGTACCAAAACGACCCGTCTTCAACAGCAAATCGGCCCGTATTGCCTTCTTCCGGATAGGAAATCGACGTCTGCGATTTGGCGAACCATAATCCATGATCTCCCTCTTCAAGCCCCGGGGCGACGTCTTTAACGTTCAGCATTCACTTGTCCCTCTCGCCAGGCTTCACGCCAATCCCGGTTGAGATTGGGCACGCGTAGCGAATGTAAACCGTGGACTGCGGCCCAGTACCGGTTTGCAAACAGCGTGATAGCGGTATGCCGCTGGATTCGCCACAGCGAAATCGGTTGCGTAAGCGCCGCACATATCGAGAAAAAGCAATAGCACGAGCCGCCGCGGCTATTTGACCGCATCGTGTCGGCGGCGCTAAGAAGGTCCGGGCCGCGCCATATGTAACAGCAAGCGTGGCCGGGGAAGGCGTAACGGATGCAAGATTTTCAGCCCGATTTGGAATGCCCGCTGGACGGGATTCGTATCCTCGACCTGACTCGCGTGGTGGCCGGCAACGCGCTGACCGTGGCGTTGGCGGATTTCGGGGCCGAGGTGATCAAGATCGAGACGCCGGGCCGCGGCGACGACCTGCGCAACTGGCGGGTCAAGGGCATCTCGACTTATTGGAAGGTCTACGCCCGCAACAAGAAGAGCGTGACGCTGAACCTGCGTGCGGAGGAGGGCCGCGCCCTGTTGCTGCGCCTCGCCGCCGGCGCTGATGTGCTGGTCGAGAACTTCCGGCCCGGCGTGATGGAGGAGATGGGCCTCGGCCCCGACAAGCTGCATGCGGCCAACCCGAAGCTGGTGATGGTGCGCGTTTCCGGCTGGGGCCAGACCGGGCCGTACCGGCACAAGCCGGGCTTCGGCTCCCTGGTCGAGGCGATGTCCGGCTTCGCCGCGATCAACGGCTTTCCCGACAAACCCCCGGCCCTGCCGCCTTTAGCCCTCGCCGACATGATCGCCGGGCTCAACGGCGCCATGGCGACGCTGGTCGCGCTCCGCGCCGTCGAGGTCGGCGGCGGGCCGGGACAGGTGATCGACCTGCCGCTCTTTGATCCTTTGTTCTCGATCCTCGGCCCGCTCGCCGCCAACCTGAAACTGACCGGCAAGGCGGAATTAAGGGTCGGCAACCGCTCCAACACCACGGCGCCCCGCAACGTGTACGGCACCAAAGACGGCGGCTGGGTCGCCTTGTCGGCCTCGACCCAGGGCATGTTCGAACGGCTGATGACGACCATCGGCGCCGACGCGATGATCGCGGACCCCCGCTTCCTCACCAACGCCGACCGCGTAAAGAACGTCGCCGACCTGGACGAGGTGGTCGAGGGCTTCATCGGCGCCCGCACCACGGCGGAAAACCTGGCCCATTTCGAACAGGCCGGCGTTACCGTCGGCCCGGTCTGCGACATCGCCGACCTGGTCGACCACCCGTTCGTCACCGAACGCGGCGCGCTGGTCGAACTGCCGGACGACGAGATGGAAAGCGTGCCGATGCACGCCGTGGTGCCGCGCCTGTCGGACACCCCCGGCGCAATCCGCCGCGCCGCGCCGTCGCTCGGCCAGCATACGCAAGAGATCTTGAGCGGCCTCGGCCTGGGCGAGGACGAGATCGGCCGGCTCGGCAAGGACGGAGTGATCTGACATGACCCAGGCGGACGCACCGCTCTGGCGGTCCCTGATGTTCGTACCGGCGAACGTCGACCGCTTCGTCGACAAGGCGCATACCCGCGGCGCCGACGGCATCATCATCGACCTGGAAGACAGCGTGATCCCGGCCGAGAAGGCGACCGCCCGCACGCTCGTGCCCGACGTCGCCGCCAAAGTGGGTCGGGCCGGCGCCGACGTGCTGGTCCGCATCAACCGGCCCTGGCGGCTGGCGGTGCCCGATCTGGAAGCCGTGATCGCCCCGGCGATCGAGGCGGTCATGCTGCCGAAGGTCGCCGACGCCGGCCATATCCGGGCGATTGCCGAAATCATCGACGAACTGGAAGCCGAACGCGGCATGGCCGTCGGCACGACCCGGCTGATCGCGATGATCGAGACGGCGGACGCCCTGTTCCATGCCCGCGACATCGCGGGCGCCAGCCCGCGGATCGCGGCGATGCTGCTCGGCTCGGAGGACTTCTCCCTCGACATGGGCATGGAGCCGGAACCGGAGGGGCTGTTCCAGCCGACCATGCAGACGGCCGCGGCGGCGCGGGCCGCCGGCATCGTCCCGCTCGGCTTCATCGGCAGCATCGCCGGCTTCGCCGACCGCGACGCCTTCCGCCAGATCGTCCGCCGCGCCGCCGGGCTCGGCTTCGAAGGCGCCTGCTGCATCCACCCGGCCCAGGTCGACATCCTGAACCAGGAATTCGCGCCCAGCGCCGACGAGATCGACCACGCCAAGCGTGTGACTGCGGCGTTCGACAAGGCACAGGCGGAAGGCCGCGGCGCCTTCGAGATGGACGGCAAGATGATCGACATCCCGATCGTCGAGCGGGCCCGCCGCGCCATCGCCCGGCAGACGGCGATCGAACGGCGGCACGGGGCAACGACATGACCGAGAAGATCCTGGTGGAAGTCGACGGCCCGGTCACCGTCATCACCATCAACCGGCCGGAAGTCCGCAACGCGCTCGACAAGCAATCCGCCGCCCTGCTGGCCGACGCCTTCCGCGCGTTCGACGCCGACGAGGCGGCCCGCGTCGCGGTGCTGACCGGGGCCGACGGCGCGTTCTGCGCCGGCGCCGACCTGAAAGAGATGGCCGAGGCCGCCGACTACCAGGCCTGGGCGACCAGCGAAAGCGGCCCGACCCAGCCGTTGATGAGCAAGCCGGTGATCGCGGCGATAGCCGGTCATGCCTGCGCCGGCGGGCTCGGCCTGGCGCTCTGGTGCGACATCCGCATCGCCGACGAGACCGCGGTGTTCGGCGTCTTCTCCCGGCGCTGGGGCGTACCCATGAGCGACGGGACGACGGTGCGGCTGCCGCGATTGATCGGCATGAGCCGGGCATTGGATATGCTGATCACCGGCCGCCCCGTCCCGGCTGCCGAAGCGGAGTCCATCGGCCTGATCACCCGGCTGGTCCCGGCCGGCACGGCATTGGACGCCGCCCGCTCGCTGGCACACCAGGTCGCCGCTTTCCCGCAGATCGCGCTGCGTTCGGACCGGCGCTCGGTTTACGCCCAGGACGGCCTGCCGACACGCGACGCGCTGCAAGGCGAGACCGACCTCGCCACGGAGGCCCGGTCGCGGGAGGCCCAACCCGGCGCGGCCCGCTTCGCCGACGGCGCCGGCCGGCACGGCCGCTTCGACGGTGACTCCTGATGCGCGCCGTCGTCTGCCATGAATACGGACCGTTCGAGAACATGGCCGTCGAGGAAACGCCGCCGCCCGAACGAACGTCGAACGGCGTTCGCATCGCGGTCGAGGCCTCCGGCGTCGGCTTCGCCGCCGCCCTCGTGATCGCCGGCCGGCACCAGAACCGTCCGCCTCTGCCGTTCATTCCCGGTACCGAGATCGCCGGTACCGTGATCGACGGCGCGGATGGATTCGCGCCCGGCGACCGGGTCTGCGCCGGCGTGCGCTGGGGCGGCTTCGCCGAGCAGGCTGTCGCCGACGCCGGCAACGTGTTCAAGATTCCCGACGCGATGGACTTCGCCGCCGCGACCCACTTTCCGACCATCTACGCGACCGGCTACGGCGGCCTGGTCTGGCGCGCCGCCTTGCAGACGGACGAGACGTTGCTGGTGCACGGCGCCGCCGGCGCGTCGGGCCTGGCCGCCGTGGAAATCGGCAAGGCGGTCGGCGCGACCGTCATCGCCACCGCCGGTACCGACGAGAAATGCAAGATCGCGGCAACGCACGGCGCGGACCACGTGATCAACTACCGCGAAAACGACTTCCGCGATGCCGTCCTGAAACTCACCGGCGGCCGAGGCGCCGACGTCATCTACGATCCCGTCGGCGGCGACGTGTTCGACCAGTCGCTCCGCTGCATCGCGCCGGAGGGCCGCATCCTGCCGATGGGTTTCGCCGGCGGCACCATCCCCAAGGCCCCGGCCAACATCCTGCTGGTCAAGAACGTCAGCGTTATCGGCCTCTATTGGGGCTACTACATGGGCTGGGGCAAGCTGCCCGCGCCGCCGAAGGCAAGGGCGCGTGTCCGCGAGGCCATGGCGCATATGTTCCAATGGTACGAGGCCGGTAAACTCCGCCCCCTTACCCAGGCCGAACTGCCGCTCGACCGGTTTGCCGAGGCGCTTGCCACTGTGATGGAGCGGCGGGTGATCGGCAAGGTCGTGCTTACGCCACTTTCGGCACCATAGCGGCGAACCGATCCAGGAACGGCATGACCTGCGGCGTGTGCCGCGGCGCGACCAGGACGACGCGCTCGACCTCCAGCTCCCGGTACTTCATCAGCGCGTCCTCGTCCGCCGCATCGAACGCGAACACCGAGACGGGTACCGATTTAGGGTCGCGGCCCGCCGCCTCTGCCTTGACATGCAGATCCGCGATCGCATCCGGCAAGTCTTCCAGCAGCACGTCGATCGGGATCCAGCCGTCGCAGTAGCGCACCGCCCGCTCGCGCGCCTTCTCCGTGGCACCGCCGAAGATCACCGGCGGGTGCGGCTTCTGCGCCGGCTTCGGATAGGAGATCAGCGGGTCGAAGTTGACGAACTCGCCGGCGTAAGACGCCTGTTCCTCGGTCCAGATCGCCTTCATCGCCTCGACCCGTTCGCGCAGCACCTTCCAGCGCCGCTTGAACGGCGTGCCGTGGTTTTCCATCTCCTCCGCGTTCCAGCCGCCGCCGATGCCGAACAGGAACCGGCCGCCGGAGATCATATCCAGGGTCGCGACCGTCTTGGCGAGCGTGATCGGGTCGTGCTCCACCACCAGGCAGATGCCGGTGCCGACCTTCAGTTTCGTCGTCGCGCAGGCCGCGGCGGTCAGCGACACGAACGGATCGGCCATGTGGTAATAGGGCTTGGGCAGGTCGCCGCCGCCGGGATAGGGCGAGAGCCGGCTCGCCGGAATGTGGGTGTGCTCGCCGACCCAGAACGATTCGAAGCCGCGCTCCTCCAACGCCCGCGCCAGTTCGTCGGCACGGGTGCCGTAGTCGGTATTGAAGCTGAAGATGCCGAGATGCATGACGGTCGATCCCTCCCCGCTTTTTGTTTTGCGCCGCGCATTGTGTCGCGGCCGGCTTAAGCCGCAAAATACACCGGAACGCACGACGACGACAAAGCACCGAAAGGGAGAAAGCCTTGCGCCTGACAGAACCCCGCATTCCGACGCTCGACGAGGCCGAGTGGGACGACGAACAGAAAGAGCTGATCGGCCGCGCCGGCGACCGCGAGCAGACGTTCAATATCTTCCGCACCCTGGTCCGCCACCCGAAGGCGCTGAAGCGCTGGATGGTGTTCGCCAACCACGTGCTGTTCAAGTCGACGCTGGGCGCACGCGAGCGGGAGATCGTGATCCTGCGGATTGGCTGGCTCTGCCGGGCGGAATACGAATGGGCGCAGCATGTGGTCATCGGCAAGCGCGCCGGCCTGACCGACGCGGAGATCGACATGATTTCCGTCGGACCGGACGCGCCGGGCTGGGATGCGTTCGACGCGGCGCTGGTCCGCGCCGCCGACGAACTGCATGCCGACGCGATTATCTCCAACGAAACCTGGGCAACCTTGTCGGAACGCTACGACGAGCAGCAGATGATCGACTTGGTCTTCGCCATCGGCAACTACAATCTGGTCTCGATGATGCTCAATACGCTCGGCGTGCAGCTTGACCCGGGATTGGAAGGCTTCAAGTCATGAGACTGAAGGACCGTGTGGCGATCGTCGTCGGCGCCGGCCAGACGCCGGGCGACACCATCGGCAACGGCCGCGCCACCGCCATCCTGTTCGCCCGCGAGGGCGCCAAGGTGATGCTGGTCGACCGCGACCTGGATGCGGCTAAATCGACCGAAGCCGCCATCGCCGAGGAGGGCGGCGAGGCCTGGCTGTTTCAGGCCGACATCACCAAAGAGGCCGACTGCCGGGCGATGGCCGAGGCCTGCGTCGAACGGCACGGCCGCATCGACATTCTGCACAACAATGTCGGCATCGGCGCGGCGGACGGCGACCCCGTCGATATCGCGGAAGAAGTCTGGGACCTGACCATGGCGGTCAACCTCAAGGGCATGTTCCTGACCTGCAAGCACGTGCTGCCGGTGATGCGCAAGCAGGGCAGCGGCGTGATCACCAACATCTCGTCGACCGCCTCGCTGAAGGCCAGTTCCATCGTCGCCTACAAAACCTCGAAGGGCGCGGTGAACACCTTCACCCACGCGCTCGCCATGGGCAACGCCAAATACGGCATCCGCGCCAATGCCATCCTGCCCGGCCTGATGGACACGCCGATGGCCATCGAAGGCCATTCGCAGCGCCGCGGCATCGACAAGAACGCGCTGCGCGCCGAACGCGACGCCGAAGTGCCGCTCAACGCCAAAATGGGCACGGCGTGGGATGTCGCCTACGCCGCCCTTTTCCTCGCCTCGGACGAGGCCGGGTTCATTACCGGCGTGATGCTGCCGGTCGACGGCGGCCAGAGCGCAAATGTGGGCTGAACCGGCTCAACCGGCCCGAACGATCAGGTTTCCGAAAGTATCGCGTGACAGCGTTTGCCCGGGATGCACGACCACGGTCGTATCCGGCGCTTCGACGATGCAAGGACCGGGAATGGCCTCCTCGGTTCCGATTCCAGTCTCCCGGTAGATCGGCGTCTCGACCGCGCCGCCTTCGAAATGGCAGAGCCGATGAGCCACCGGACCCGCCTCACCGCTTCCCCCCAAATCGACATCCGCAACATTGGGCTTCGGCAATTGCTGACGGGCGACAGCGCGCAGGTTGACGAACTCGACCGGGCGAGTCGTGTCCGCATGGCCGAATACCTCCTCGTGTCGGCGGTGAAAGGCGGCGACAGCCTCCGCGATCGCTTCCGCCGTAGCCGAACCGGCAACCGGCACCTCCAGTTCGTAACTCTGGCCGACATAGCGCATGTCCGCCGCGCGTAGCGTTTCGATTGGGATACCCGGCAGCCCCTCGTCGGTTAACCGCTTGCGTCCTTCTTCCTCCAATCGCCGGTATGCCGCTTCCATCGCATCGATATCAGCCGAGCCGGCTTCGCGATGGAATGCCGCGACGGTGTCGTATTCCATATCCGCGACGATCAGGCCGAACGCCGACAGAGTACCGGGATTGCGCGGCACCACGACCTCGGCGATGTCCAACTGCCGCGCCACCGCCGCCGCATGGATCGCGCCCGCACCGCCGAACGCGACCAGGGAAAATCGGCGCGGGTCGTAGCCGCGCTTGACCGTGACCAGCTTGATCGCCTCCGCCATCTGCGCATTCAGGATGCGATGGGTGCCCAGTGCCGCTTCCGCCGGATCGAAACCGAGCCGCGCCGCCAGGTCTGCGACCGCCCGCCGCGCCGCTTCCGCATCCAGGCGAAACCCGCCGCCGACAAAGAAGTCCGGGTTGATGTAGCCCAGCACCACGCTGGCGTCCGTCGCCGTCGGCTCGGTGCCGCCGCGGCCATAACAGGCCGGGCCGGGCACGGCACCGGCGCTCTGCGGCCCCACATGCAGCCCACCGCCTTCGTCCAGCCAGGCAATGCTGCCGCCGCCGGATCCGATGGCGTTGATGTCGACCATCGGCAGGCGTAGCGGGTAGCCTTTAAGCTTGCCGTCCTTGGTCAGTTCCACGGCGCCGTCCCGCACCAGCGACACGTCGGTGCTGGTGCCACCGGTATCCATGGTGATCAGGTTGTCGCGTCCGGCCGCGCCGGCTGCGAATTGCGCGCCGACCACGCCCGCCGCCGGCCCGGACAGCACCATGGTGACCGGCTGCTTCGCCGCCAGGCTGGCCGACGTGATCGCGCCGCGCGACTGCATCAGGCGCAAGCCGCCGTCCGCCTCGCCCAGTTCCGCCCCCAACTGGCGTAGGTACCGCTCCACGATCGGCCGCACATAGGCGTCGAACACGGTGGCGCAGGTCCGCTCGTACTCCCGGAACACCGGATTGACCTCGGCTGAGATAGAAACCGCGAGGCCCGGATGGCGGGCGGCGATGATCTCCCGGCTCCGCCGTTCATGGTCCGGATTCAAATAGCTGTTCAGGTAACAGATCGCGATGGACTCGACGCCCTGCCGTTCCACCAGATCGTCGACCGCGTCCGCCAGTTGCGCTTCGTCCAGCGGCGCCACCACCTCCCCGCTGCCGCCGATCCGTTCCGCGATGCCGATGCGCCGCCAGCGCGGCGCCAGAAAGCCCGGCGTCTCCGGGTCCAGAAACAGATCGTACATGCGCGACCGTTTCTGCCGGCCGATCTCCAGCGCATCCTCATGACCGGCCGTCGTCAGCAGCCCGGTTACCGCGCCGGCGCCCTCCAGGATCGCATTGGTCGCCACGGTCGTGCCGTGCACATGCACCGACACGGCGCCGTGATCGTAGCCGGCCAGTTTCAAGACCCGGTCCACACCGGCGATCACGCCGCCAACCACATCCGGCGTGGACGGCGTCTTCACGGTGAACAGGCTTTCGCCCTCCACCAGGCAGACCACGTCGGTGAAGGTGCCGCCGATATCGATCCCGATTTCCAACATGCCACGCATTTCTCCAATCCACGCGCATGGTATCATTGGCGGGCGCGGCGCCAAATCGGGTGGCCGCGACCTTTATTGCAGGCCGAGCGACCGCCATGCCAGACACGAAACCCGAAGCCGAAATCGACGCGATCACGCTGGAGATCCTGCGCAACCGTATCGACGCAATCACCGAGGAGATGCAACTGACGCTGTTGCGGAGCGCGGTCTCGGTGATCCTGAAAGAGGGCGAAGACTGCTCGTCCGGCCTGTTCGACGCCGCCGGCGACCTAATCGGCCAGGCCTGTGCCAATCCGTTGCATCTGGGGGTTATGGGCCCCGCGGTTAAAGCGATACTCGAACGCTTTCCGGCAGGCGACATGCAACCCGGCGACGTCTATCTGCTGAACGATCCCTATACCGGCGGCACCCACCTGCCGGACCTGATCATGGCCGCGCCGGTCTTCGCCGGCGACAGGCTGATCGCCTTCGGCGTCGCCCTTGCCCATCACGAGGATGTCGGCGGCAAGGCCCAGGGCAGCATGCCGGCGGACGCGACCGAGATCTTTCAGGAAGGCCTGATCATCCCACCGACGCGCCTTTACGAAGCAGGCCGGTCGAACCGCACCCTGTTCGATCTGCTGGAACGCAACGTCCGGCTGCCCGGCGTGCTGTTCGGCGATTTGGATGCCGAACTGGCCTGCGCCAAGATCGGCACCCGTGGGATAGACCGCATGGTCGCGGAGTTCGGCGTCGACACCGTGCTGACGGCGATCGCCGCCCTGTCGGATCTGGCGGAACGCCGGACCCGGCAGAAGCTGGCCGACATACCGGACGGCCGCTACGGCTTCCGCGATCTGGTGGACAGCGACGGCATCGACATCGGCACGCGGCTGGAAATTGCCTGCACCGTCACCATCGCAGGCAGCGACGTGACCGTCGACTTCGAAGGCTCCTCGCCGCAGGCGCCGGGCCCGGCGAACATCGGCTATTGGGGCACGGCGTCGGCCGCCTACTACGTGGTTCGCGCGGTGACCGATCCGGACATCCCGTCCAACCAGGGCGCCATGCGGCCTGTCACCGTGCGCGTGCCGGAAGGCAGCTTCCTCAATCCGCGCCACCCGGCGCCGGTCTGCATCCGTGCCCATACCGGCAAACGCATCGCCGACGCGGTGCTCGGCGCCTTCGCCAAGGCGGCGCCGGACCGTGTCGCGGCGCCGGGCAGCGGCTCGCTCAGCGTCTGCTCGTTCGGCGGCGTGGATGAAGACGGCACGCCGTTCGGCGCCACGGACCTGGTCGCCGGCGGCACCGGCGGCCGGCCCGGCAAGGACGGCATCGATCTGTTGGATACCGACGTCACCAACTGCCAGAACGTACCGGTCGAGGCATTGGAGGCGCACTATCCCCTGCGCGTCCTGACCACCCGCTACCGCACCGATTCCGGCGGCGCCGGCGCATTCCGCGGCGGCCTCGGTCTGGAACGCGCCTATCAGATAACGCGCGGGCCCGTCCGGTGCTGTTTCCGGTCGGAGCGTCACGACACCGACCCGTGGGGCCTGGCGGGCGGCACCGCCGGCGCGCGCTACGCCAGCCGCATCAAGCGCGCCGACGGCAGCGTCGAGGCCTTGCCGTCGAAGGCGATCTTCGAGCTTCGGACCGGCGACGTGCTGGAGTTCCTGACCGGCGGCGGGGGCGGCTACGGCGATCCGCTGACGCGCGACCCGGACCTGGTGCTGAATGACGTCCGACAGGGCAAGGTGTCCGTTGCGGCGGCGAACGAAGCCTATGGCGTCGTCATCGAGAACGGCGCGATTGAGGCCGACGCGACCGCTGCGCTGCGCAAAACGCTGACGCAGGCGCGCGGCCCGATCACCTGGACATTCGACCTCGGTGAGGCCGGCGTGATTTAGCGGTTTGGCGGCATTCCGTCGTCATCGGCTTCATGGAATAATGCCGCCCAATCGCGCTTAAGACGCCAGCAACGGGAAGGTCGTGTCATGAAATTCGGTCTGCTGTACGAACACCAACTGCCCCGCCCGTGGGACGAAGAATCCGAACTCAGGCTGTTCCACGAGGCCCTGGACCAGGTCGAACTGGCCGACGGGCTCGGTTACGACTACGTCTGGGAGGTCGAACATCACTTCCTGGAGGAGTACGCCCATTCCTCCGCGCCGGAAGTCTTCCTCGCCGCCTGCGCGCGCAATACCCGAACCATACGGCTCGGCCACGGCGTGGTCTTAAGCCCGCCGGGCTACAACCATCCGGCCCGGGTGGCGGAACGGCTGGCGACGCTGGATCTGGTTTCGCGAGGCCGCGTCGATTGGGGCACCGGCGAATCCGCGTCGCGTACCGAGTTGGAGGGCTTCGGCGTCAACCCGGACGAGAAGAAGGCCATGTGGTATGAGGGCGTGGAGCAGACCGCCAACATGATGGCGATGACGCCCTACCCCGGCTATGACGGCAAGTACTTCTCCATGCCCTGCCGAAACGTGGTGCCAAAGCCGGTGCAGAAGCCGCACCCGCCGATCTGGGTCGCCTGCTCCAAGCGGGAGACAATCCATCAGGCGGCGCGCTGCGGCATCGGCGCGCTGACATTCGCCTTCATCGATCCGGCCGAAGCCGCCAAGTGGGCGGGCGAATATTACGACATCATCAAGTCCGACCAATGCGTGCCGATCGGCCACGACGTCAATGCCAACATCGCCATGGTGACCGGCTTTTCCTGTCATGAGGATTCGGCGGAAGCGCGGCGGCGCGGCATGGACGGGTTTCGTTTCTTCGGCTACTCGCTCGGCCACTATTACGTCTACGGCACCCATACGCCGGGCCAGACGGACATCTGGGAACGCTTCGAAAAGGCGCGGCCCGACCTGCCGGAAGAAGGCGCCGGCCGCGGCATCGGCACGCCGGACGAGTTGCGCGAACATCTCAGCACCTTCGCCGACGCAGGCGTCGACCAGGTGATCTTCGTCCAGCAGGGCGGCAAGAATCGGCACGAACATATCTGCGAGTCGCTCGAGCTGTTCGCCGACCGCGTCATGCCCCATTTCCACGAGAACGAGCAGGAACGGCTCGCGGCCAAGCGGGCGGAACTTGCGCCCTATATCGAGCAGGCATTGGCCCGCAAACAGGGCATGCAGCCGCTTGCCGACAACGCGGTTCCGCCGATCCCGCCCTACGGCAAGACGGTGATCGCCGGCAGCCCGGCGGAGGGCGACAGGACCACCCATCATCGCCACGCCGATATCTCCGTGCCGTTGGAGGACCCGTTGGAAGCCGACCGCGCAACCGGTGGCGGCTGACAGACCCGCCAGCGGCCAGCTTGGACCGGCGCGACATCGCATACATGTTATGTCCGCCGTCGCGCGTTTGCGCATACTATCGGCAACGAACGCCAAACATAAAGCCGGACAGCAGAGAAAAATCCGGCGTCTAGGAGGGAGGATCAAATGAAACACACGGCATTCAGCGCGCTCGTCGCGCTCAGCATGACAGCAAGTGCCAGCGCCTGGGCCGATACGGTCGGCCTTGGCACCATGTCCCAGGGGACACTCAGTTTTTCCACCGGCTCGGTCATCGCCCGCGTGATCAACGACAAGGCAGGCCTGGAGACCCGGGTCCAGCCGAACACCGGCGAAACCGTGCTTATCCCGCTGGTCGATCAGGGCGAGCTTGATTTCGGCATCGCCAACGTGCTGGAAGGCGGCGACGCGTTCAACGGAGAGTTCGCCTTCAAGGGCAGCCCGCAAAAGAACCTGCGCATTGCCTCAGTGCTCTACCCGCTGCGCGTTGCATTGTTCGTGCGCGCCGACAGCGACATCCAATCGATCGACGATCTCGCCGGCAAGCGCGTAACGCACGGCTTCTCGGCGATGGGCTCGCTCGACCGCGTATTGGGCGCGGTGCTCGCCAACGGTGGCTTGGCCGATGGCGAGTTCAAGAAGGTCCTGGTCCCGAACGTGGTCAAGGGCGCGGAGCAGTTCCTCAACGGCCGCGCGGACGCCTTCTTTTTCGCCGTCGGCGCCGCAAAGGTGGCCGAGGTCGACGCCAGTGTGAAAATCCGCGTGCTTCCGCTCGGCGACAACGCAGCAGCGGTGGACCGCATGCATGAAGTGTTTCCGAGCAGCTACCTGGCCAAGGTGCCGCCGTTGCCCAATTTCGCCGGCGTCACCGAGCCGACCTTCGTGCTGGCCTACGACAATCTGCTGTTGACCGCGACGCACGTGCCGGACGAAACGGTCAAGAAGGTCGTCGCGGGACTGGCCGCCTACAAGAAGGATCTGATCGCCGGCTTTCCCTTGTTCCGCGGCCTGGACCCGGACAAGTTGGTGAAACCGGACATGCCGCTGCCGTTCCATAGCGGCTCGATGGACTGGGCGAAGAACCGCTAGGGCGTTTTTTCCGGTGCCGATCCTGCCAAAAGTGTCGCGCGCGGCACTCGTCGTGCTACGGGCGACGCTTGTCGCGATTGTCGCGGCGTG
Organism: Minwuiaceae bacterium; assembly: GCA_028278525.1. Taxonomy (GTDB): domain Bacteria; phylum Pseudomonadota; class Alphaproteobacteria; order Minwuiales; family Minwuiaceae; genus JANQEE01. Next base: position 218,673 of record JANQEE010000030.1, on the reverse strand, counting down.
GGCGTTCGACGTTCCCGGCAGGATCGGCATCGCGCTCTACACCGAGCAGTTCCTGGCGCTGGTGATCGGCATCTGCACGACGACCGTCCTGCTCGAACCCATCGAAGGCAGGGCGACCGTCCTGCGCTGGATCGACGCCGGCGTCGCCGCCGCGGTGCTTGTGCTGTTCTGCTACGTCGCCGTCCATTATCCGCAGCTGCAACTGTCGCTCGCGCTTGCGCCGCCGGCCGCGGTTGCGCTCGGTATCGTCATGATCGCCGGCGTGCTGGAAGCGACCCGTCGCAAGACCGGCCCTTTCCTGCCGATCCTGGTGTTCGTCCTGATCGGTTTCGTGTTCGTCGGCCCGCATCTGCCGGACGTATTCCAGACGCGGCCCGTCGGCTTTTCCCGCCTGGTGGTCTATCTCGGGCTCGACACCAACGCACTGTTCGGCAAGATCCTGGCCATCGCGTCTATCGTGGTCGTACCGTTCATCGTATTCGGCTTCCTGCTGAACGCCTTTGGCGGCAGCGCCTTTTTCTCCGGCGTCGCCTCGGCGCTAGTCGGCCGTTTTAAGGGCGGCCCGGCTAAGGTATCTGTCGCGGGCTCGGCGGCGTTCGGCATGGTGTCCGGCAGCGCGGTGGCCAACGTCGTCGCCGTCGGGTCCGTCTCGATCCCGATGATGACCCGGGCCGGATACGCCAAACGCGTCGCCGCCGCCATCGAGGCCGTGAGTTCGACCGGCGGCCAGTTGATGCCGCCGATCATGGGGGCGTCCGCCTTCCTGATGGCGGAGTTGCTGGAGTTGCCGTACCGCAACGTCGTCGCCGCCGCAATTCTGCCCGCGTTGTTCTTCTATGTGGCGCTGTTCCTGGCCGTCGATTTCGAGGCCCGGCGCCTGAACATCGGCGCGGCGACAGCGGAAGACGGCCGCACCGGCCGCCGCATTAGCGGCTGGCAATTCCTGCTGCCGGTCGGCGTGCTGCTCTATCTGTTGTTCGTCGAAAACCGGACCGCGGAATTTGCCGGCATCTATTCCGTCATGACGCTGATCGCCGTGCATCTGCTCTATCCATTCAACAGGTTCGGCGAAAAGCTCAGGCAGGTCGGCAACGCCCTGCTCGGCTCCATGGCCGCGATCACGGACATCATCATGATCGCGGCGACGGCGGGCCTGATCATCGGCGTCCTGAACGTCACCGGCGTCTCATTCGCCATCACGCTCCAGATGCTGGCGATCAGTCAGGATTCCCTGGCGCTTTTGCTGGTGCTGACGGCGGTGCTCTGCATCGTGCTCGGGCTCGGCATGCCGACCGTCGGCGTCTACGTGCTGCTCGCCACCCTGGCCGCGCCGGCGCTGGTGGAGTTGGCCATCGCGCCGCTCGCCGCTCATTTCTACGTACTCTATTTCGGGATGCTGTCCATGATCACGCCACCGATCGCCATCGCCAGCTTCGCCGCGGCGTCGGTCGCCCGCACCGACCCCTGGAAGACGTCGTTCAGTTCGCTCCGCGTCGGCGCGGGCGTCTACCTGATTCCCGTCGCTTTCGTTCTACAGCCGGAGCTGCTGCTGCTCGGCGATCCCGGGGATACCGCGATTGCCGCCTTGCGCCTTCTGGTTTCGGTGGCGCTGCTGACCGCCGTCGTCATCGGCTTCGCGGCCAGGCCGCTGAACGCGCCGTTGCGGTTCGCTGGTGCTGTTCTGGCGCTTATGAATATCGTGCCGTTCGGTTATGTGGCCGACGCGATCCTGTGGATTGCCCTGGCCGGCGGCGCCGGACTGTTGCTGACCGTGGTTCGTCCGATACGCCGGGCGCCCGCATCTGCTGTGGAGGAAGCCAGCCATGTCTGAATCTCGGGCCAACGAGGTCGCCATTGTCGGCGCCGGAATCGCAGGCCTCGCGTTCGGCCTCCTGCTGCATGCACGCGGCATTCCCTGCCGGATCTACGAGCGGGTGGATAAAATCGAGCCGCTCGGCGTCGGCATCAACGTCCTGCCGCACGCCGCGCGTGTCCTGGACGACCTCGGCCTCGGCGCCGATCTCGAAGCGCGGGCGATCCTGGCCCGCGAGTCGGCGTTCTTCAACCGGTTCGGTCAGCTTATCTACAAAGAACCGCTTGGCCGCGACGCGGGCTACCCCTCGCCGCAATACTCGATCCACCGCGGCGATTTGCAGCGCGTGCTGCTGGACGCCTTCATCGACCGCGTCGGCGGAGACCGGCTGATCCTCGACGCCGCCTGCATCGGTGCCGAACAGACCGGCGACGAAGCGACCTTGCGCCTGCAGCGGACGTCGACCGGAGAGCCGCTGCCGCCGGCTTCGGCGGCCCTGGCCGTGGCCTGCGACGGCGTCAACTCCGTGATCCGCAAGCAATTGCACCCGCACGAGGGCAAACCGAACTACATCGGCTTCAACATGTGGCGGGGCGTAACGCGGCACCCGCCGATCCTCACCGGGGCGACGATGATCCGCGTCGGCTGGCTGGAGACCGGCAAGATGGTGATCTATCCGATCCGCGACGACATCGATGGCGACGGCAACCAACTGATCAACTGGGTCGCGGAACTCGCGGTGGCGGAACAACTGGACGAGCGGGACTGGAACCGCGAAGGCAGGCTGGCCGATTTTATGCCGGCCTTCGAAGACTGGCATTTCGACTGGCTGGACGCTCCGACCCTGATCCGGAGCGCGGACCGGATCCTGGAATTCCCGATGGTCGACCAGGACCCCCTGCCTTTCTGGACAAAGGGCCGGATCACGCTGATGGGCGACGCCGCCCACCCCATGGTGCCGCGCGGTTCGAACGGCGCCGGCCAGGCGATCCTGGACGCGGAATGCCTGGCCGACGAACTCGCCCGCTCGGCGGACCATGCTTCCGCGCTCAAGGCGTACGAGGACAAGCGGCTTGAAGCGACCTCGCGGGTGGTTCTGACCAACCGCGTCGCGCCGCCCGACATCCTGATCAAGGAGATCGTCGACCGGACCGGCGACAAGCCGTTCGACAACATCGACGACGTGATTTCGGAGGCGGAGTTGGCAGAGATCCAAAGGCGCTATAAAGAGATCTCAGGCTACGACCTGGAGACATTGCGAGCCCGCGCCGGCCTCTAATCGAAGGAGTTAGTTTTGCGTTCGATCAACCCACCGCCGCTTAACGCGGCGCCAGGCGAAAGCGTGTCCGCGATGATCGCCGCGAGCGCCGCCCGCTACCCCGACCACACGGCGCTGATCTGCGACGACGAGCGGATTTCCTGGGCCGACTTCGACCGCCGCGTCAACCGGGTCGCCAACGCCCTGATCGCCGCCGGCCTCAAGCCGCAGGAGAAAGTCGCGATCCTGGCGTCGAACTCTTCCGAGTATGTTCAGGTCTTCATTGGCATCGTCCGCGCCGGCGGTTGCGCGGTCCCGCTCTCGACCATGGCTGCGGCGGCGGCCCTGCAAAAGATGATGGTCGATTCCGGCTCCCGCTTGCTGTTCCTGTCGGAGTCGATGCGGCCGCTGGCGGCCCCCTTCATCGATAACCTGGACGGTCTGGTCGAAGGTGGCCTGATCGCGCTGGACTTCCAGGCGCCCGGCTGGACCAGCTTTCAGGATTGGATCGCGGCCGCGCCGGACTCACAGCCCGACGTGGATATCGGCCTCGGCCATGACTTCAACATCATCTACAGTTCCGGCACCACCGGCGTACCGAAAGGCATTCTGCATTCCAACGGCGTCCGCACCCACCTGATCCGAAGTTTCGAGAATTTCGGCTTCAGCCACGACAGCATCACCGTCCTGTCGACCCCGCTCTATTCCAACACCACCATCGTCGCGCTGCTGCCGACCCTCGGCCTCGGCGGCACCGTCGTGGTGATGCGCAAATTCGACATCGTGGGATTCCTTGGACTTGTCGAACGCGAACGCGCCACCCACACGATGCTGGTGCCCGTGCAGTATCAGCGCATCATGGCGCACCCGGATTTCGACAAATTCGACCTGAGTTCGATGCAAGTGAAACTGTCGACCAGCGCCCCGCTCCGCGCCGCCCTGAAGCGCGACATTCTCGACCGCTTCCCCGGCCGGATGATCGAGATCTACGGCCTGACCGAAGGCGGCGGCGGCGCGACGCTCGACTGCTCCGCCTTTCCCGACAAGCTGGCCTCCGTCGGCCAACCGGGTCTCGGCACCGAGATGATGATCGTCGACGAGCAGGGCAACCCGGTGCCGCCCGGCGTGACCGGCGAGATCGTGGCGCGCTCGCCCAGCATGATGAGCGGCTATTTCAAGCGCGACGACCTGACCGAGGATATCCTCTGGCGCGACAAGGACGGCACCGTCTATTTCCGCTCCGGCGACGTCGGCAGCTTCGACGAAGACGGCTTTCTGTTCCTGTCCGACCGCAAGAAGGACATGATCATCTCCGGCGGCCTCAACATCTACGCGACCGACCTGGAAATCGCCCTCGGCGCGCACGACGACGTGGACGACGTCGCCGTCATCGCCGTGCCGAGCGAACAATGGGGCGAAACTCCGCTGGCGCTGGCCGTGCGACGCAACGGCGCCGATATCTCCGCCGACGATCTACTCGCCTGGGTCAACGGCCGGCTCGGCAAGAGCCAGCGTATCTCGGCCATCGAATTCCGCGACGAACTGCCCCGTAGTTCCATCGGCAAGATCCTGAAGCGCGAACTCAGGCAGCCCTACTGGGAGAATATGGGGTAGCAAACGGGCACCACGTCGCCTGTGTCCCATGTTTCGAGATGCACCCTTCGGGCGCTCCTCAACATGAGGCTGTGCAAAACCTCATCCTGAGGAGGCGCGCAGCGCCGTCTCGAAGGATGGGCTGCAGGCGAGATTCCTTCAACCGAGACGCAAGCCCGCCCGTTCCTAACCCCCCGCCCTCTGGATTGCCGCCCACACCTTCTCCGGCGTCGCCGGCATGTCGATATGGCGGATGCCCAACGGACTCAACGCATCGATCACCGCGTTCATCACCGCCGGCGGCGCGCCGGTCGCGCCTGCTTCGCCGCAGCCTTTGACACCCAGCGGATTACGGCTGGTCGGCGTGCCCTGGTTTTCGAAGGCAAACGGCGGCAGGTCATCGGCGCGCGGCAGCCCGTAGTCCATGAACGAACCGGCCAGCAACTGCCCATCCTCGTTGTAGGCGGTGTGCTCCAGCAACGCCTGGCCAATCCCCTGCGTCACGCCGCCATGCACCTGGCCGGCCAGCAGCAGCGGATTGAGCGCGGTGCCGAAATCGTGCACCACCTTATAGCCGACCAGCGCAATAGCCCCAGTATCCTTGTCAATCTCCACTTCGGCGATATGACAGCCGTAGGGGAACGTATAATTATCCGGCACGAAACGGTCTTCCCCTTCAAGGCCCGGCTCCGTGTCCGGCGGCAGACGCGAGGGATCGAACGAGGCGCGCGCGACATCCTCCAGTGAAATCCTGACGTCTGTGCCGGCGACCGTGAACTGGCCGTCGCCGAATTCCAGGTCGGCTTCCGCCGCTTCCAGGATATGCGCCGCGATCCGCCGCGCCTTCTCGATCACCTTGTCCGCGGCGTAGGAGACGGCGCCACCGCCCATCGGAATCGACCACGACCCGCCGGTTCCTGTGCCGGTTTCGACCAGGTCGGTGTCGCCCTCGACGATGCGGATCTTCTCGAACGGCAGGCCGAGCCGTTCGTTGACGATCTGGCTGAACGCCGTCTCGTGCGCCTGTCCGTTGGCCATCGACCCGACGTAAAGGGTCACACTGCCGCCGCCATCGAAGGTGAGCTTCGCCGTCTCGCTTAAGCCCGCCCCGCCGCCGCATCGTTCCACGTAGTTGCACATGCCGATACCGCGCAGCTTGCCGCGCCCGGCCGCCGCCGACCGCCGCCCGTCGATGGTCGACCATTCCGCCTTGTCCATTGCGACATCCATGATCCGCTCGAAATGGCACTGGTCGTAGGTGAGTCCGGTCGGCGAAGCGTAGGGGAATGCGTCCGGCGGAATCAGGTTGCGCCGTCTAAGCTCGATCCGGTCGATGCCAAGCTCGGTGGCCGCCAGATCGACCAGCCGTTCCAGCATGTAGGTCACTTCCGGCCGGCCCGCGCCGCGATAGGGATCGGTCGGCACGGTGTTCGTGTAGACGCCATGCACCTCCACATGCATTGCCGGCAGCCGGTAGGTGCCGGACATCATCACCAGGCCGTTGATCGGCGAGACGGGGCCGCGCGCCGCCGTGTAGGCGCCGAGGTCGGCGTAGGTGCGGACGCGGATCGCCAGCATCCGGCCTTCGCCGTCGAACGCCAGCTCGCCGCGCGTGACATTGTCCCGGCCGTGATAGTCGCTGATGAAGGCTTCCGACCGTTCGCTCAGCCAGGTCACCGGCCGGCCCAAACGCCGGGACGCTTCCAGCACCAGCACCTGTTCGGGAAACAGCGAGTTCTTTCCGCCGAAGCCGCCGCCGACATCGTCGACCAGCACGCGGAACCTGTCCGCGTCCAGGCCAAACACCTCGGCCAGCGCCGTCTTCATGGCGTTCGGCATCTGGGTGCCGGTGGTCAGCGTGAACCGGCCCGACGCCGGGTCGAACACGCCGATGGCGCTGCGCGGCTCGATCGCGTTCTGCACGATGCGGTTGTTCACCAGGTCCAGCGCAACGACATGCGCCGCCGCCGCGAAGGCCGTATCCGTCGCCGCCTTATCGCCCATCTCGTGAATAAAGCTGGTGTTGGCGGGTGCGTCGTCCCAAACGGCCGCCGCGCCGGGCTGCGCCGCGTCGCCGCAGCCGACCGCGGCCGGCATCGCATCGTAATCGACCTCGATCGATTCCGCCGCGTCGCGCGCCTGCGCCAGGGTCTCGGCAACGACGAAGGCAACGGGGTCGCCGACATACCGCGCCCGGTCGCCGACCAGCACCGGCTGGTCGTGGCGGACGAACGACGTGCCCTCTTTCATCACCGGCACGGACAGGCACGGCAGTGCGCCCAGATCGTCGGCGCCGGTCATCACCGCCAGCACGCCGGGCGACGCTTCCGCCGCCGACACGTCGATGCTCCGGATCCACGCATGGCCATAAGGCGAACGGAGCACGAAACCATACGCCCGGCCGTCGGGAACCACATCGTCGACAAAGCGGCCCTGGCCGGTAATCAGTCTCTGGTCTTCGCGACGCAATACGGGTTGGCTAACGCCGAACTGGCCCATGGCAACGCTCCTACTCGAATGTCGTGGGTCCCGCGCTCTTGAACCGGGACGCTGGGGAGGTCGATTATAGCCCGGGCGCCGGGCATCTTCCTAGACGTTGCCGGCAGGGCTATCATTCGCCCGGCGCATATCGCGGCCCGAGGCGACCCGATGAGCAACCAGACCACGATCAAAACCACCTGCCCCCGGGACTGTTACGATTCCTGCGGTATCTCGGTGACCAAGAACGGCGACGAAGTCGTCACGGTCACCGGCGACCGGGACCATCCCCTGAACCGCGGTTCGCTCTGCGGCAAATGCTCCCTGGCCTATAACGGTGCCTGGCGCGACCCCGATTTGCGGCTAGCGCGGCCTCTGAAACGTGTCGGCCCGAAAGGGTCCGGCCGGTTCGAACCGGTTTCCTGGGACGAAGCCCTGTCGGACATCGCCAAGCAGCTCAACGACATCCGCATAGACGATCCGGCGAAAATCCTGACCGCCCATTACACCGGCACCTGCTCGGCAATCGCGAACGGCTTCCCGATGCGCTTCTTCAACGCCGTCGGCGCGACCGAGGTGGAGCCGGACACCATCTGCAACAATGCCGGCCATGTGGCGCTCACCTACGTCTACGGCACGCCGGGCAAGGGCATCGACCCGCGCACCGCGCGCGACTCGTCCTGCCTCCTGATCTGGGGCTGCAACCCGCACGCCTCCGGCCCGCATGTCCATAAGCACTGGCTGCCGGAACAGCCGGGCACGCTGATCGTGGTCGACCCGATCCGCACCCCGACGGCGGAACTGGCCGACCTGCATTTGCAGCCTTTTCCCGGAACCGACGCGGCGCTGGCCTTCGCCATGCTGCATGTCATTCGGAGCGAAGGCCTGCTCGACCGCGACTTCATCGCCGCCAACACCGTGGGCTTCGACGAGCTCCAGCCGCTGATCGACGGTTGCACGGCAGCTTGGGGCGAACAGATGACCGGCGTGCCGGCTGCGGAGATCGAACAGGCGGCGCGCACCTTCGCCGCCGGCCCGTCGATCCTCTGGCTCGGCCAGGCGTTGCAGCGCCAGCGCGCCGGCGGCAACATCTTCCGCGCCGTGGCGATGCTGCCGGCGCTGACCGGTAATATCGGCAAGCCGGGTGCCGGCTTCTATTTCCTCAACGGCAAGGGCCCGACCCGCGGCATGGATATGGGCTACGTGCCGATGGACGGCCTGCGCCAGGGGCCGGCGGCCGGCATCAGCCACATGGACCTGCCCGCCACCCTGGAAGACCCGGAGAAAGCGAAAGCCCTTATTCTCTGGAACATCAACATCGCCGCATCCAACCCCGACCAGAAGCGCCTGCATTCGGCGCTCGGACGCGACGACCTGTTCACCGTGGTAATCGACCTGTTCCAGACGGACAGCGCCGACCTCGCCGACTACGTGCTCCCCGCCGCCTCGTTCCTGGAATTCGACGACATCGTCGGCTCCTACATGCATCTCTCGCTCGGGGCCCAGGCCAAGGCCATGGAACCGGTCGGCGAGGCGCTGCCGAACCAGGAGATCTTCCGCCGCCTCGCCCGCGCCATGGGCATGACCCAGCTTGAGCTTTACGAGGACGACCGTTCGATCATCGACTATCTGCTGAATAGTACCGGCCTCGGCATTACCTTCGACGACCTGAAACGCCACGGCACCCTGCCGGTCTCCAGGGAGCCGCTGATCCTGTTCGACGACCTGAAATTCCCGACACCGAGCGGCAAAATCGAAATCGCCTCCGACAGGGCCTCGGCCGACGGCCAGCCCCGCACCGCGCAGCCGACCGCCGATGCCAGGCCGGAAGGCGGCCTCTTGAGGCTGCTGTCGCCGGCGTCCGAATGGCACATGAACAGTTCCTACGACAACGACGCCCGCATCGCCGCCCGCGCGGGCCAGGCGGTCATCACCCTGCATCCGGCCGACGCGGCGGCGCGCGGCCTCGGCGCCGGCGACCGGGCCCGGGTGCAAAACGAAACCGGCCTTCTGGAAATGACCGTGGCGGTCGCCGACCTCGCGCCGCCCGGCACCGCGATCAGCCATAAGGGCCGCTGGCCGAAGCGCGATCCCGGCCACGCCAACGTCAACGCGCTGAACCCCGGGCTCCGCACGGACATGGGCGACAGCACGGCGCTGCACAGCGTCGAGGTCTCGGTCGATCCCGTCTAGCAGGTTGTTGAAAAAGGATCGTTTTGTGGCCTGGATGCTTCGAGACGGCATGAGGGCTAACCTATTGAAAACACGATGACCTCATCCTGAGGAGGCCCGCAGGGCCGTCTCGAAGGATGGGCAAACGCTCAATTACCTTTTTCAGCAACCTGCTAGACCGTTGGCCGCCCGCGCGATAGAGTTAGTTCTTTCCTTTTCAACCCTTGGCGTATTTTCAATCTGGCGATCCACCCCTATAAGAATTTCGAGTTACCGAATCCCAATTGCCTATGGTTTATCTGTCGCGGTCGGTCGATTTCGCGTGCGGTCAGCTACGATCCGCATATGTTTGTCGACAGCCGTGGTGGAGACGGGATACGTCCGAACTTGGTCACGAAAACGTGTGATGAACCGATCCTGGGGCCATGCAGTAAGATGCGCGACAACGTTGGAGAATGTGGCGTGAGAGCAAAACGGAACGCCATCGCCCTTTGTCTTTCGGCAATGGTCGCGCTTCAGATCCCCGCGATCGTCGGCAGCGTGAATGCCGCCATCGTGCCGTCCGCCTTCGCGCAATCGGCGGAACTGTTGAGCGTGGAACTCGCCATCCGCGACGGCAAGGTCGAAGGCGCGTCGGTGATCAAGGCTAAGGAGGGCGACCGGGTCGAGTTGCGCTGGACCACGGACGCGCCGGTCACGCTGCGCCTCAAGGGCTACGACATCGAGCTGTCGGTCACGCCGGAAAGGCGGGAGACCATGGTGTTCGATGCCGACAGCACCGGCCGCTTCCCGGTCACCCGCCGCGACGACAAATCGGATATCGCGTTGCTCTACGTCGAGGTTCAGCCGCGCTGACGCTGACCTATTGGTCTTTCGGGCTCCACAACGTGCCTGAGGCCGTCTTCTCGTAGGCCATGCCGGCCGGATAGCTGATCAGCTCGAACTGTAAGCCCCACGGCGCCCGGAAGTAATTGATCGTCTGACCTGCGGCCGGCCCTTCCTTCACCGGCAAAGGCCCGAAAAACGTCTCGACTTTCTTCTCTTTCAAGTAGGCCACCGCCGCCTCGATATCGTCGACATAAAAGGCGATGTGATGGCCCCCGATATCGCTGTTCTTCGGGATCGTGTCCTTCTGGTCCGGCGAGGCATATTCCATCAGCTCAATGTTCGAGCCGTTGCCGCAGCGCACCAGCGTGATCTGGTTCAGCACCGTGCGCGGATGAACGTTCAGCAGGTTCTTCATGAAATCGCCCTCGTCGTCCCGGAACGGGCCGAACGAGAGATGCGCCTTGCAGCCGATCACATCCTCGAAGAACGCGATGGCCTGGCCGATATCGGGCACGGTGACGCCGACATGATCCTGGCCGCGCATCGTCGGAATGCCTTGCGCATTGGCCGCGGCGGCGAACAGGATAAGCCCGGTTATGGCGCCCAACACATATCCAATCAATTCTTCCTCCCATATTTTTATCGACTATTTCAAAGCCTTATCGTGTCATGCGGCAGCGGTCTCCAAATCGGGAAGCGTCTCGGCTGGCAGGCGGTCCCGTCCGCGAATAATGTCCGCCGCCTTTTCCGCGATCATCATCGTCGGGCCGTTGGTATTGCCGCCGATCAGCACCGGCATGATCGAGGCATCGACCACCCTTAAAGCTTCAACGCCCCGCACTTTCAGCTCCGGGTCGACCACGGCCATCTCGTCGACGCCCATTTTGCAGGTGCCGACCGGGTGATAGATCGTCTCGGCAATACTGCGGATCCAGGCGTCGATCTCTTCGTCGGTCTGTACATCCGGACCGGGCGCCAGTTCCTCGCCCCTGAACCGGTCGAAAGCCGCCTGCCGGAACATCTCGCGCGCCAGCCTGACCCCGGACCGGAGCGCGGCCAGATCCCCGTCCGCCGACAGGTAATTCGCGAAAATGCGCACCCGGTCGCGCGGGTCGTCCGACCGCAGCGTCAACCGGCCCCGGCTGTCGGGATGCAGATGGCAGATGCGGCAGGTGAAGCCTTCCCGCTCCAGCGGATCGCGGTTCAGCGCCGACAGCAGCGGAACGCGAACCCTTTTCGACCCCAACCCCAGCAGCAGATGCCATTGCAGGTCGGGCCGCTCCAGGCCCGGCCGGCTGTGGACGAACGCGCCGCCTTCGGCGGGGAAGGATGTCGCGGGCCCGCTTCGGAACATCGCCGCCTGAAGCATGGCGAACGCCGCCCGGTCCACCCGGACCAGACTGTGCAGGGTGATCGGCTCGGTGCAGGCATGCTGAACCGGCACGTCAAGATGGTCCTGCAAGTTCTTGCCGACACCCGGTAATTCGTGCGTCGTTTCGATTCCCGCAAGCTTCATGTCATCGGCGTCGCCAATGCCCGACAGCATCAGCACCTGCGGCGAATTCAGCGCGCCGCCGCAAAGCAGGACTTCGCGCCGGGCGCGCACCGTCTTAACCTGCCTGCCCTGCAGATACTCGATGCCGACGGCCCGCCCGCCTTCCAGCAGCACCCGTTTGGTCAGCGCCCGCACCCGCAAGGTCAGGTTGTCGCGGTCGAGCGCTGGATGCAGATAGGCCACCGCCGCGCTGCAGCGCCGGCCATCGCGGATGGTGAAATCATAGCGCCCCGCGCCATGCTGGCTTTCGCCGTTGAAGTCGTCGCAAGGCGGATGCCCGGCCTGCAGACAGGCGTCGACGAACGCCTGATACAACGGGTTGTCGGAACTGGAGCGGGACACGGTCAGCGGCCCGGTGGTGCCATGGCGCACGCCCGACCGGCTCTCGTGCCCCTCCGAACGTTTGAAGTAAGGCAGCACGTCGGCGAACGACCAGCCGGGATTGCCGAGTTGCGCCCACTGGTCGTAGTCGCGCGGATGACCGCGGATATAGATCATGGAATTGACCGAGGATGAGCCGCCGACCACCTTGCCGCGCGGCCAGAACAGTTCCCGGTTGTCCAGATGCGGCTCCGGCTCCGTGTAATAGCCCCAGCCGTGCAGCCGCGACCGCACCAGCTTGCCGGTGCCGAGCGGGATGTGGATCAGCGGGTTCCAGTCGCGCCCGCCGGCCTCCAGCACCAGGACCGAACAGTCACGGTCTTCGCTCAAGCGATTGGCCAGAACGCAGCCGGCCGAACCGGCGCCGACGATGATGTAGTCGAACTCTTCCATGCCCCTCCCCTTTTTCCCATCATGCCGGCAACGCGCGCGCGGCACAATCGGTCGGAAACGGGGCGTTTACCGCAGGTAACGCCGGATCGACGCGCTCATCTTTTCCGGATCGGTGTTATGCGGGAACAGAGTCAGCCACGACCCGTCCGGCGCCATCAGGTAGGTCATGGAACCATGGTCGACCAGATAATCCTCCGGCCCTTCCGCGTCGGCCAGCACCACCTTGCGGCGATGCACGCGGAACGACCGGGCGGTCCGGGCGACCTCCGGCTCGCTGCCGGTCAGGCCGATCATGCGCGGATGGAAATGGCCGACATACTCCTTCAGCGCTTCCGGCGTATCGCGCGCCGGGTCGATGGTGACGAACAGCGGCTGCACCTTGGCGCCGGCCTCGCCCAATTCATCGACCGCTTCCGCCATCGCCTGCAAACCGGTCGGACAGATCGCCGGACAGAAGGTGTAGCCGAAATAGATCAGCAGGTATTTGCCGTCGAAGCTCCGTTCCGTGCGCGGCTTACCGTCGTGATCGATCAGCGAGAAAGGCCCGCCGAAACTGATCGGCGGCGGCGCCTTGTCCGCCTGTGCGGCGCCGGCCATCACCAGGGCCAGCAACGCGGCGCCGACGAGGCGGAATGCCTTATTCATTATCCGGTTTAAGGCCGGGGATGCCGAAGGGTCCGCCGACATCGATCTTCGCCTTAATGGTCTTGTCGTTATAGAACCACTGGCCGGCCTGCTCGCTGTCGCGGGCGACGCCGTTGGCTTCGGCCCAGTCGCGCACGAACCAGTTGGCCCGGCTCCACTTGCCGTCCGGCGCTTCCCGCTTGAACTGCAGCACCATCATCGGCATCAGCGGGTCGGCGATCAGCAGCCCGTCCGCCACGATCTGCTTGCCGCAGAAATCCTTCAAGTCGTTCACCGCGCCGGCGAACGGGTCGAAATTCTTGACCACTGGGATCAGCGTGCCGTCTTCCTTCAGCAGGCCGAGTTGGCGCTTGCCCGCGCCGCAGGCCGGCGGGCAATCGCCGGCGATCTCGCACAGCAGGTCGACCACCTTGGCCTCGAACCTGACGACCTCCTCATGCTCGATGCCCCATTCATCCGCCGACAGAGCGGGACCGGCGGACACCGCCAGCGCCGCAATCGCAAACAACAGGCTACGCATGATCACTCTCCAAACGGCTGGATGCCGTATTCTTCGTGGGTCAGCTTGACGATGCCCTGATCGTCCGCCACCTGGGTCACCACCAGATAACGCACCCCGTCGCGCACATAGAGGTCGCCGTCCACCGTCACCTTATGGCTCTGGATCTTGACGATCCGCGGATTGGCCACGTTGTCGCCGTCGTCTTCCACCTTCAGCACCATGTAGACGTTGCCGTCCTCGCCCAGGATGCTGACCGGAATGCCGCCGACCGCGCACCACACCGCGCATTGGTGATGGGCCGTTCCCTCCGCGTACATGATCTCCGTCACATAGCACCAGGTGTCGATGATCTCGCCGGTCACCCGAACCCGGTCCGGCGTCGCGGCATGCGCGGGCAACGCCGTTGCCAACGCGCCCAGCAAAGCCGCCACAAGGCCAACGCAGTACTTCATGACACGATCCTTCGTTCTACTGTCGAATAATGCATGTATGTCGGTAGCTTAGGATGGCGGATCGCGGGGCGGCAATACGAAACCCGGCTCCGACCCCCCGGATCGCGGTAACAAATTCGTGCAGATGCTCGGCATCGGCGCGGATTTGTGGCATGAAAACACGATGACGGCCACGGCGACCGACTTAGGCCTGAACGCCGCGCGGACAGCGCGTTTTCCCGCTGTCGATCTGGCGCGCGGCATCGCGATTGTCGGCATGGCGGTCTACCACTTCAGTTGGGACCTCGCCTATTTCGGCCTCGCCGCCTTCGACCTGTTGGGCGATCCGTTCTGGCTGGCGTTTCGCGCCGTGGTGCTCAGTGCGTTTCTGCTGCTCGTCGGGGTCAGCCACGTGCTGGCGCAACGCAGGGGTTTCGCTACGCGTCCGTTCCTGCGCCGCCTCGGATTGATTGCGGCATCCGCCGCGGCGATCACCGCTGCCAGCTACGTGGCCTTTCCGCAGACCTTCATTTTCTTCGGCGTGCTGCACTGCATTGCCCTGTCCAGCCTGCTCCTGCTCGGGGTCGCGCGATTGCCGTCCATCGCCATCGCGGTGATCGCCGTCGCCTGCTTCGCCGCACCTGAAATGATCGACGCGCCGTTCTTCGACAACGCCTGGCTGGTCTGGCTCGGTCTGGCGACATGGACGCCGGCATCGAACGATTTCGTACCGCTGCTGCCATGGTTCGGCATGGTCGCCGCCGGCGTCGTTCTCGGTCGCGTGCTGGCAGCCAAACAGGCGGTTCTCCGCTGGCAGTGGCAGGGCGCGTCATCGAACGCCCTGCAATGGGCCGGCCGCCACAGCCTGATCGTCTACCTGCTGCATCAGCCGGTATTGTTCGGATCTCTCTACGCGGTCGTTGCCTTCGCCGGTCCGACCTGAGCAGGATCAGCCGAGCGCCTGTCCGGCCAGCGCGAACCATAGATCGCGGTCGCCCGGCTGCGCGTCACCGCCCCGGAGCATCAACGGTGGCCGGTCGTCCAGCGCGAAGCCCCGGTCTTCGATCACGTTCCGAAAGACGCGTTGAGACTCGGGAATGTCGATCCGCACCGGCCCGCGATATCCCGCGCAGAGGTGATCGACCAGCGCCACTGCCGCCCGTTCGTCCGGCGCGATGATCGGCCCGACAACCCGCTGTTCCGGCTGCTCGACGCAGAGCCCGTAGCCGGTTGCGACCCCGTCTTCGCCGCGAACGACGGCGGCCGCTTTGGCTTGGTGGATCTTGGCGGCGAGAACCCGGTGCCGGTCGGCCCCAATCGCCCGGCGATCCAGGGCGTGGACCGCCTCGTGGTCGGCGGCTTCCATCGCCCGAACCGAGCGGCCCTCCGCAACCCCGGGTACCGGCGATTTTCCCATCATTTTGAGCACATGGCCGACGGTCTTAAAGCCAAGCATCGAATAGAGGGGGGCGCCCTGCTCGGTCGAGACCAGCGCCACCGGCCGGTCGTCATGCGGCCATTCGGCCAGGCACTTCTCGGTCAAGATCCGGCCGAGGCCGCGCCGCTGCCAGTCCGGCGACACGATCACCATGCCGACGGTCGCCATCGCGTCGCCGTACGGGAACAAAGCGGCGGAAGACGCCAGGTCGCCGTCCGCCGCGCGATGCCCGAAGAAACGTCCGCCCGACACCATGGCCGCCACGTCAGCTTCGGTGAAGCGCCACTGCGCACGCCGGGTCAGTTCGGTCAACCCGGGAATGTCGGCCTCTCCGAGCGCGACCAGTGTCAGATCCGGCATGTAAAACAAACTCCTGACAATCGGTCCGCCAAACTAGCGCGCCGGCCGCAGCCGGTCGAGCCGCAACCGGTGCCGCCAAGCATATGTCTGGCTGCGACCGGTCTAGCTCGTCGCGTCCGCCACGATCTTGGCGAAGATTACATCCAGCTCCGCCGCCATCTCGTCCAGGGCCGTCACCTTATACGCGCCGAATACATGGCTTGGCAGCCGGTATGTCAGGTTGGCGTTGCCGTCCGGTTGCTCGGTTACATAGAGCCGAAGCGGCGCCTCCATCCCGGCGGCTTCGCTCGCCTTCAGCATACGCACCGCGAAATCCGGACGGTAGACCATGATCACCCGATTGCCGGGGATCGTGACGCCGATGCTCCTGGCGCCGCAATCGGCGCAGGCCTGGGCGACCAGCCCCATCTTGTTGGCTTTAACCGCCGCGATCAGTCTCTCGACGAAACCGTCGAACGGCTGTCCGGTTTCGATCGTCTTGGTCCCCGAATACGGTGCGGCCACGCCCTCCGCCCGTGCGCCCGGCGCGGCGGCCAGCATCGCAATCGAGGCCAGGACGGCCATCCACTTGTACGGCATAAGCGCGCTCCCATTTCGGTGAGGTTTTGCCGAACTTACCATCCGCGCACCGGCTTGCCGCCTGAAAATACGGTGAACGCGGCGGCCGGCGGCGCGGTTGACGGCGCACCGGGGCGCTGGCACCTTTCCCCGCATCAATCAAACAGCCGCCCGACAAGCGGGCCGCGGCTAAATCGAGGGAGCGCATGACAGGCAATCTGCCCCTTTCGGGCGTTCGGGTGTTCGAACTCGGCGGCAATGTAGCCGGGCCCTACGCCACGTGGATCCTGGCCGAACTCGGCGCCGAAGTGACCAAGGTGGAGCGGCCGGAAGGCGACGATTGCCGCGGCTGGGGACCGCCGTTCTGGCAGGACCAGAGCACCCTGTTCCAGGCGATCAACCGCAACAAGGACTCCTCGGTCTACGATTTGAAGTCGGACGGGGCGGCGGAGCGGCTACGCGCCGACCTGATCGAGCAGGCCGACGTGGTGTTGCAGAGCCTGAGGCCCGGCACGGTCGAGCGCTTCGGCCTGGACGCGGAACGGCTCACCGCCGAGAACCCGCGCCTGATTTATTGCAACCTCCGGGCTTTCGGCGCGACCGGTCCGCTGAAGGACCGGCCCGGTTACGACGCGCTGATCCAGGCGTTCGGCGGCATCATGAGCGTGACCGGCGAAGAGGGCCGCCCGCCGGTCCGCGCCGGCATTTCCGCCGTCGACATGGGCACCGGGCTTTGGTGCGCCATCGGCATCCTCGCCGCCGTCGTCCGCCGCCACCAGACCGGCAAGGGCGGCGTGGTCGACGCCTCTTTGTTCGAAACCGCCTTGGCCTGGATGTCGTTCTATTCGGCCGACTATCAGACGACCGGCGACGTCCCCGTGCGCCACGGCTCCGGCGTGCGCGGCATCGTGCCCTACCAGGCGTTCGAATGTTCCGACGGCTATTTGATCGTTGCGGCGTCGAACGACCGGCTGTTCGTCAAGCTGGCCGAAGCGCTCGGCAAGCCGGAATGGGCCAACGACCCGAAATTCCGCGACAACCGAAACCGCTCCGCCAACCGCGACGAACTGGTCGGCCTGATCGGCGGCATCCTCAGCGCCGAGACCCGCGCCCACTGGCAGCAGAAGCTGGACGCCGCCGGCGTGCCCTGTGCGCCGACCCAGACGATCGACGAGGTGTTGGCCCATCCGCAGACGGAAGCCCTCGGCATCGGGCAGCAGGCGTCGGCGGACGGCTTCAAGCTGTTCGGCCTGCCTTTGTCGTTCGACGGGGAGCGACCGCCGCTCCGCACCCTGGCGCCGAAGCTGAACGCCGCCAACGACGATGCGGCCTGAACGGGACGAACGATCATGCAGACCGACTACGAGACCTTGAAGCTGGAGCAGCCGGAAGACGGCCTGCTGATCGTGTCGCTGAACCGGCCCGAGGCCGCGAACGCGATGAACACCCGGATGGGGCTGGACCTGCGCGATCTTTGGGCCAGCTTCTATGTCGACACCCAGGGCATCAACTGCATCGTGCTGACCGGCAGCGGCACAAAAGCGTTCTGCGCCGGCGGCGACCTGAAGCAGCGCAACAACATGACCGACGAGGAATGGCAGCAGCAGCACGCGGTATTCGAGCAGTCGGTGCTGGCCATGGCCGACTGTCCGGTGCCGATCATCGCCGCGGTCAACGGCGCGGCCTACGGCGGCGGCTGCGAGAAGGTGGTGGCGGCGGATTTCGCCTACGCCGCCCGTTCCGCCCGCTTCGCGCTGACGGAAGTCACCCTCGGCATCATGCCCGGCGCCGCCGGCACCCAGAACCTGCCGCGCGCCTGCGGCGTCCGCCGCGCCAAGGAGATCATTCTGACCGGCAAACCGTTCGGCGCCGAGGAGGCGCTGGAATGGGGCATCGTCAACAAGGTCTGCGACGACGACACCTTGATCGAGGAGACGCTTGAGACCGCGCGCCGGATCGCCTCCAACGCGCCCATCGCCGTACGCCAGGCGAAGAAGTCGATCGACATGTCGACCCAACTCGACTTGAAAAGCGGCTACGCCTACGAGATCGAGGCCTATAACCGCATGGTGCCGACGGAAGACCGGCTGGAAGGCGTCCGCGCCTTCAACGAGAAACGCAAACCGAACTTCAAGGGACGGTAAGGAGACAAGCCATGACAACGGATATCGACGTCAAGGTTCGCGAGGTCGGCCTGCGCGATGGCCTGCAGAGCGTGCAGGCGTTTTTCCCGACCCCCTCCAAAATCGCCTGGATCGAAGCGGAAGCCGCCGCCGGCGTGCCGGAGATCGAGGTCTGCTCTTTCGTGCCCGCCAAGGTGATCGCCCAATTCACCGACGCGGCGGAGGTGGTCGAAGCCTCGCTCCAACAGACCGGACTGGAAGTCTCCGCCCTGATCCCGAACAAGAAGGGCGCCGAGCGCGGCTTCGAAGTCGGCGTGCATAAGCTGAACTACGTCACGTCGGTGTCGGAGTCCCATAATATGGCGAACGTGCGCCGTACCGTCGCCGACTCGGTGGCGGCGTTCCGCGACATCGCCGCGTTGCGCGACCAAAACCCGGAATGGCGCAACGTGAAGCTCGCCGGCGGCCTGTCCACTGCGTTCGGCTGCACCATCGAAGGGCCGGTCGACCCGGTCGCCGTCTTGAAACTCGCCCAGGCCTACGTCGAAGCCGGCGCGGACGAACTCTCGGTCGCCGACACGGTCGGCTACGCCAACCCCGCCCAGGTCAAGGACATGTTCGTGATGCTGAAGCGCGAGTTGGGCGATGTCCCCCTCGCCGGCCACTTCCACGACACGCGCGGGCTCGGCCTCGCCAACGTCCACGCGGCCTTGGAGGCCGGCGTCCGCGAGTTCGACGCCTCCCTCGCCGGCCTCGGCGGCTGCCCGTTCGCGCCGGGCGCCACCGGCAACATCGTGATGGACGATCTGGTATTCATGCTGGAGGCCATGGGCATGAAGACCGGCGTCGACCTCGACCGGCTGGTCGCCGTGCGCGACATCATCGCCCGCGAACTGCCGGAAGAGCCGCTTTACGGCGCCATCGCCAGAGCCAAACCGCCGAAAGGCTTCCACCCCGCCGGCGCCGGCCGGCAGGCCGCGGAGTAGTCAGGAGTACCGCCATGAGTAGCGCCGCCGTGCAAATGGATCTCGACCAGGATTACCCGGAGATCCGCGATTCCGTCCGCCGCATCTGCGAGGGATTCCCAGGCGAATACTGGCGCGAACAGGACGCCAAGAGCGAATACCCCCATGCCTTCGTCGATGCGCTGACCGAAGCCGGCTACCTCGCGGCCCTGATCCCCGAGGAATATGGCGGCGCCGGGCTGCCGATCCGCGCCGCCTCGGTGATCCTGGAGACGATCCACGCCGCGGGCAGCAGCGCCGCCGCCTGCCACGCCCAGATGTACACCATGGGCACTGTGCTCCGGCACGGCAGCGAGGAGCAGAAACGGAAGTACCTGCCGAAGATCGCGACCGGCGAACTGCGCCTGCAGGCCTTCGGCGTCAGCGAGCCGACCACCGGCACCGACACCACGCAGCTCAAGACCCGCGCCGTGCGCGAGGGCGACGGCTACCGCGTCAACGGCCAGAAGATCTGGACCAGCCGGGCGCTGCAGTCGGACCTGATGCTGCTGCTCGCCCGCACCACGCCGCCGGACGAAGTACAAAAGCGCACCCAGGGTATCTCCGTGTTCATCGTCGACTTGCGGGAAGCCAAGGACAACGGCGTCGAGATCCGTCCGATAGACACAATGATCAACCACAACACCAACGAAGTGTTTATCGAGAACCTGTTCGTGCCCGCCGAAAATCTGGTCGGCGAGGAAGGCAAGGGCTTCCGCTATATCCTCGACGGCATGAACGCCGAGCGGGTGCTGATCGCCTCCGAGGCGCTCGGCGACGCCCGCTATTTTATCGAGCGCGGCGTGGCCTACGCCAACGAGCGGGTGGTGTTCGGCGCGCCGATCGGCAAGAACCAGGGCATCCAGTTCCCGATCGCCCGCGCCCATGCCGAAACCGAGGCGGCGGAACTGGTGATCCGCAAGGCCGCGGCCCTGTTCGATAACGGCCGCGATTGCGGCGCCGAGGCCAACATGGCGAAGATGCTGGCTTCCGAAGCCGCCTGGCATGCGGCCGAGGCCTGCTTCCAGACCTTCGGCGGCTTTGCCTTCGCCCGGGAATACGATATCGAGCGTAAATGGCGCGAATGCCGCCTGATGCAGACCGCGCCGATCTCGACCAACCTGATCCTGGCCTACGTCGCGCAACACGTATTGGGCCTGCCGCGGTCGTACTGAACCGTCGGCGTAAAATCCGAAAAGGTTGAGCCGACGGCGTTCAGTCTTTTCAGGCCAACCAATTTTGTGAATAGACTAATCAAAATACTCGTAAGTATTAGCGAGCAAAGGCATTTGCCCTACGCCGCACCTTGATCGCAGTAGCCGGCACTCTGTATTCAAATCTCTACTTTGCCGTGCAAATCTCTACGAGGCTGTCGAAAACTCATGAACCAGCCTTTTTCAATAGTCTATTTATTCAATAAACTTAATCTAAATTTAACCTGCATATTTGCATATCAATAAACAACGCAATTCGCTGTCATCAATCCTGAGCGGGAGAGCTGACGATGCGGATAGGCTATTCGTATAGGAACTCAGCAAAACTCCGCGATGCGGCGATCCGGGAGATCCCGCCGCGGCCTTTAGGAGACGTGAGTTATGTCGGTTAACTCCAGTAAAGCTTCCACGGCACCGGGCAAGAGGGGATCGCTCGGCGCAGGCATCAAAAGTAAACCGGGCGGGTTTTCGTTCGCCAACCTCAAAGTTGGAATGAAAGTCGGGGCTGGTTTCGCCTTGATTCTGGTCTTCCTTCTGACCGTCAGCATCGTATCGTCGATGGGCCTGTCGGGCGCCAACGGCGACTTCGCCGAATATCGCCAGATCGCGCGACAGAGCAATCAGATGGGCCGCATTCAGGCCAACCTGCTCACCGCGCGGCTCGGCGTGAAGGACTACATCATCACGGGAACCGACAAAGCGGCCGAGACGGTTGAAAAGCGCATCGCCACGCTGGCCGCCCTTATCGAAGACGCGAAAGCGCTTTTCGCCTCGGAAGAGAGAGTTCAGCAGATCGCCCATGCCCAGGGCGAGATGGCCAAATACAAGGCGGCGTTCGAGAAAACGATCGAATTTCGGGCGCGGCGCAACGGCTTCGTCGACAAGATGAATGACGTCGGCCCCAAGTCGGAAAGAGCGCTGACCAAGATCATGAAGTCGGCGTTCGAGGACGGCGACGCGCAAGCCAGCTTCCTTGCCGGCCAGACGCTCCGCCACCTGCTGCTGGCGCGGCTCTACTCCAACCGTTTCCTGGTCGACAACGCTCAGTCCTCGGCGGACCGGGCAAATCAGGAGCTTAACGACTTCGAGCGGCTGGCGACGGAAATGCGCAACGAACTGCAAAACCCGACGCGTCGCGGCCTTGCCCGTGAGGTAACGGAGTATTCGAAAACGTACCATGATGCCTTCGCCGCTGTAACGAAGGTCATTTTCGAGCGCAACGACACCATCAAAAACACGCTCGACAAGATCGGCCCGGCGGTTGCCGCCGAGATGGAGCGGGTCAAGCTCGACAACAAGAAGGTGCAGGACGAACTTGGCCCGGTGGCCACCGCGTCGATGAACCAATCGATGTGGACCGCGATCATCGTGTCCATTGTCGCTCTGGTGTTGGGTGCCGGTTTGGCGGTGTTCCTTGGCCGGGCGATCTCGCGTCCGATCATCGACATGACGTCGGCGATGGAGAAGCTCGCATCCGGCAACCTGAAGACCGAAGTCCCGGCCGTCGGCCGCGCCGACGAAATCGGCCAGATGGCCGACGCCGTCCAGGTCTTCAAGGAAAACGCGCTCGAGGTCGAACGCCTGAAGCAGGAGAGCGAGGAGCAGGAACGGCATGCGGCGGAAGAGCGTCGTCGTCAGATGAACGAAATGGCCGACTCCTTCGAAGCCAGCGTCAAGGGCGTGGTTCAGACTGTCTCGTCCGCGGCGGAAGAACTGCAAGCCACTGCGCAGCAGATGTCGACCACGGCGGAACAGACGAAGTCTCAGTCCGGCGCCGCTGCGCACGCCTCGCAGGATGCGACAGCAAACGTCCAGACCGTGGCATCCGCCGCCGAAGAGCTGTCGAGCTCGATTTCCGAAATCTCCCGTCAGATTTCGGAATCGAACAAGATCGCGATGAAAGCGGTCGAAGACGCCGATGCGACCAACGAGGCCGTCCAGGGCCTGGCCAACGCCGCGCAGAAGATTGGCGACGTGGTCAGCCTGATCCAGGACATCGCCGAACAGACCAACCTGCTCGCGCTGAATGCGACGATCGAAGCGGCCCGCGCCGGCGAGGCCGGCAAGGGCTTCGCCGTCGTTGCCTCGGAAGTCAAGTCCCTGGCCAACCAGACCGCCAAGGCGACCGAGGAAATCGCCGCCCAGGTCTCGGAGATGCAGGGCGCGACCGGCGGCACCGTCAAGTCGATCGAGGAGATCACCGGCGTCATCCGGCAGATCAGCGAAAACGCCTCGGCCATCGCGTCCGCGGTGGAGGAGCAAAACGCCTCCACGTCGGAGATCTCGCGCAACGTTCAGCAGGCTGCCGGCGGCACGCAGGAGGTCAACACCAACATCGACGGTGTGACCAAAGCCGCCGAGGAAACCGGCGCTGCGGCGTCCGAGGTCCTCGACTCGGCCGGCGGTCTGGCCCAACAGGCCGATCTGCTGCAAGGCGAAGTGGAGAAGTTCGTCTCAGGTATGCGGGCTGCTTAACCCCCTGGCATCCCGTTACCGGGGCCCGGCCGTTTCGACGGTCGGGCCCTTTTTTATGGAGAGCCTAAGCCGGCTCTCCCGTCGATTCCTCTGTTTGGGCCGGCTAGGCCCAAACAGAGGAATCCCGACGGGGAGCGGGCTGGCCCGGCTGCCCATAAGGAATCACGCTCCCTAATCGCGGCGGGTAAATGCGAGCAATGCGGCGGCGCCGATGAACACGCTGCCGGTCACCCGATTGAACATGCCCGCGGCGCGCACGCTCAAATTCAGCATACCGACGCCCCGCCCCGACAACGCGTAGACGCTGGCCGCCGTCAGTTCCGTCGCCAGAAAGGTTACGCCCATAACCCCGAACTGGTTGGCGTAGGAAACGGACGGATCGATAAACTGCGGAAACACCGCGGTGAAGACGAGGATCGCCTTCGGATTGCCGGCCGCCACCAGGAATTCGCGACGCGCCAATGTCGAGGCCGGCAGCCTGGTAACGGACTGAGCCGGCTGAAACGCGGTGGCCGGCGCCCGCCAGGTTTGGATCCCCAGAAAGATCAAATAGCAGACGCCGGCCCATTTGATCAGCATGAAGGCGGTTTCCGAGGCCGCCAGCACGGCGCCGAGGCCGACGGCCGCAATCGCGATCATAATGGCGAATGCGGCGATCCGGCCAAGCGCGGCCGCCGTCGCCGGCTTGAAGCCGTGCAGCACGCCGTTGACGAGGGACAGCAGGTTGCTTGGCCCGGGGCTCAACGAGATTAGGAAAGCGGCCAGCAGAAAAATCAGCCAGGCATCGGTCGTCATGGTATTGGGCTTTCGTTTGAATAATCACGGTGCGCGAAACAGGCGCTGATAGCACGGCGGATCGGATTTGCGAATAGCGGATCAGCCCAAGGTGATCGCTTCTTCCCGCGCCAGACCGTCGATTTCCATCGTGTCGAAACCGAACTCCAGCAGAACCTCCCGTGTGTGCTGGCCGTAAAGCGGCGACGGGGTCGCGACCTTGCCCGGCGTTTCGGAGAATTTGACAGGCAGGCCAATGGTCTGAACCGCGCCGGCGACCGGATGCTCCACCGTCGGCACCATGCCCCGCGCGATAGCCTGGGGATCGGCGTGCATCTGGGTGACGTCCAGAATCGGCCCGGCCGGCACGCCTGCCTGTTCCAGCAGGTCCAGCCAGTCCGCGCTCGGCTTGGTCGCGAACACCGCTTCCAGGGCTTCGATCAGGGCCACCCGGTTGGCCATCCGGTCGCTGTTGCGGGCGAACCGCGCATCCTCGCCCAAATGGGCGGCGCCGATGGCCGCCAGCATCCGCGACCAGTTCTTGTCATTCGCGGCGCCGATATTGATATGGCCGTCCGCCGTCCTCACCGCCTGGTACGGCGCGTTCAAGGGGTGCGCCGACCCCATGGCGCGCGGCGCGGCGGCGGTCGCGAAGGCGATGGCCGACTGCCAATAGGTGTGCGTGATGCCGGCTTCGAACAGCGAAGTATCGACCATCTGCCCTTCGCCGGTCTTCAGCCGATGCACATAGGCGGCGACGATGCCGAAGGCCAACAGGATACCGGCGGTGATGTCGGTGACCGGCGCGCCGACCTTCACCGGCGGCCGGTCGGGGCCCTCGCCGGTGATGCTCATCAGGCCGCTCATGCCCTGGGCCACCAGGTCGAACCCGCCCCGGTCCGCGTAAGGCCCGGTCAGGCCGAAGCCGGAAATCGCGCCGTAGATCAATCCGGGATTGGCCCGCTTCAGGTCGTCGTAGGCGAATCCCAGCTTGGCCAGGGTGCCGCGCCGGTAGTTCTCGGTCACCACGTCGGCGGTCTCCAACAGCCGGCGCAGCACCCGCTGGCCGCCCTCCTTCTTCAGGTCGACGGCGATGCCGCGCTTGTTGCGGTTCATCATCATGAAGGCCGCGGACTCGCCCTCGATATCGGGCGGCACGGAGCGCCGGGTATCGTCGCCGCCGGGCATCTTCTCGACCTTGATCACGTCGGCGCCCATGTCCGCCAGCATCAGCCCGCAGGTCGGCCCGGCCATGACGTGGCAAAGCTCGATCACCGTGACGCCGCTCAGCGGCCCCTGTCCGTTTGCAGCCATATTGCTTGTCCCCTTCAGCCCGCTGGCACCAGCATGGCTTCGGCGCGCTCGCGCACGGCGTCCGGCAGGCGCGCCGGCCGGCGTGCCTCCATATCCAGCAGCACGCCATACTGGCTCAGGCTCGCGGCCATTTTCCCGGTACGCTGATTATACAGCCGGTGCAGAAACCGCATCGATGTATTGCCGAGATGAACCAGTCCGGTTTTCACCATGACCAGCTCGCCCGCATTCAGTTCGCGCTGAAACCGAAGTTGGAACTCGAAAGTCGAGAAACCGCGCCGCGTATCGCGCATCAAAGCCGGCGTCAGCCCGAACCCGGCCATCGCCTGCGCCATCGCCGCGGAAAACCGGTGCACGTAGAACTGGAAGCCGACATGGCCGACCACGTCGATCTCCCACGGTTTGGTGCTATCGCGATAGGCGTCGGCGAAACCCGCATCGCCATCCGGATCCGCGCGCGGGTCGGGCACCGGCGGGTCCCAGTCGATCAGCCGCGCCCGCGCCGCCGCCAGCTTGTCGTCCGGCAACGGCATGGATTTGCGCGCGGCCGTATCCAGATGGATCACCAGTTGATCCATCCGCGTCACCACCTCGCCGGTCGCGGAATCGATTACCCGGTGGCCGAGCCGGAGCCGCTTGCCTTCCGCCTCCACCACGCCCGACTCGATATGGAACACGTCGCCGGCACGCAGCTCGCGCTCGTAGCGCACGTCGCAGGAGACGGTGGCGCAGCCCCGGTCGGTCTCGCGGATCGCGGTCGGGCCGAGGTCCAGGTCTTCGAGGATCGCCAGCGTCGCGTCGGAAAACCGGTCGAAGTAATAAGCAACCGTGAAATGCTCGACGATGTCGCATTCCCAGGGCGCCACCGCCCCGCGATAGGTTTCCAGCCAGCCGTCCATGTCCCGCGCCCTCGTCCGCTCAAATCGGCCCCAACCATGCCCGAAGGCGGTGCCGTTTGTCCAAGGACAGCCGTTTCGGGCGTGGTCAGGCCTCGTAGGCCATCTCGAAGAACGCCTTCTCAAGGCCGACGGCGCGGACGAAGAAGTCGCGGCAGGCCGCGCGTTCGTCATCGGCAAGCGCCGGCCCGTCATGGTCGAGTTGGGCGCGCAGGAATCCGACCCAGGCCTCGAAGTCGTCGCCCGAATGCAGGTCGATCCATTCGCCGAGCCAGAAGACGTTCGGCCGGCGATGCTTCACCCGGTCGGCCCAACTGAAATACGACCATTCGGCCACGGTCAGCACGGCGATCATGTTGGCGTAGCCGCCGCTCGCCGCCGCCTCGCGCATGATGTTCTGAAAACCCACGGTAACGGGCTCCAGCGGCGTGGCGGCACGGTCCGCCTCGCTCACTCCCAGCGCCTCGAACGACCGCTGGAAGTAGGTGTTCTCGTCGCCGGTCGCCAGCGCCAGGAACTGGCAGGTCGGGATGCGGTCTTCCAGGCTGGGCGCCGCCGCGACGGCCGCGCCCAGCAGAACCACGAACGCGTCCAGGAAGGTGTAGTCCTGCACCAGATAGCGCGTCATCACCGCCGGCTCGATGGTGCCGTTTGCCAGGTCTTCCGTGAACCGGTGATAGACCGTTTGTTCCCAGTCCGGCTCCGCGCAGTCGCGCAGCCAGTCGGTGAAACGGCCGCCGCTGTTGTCGCGCGACCAGTCGGGAAAATCGGGGATGGAGTTGGGCGTCATGACGGCTCCCTTCGCAGATACGAATCGGATCAGGTTCGGCGGGTTTGATCTCAGCCTCTGTCGAGGCACCCCGGGTCATGCAGACGATGTAGGAGAGCGGGTCGCGGCTGTCAAACGATAGTCATCGATACGTCACACTTCAGAAACAACAAAAACATCATTCCGACACACTGGAAATCGTACTGAAACACTGCATTACGATTTTCCTTGGCGAAATGGTCGTGGGAGGTCTCGTGCGTCGTAATCGCCATCATGCGTCGCCGACGTGCGGCAGCCGGATCGATCACCCTGCGAACTGCTTCACTCATGCAGTGTTGCATGACCCACATGCGGATTTGCCCGTTGCCGTCTGCCGCTGACGGCCCGATTTTCCAAGTCGAGTTTCTCAACGTCAGGCCGATTCTAGATCGATGGGCCAGGCCTGGAGGGGCGAAAAAACGATAAATGACCGGGCGATGACGGTTTCGTGGCGCCGTGTGGGTTTGCCCACACAAGTTAAGTGTCGAAGTCGGAATGACTGCCGGGCAGGCGGTGGCATCGTCGACCGCACCTCTCACGCGGATGGGCATCCGAACAGAGGAAGGAAGACCAAGAGAATGATGCAGCGATTGTTGATCGCCATGCTGGCGAATCTGGTTCTGGTCGGCGGCGCCGCCGCGGCGCGCGACCGGCTTCAAATCGTCAGTTCCGTCGCCATGTTTCCCTATGCCGCTACGGTCAGCGAACGGTTCGCCCGAACCACGCATTATCCGGCGCCCAGGGTATTGATGACCGGAACGGGCGCGGGCCTGCGCATGTTCTGCGCCGGGCTGGGACCGGACTACCCGGACATCGTCGGCGCCAACCGCCCGATGAGCGACCAGGAATTCGAACGCTGCCGCGAACGGGGCATCCGCTCGATCACCGAATTCAAGATCGGGCATAACGGGGTCGTCCTTGCCAAGGCGGAGGGCACCAAGAGCCTCAACCTGACGAAGCCGATCCTGTTCGCCGCCATCGCCAAGTACGTTGTCGTCGACGGCCGCGTCGTCGAAAACCCGCACCGCACCTGGAAGGATGTCGACCCGTCGCTGCCCAACCAGAGGATCGAAGTCGTCGGCCCGCCGCCGGGATCGCCGCTCAGGGACTCGTTTCTGGGCCTGATCATGGCCGACGGATGCCACGCCTATCCGAAGATCAACGCCCTGCCGAAAGCGCGCCAGGACGAGGTCTGCACCCTGATCCGCACCGACGGCCGCTATGTGCAGGCGCCGGAGAACAGCGTCGAAGTGGTGCAGCGGCTGAGCAAGCGACGGCATGCGGTCGGCATCGTCGATTGCGTGACGTTCGAACTGTTCGAGGATCTGCTCACCGCCAGCCCGCTCGACGGCGTCGTGCCGGACTTCGAGACGATTTCCGACGGCGGCTACGGCGCGTCCTTCGCCCTCTACATGTACGTCAAGAACCAGCACTATTCGGACGTGCCGGGCATGCTCGCCTTCGTCAACGAATATACCAGCGAGCGCGCCTTCGGGCCGGACGGTTACCTGACCGACGACGGTCTGATCCCGCTCAACCCGGCCGACCGGTTGGCCGCCCGCGCCACCGCCATCGGCCTTAACCCGATGTTCCGTTAAGCCGTTTTCAACGGGGGCAAAGTCGGAAGGGGCGCCCATGGCGCCCCTTCTTTTTTGCGGGATGTTTCCGCCGGCTAGAGCCCGAGCACCATCTTGGCGATGATGTTCTTCTGGATCTCGTTCGATCCGCCGTAAATCGACGAGGCACGGCGCAGCAGGTGTTCCGGCATCAGGCCGGGCGCGTAGTCCGGGCCGACCGGCGGCTCGTTCCAGTCCGGGCGCAGCCAGTCGCGCTCGTAGGGCGCCGCGTAATAGCCGAGCGCCTCGACCAGCAGTTCGTTCATCGCCTGCTCGATCTCGGTGCCCTTGATCTTCAGGATCGAGGATTCCGGTCCCGGCCCCTGCCCGGCATTGTCGCCGGCCATGACCCTGAGGTTGGTGAATTCCAGCGCCGTCAGGTCGAACTCCAGCGCCGCGACCTTGCGCGCGAAATCCGCCTGTTCCAGCAGTGGCCTGCCGTCGGACTTCTCCTGGCGCGCGATGTCCTTCAGGATCTGGATGCGGTGCTTCGACCGGCCGACACCGGCAATACCCGTCCGTTCGTGCCCCAGCAGGAACTTGGCGTAGGTCCAGCCCTTGCCTTCCTCGCCGATCAGGTTGGCCTGCGGCACCCGCACGTCGTCCAGGAACACCTCGTTCAGGTAGTGCGATTCGTCCATCGAAATAATCGGCCGCACCGTGACGCCCGGGCTCTTCATGTCGATCAGCAGGAACGAGATGCCTTCCTGCTGCTTCACGTCCGGGTCGGTGCGGACCAGGCAGAACATCCAATTCGCCTTGTGCGCGCCCGACGTCCAGGTCTTTAGGCCGTTGACCACGTAATCCTCGCCGTCGAGAACCGCGCGGGTCCTCAGCGACGCCAGGTCCGAGCCCGAACCCGGCTCGGAATAGCCCTGGCACCACCAGTCCTCGCTTTTCAGAATGCGCGGCAGGAAGCGGTCCTTCTGCTCCTGGTTGCCGAAGGTATAGATCACCGGCCCGACCATGCTGAGCCCGAACGGCACGATGCGCGGGCAGCTCGCCTTGGCGCATTCCTCCTCGAAAATGAACTTCTGTGCCGGGCTCCAGCCGGTGCCGCCGTACTCGACCGGCCAGTTGGCCGCGATCCAGCCCCGCTCGTAGAGCAGCCGCTGCCAGGTGACATGGTCTTCCTTCGGCAGGTTGGCCCAGTTGCGCCGCGCCCGCTCGCGGATATCCGGCGGCAGCTTGTCGCGAATAAAGGCCCGCACCTCCTCGCGGAACGCCAGTTCCTCGTCGCTGAATGCCAGATCCATGCCGTTCCATCCTATAAACGCGTTCAACAGAGGCGCATTTTGCCCCGCGGCGGCGCATCGCGCCAGCCCACAGGGCCGGCTTCGGACGGCTAGGACCCGCCCTTCTGCAGCAGCCCCTCGATCCGCTCCAGCCGGTCATAGACCTCTTGGTCGGTCAGCGCGACCAGATAGCAGATAACCGTGATATTGATCAGCGGCACGAAGGAGAGAACCGTGAACAGTGCCGGATTCTTACCCTTACGCCTGGCGATCAGGAAGCCGGCAATCGCGAAAATCACGGATATCAGCAGTAAGGGTAAAAGACTGGCGACGACACCCGCATCGCCCGCTTGTTGTTCCATGACAACCCCCGCAAAGGATTAGACACAACATCCGTTATTCGAATGTCATAGTACGCAACCCATCATGTTTTCGTTGCGCTCGGCATGCAAGGGCAAAGGAGTAGGACTAGTTTCCGGTGAAGACGGGCGCCCGCTTTTCGACGAAGGCCCGCATCGCTTCCGCCGAGTCTTCGTAATTGGAGAGCTCCGCCGTCATGTTCTGCTCGAAGCGGTAGCCGTCGCGCAGGCTCATCTCCTCGATGGTGTTCAGCGCATGCTTGGCCAGCCGGGTCGCGACCGGGCTCTTCGACGCGATCTCCTCGGCCAGCGCCATCGCCGCGTCCATCAGCTTGTCCGGCTCGACACAGGCTTCGACGATGCCGAGCCGGTAGAGTTCCGACCCCGGCACCCGATAGCCGGTCAGCATCATCCGCCGCGTCAGCGAGTGGCCGAACAGGCGCATCGCATGCCGCCCGCCACCGAGCAGCCCGACGTCGATCTCCGGCAGGCCGAGCGAACCGTTCTCCGACGCGATCAGGATGTCGCAGGACGCCGCCAGCGCCAGCCCGGCACCAAGCGCCGGCCCGTTGATCGCACCGATCACCGGCTTCCGGCATTCCATGATCGAATGGAAGCATTCCCGCGCCCGGCGGCTATGCTGCCAGCCGTCGCCCGGCTGACGCTCCACCCCGACCCGCCCCTTGATGTCGGCGCCGGCCGAAAACACCTTGCCCGCCCCGGTCAGCACCGCGACCCGTACGTCGTCGCGGTCGCTTAAGCCGTCGAACACCGCCATGGTTTCTTCGTGGAACTGCCGGTCCTGGGCGTTGACCGGCGGTTTGTCCATCGTGACCACGGCGATGTGGTCCGCGACCTCGCATTTGATGACGTCGGTCTGCATCGTCGATGCCTCCGTTGATTAAGACTGCCGGGACAAAAGTGTTCGGCGCTAGAACGGCCGGTCGCCGTCGATGGTGACGCGCTGCATGTGGCGCCGCTGGCCGTGGTAGTCGTTCAGCGCATAGTGCTGGGCACAGCGGTTGTCCCAGAACGCAATCGAGTTCTCGGCCCAGCGGAACCGGCAGGTGAATTCGGGCCGCACCGCATGCTCGAACAGAAAACGCAGCAGCGGCGCGCTCTCCGCCTTGGTCATGCCCTTGAACCGCTCGGTGAAGGCGCCGTTGACGTAGAGCGCCTTGCGCCCGGTCTCCGGATGGGTGCGGATCACCGGATGCTCGGTGGTCTCCTCCGCCGCTTCCGTCACCGCGAGCTGCATGCCGGTTCTTTTATCCCGGTTGCGTTGGGACTCGCCCTGGCGGCCGTACTGGCTGCCGGCGCTATGCACCGCGACCATACCCTCCAGCAGTTCCTTCATGCCGTCGGACAAGGTCTCGTAAGCCAGATACTGATTGGCGAACATGGTGTCCCCGCCGGTCTCCGGCACGTCCCGCGCGAACAGAACGGAGCCGAGCGCCGGAGCTTCCAGGAAGCTGACATCCGTATGCCAGCCGCCGCCGAAATTCACCTTGTCGTCCTTCTCCTTGACGATCTCGATGATTTCCTCGTGGCCATCCATCGCCTTGACATAGGGGTGGACGTTCAGCGTGCCGAACCGCCGGCCGAACGCTTTGTGCTGGTCCGGCGTCAGGTCCTGATCCCTGAAGAAGATGACCAGGCGCTCCAAAAACGCGCGCCGTATCTCGCCGAATACATCGTCGCCAATCGGCTGCGACAGATCGACGCCTTCGATCTCCGCGCCCAGCGCCCCGGCAACCGGTTTCACCGCGATATGTCTATAGTCCATCGTCCGCCTCCCCGCGCTCGCCGGTCCATTCTACCACCGGCGCAACGCGGAGAAACCCACCGCAAAAGGGTGTGCCTTAAAAAAGGGGACATTCATCTTTTTTCCCCCAAAGGTGCAGACCACGAGGGTCACTCCACGGAAAAAAGATGAATGTCCCCTTTTTTAAGTCATACCCTTTTTGCGTGCCCCTTTTCACACCTCCGTCAGGCCCGGGCGGAAACGATCCAGGTGCCGGATTGCATCACGACGCCGTCTTCCGTTTCGTACGGCGCCAGGGCCTCCCGCAAATCGCCCATGACCTGCGCCTTCACATCCTCGCCGGCATTCGCTTCGGCCAGCGCCCGGGCGGTCGGCCCCATCTGGGTCAGGAATTCGACCGCCTCGTCCAACCCCGTGCCGCCGGCGACCGCGATCGGGGCGTCGACCTTCTCGATTTCCACATCGCTGAAGCCGGCCTGCGACACGATGCGCAGCACCCGCTCCGGATCGCCGAACGCGAACTCGCCGGGATCTTCCGGGCCGGGCGGCGGCGGCAGCTCGATATGCTGTTTCACCACCCCGGCCGGAATCCGCACCCAGGGATTGTCCTTGGCCGGCTGCCAGCAGGCGAAACCGAGCCGCCCGCCGGGCTTCAACGCCGACTTCAAATTGCCGAAAGCCGCGACCGGATCCGCGAAGAACATCACGCCGAAGCGCGAGAAAACCGCGTCGTAGGCGCCTTCATCGAATGCCTGCACCTGCGCGTCGGCCTGGCGGAACGTCACGTTGTCCGCCCTCGTCGCCGCGGCCCGCTCGCGCGCCCGCACCAGCATCGGCTCGGAAATGTCGACGCCCAGCACCGCGCCCGACGGCCCAACCCGCCTGGCCAGTTCGAACGACGTGTCGCCGCAGCCGCAGCCGACGTCGATCACCGTCGCCCCGTCGGACAAGCCCGCCGCGTCCATCGCCCGGTGCCCGAACGGCGCCAGGCTGACATCCATCCGATCCTGGAACCGCACCCATTTCTGGCCGGCGTCGCCGTTCCAGAACTCGAGCATGTCGGCGTTCGCCGCCTCACTCATATGTCGCTCTCCCTTAATCAAGATTGCCGGAAAGGTTAGTAGACCTCCCATCCTCCGGTCCAACCGCCAATCCGCATTGGTGGGCCGCCTCGCGGCAATTTGACCGCGCGTCGGCCGCCATGCAGAGTCGTCTGCAATAGGATGGGACAACGCGGCACTGCCGTAGATTAAGGGATGTAACATGTCGGAACTCGCATTCAAGACGGCGGTCGAGCTGGCCGACGCCATTCGCGCCAAACAGGTCGGCTGCCTGGAGCTGCTGGACCATTACATCGACCGGGTGGAGCGCCATAACCCGGCGCTGAACGCCCTGGTGGTCAAGGACTACGACAACGCCCGCAAGCGCGCGCGGGAGGCCGATGCGGCGCTCGCCCGCGGCGAGACCTGGGGTCCGCTGCACGGCGTGCCGATATCGATCAAGGAGTCCTACAACGTGGCCGGCCAGCCGACCACCTGGGGCGTGCCCGATTTCGCCGACAATATCGCCAAATCCGACGCCGTCGCGGTCGAGCGTTTGAAGAACGCGGGCGTCACCCTGTTCGGCAAGACCAACGTGCCGCTCTATCTCGGCGACTTCCAGAGCTACAACGACGTCTACGGCACCACCAACAACCCGTGGGACGTGACCCGCACGCCAGGCGGCTCGTCCGGCGGCTCGGCGGCGATGCTGGCGGCGGGCCTGACCGGGCTGGACGCCGGCAGCGACATCGGCGGCTCGATCCGCAATCCCGCGCACTATTCGGGCGTTTATGGCCTGAAACCGACCTGGGGCATCCTGCCGCTGCGCGGCCACTCGCTGCTCGACACGGTAACCCCGGCCGACATTTCGGTGATCGGCCCGCTGGCGCGCGGGCCGGAGGATCTGGCCGTGGCGCTCGACGCGATGGCCGGTGCGGACGGGCCGGACGCCAACGGTTGGCGGCTCGACCTGGCCGCGCCGCGCGGCGCGTCGCTTAAGGACTACCGCATCGCCGTCTGGCTGGATCAGGACATCGCCGCGGTGGATACGGAGGTGACGGACTGCCTGAGCGCCGCTGTCGACGCCATGGCCAAGGCCGGCGCCGCCATCGATGACAAGGCCCGGCCGGAGATCG
Organism: Minwuiaceae bacterium; assembly: GCA_028278525.1. GTDB lineage: Bacteria > Pseudomonadota > Alphaproteobacteria > Minwuiales > Minwuiaceae > JANQEE01. The sequence goes on along the minus strand of JANQEE010000030.1, from coordinate 184,509 downwards.
ATCCGGTGCGGGCGCTAGCCGTCTATCGTCAATTGCTCTACGCGGTGACCACCTCCCGCCGCCCGCAGGAGGCGTTCGACGAAGCCCTCGCCGAAGCCGCCGGGCTCGCCGCCGACGACGATAGTCCGCGTGCGCGGCTGCTGCGCGGCACCACCCTGCACCACCGGCAATGGCTGGCCCTTAATGAGGAACGCAACCAGATGCGCTGGCGCTGGGCGGAATTCTTCAAGGACTACGACGCGCTGATCTGCCCGATCTCGGCGACGTCGGCTTTCCCGCACGACCACGACGCGGACATGGACGGGCGCACAATCACGGTCAACGGCAAGTCGGTCGCCTACTTCGACCAGATCTTCTGGGCCGGCCTGTTCGGCGTCGCCCACCTGCCGGCAACGGTAGCGCCGGTCGGGCCCGGCGCGTCCGGCCTGCCGGTCGGCATGCAGATCGTCGGCCCCCATCTCGGCGACCGAACCACGATCGAAATCGCCCGACTGCTGGCGCAGGAAATCGGCGGCTTCACCCCGCCGCCGGGTTACGACTGACGGCGGCCTGTACTTGCGGCCATGCTTCGAGACGCGTTCTTCGAACGCTCCTCAGCATGAGGACATTGTTTGTACCAAACACCGGACCTCATGCTGAGGAGGCGCGAAGCGCCGTCTCGAAGCATGGCAACACGCATGGTCTGCGTCAGCGCGCCACCGTCATCATGATCTCGACGGTAAATTGCGGCGCGGCCAGCTTCGATTCCACGCAGGCGCGGCAGGGCGTGCTGCCCGGCGTCACCCAGGCGTCCCACACCGCGTTCATCTCATTGAACGTGCTCATGTCGGACAGCCAGATATTGGCCGACAGCGCCTTCGACTTATCCGTGCCGGCTTCCGCCAGCAGACCGTCGATGCGGTCCAGGATGTTGCGCGTCTGCGCCTCGACCGACTCGCCCGCCGCGTCGACCGCGACCTGACCCGCCAGATAAACCGTGTCGCCGTGGATCGCCACCTGGCTCATACGGTCGCCGACATGAAGACGTTGAATGCTCATTCCGTTACTCTCCCCTCGGATGAAACCCCGTTGCACGGGCATGCATAAGTTTGACCACAGCGCATAGCGCGCTGGCAAGGGCGCACAGTCAATAGCCAAGCTCGGGACGCACGACATTCGCCAGCGGCTCGCCGCGCAGCAGGCGTCCGATATTGTCGAACACCAGGTCCAGGGTCAGCGGCACGTAGGCGTCGCGGTCGTCGGACGAGACATGCGGCGTCATCACCAGGTTCGGCGTCGTCCAAAGCGGCGATGACGCCGGCAGCGGCTCCGGGTCGAACACGTCCAGCACCGCGCCGGACAACGCGCCGGTCGACAGGCACGCCGTCAGCGCTTCGTAATCGATCACCTGCGCCCGGCCCATATTGATCAGCCCGGCGCCCGGCTTCATCAGGCCAAGCCGCCGCCGGTCGAACAGGCCACGCGTCTCCGGCGTATGGGGCGCGGTAACCAGAACGAAATCCGCGTCCGGCAGCATCCGGTCCAACGCTTCCGGCCCGTACACCGCCGTCGCTTCGTCGGCCGGCGCGCCGCTCCGGCTGATGCCGGTAACGCGGAGGCCGATCTTGCCCGCCTGGCGCGCCACCGCCTTGCCCATATGGCCCAGCCCGACCACCAGCAGGGTCTTGCCGGAAATCGCCGTCGAGAAGATCTCCTCGTAGGACGCATTGCGCTGGTTGGTGAGGATCGCCGGCATGGCGTTGTTCAGCATCAGCAATGCCATCAGCCCGAACTCGCCCGCCTTCTCCGCGTGCACGCCCTTGTTGTTGATCAGGGATACGCCCGGCGGCAGCCAGTCGAGCGGCTGCAGATGCTCGACCCCGGCGCCGATGATATGGATGAATTTCAGATTGGGCGCCCGCTCCGCCAGGTTCTCCGTCGGCAGGTCCCAGGTCACCAGCGCGTCGGCGGTCTTTATCGACTCTTCGAACCTGTCGAGATCCCAGTCGATTGTGGCGTCGACCTCTGCCGCAATCTCCGGATGCCGGGCTCGGGCGTCGTCGAACCGTTCCCGGGTGATCCGGAAGACATCCTGGCCCGCCCGGTTGTTCTTGATGTGCACCTGCATCCCCGCAACTCCTGAAGCAACCCGCATCGCGTATCGCCGACTATAGAATGGACCCTTCCGCCCGCCCAAATTGGCTCTTTTGCCGGCCGCATCGCTTGCTCTAGGTTGCGGTCGGGCGTCGCAACGGAAAAGGACCGGGATATGCTGGCTTACATCTTCTGGCACAAACCGTTTGCCGACGTGACGGCGACGGATTACGAAGCGGCGCTCGCCGCGTTCCATGCGGACCTCGGCGGGTCGGGCTCGCCGGGCTTGATCTCGTCGGCGACCTACCGCATCTCCGAGACGCCCTGGCTCGACGGCGCACCGGGCTACGAGGACTGGTGCTTCGTCGAATCGTCCACGGCGCTCGACCCGCTCAACAAAGCCGCGGTCGCGCCCGAACGATGGGAGGTGCATGCCGGCATCTCCAGCAAGACCGACTACGGCCATGGCGGCCTCTACTGCCGGCTGTCCGGCGAGATCGCGCAGTCGGCGGCCTCGCGAACGATCTGGCTGAAGCGCCCGCGCGGCATCCGCTACGAACAGCCGCTGCAAGAGATCCTGGACAACGCTCGCGGCGTCACAAGCTGCTGGCGCAAGCAGATGGTGCTCGGCCCCGGCCATGAATTCGCCGTCGTCGGGGACGCGTCGCTCCACGTCGATCTCCCGCAGGGCTGGGAGAGCCTGATTGTTTCCCGTGAACAGGTTTACCCCGGCGCTGCGTGAACGCCGTTCGCAATCGGGCTAAGATGCCGGAGGCATGAGGAGCATCGGATGACTGAACCCATCAGCGTCTATTGGCAGCCCGCCTGAACAAGCTGCCTCAGGATCAAGGAATTCCTCTCGGTCCGTGGGATCGGGTTTCAATCGATCAACGTTCAGGACGATGCCGACGGTCTGGCGGCGCTGCATCGCCTCGGCGCGCGCACCGTGCCGGTCGTGGCCCGCGCCGGCAAATTCGTCTTCGCGCAATCCATCGGCGACGTCGCCGCTTTCCTCGGTCTCGACGTCGACGCCACGCCGCAACTCTCGCCGGACGACCTGATCGGCCGCCTCGATGCGGTTCTCACCGCCGCGGTCCGCCATTGCCGGCAAATGCCCGATGCCGAACTCGCCACCGAGCTGCCGAACCGGCCACGCTCGTACAGAGTCCTGATGCATCACATCTTTCGCATCCCGGAGGCGTTTCTCGACGCGATGCAGGGAGAAACCCTGTCGCACGAGATGCTGGTCGCCCCGCCGCCGCCCGACATGGCGACAACCGAGGACATCGCGGCCTATGGCGAGGCGGTGCGCCGCCGGGCGCTTGCCTGGTGGCAAGCGCATGAAGACAAAACCTGCACCGCGCCGGTCTCGACCTACTACGGCACGCCGCCCCTGCACGAAGTCCTGGAACGCACCGTCTGGCACGCCGCGCAGCATGTCCGGCAACTGACATCGCTACTGGAAGGTTTGGACATCCAACCAGACCGGCCGCTTACCGCCAAGGACCTCGCCGGCCTGCCGCTGCCCGAAAAAGTCTGGGACGATTAACCAGCCCCCTGCGGCCGATCATCCTTCGAAAAGCTTACGACAAACCACCACCGCGTCATTCCGGCGAAGGCCGGAATCCAGACCGGACCGCTGTTATGGATTCCGGCCTTCGCCGGAATGACGCGGTGGTGGTGGCTTGGCCTGAGCCCGTCAGAGCCTCATCCTTGTCTGTCGAAGGATGACCGCACCGACGTGTTCGACAGTTTTTCGAAGACGGTCAGACCTGCGCCGCGGCCCCCGCCCGTTGCGCCCGCCAGGTCTCTATCCGCGCTTCGATCGCCTCCCACGGCTGGAAACCGACGGTCACGACGGCGTGGCCGTCCGACCGGTTGCCGATCAGCAGGGTCGGAAACCCGGTGATGCCCGACCGCTGCGACAGGCCGAAGTCATTCCAGGTCTCGGTCCGCACGTCTTCCGCGTCGAACGACGCTTCGAAAGCCGCGCGGTCCAGGCCGACGTCCTCGGCCACCGATGCCAGTTCTCCCCGCTCGGTCACGTCCCGGTTCTCCGCATAGAACGCGCGGTGCACGCGCTTCAGATAGGCGAACGCCTTGTCCTCGTCCTGCCGCCGCGCGGCGACGACCGCCCGGCAGGCCGGCTCGGTGTCGTAGACGAAGTCATTGCGCTCGAAGAAGGCGAAATCGAACGGCTGGCCAGACGCCGTCTCCACATGTTCCCAGTGATCGCGGATCGTCTGCTTCGACTTGTCGTCCATGGGCTTGGTCGTGCCGGGCCTCAGGCCGCCCAGGATCAGTCGGGTATCGAATGCGTCGCCGAATTTCTCGCGTACCGACTCGATCACCGGCGAAAAACCCCAGCACCACGAACACATCGGGTCGGCCACATAGATCAGTTGATCGGACATCGTCATGCCTCCACTCCCAAAACTTCCCGGTCGCCGCGCAGCCACCGGTAACTCTCGTAGACGTCGAACGCCAGCGAGATGCCGTTGACGGCGAGCACCGCCACGGCATACCCGAACTCCGCGCTATCGCGATCGATCGGCTCCGGGCCGAACAGGCGATAGAGGATATAAACCGCCAACGGCAACCAAACGAAATGCGGGATCGATAACAATCGCGTCATCCCCGCCTGGACCACCATCATCGGCCCGTTGAACGCCATCATGACGACCAAAGCCACCGCGGTCCAAAAGCCGACCGCGGTGTCCAGCATCCAGAACGCGGCCAGGTTGGTGCCGATCAGCACCGTCATCCAAGCCTGCACCCAAAGCGGCAGCCCGAGGAACGATCGCATCAGCCGATGCAGGCGTTGGCCCAACGTCATCCTCCGGCCTCCTTCCTGTCCAATATGTACGATATCTATGATGCTTGGCGGAACAGAATCGGCTGAATGCCGTCGAACACCGGCTCCACGATCTGCGGCTCCGTGAAATGCTTGTGCATCCGCTCCGCCAGGTCCTTACCAACGCGTTACGCTCGATCGGTCCTTCGCTGTCAGTTTTGAACAATCGTTCCGAATAAGGTCAAAATTTTTTATGCCAAAATCGCTCGCGCCTGGCCGACGATGGCGTCCAGCATCGCTTTGTCCGGCAGACTGCGCGCCAGCACGCGCAGGCCGATCAACAGGGCAAGTAAGACTCGGGCCGCGTCGGCCGCATCCACGTGGTCCGGAATGTCGCCGTTGCTCTGCCCCTGCTCGATCGTGGTGGCGAAGAAGCTTTCCATCTCACGAAGCGCCGTCTCCACGATCTCGGCGATTTCCGCGTCGTGGGGCGCAAGTTCCAGGGCGGTATTCACCAGCAGGCAGCCGCTCCGGCCCTCCTCTGTCAGCGCCTCCGACGCCAGTCCGGAAAAGAACGCCTGAATGGTCTCGCGCGGGTTGCGGCCCCGCACCGCGTCGGCGATCTTTTCGTGCTGGTAAGTCGCTTGGTAGTGGCTGAGCGCGCTTAGGAACAGTTCCCGCTTGCTGCCGAACGTGTCGTACAGGCTGCCCCGGTTGATGCCCATCCGGTCGAGCAGATCCTGGGTCGACGTCGCCTCGTAGCCCTGCGACCAGAACACCTGCATCGCCCCGGTCAGGGCCTCATCCACGTCGAACTGTTTTTCCCAGGGCATCGCGTTCGGTGCTCCTCGTTGCCAGCGATTGTTGCTTGTCTGGAATGAGCAGTCAACATAGCGCCAGCCGGCGGGAAACTCTGTGGCAATCCGCACAGGCGTTGTCCGAAGCGCTCCTTTTCGTCGCGATCGCGGTTTTACGCGGCCCGTAGGTAGCCGAGAAACTCCTCGATCTGCTTGCTTAGAGTGCTGGCAACGCCGGCCATGTCGCTCGACGCCTGTAACACGTCGCGAGCCGATTTGTCGGTCTGCCCGGCCGCTTCCTGCACGCCGGAGATGTTGTTCGACACCTCCTGCGTTCCAGCCGACGCCTGCTGGACGTTGCCGGCAATCTCGCCCGTCGCGGCGTTTTGCTGTTCGACAGCCGATGCGACCACGGTCGAAATCTCGCTGATCTGCTCGATAACCTGGCGGATCTCCGCGATTGCCGAAACAGCGTCGTTCGTCGCCGTCTGAACCCCGCTGATCTGCGCCGTGATCTCGTCGGTCGCCTTGGTGGTCTGAGTGGCCAGCGACTTGACCTCGCTTGCCACAACCGCGAACCCCTTGCCGGCGTCGCCCGCCCGCGCCGCTTCGATCGTCGCGTTCAGGGCCAGCAGGTTGGTCTGCTCGGCGATGTCGGTGATCAGGCCGATGACGTCGCCGATCTTCTGGGCGCCTTCGCTGAGGCTCTCCACCGTCTTGGTCGTCTGCCACGTCGATTCGACGGCCCGCTTGGTCGTCTGCTCGGCCTCGGCCATCTGTCTGCTGATCTCCTGGATCGACGCCGACAGTTCCTCGGATGCGCTGGCGACCGTCTGCACGTTTGTGGCGGCCTCTTCCGACGCCGCGGCAACGGCGGTGGATTGCTTGGTCGTTTGCTCGGCCGTCGCCAGCACGCTATTGGCCGATCCCTGCATCCTTTCGGCCGCATCGCCGACCGCCTCGACGACCTGGGTGACGCTGCCTTCCAGGTCGGTCATCATGCGCAGCGTCTGCTCACGCTTTTCGTTGGCCTTGCGTTCGGCTTCCGCCTTCTCTTCCGCCAGGCACTTGGCTTCGATCGAGGCCTGCTTGAACGCCTGGAAGGCTTTGGCAACCTGGCCGACCTCGTCGTTGGCATAGACCTTGGCGTCGACGGTGGTATCGCCGGCGGCGAGCGCATTGAGTGCGGAAACCACCTCGCTGAGCGGCCCGACAATAAACCGACCGACCACGAACATGGTCAACCCGAAGCCGCCGACCGCGGCAATTCCGGCGACGACGATCACCAACAGCAGCGCGGACTTTTCATGTTCTTCGGCTTTCAGGGCTGCGGCCGCCGTGAACCTCCCGATCTCTTCCAACAGTCCTTCCAGCTCACGGTTGAACTGGTCCTGCTCCGCCTCGACAGCGTGCGCCGCCTCGACGGCTGCGCGCCTGTCGTCGGCCTGGAGCAAACCGAACACTTCCAGTGCGTGCTTGTCATAGGCTTCGTGGCCCGCCTCGATTCGTATCAGCGCGTCCCGCACCATCCGGAACTCTTGCTCGCTCTCGTCCGTAATGGCGTGCCGCAGCGCCAGTTCGGCTCGCTCTCTGGCCTCCACGATTTCCCGCTGCACCTTTGCGGCCAGCTCCTCGAAACGCCCGGCTTCCTCGGCGAAAGCCTGGCGGACGGACGGATCTGACCGCATTTCCCCGCCAAGGCGCAGCGCCCGTTCGAAAACGATCGACTGTTCCAGTTGGTGGACCGTGACATTGGTCAGGTTCGTGGTCAGAGGGATATCGTCATTCGCAATCGAGGAAATTTCCTGGCCGATGGCGTTCAGCTGATAGGCCGCGATAGCAGCGATGGCGATTAGAAGAGCGATGCAGAAGCTGACGATTCCCAGCAGTTTCTGCCTGACGGACAGGCTGGCCGCCGGTCCTTTCACTACGCTGGCGTTGAGTGCTTTCTTGAACATCTCGGCAATCCCTTGTGGTCAACAACGCTTCCGCACTGCGTTCCGAAGGCGCCGATAGCCGGCATAGGCAACCGCGCCTGTCACTGCCAACGCTGCCGCTGCGGCAACCCCAAGCTACGCCGTTGCCGTCACCCGTTCTTGCCTTTCGGGAAAGCTCCGCCCCCCGTCGGAAACGGGAATCCGATAGCCTTTCCGCACAAGATAATTAGTCTTATATTCCCATATATATCTTACATTATTTCGATCTAAATTTGATATGATTAATGATCAGTTAATTATAGTCTCTAAATACCATGCAAAATGATGAGCGAATTCGATCGAGCATCGGGTACGACTGTCACAAACAATCGAAGTGACCGCCAATGCGTCGGCGCACTAGGCGGCGAACCGGGCTAGGCTTCAGCGCGGCGCGGCGCGGCGGATATGAAGGCAGTACGGAATTTGGAAGCTGCATCGTCCTGGACAGGGCTTCGCCCACGTCGAACCGGGTTTGCCCCGGCCATCGCTTTCGGCACGCCTTACACCGGCGATTGTCCCTCGCCGGAATTGAGCAGTCGGCGGATTGCCGGGAGCCGCTAGACTCCAGCGGCAATCCGCATAGGGTTGTCCGAAATACTCCCTATCTTCGCGCTTTCGGTCTTACGCAGCACGCAGGTTGCCGAGGAACTGCTCGATCTGCTTGCGCAGGGTGCTGGCCTCGCCGCTCAGCCCGCTCGACGCCTGCAGCACTTCCTTCGCCGATTCACCGGTCTGCCCCGCCGCCTCCTGGACACCGGAAATGTTGCTCGAGACCTCCTGCGTCCCCGCCGAGGCCTGCTGGACATTGCGCGCGATCTCGCCGGTCGCCGCGTTTTGTTCCTCGACCGCCGATGCGACCGCGGTTGCGATTTCGCTGATTTGCTCGATCACTTCGCCGATTTCCTTGATCGCGGACACCGCGTCGTTGGTCGCCGTCTGGACGCCGCTGATCTGGGCGGCGATCTCGTCGGTCGCTTTCGTGGTCTGGGTGGCCAGCGACTTCACCTCGCTGGCGACGACCGCGAAGCCCTTGCCGGCATCGCCGGCCCGGGCGGCTTCGATCGTCGCATTCAACGCCAGCAGGTTGGTCTGCTCGGCGATATCCGTGATCAGCCCGACCACCTCGCCGATCTTGCTGGCGCCCTCGCTCAGGCTCTGTACGGTCTCGGAGGTTTTCCGCGTGGTTTCCACCGCGCGTTTGGTCGTCTGCTCGGCGTCGGCGACCTGGCGGCTGATCTCCTGGATCGACGCCGACAGTTCTTCGGACGCGCTTGCCACCGTCTGGACGTTGTTCGTGGCCTCTTCCGACGCGGCCGCGACGGCGGTGGATTGGTGGCTCGCCTGTTCTGCGGTCGTCGACAGGCTCTGTGCCGCGGACTGCATCTGGCCGGCGGCGCTGGCGACCGACTCGACCACCTGCTTGACACTGCCTTCCAGGTCGTCTGCCATGCCGAGCAACGTCTGCCGGCGCTCTTCCTCGGCCTTTCGCTCGGTCTCCGCCTGCTGCTCGGCCAGACGCTTCGTCTCGATCGTTACCTCTTTGAAGCTCTGGAACGTTTTCGCCACCTCGCCGATCTCGTCGTTGGCACGAACCTTGACCTCGACCGACGTATCTCCTTCGGCCAGCGCCTTGAGCCCGGAAACGACTTCGCTGAGCGGTTTGACGATGAATCTGGTGGTGACGATATAGGTCAGCCCGAAGCCGACGACGACAGCGACGCCCGACAGGATAATCAGCATCATCAAGGCCGACTTTTCGTGTTCCTCGGCTTTCAGGGCGGCGGCGGCCGTGTATCTCACGATCTCGTCGGTCAGCGCTTCCAGTTCGTGGATGAGTTGCTCTTCCTCCGCTTCGATCACGTGCGTCGCCTCGATCGCCTCATGCACATGGCCGTCCGACAGCAGCCCGAACACCTCCAGGACATGCTTGTCGAACTGCTCGTGCTCCACCTCGACCTTCTTCAGGCCTTCCAGGATGTGCTTGAACTCCTTCTTCGCCGCGTCGGTGCTGGCATGGTCCAGCGAGATCTCGGCCTGCTTCTCGGCATCCAGGATCTCGGCCTGGACCAAGGCGGCCAGCTCCTCGAAATGGTGGACCTCCTTCTCGTAACTCTCGCGCACCGACGGCCGCGTCTGCATTTCCTCGCCGTAACGCATGGCGCGTTCGAAGGCGATCGCCTGTTCCAGTTGGTGCGTGGTGACCTTGGTTAGCTTTTCCGTCAGCGGAATGTCTTCCTCCGCAATCGCGGCAATCTCCTGGCCGATATTGTTGAGCTGATATATCGCGGTTCCGGCAACGGCGATCAGCAAGCCGATGCATAATGCGACGACACCGAACAACTTCTGCCCGACGGACAAGCTCGCGCCGCTGCGTTTCTTGGCGCCGGTGGTAGTACGCTGCTTCAACATCGTGATATTCCTCTTGTGTTCGAAATTCGTTTCAAAAAATAGAGGCGGCCGGTCTATCGGTTGCTTCCACTGCGGGTCCGGTGTCCGACCGCCGTTGTCTTCCTCTGTTCCCCGTCGACGATCTCCGCCCGCCCCTTCGTGGCGTGTTCTTCAAAATACGGTCCAGCCGCCTAGTCGCGACTCACTACCAATTTTTGTAGAAAGAAAGGATGGAAAGATAGTTAAATAATATAGCTCATATCATCAAAACGATCAGTCTATGTGTCGGATTCATACCGGTACGGTGCGGCATTCGACCATAGCGGGAGCCGCGAGCCAGTCCCTCAACAGAGGGGCGTATCCATCCTCCCGTCCGTCGGCGAACCGGGCTAAGATCAGGGGCGGCGCAACAGGGGGAGCCATCGCCATGCTGAAGGACGTCGCCATCGAGATCGACCGGATTTACGTGCCCGTGAAACACACCAAGGGCTTCGATGCCGACAAGGCGCAATCCCTGGCGGAGGACATTCTGGAGAACGGACTCCGCACGCCGATCCAGGTGCGCGAAGGCAAGGGCCGGTACGTTCTGGTCGCGGGCAACCATCGTCTGGAGGCGATGAAGGCGTTGGGCGAGCAGACAATTCAGGCCTATATCGTCGCCGCGCGGCAGGTTTGAGAGCCGCCCCTGAGCGGGGGTTGACATCGACGCGGCGCGCCCGCTGAATCTCCCATAACAAAAATGTAGATCAATAATCAGTTTTTAGGGAGGCGACGATGATTGCCAAAAACCGTCTTAAAAAGGCCGGCCTGGGCTTGCTGGCCGCCGCGGCGCTTGTAGCCGGTGCATATGGCGCACAGGCGCAGGATAAAGAAATCAAGATCGGCGTAATCTACGACTACACCGGCCCGCTCGCGGCCGGCGGCTCCAAGCTGCAGGCGCTTGGCGCGAAGATCATGATCGACTATTTCAATTCGCAGGGCGGCGTCGAAGGCTACAAGATCAACGCCATCTACGCCGACGCCCAGAGCAAGCCAGACGTCGCGATCAACGAAGCGGTGCGCCTGATCGAGCAGGAAAACGTCGACATGCTGCTCGGCTTCTATTCCAGCGCGCAGTGCGTGCCCGTCTCCGCCAAGGTCGATTCGCTGAAGAAGTTCATGTGGATCACCACCTGCATCTCGCCGGCGGTTCTGAAAGACCGCAATCTGCAATACGTGTTCCGTCCGCAGCCGCATGGCGGACTGTTCGGCCTGTTGTCGCCGGAGTTCCTGGCCCATTACTCCCAGGAAAAACTCGGCATCGCGCCTAAGGATCTGAAGGTCGCAATCATTCACGAAGACGGCGCCTACGGCAGCGGCGTCGCCGGCGGCAACGAGGAAGGCGCCAAGAAGCAGGGCTTCAAGGTCGTGCTCAAGGAAGGCTACTCGGCGACCGCGCCCGATCTGTCCTCGCTGGTCACGAAACTGAAGCGGGCCCGGCCGGACGTGATCCTGCACACCGGCTACAACCCGGACATCACGCTGTTCCTGCGCCAGTCGCGCGAACTGGGCCTGCGCTTCAAGGCGCTGATCGGTCACGGTGCCGGCTACGGCGTGCCGGACAAGCTGTTCGAAGCCTTCGACAAGGACGCCAATCACATCTTCAACGTCGACCCGGTGTCGATCTGGCTGGTCAAGCCGGACCTGCTGAAAGCCGGCCTCGGCGACATCACCAAGATGGTCGGCGAGCGGTATCGCAAGGAAGAGCCGGACACCAAGGAGTTCTCGGCCCATGTCGGCATGGCGGCCAGCAACGCCTACGTCTTCTTCAGCGACGTGCTGCCGCGCGCGATCAAGGACCATGGCGGCATCGATGCCGACGCCTTGCGCCAGGCGGCTCTGGCGACCGACATTCCGGTCGGCGGCACGCTGATGGGCTATGGCGTGAAGTTCAACCCGCCGGAGCACGCGATGGCCGGCCAGAACGACTTGGCCTCGCCCGTGGTCGTGCAGTACATCGACAACAAGGCGCATATCGTCTGGCCGAGAGAGCTGCAGTCGCTCGATCCGGTGCTGCCGCTGCCGTCTTCCTCGCCCTACGCGAAGTGACGGCCATGAAAGGAAAAGCGTCAAGCTAGCGTTGTACCGGTAATGTCGGGGGCAATCCTAACCGTCGAAGCGCTGACCAAGCGCTTCGGCGGCTTCACTGCGGTGGACAAGGTTTCGTTCACTGTCGGCGAGGGCGAGATATTGGGCCTGATCGGGCCCAACGGCTCGGGCAAGAGCACCATCTTCAACATGATCGCGGGGTCGCTGCAGCCGACCGCCGGCTCCATCGTCTTCCAGGGCCGCGAACTGGCCGGGCTGGTGCCGAACCGGATCTGTGCCCTGGGCGTCGGGCGCACGTTCCAGATCCCGCGCCCGTTCCGCAAGCTCACGATCCTGGAGAACATCGCCGTCGCCGGCTATTTCGGCCAGGGCGGACATGTCTCGCGTAAGGAAGCCTGGGCGACGGCGGAGCGGTCGCTCGACATGGTCGGCCTGGACTACGAGGCGGGCGCCGAGGTCGGGAGCCTGGGCGCCGCCGGCCTGAAAAAGCTGGAACTGGCGCGGGCGCTCGCGACCAATCCCAGGCTGCTGCTCGCCGACGAAAGCCTAGGCGGCCTCGACCAGAGCGAGATGGATCAGGCCGCGGCGATGCTGGAACGCATCCGCCGGGAGACCGGCATCACCATCATCTGGGTGGAGCACATCATGGGCGTCCTGATGCGCGTGGTCGACCGGGTCATGGTGCTCGACCACGGCGAAAAAATCTCCGAAGGCCTGCCGTCGGAAGTCGCGCACGACAAACGCGTCATCGAAGTCTATCTCGGCAGCGATGCGGAGGCGGTGCAGGCCAATGTTTAGAGTTTTGATTTTGCTCATGGCATCACCCGGCCACCCGCTCCCCCGTCCCAACCACCCATACAGGGTACCCTCGGGGTGGTTGGGACGGGGGAGCGGGTGGCCTGGCCAAACCAGAAAAATCTCCGGAGCCGGCCATGCTTGACGTCCAAAATGCCAACGCCGGCTACGACACCTTCCAGGCGCTGTTCGACGTCAGCCTGGAGGTGAATGCAGGCGAAGCGGTCGCCGTGATCGGCCCGAACGGCGCCGGTAAGACAACCCTGATGCGGATGATCTCCGGCCTGATCCCGATCCGCGCCGGCGAGATCCGCATGGAGGGCCGCTCGCTGTCGGAAGTCCGCCCGCACGAGATCGTCGAACTCGGCATCGCCCATGTGCCGGAAAACCGCCGCCTGTTCCCGCGCATGACGGTCGAGGACAACCTGCGCATGGGCGCCTTCACCAAGACCGCCCGGCCGCAGTTCCGCGAACGGCTCGACTATATCTACGAGCTGTTTCCGCGCATGAAGGAACGGCGCCTGCAATATGCCGGCACGATGTCCGGCGGCGAACAGCAGATGTGCGCCATCGGCCGTGCCCTGATGTCGAAGCCGAAGCTGCTGCTGATGGACGAACCGTCCGCCGGCCTCGCCCCGGTGATCGTGCAGCAGGTGTTCGACCTGGTCCGGCGCATCCGTCAGGAAGGCTACACCGTGCTGATCGTCGAGCAGAACGTGCAGCAGGTGCTGCAGGTGGTCGACCGCGCCTACCTGCTGGAGGCGGGCTCGTTGCAGACCAGCGGCACCGCGGAAGAGCTGCTGGCCAGCGATCAGGTCCGCGAAGCCTACATGGGCCTTTAGAGTAAGCGGCGCGAGGGGAAACGCTTTGGAACAGATTTTCGATATCTACCTGCTGGAAGCGCTTATTAACGGCCTGCTGTTCGGCGGCGTGTTGGCGCTGCTGTCGCTCGGCCTGAACCTGATCTTCGGCGTGATCGACGTGGTCTGGATCTGCTATGCCGAGATCGTCATGTTCGGCATGTACGCGATCTATTGGCTGCATGCGGTCTATGGCATACCCATCGTGCCCGCCGCGTTGCTGGCGATTGCCCTGACCGGCGCGATGGGCTTCCTGGTGCATTACCTCGTTATTTCGCCGATCCTCGGCTCGCCGCCGATCAACCAGTTGCTGGCGACCGGCGGCCTGCTGTTCTTCCTGCAGAGTTTCGCCACCCTGCTCTGGGGCATCGAGTTCCGCAATCTCGGCCTGCGCCTGCCGGTCCTGCAGTGGGGCGAGCTCTATTTCAGCTACGCCCGCCTGCTGGCCTTCGGCATCGCCGTGATCGGCATGATCGCGATCTACCTGTTCCTGACCCGCACCTACATCGGCACCGCGATCCGCGCCATTTCCCAGGACCGCGAGATCATGACCCTGATGGGCGTCGATTCCCGCCGAGTCTATCTGGTCACGTCCGTCGTCGGCGGCAGCCTCGCCGGCCTCGCCGCCTGCCTGCTGGTGCTGCAATACGACGTGCATCCCTTCGTCGGCCTGTCGTTCGGCCCGATCACCTTCGTGATCTGCGTGCTCGGCGGTCTCGGCAACATGATCGGAGGCTTCATCGCCGCCTTCATCTTAAGCGAGATCATCTCGATCGGCGGCTTCTACGCGGAGCTCGAATGGGGCTACGTCCTCGCGTTCGCCGTCTTCATCGTGGTGATGTTCATCCGCCCCGAGGGCATTTTGAGTAAGAAATCATGACGTCGGTTACCCTGGTAAACGGATCGAAATGGGGCGAGCGGCGCTATCTGGCGGGCGCTATCGTCGCCCTTGTGCTGATCGTCCTGCCGACGCTCAACCGGGAGCTGCCGGTCTTCGGCACCGGCGCCGACTGGCTCGCCTACCCGATGCACATCATGGTGCTGATCATGATCTGGTCGCTCGCCTATACCAGCTGGTCGCTGATGGGCCGGTTCGGCCTGGTCTCGCTCGGCCACGGCGCGTTCATGGGCATCGGCGCCTACGGCACAGCGCTGCTCTGGAACTATGCCGGCCTGACGCCGTGGATCGGCATTCCGATTTCGCTCGCGCTGGTCGCCGCCGTCGCCTTCATCGTCGGCTACCCCTGTTTCCGGTTCCGCATCGTCGGCCACTATTTCGCGCTGGTCACCCTGGCGTTGAGCGAGATCGTGCGCCAGGTGATCATGGCGACGCGCGACTATACCGGCGGCTCCCTGGGCTTCACGCCAACGCCCTATGGCGACGGCTTCTCGCTCTACGCGCTCCAGTTCTCCGACCGCACCGTCTTCTACTACGTCGCGCTGGCGTCCTGGGCGTTCGGCCTTTGGATCTGGTGGCGGGTCGACCGCTCGATGGACCGCTTCGCGCTGGAGGCGATCTCCGAAGACGAGGACGCCTCGGCCGCCGCCGGCATCTGGGTGACCCGCGAGAAGCTCAAGATCACGATCTTAAGCGCGGTGATGACCGGCTTCGCCGGCATCCTCTACATGCAATACCAGCAGTTCATCTCGCCGGACACGGTAAGCGGCATCGCGATCTCGTTGCAGATCGTCTTCGCCGTCGTCGCCGGCGGCATCTACGTGATGTTCGGCCCGACCGTCGGCGCGATCATCACCATATTGCTTGCCGAGTCGCTCCGCGTCGCCATCGGTGTCTCCATGGTCGGGCTGGACACGACGATCTACGGCATCCTGCTGGTGCTGTTCATCATCTTCCTGCCGAAGGGCGTGCTCGGCGGCATTCTCGACTGGTTGTCGAGGAGGAAGGCGGGTTAAGCCTTGATCTTGTAGCCGACCGCGAACAG
The DNA here is from genome assembly GCA_028278525.1 of Minwuiaceae bacterium. Classification (GTDB taxonomy): domain Bacteria; phylum Pseudomonadota; class Alphaproteobacteria; order Minwuiales; family Minwuiaceae; genus JANQEE01. The sequence continues at coordinate 168,795 of JANQEE010000030.1, read as the reverse complement.
CCGCCAGGCGGCGGCGCCGGTCACGACGATCAACCCGCACAACACGGCGGCGGCGACCCAGGCGGAGCCGTCGGCCGCGCCGATCATGCCCAGCCGGAAACCGTTCACCGCGTGGAACAGCGGGTTCCATTGCAGCAGCGCCTGCACCGTCTCCGGCACCCGGTCGAGGCTGAAAAACGCGCCCGACAGCATGCCGAGCGGCAATATGACAAGCGTATCGATCGCGCTGAAATGCTCCCATTTATCGGCCCAGAGGCCGACCAGCAGCCCGACCAACGCGAACAGCACCGATCCGGCAAGCGCGAAGGCAATCAAGACCGGCCAATTGGCAAACGGCAGGTCGACGAACACCGCCATGATCGCCAAAGTGACCGCGCCGCTCATGATGCCGCTTGTCGCGCCTGCCAACGTCAGCGCGGCAACCGTCTCCAACGGCGTCAGCGGCGAGAGCAGCGGGTTGACGATCATCCTCTCCAGCTTGTCCTCGAGCAGCGCCGCCCCCGTGGTCTCGAACGCGCTGCGGGCGAAGTTGTACATCGCGATGCCGGCGGTGATGAATTGGATCAGCGTGATCCCCGGCCGCCACTCCCCGGCCCCGCCCAGCACCAGGGAGAACACCGCAAGAAACAGCAGGCTGCCGACCGCCGGCCCCGCCAGAGACTCGACGCCCCAATCCAGGAACATCGCCACGCCCCGGCGATAGAGCGTCCAGGTGCCCAGCCAGTTAACGGCGCCGAACCGGCGCGGCGATACAGGCGCCAGGGCCTGCGCGGTTTCAGAGATTACTGATTTCAACGGGTTCGATGTCGCCGGCCGGAGTGAAGCCGAACACGCGGCCATAGAAATAGAGCTCCGCTTCCAGGGCTCTCTTAATGTTCTCCGCCTTGCGGAAGCCGTGCCCCTCGCCTTCGAACGGGATGTAGGCGACCGGCAGCCCCTTGGCTTTCAGCGCGGCGACCATTTCCTCCGCCTGATTCGGCGGCACCACCTTGTCGTCCAGCCCCTGGAAGAAGATCACCGGACAGTCCAGCCGGTCGGTGAAGTGGATCGGCGACCGCTCCCGATAGACCGCCTCGGCTTCCGGATAGGGGCCGATGATGCGGTCCAGATACCGGCTTTCGAACTTGTGCGTGTCGCGGGCCAGCGCCGCCAGGTCGCCGATCCCGTAATGGCTCGCTCCGGCCTTGAAGGTGTTGCGGAAGGTTAGCGCCGACAGCGTCGTGTAGCCGCCCGCGCTGCCGCCGCGGATCAGCAGCCGGTCCGGGTCGGCCAGACCGCGTTCCGCCAGATACCGCGCCGCGTTGACGCAGTCGTCCACGTCGACGATGCCCCAGGTCCCGTCCAGCCGCGCCCGGTAGGCGCGGCCGTAGCCGGTGCTGCCGCCGTAATTCACGTCCGCCACGGCGAAGCCCCGGCTGGTCCAGAACTGGATGCCGAGCGACAGGGAATCGCTGGTCGCGCCCGTTGGCCCGCCATGGCTGATCACGATCAGCGGCGGCTTCTCGCCGTCCGGCGCGCGATGGTTCGCATTGGCCGGCGGATAGAAAAATGCGTGTGAGGTCTTGGCCCCTTCGGTCGGAAACTCGACCTGCTGCGCGACCGACACGTCGCCCGCGCCGAGGTCGAACGACGCGGCACGCTTCAGTTCCTCGACACCGCCGTCTTTCGGATCGAACAGCACCAGGCTGGTGGCCGCGTCCCGGTAGCCGACGGCCAGGGCCAGTCGCCCGTCGTAGGATTGCGGCGCGTTGGTGCCGGCAAAGGGCGTTTCGATCGTCGCCAGATTGCCGTCCCGCAGCACCGCCAGCGACGACTGCCCGTTTTCGATGAAGACGCAGCCGATACTGCCGTCCGCCAGAAAGCGGTAGGTCTTCACCCCCAATTGCCAAAGCGGCAGGCCGAACTCCGCCGACTTCGAACAGAGCGGGACGACCGTGCCACTATCGTACCGGTACAGGTTCCACCAGCCGCTGCGGTCGGAGACGAAATGCAACACCCCGTCCGGCGACCATTCCGGCTGCTGCACCGACTCCGCAGGCCCGCCCGCGACATGTTCCGGCGCGCCCAGCGTGCCGTCGTCTGCAACCTCGGCCAGCCACAGGTCGCTCCCGTCCCACGGCATGTTGGGATGGTCCCAGGTGATCCAGGCGAGCCGCGTGCCGTCGGGGCTGAGCGCCGGCGCCGCGAAGAAATCATGGCCCTCGGCCAAAACCGCTCCGCCTTCGACGTCCCCGTCGAGCGCTACTGCGGCCAGGCTGTTGACCGGCTCGCCATCCGCGCGGTGATCCTCGCGGATGCAGATCACCCGGCCGCGCGCCCGGTCGAACACGAAGTCCGCGAACCGCAGCGCCGCTTCCGGCGTCATCGCGGCCGGCGCGCCGCCGCGCTCGATCCGGTAGAGCCGTTGATCGGCGAAATTCACGAACACCACGGTGCCGTCGTCGACCGCGAACGCGCCACCGCCGTATTCGTGCACGCGGGAGCGCAGGTTGAACGGCTGCGGCGTCAGATCGACCGCCGCCTCCCCTCCGTTGCGTCGGACCAGAACGGAACGGCCGCCCTCGGACGGCCGCGATTCCAGCCAGTAGATATCGTCGCCATCGACGGCCAGGCCGCCGAGGCCGACGACTTGACCGACGATCAGGTCCGTTGTGATCGGCGATTCCCAGGTTCCGTAGGGCGCGGTTTTTTGCGTTGTCATGATGCCGAAACCTTGCCCCATTCGGCCGCACCCGCCAACCGCAAATCAGGCCGGTTTTCCCAGCTCGAAAAATGTGAGGAACGTCACAGCCAGCCGCGCCCGTCTGTCACAGGTTTGTAGCAGTTCGCTGGTTTCGTCTTCGGGCCATTTACCCGATGGCGACAACGCCACGCTTCTTGCGCTATCATCGACCTGTTCTGGTTGTTGTGCCGCTGCAATATCAATGAAGTAAAAAATGCGATGCATCGGGCGCGTCGCACCAACAAACCGGAGGCCACGAATCATGACACTCTCACTTGGATCCCCACTGCGTAGAGCCGTTCTCGGTACCGCCCTGACGGTTTTCGCCATCAGTCCCTTCATCGCGCAGACTTCGCTTGCGGACAGTCATGACACGGGCGTGGCGGCCGGTCATCATCCGAAGGCTCAGGCATTGCGCAACAAGGGCATGGACTTCGAATTCAAGGGCGATACCAGCCGGGTCGTCCGCTTCTACGACGGATTGTCCTATTACAACGGCCAAGGCATTACATATGGCGCGCGGCGCGGACTGGCGATCGACGACTTCCGTCGCCGAAATGCGTTTCCGGCGCCCACCCCCGTGGCCCCGGCTCCGCCCACCGCCGTCGAGTAGCGGCGATTTGACATAACCGACATAGCGCGGACATCCCACTGTCATACCCCTGTGCGAAACACCACATCGCTGCGGGCCATGATCGTGGAGACTGGGTAAATCGAACGGGCCTGCAACCGAGGTGGTTTCCATGACCGACAACGTTTCGCTTCACCCAGCTTCCGACGCACCGACGGTGCTGATCGTCGACGATAATTGCCTCAGCCGCAAAATGCTGCGCGACATGCTTCAGGTGTTCGGCTACCGGACGATCCTGTGCGACAGCGGCGGCGGCGGGCTTGCCATGATCCGCGCGCATCGCCCGGACGTGATCGTCATGGATCTCAACCTGCCGGGCATCGCCGGGCTCGAAGTGACCCGCTGGGTACGCCAGGACGCCAGGCTCCGGTCGACGCCGATCATCGCCGTCACCGCCTATGCGCGGGAAGAGAGCGAGCAGAAGGCGCTCAAGGCCGGCTGCGACGCCTACCTGCCGAAGCCGCTGGCGCTGGATAAGCTGATCCGCACCGTCGAATCCTTTATCCCACGCGACGTTCCCGCCGTCGCCTGAGTCCCCCGGGGCCGGCCTGCCGCCGGCTCTGCTGCCCCTCTGTCGCGCTGCGGCGGTTGTGTTACAATCGCCGCAGTTTTTGCGTGTGGCCACGGCGTTTTCGCATCGCGCAGGCCGCCCGCTCACGGCACAAAGAGGATCAGATGGACCTTGCTTTCACGCCCCAGGATCTCGCCTTCCGCGACGAGGTCCGCGCCTTCATCGACGAAGCCTTCGACGACGACCTGCGCGAGCAGATGGCGCTCACCCGTAACGGCTATCTGCCGAAGGAGCCGCAGCTCCGCTGGCAGAAACGTCTGGCGGAGCGTGGCTGGCTGGCGCCGAACTGGCCGGAGGAGCATGGCGGCCCCGGCTGGACCGCGACCCAGAAATACATCTACGACACCGAAATGGCGGCCGCCGGCGCGCCGGGGGTGATCCCGTTCGGCCCGCGCATGGTCGCGCCGGTGATCATGAAATTCGGCACGCCGGAGCAGAAGGCCAAATACCTGCCGGACATCCTGGCCAGCAACGTCTGGTGGTGCCAGGGCTACTCGGAGCCGGGCGCCGGATCCGACCTCGCCTCCCTGCAGATGAAGGCCGAGGACAAGGGCGACCATTACCTCTGCAACGGCAGCAAGATCTGGACCTCGGCGGCGCAGCATGCCGACATGATCTTCTGCCTGGTCCGCACCGCGAAGATGGAGAAGCGCCAGGACGGCATCTCCTTCCTGCTGATCGACATGAATTCGCCGGGCGTTACGGTCGAGCCGATCATCACCATCGACGACCCGCCGGAAGGCCTGCAGGAAGTCAACCAGGTGTTCTTCGAGGACGTGAAGGTGCCGAAGGAAAACCTGATCGGCGAGGAGAACCAGGGCTGGACCTGCGCCAAATACCTGTTGGAGTTCGAGCGTGGCGGCGCCTATTCGGGCCGGCTGAAAAACGGCCTGAAGAAAGTCCGCAACATCGCCAAGGCGGAGCGCGTCGACGGCGGCGCCGTGATCGACGACCCCGCCTTCGCGGCCAAGCTCGCGGAGACCGAGATCCGCATCACCGCGATGGAGTTCACCGAGCTTCGCATCCTCAGCCAGCTTGCCAGCGGGCAGAATATGGGCCCGGAATCGTCGCTCCTGAAATGCCGCGGCAGCGAGCTGCAGCAGGAGATTACCGAACTGGCGGTCGAAGCGACCGGCATGTACGCCCTGCCGTTCCTGCCGAACCATCCCGGCAGCAACGAAGAGCCGATCGGCCCCGACTACGCCGGCGGCGTCCTGCCGCGCCACTTCAACCAGCGCAAGGTCTCGATCTTCGCCGGGTCGAACGAGATCCAGCACAACATCATGGCCAAGCTGATCCTCGGCTTGTAGATCGTTCTTGATCGGGGCCTCGCCAGCCCGCTCCCCCGTCCCAACCACCCATACAGGGTACCCTCGGAGTGGTTGGGACGGGGGAGCGGGCCGGCTTGGCGATTCCATCGATAAAAGCGCCCGCGCCCTAAGCTTGATCTGCGTCAACGACGCGGCGGCCCCGCTGCGGTCCAGTGTCGGTTCGACTGACCCTTGAACCGACGCGACGCGCTCGCGCGGGGGCGAACCGACGCCGATGCAAAGCGATCAGCCGATCTATCCGGCCCAGTGGACCAGCCTGCCGGCGATGTTCTTCGACCAGGCGGAGCGGTTCGGCGACCGTCCGTTGCTCTGGGCGAAACGTGGCGACGCGTACGAACCGCTTTCCTGGCGCGAAACGGCGGACGAGGTCCGGGCCCTGGCGCAGGGTCTCACGGCGCTCGGCGTCGCGCCCGGCGACCGGGTTCTGTTGCTCGCCGAAAACCGGCCGCGCTGGACCATTGCCGACCTCGCGATCATGCTGGCCGGCGCGATCACGGTGCCGGCCTACACCACCTACACCGCCGACGATCTGCGCCATCTGCTGGCCGACTGCCAGCCGCGCGGCGCGCTCGTCTCGACCGCAAGCCTGACGGAACGCCTGCTGGCCGCCGCCGCGCAGGCGCCGCCGCTGGCGTTCGTCGCCTCTTTGGAATCCGGGTCCGGGCGCGGGTCCCGCTCCTGGCAGGCGCTGGCGGAAGAAGGCCGACGCCAGCCCGGCGATCCTGCCGCCGCGCTCGCGGCCCTCGGCCCGGACCGGACCGCCTGCATCATCTACACGTCCGGCACGGGCGGGCGGCCGAAAGGCGTGATGCAGAGCCACGGCGGCATCCTGCACGACTGCGGCGGCGCGGCGCGCATGCTGCGGGAGATCGACCCGCAGGACGAACGGTTTCTCTCCTTTCTGCCGCTATCGCACGCCTACGAACATACCTGCGGCCTGTATCTGCCGCTCGCGATGGGGGCCGAGATCTTCTACGCCGAGGGCCTGCAGCACCTGGCCGCCAATCTGCTGGAAGCGCGGCCGACCTTGATGATTTCAGTGCCGCGCCTGCTGGAGGTGACACGGCAGCGGATTCTCGGCCAGGTCGCCCGCGCGGACCGGTTTCGGCGCTGGCTGTTCCAAACCGCGCTCGACCGCGGCCGCGCCGCCCGCGGCCGAACCCGCGGCCCGATTGCCGGCCTGCTCGGGTGGCCGCTGGACCGGATCCTCGACCGGCTGGTTCGCGCGCGCATACGCGCGCGGTTCGGCGGCCGGCTCAAGCTCATCGTCTCCGGCGGCGCGCCGCTCGGGACGGAGGTCTGGTCTTTCTTCGACGCCTTGGGCATTCCGATCCGCGAGGGCTACGGCCTCACCGAAGCCTCGCCGGTGGTGACCTGCAACCCGTTCCGCAAGGTCAAACCCGGGACCCTCGGTCCGCCGTTCGACGGTGTCGAGGTGCGCATCGGCGACGAGCGCGAGGTCATGGTGCGGGGACCCACCGTGATGCAGGGCTATTGGGGCAACGACGCGGCGACGCGGAACGCCCTGCGCGACGGCTGGCTGCATACCGGCGATATCGGCACGCTCGACGACGACGGCTATCTGACCATCGTCGACCGCCTCTCCGACATGATCGTGTTGGACGGCGGCGACAACGTCTCGCCGCAGCGTGCCGAAGCCGCGCTGACCCGGCAGCCGGAGATCGCCCAGGCCATGGTCTATGGCGACCGCCGGCCCTATCTGGTCGCGGTGCTGGTGCCGGAGCCGGACCATGTGCGGCAATGGGCCAAGCAAAACGGCCGGCGTCCGAGTCTGACCGATCTCGCTGCCGACCCGGCCTTCGTCAAACAGATGATGGCTGCCGTGGGACGCGCCAACGACGGCCTGGCGGCGCCCGAACGGGTCCGCCGCTGCACCATCGCCGAGGAGCCCTTTACCATAGAAAACAAGGAATTGAGCGCGACCCTTAAAGTCCGGCGGCATCGCTTGACGGACCGTTACGGCACCGCCCTCGCCGGTCTCTACCACGGCCGGTCAGGCGCGGCGGCCAACGACACGTGACATCCGGCCGCTACTCCGCCGCCCTGATCCCGACTGGTTGAGCGGACAGCATGTCCAGCAGCAGCGAGTCGCGCAGCTGGTCCAAATCCAGGCGATGCAGGTCCACCATGTCCTTGCAATCGGCGATCACCGCGTCGACGTCCTGCATGATCTTCAGCCGTTTGTAGAGGTCGTCGCTGGCGATGCCCATGCTTTCGCCCAGCAGTTCCATGAAGTTGACGATCTCGAACGACAGGCCGGTCTCGAAGTGGCAGATCTCGCGGTGACAGGCATGGAAAATCGTCGCCAGGGTGTCGACGCCGGCTTCCGCCGCGGCCGCGAATTCCTTCTCGCGCAGCTCCTGTTTGAAGTCGGGCAGCACCGACAGGATGTTGGACATGGTGCCGACCCTGGGCACCTCCAGGTCGACGAATTCGATGCCGGGTATCGCCTCCAACAGGCGGCGCACCGCCTGCACCACGCCGGGCAGCACGGGGCGTTCGTTCAGCGCCACCCGCTTGTTGACGGGATGCACCATCAGCGGTTTCAGGTCGTCCAGCCGCCGTTCCAGGTAGACCAGGTAGGGCGTCAGCTCGAACGGCGTCTCGCCGGTCGAGAGCTGGTAGGACGGCAGCACGATTTCGCCGACCTGGACCTGACAGCTCGGACACCAGGACAGCACCTCCGCGGTGCCGGCGCTGGCCAGTTGTTCGATCGTGTTGTACGCCATCCGCCCGGAGGCGTCGGTGTCGGACGCGTTGAACTGGAACACGCCGCAGCAGGTCGATGTCCCGCCGCGCACCTCGTAGGGCGCGTCGATGGCGTCCAACACGTCCAGGCAGAGCAGCGCGATATGCGGCGTTTTCAGGATGTTGCAGCCGGTATAGAACACCACCTCCGGCGGCCGTTCCGGCGCCGCGCGGCCGGTCGGCTTCGGGTTGATCCGGGCCAGGATTTCCGGCTCCATTTGCAGCCGCGACAGCATCCGCACGCCCCGCGTCATCGTCCGGAACGTCTCGGTCGCGCGCTTTTGCAGCACGGGCTCGGGCTGGTTTCGGCGCTCCGCCGCCACCTTGGCCATCTTGACCATGAAGCGCGGGTTGATGCCGTACTCGCAGGCCGGGATGCAATAGCCGCTGCCCGTGCAGACATTGGCCCAGCGTTCCGCCGCCTCGGTCCCGGGCCCACCGCCCAGCAGGTCGATAACGCCGCCGGCCACAGCCGAAGGATCGCCCGCCTCGATCCCCGCAGGTTCGATCATCGGGCAGGCTTCGACGCATTTGCCGCACTTGGTGCAGGCGTCGACAATCTCGGCGACCCGCGCGTCCAACGCCTCGATGAAGTCCTGTCCGGCCGTTGTCATGTCCGCACCTCCGGCCGGGAGTCTATGCCGGGAAGCCGATTGGCTCCACCACCCTTTTCGCGAATGGCTCTACGTGGGAAAGTCCTCTACCGGCTATTCTTGCGGCACGACATAGCGCCATGGAGAAAAGGCCAATGGGCATCCTCACGGACGACATGAAGCGGCTGGTCGACGAGCAGAAGCTCGGCTTCGTCGCCACCGTCGGCGCGGACGGCACGCCGAACCTTTCGCCGAAGGGCACCATGGTCGTGCTCGACGACGACCACATCGCCTTCGGCGAAATCCGCTCCCCGAACACGGTCGAGAACCTGCGCCACAACCCGGTGCTGGAAATCAACTTCGTCGACCCGTTCGCCCGAAAGGGCTACCGCTTCAAGGGCCGTGCCGACTTCCTGGAACGCGGTTCGGACGCATTCGACGCCAGCTTCGCCCCGTTCGCGCAATGGGGCGACCTCGCCAATACGATCAACGGCATCGTTAAGCTGAAAGTCGAACGCGCCCTGCCAATCACCTCCCCGGCCTACGATATGGGCGCAAGCGAAGCCGACCTCCGCGCACAATGGACCGAAAGTTTCGAACGCATCCAGCCCGGCGGCCGTTTCGTCGGACGTTAGGGATTTACGCGTTCGGGCTTTGTCTATTAGGAACCGCGCCGGTCAGGTCGGCGGTTCGATCGCCGACCTGAAGGCGGGAACGTCCGGGGCAAGCTCATAAGCCACGCGGAAGTGATGTTCAGCCTCCGCCGCTCGGCCTTTGGCTTTCAACAAAAGCGCAAAATTGTAGTGAGTCTCCGGATCGTCCGGCCTGAGCTCCAAGGCTCTCCCGTAATGCTCTTCCGCCTCGGATATGTCGCCTCGCATGTGCAGCAGGACTGCCAGATTGTTGTGGGCTTCCGGGTAGTCCGGCCAAATCCTCAGTGCCTCCCGGTAATGGTCCTCCGCCTGCGCTGTCTCGCCTTTGTTTTCCAGCAGGATGGCGTAATTGTAATGCGCTTCCGGGTACTCCGGGCGTAGCCGCAATGCCTCGTCGTAATGCGCCTGCGCTTGCCGCTGGTCTCCCGCGTCCTCAAGCGCAATGGCATAGTTGTTATGGATTTCAGGATCGGTCGGCCGCAGCCTCAATGCCTCCCTATAATGTTGGTTCGCTGCCGACAGTTCTCCCCGTACCTTTAGCAGGTTCGCGTAGCTGTGGTGCGCGTCCACGTAATCCGCTCGCAACCGCAACGCCTCTTGGTAGTGCTCCAGGGCGCCTGCGAAGCTCCCCCTGGCTTCCAGCAATATGGCGTAGTTGTAGTGCGCTTCCGGATAGCCGGGCCGTAATCTCAACGCCTCGCGATAGTGCCGGGCCGCTTCTTTTTCGTCCCCGCCTGCGCGCAGCAGCACGGCCAGATTGTTGTGCGCTTCGGCATATTCCGGCCGCAGACGCAGCGCCTCACGGTAGCAGTTTTCCTCTTGCTCGCTGTTCTCCCGACCGGTGCCGATCAAGGCGGCCGCTTTGAGAAACCACACCTCTGCAGTCAAATCTTCATCGGGTTTCGACGCCAATGCATCCTCGTCAAGGGTCATGACCCGATAGAGAATGCGTCGCGGCAGATGGTCGCCTTTGAGCGCGTGGCTCCCCGCCTCCTCAAAGCGGTAAAGCGGCAGATCGACCAGTTCCAGAACGTTCTCCGTTACGTACAGGCAGTCCGGCTCGGCGGTATCTTCGACCCGCTTTGCCAGGTTTATCGCCCTGCCGATCCAGGCCTCGCCGCCGTCAAGCGGCACGCATTCGCCGAAATGACAGCCTATGCGCAGCGGCGTGTGGGGACCTTCCGCCAAATCCGCGACGGTCGCGGCCCGAACTTGCCATGCACCGATCAGCTTGAGACCGAATTGAACCGCCGCGTCGGCGCTTTCGAACAGAAACAGATGTCCGTCACCGGTGAAATTGACATGCAGGCTGCCGTATTGACCGGCCAAGGCCTCCGCCAGGTGGCGATAGGCCGAAATGTACGATACCATTTCATCGCGAGAGGCCTGGGACCATGCGAGCGAGTGTTGTTCCAGATCGGAGAAAACAGCGGCAGCGTACCTTCCCATCGACCGCTCTCTCTGTTTGGCATTCGTTCCTGTAGTCGGTCCAAGTACGTATTTCGATTTAGACGCATTCAGCCTAATCGGATGATAGGAAGGAAGCCATGCCCAAATATATGGTTGAGCGACATCTTCCCGGGATCACCAGCGATCAACTGGCCGCCGCGGCCGCCAGCGCGAAATCGACCACGGCGCAAATGAGCGAGGAGGGAACGCCCATTCGATACCTCCGCTCCACTTACGTGCCTGGCGAGGAGAAGTGCTACTGCCTCTTCGACGGCCCATCCGCCGACGCGGTCGAGCAGGCCAACAAGCGGGCCGACATACCTTATGAACGGGTCGTCGAGGCCATGCACATCGCGTCGGACGATCTAGGCTAGGGACCGGCTACCCAGTCTGGAGCCCGGCGGGCTGTTCCGCGCCGTCCTTCAGGCCGTCGCGCGCAACGGCGTGGTCATCGCCTCCGGCAGCAGCCCATGCGCCGCAAGCAGGTTGCGCCATTGCAGCCTGGTGTCCGGCCGCATCGGCGCGATCGGCAGGCGGAACGCCTCCTCGATCCGGCCCTGCCAGGCCAGCGCCGTCTTGATCGGCGTCGGGCTGCCTTCCAGGAAACAGCCGCGCGCCAGCGGCAGTTGTTCGTAGTGCAGCCGCCGGGCCTCGGCCATCTCGCCGGCCAGCGCCGCGTCCACCAGCGCCTTCACCGCGCCCGGAATCATGTTCGACAGCACCGAGATCGTGCCGTCGCCGCCAAGGGCGATCAGCGGGTAGGTCAGGTGATCCGACCCCGACAGCACGGCGAACCCGTCCGGCGTCCGCTCGACCACGTCCATGATCTGGTCGATATCGTTGCTCGCTTCCTTGACGCCGACGATGTTCGAATGGCTCGCTAGGTCGACCAGCGTGTCGGTCTCGATGTTCACGCCGGTCCGCCCCTCGATGTTGTAGACGAGCTGCGGCAGCGCCACCGCGTCGGCGACGCGGGTGTAGTGTTCGTAGATCCCGGCCTGGCTCGGCTTGCTGTAATAGGGGCAGACCACCAGCAGGCCGTCGACGCCCAGCGCCTCCGCTTCGCAGGCCTGTTCCACGGTGCGGCCCGTGTCGTTGCAGCCGACGCCGGCGATGATCGTGCAGGCGCCGCCGGCCTGGGTCACCGCGGTATCTAAAATCCGCCCGAACTCGTCGGCCGACACCGTCGGGCTCTCGCCGGTCGTGCCCAGCACCACCAGCCCGTCCACGCCGGCGGCAAGCTGTTCGTCGATCAGACCGCCCATCGCCTCGAGATCCAGCGCCCCGTCACGGGTGAACGGTGTCACCAGCGCGGTGTAGGTGCCCCTGAAGGTGTCCGCCATCGCATCCTCCTCTGACCGGCGAAACGCATTGGACGCACCCTAGGGCCGATTTATCGGGACTGGAAATTTCCCGACAATTTGCAAGAAATCTATATAATTGTGTTATATTCATAACAAATGATCCGAATCTCCGAAGCCCTGCGCGAGACCATCAAGGGCAATCCGTTCCTGGAATTCGGCGTGCATTACGGGCTGTTCAACCTGACCCAGCTTGCCCGTTACCTGCAGCCGATGGTCGAAGCCCGCGCCAAAAAGGACGTACAGGTCAGCGCCATCACCATGAACCTGTCGCGCCTGCAACAGGACCTGCGCGCGGCCACGCCGGCGCCGGAGCGGTTCGAAATCGAGAACGTCACCATTCATTCCGGCCTCTCGACCGTCAGCTACGCGCGCAGCCCCGAGGTGCATGCCGGCCTGCACCACGTCTACGACCGCATCCACCGCGCCAACGGATTCTGCTGTTTGTCGCAAGGCCTGCACGAGATCACCGCCATCGTCGAAAGCCGCTTCCGCCCCTGGCTCGCCAAGCGAATCCGGCAGAAGCCGGTCTACAGCCACGACAACCTCGCCTCGGTCGGCGTCCAGTTCGACGACCGCTACGCCGAAATCCCCGGCATGCTCTACATGCTGCTGCAACGGGTGACGCTGCAGAACGTCAACCTGATCGAGATCATCTCCACCTACACGGAGATCGTCTTCTACGTCGACGAGCGCGACACCCAGACGGTGTTCGACACCCTGTTCCAGAGTTTTTTGGTGCGCTCAACCGGCCGGTAGACCCCCGGCCGGTGCAGTACCTGTGGAGGCGGAGCGCGCTGCGCCATGGATGCTCGGATCAAGTCCGAGCATGACGATGGTGTGTTAGCCGACGCGCCCCGCTCGTCACCCTCGGACTTGATCCGAGGGTCCATCCCGACACATGCCACAACCCAACCGGCCCAGTCGGTCATTGCGAGCGAAGCGAAGCAATCTCGGCGGGCCGTGCTCCGTGTTTTCCAGATCGCCGCGGCCCTTTGGGCCTCGCGATGACCGCACTGTCTTCAACAGATTGTGGTCACGTTGCCGCCTCCGCCCCATGTTAGGCTTGTCCGAAACGCGCCCGAGGGAGGTGGCTGTGCAGCGTGTCCTTATCCTGTTTGCTTTGATAGTCGGTCTGATCGGAACCGCCGCGGCCGAGGAAGTCGACCTGGAGCTTGTCCTGCTGGCCGACGCCTCACGCTCCATCGACGATGCGGAGATCAGGTTCCAGCGCCAGGGTTACGTCACCGCCATCACCGACCCGGCCGTGCTGGCCGCCATCGCCGCCGGCTATCGGCAGCGGATCGCCGTCACCTATGTGGAGTGGGGCGACGAAACCTCGCAGGACATCGTCGTGCCCTGGACCGTGATCGACGGCAAGGACAGCGCCGGCGCCTTCGCGGCCGCCCTGATGGCCGCGCCCCGGCGCGCCACCGGCCCGAACGCAATCGGCAGCGCCCTTGCCTTCGCCCACGCGCTGATCGAGACCAACGACCTGGACGGCACCCGCAAGGTGATCGATTTCTCGGCCGATAGCGCTTACACCTTCGGCGGCATCTCGATTATCGAGGCGCGCGCCGCGGTGCTTGCGGCCGGCACCGTGATCAACGGCCTCGCCATCCTCTGCCGAGACGCCGATTGCGGCGGCCGTCCGGTCGGCTACGATCTGGAGGACGCCTTCGCCAGCTTCATCACCGGCGGCCCCGGCAGCTTCGTCATCACCGCCGACGGCCGCGACCGCTTCGCCACCGCCGTTCGCCGCAAGCTGCTGTTGGAAATCGCCGGCCCGGCCGAACCCCCCGCTACTTCAGCGTCACGGTCGGCCAGACTGCAATAGCGACGAAGACCAGCACCGGCACGGCCAGCAGGTCGGCCAGCGCGATCCTTTGCAGCGGCCCGGCCGGCGCGCCGATCAATTACCCGGCAGGTAGCGGGCAAACTGTCCGGACGTTGACCTTCCATCCACCGGAACCTTTACTAAGAGCGTCGGGAGCACAAGGCCCCCGGAAAGTGGGAACGATTTCACCATGCGACACACTGCATTCGCCGCCTTGACTGTGGCCCTCGTTGCTTTCGCCGGCGCCGGCGGTTTCGCGCATACCGGCGCGACGGGCATCGTCAAGCAACGCATGGACTCCATGGAGGTCATCGGCAAGTCCATGAAGGCGCTGAACGGGATGCTGCGCAGCGACGAAACCTATGACATCCAACGCGTGCGCGCACTGGCCCGCACCATCGGCGAACATGGCGGCGACAAACTGACGGCGCTGTTTCCCGGCGGCAGCATGCATAAGCCGACCAGGGCGCTGCCCGCGATCTGGACGGACTGGGACCGTTTCTCGGCGCTTGCCGACCGCCTTTCGGATTCCGCGGCGGCGCTCGGCGCGGCAGCGGGCAACGAGCGCACGCCGTCCGGCAGCGGAACGACGCGCGCCGGTAGTCCACAGCCCGGCATCGACGCGCTGTCGGCGATGTCGCCGGAAGCGGTGTTCGCGCATATGGCGCAGACCTGCACCGCCTGCCATCGGGACTTTCGCGAAAAGAAATGATGCAGCGGAAGCTCTCGCGCAGGCAGTTCATTGCCGGCGCCGCGACGATCGCCGCGGCCGGTACCCTGCCCGGCCGCGTGGCGGCCGCAACGCCGTCGGACCTCCGCGCCATGCCCGGCTCCGCACAGTTGGCGCCGACGGATTATCCGCAAACGCCAATCTGGGGGTATCAGGGGCAGGTCCCCGGGCCGACGCTTCGCGTCGCCCAGGGCGAACGGCTGACGCGCCGCTTCGTCAACGATCTGCCGCAGCCGTCGACCGTGCACTGGCACGGGATACGCATCGCCAACGCGATGGACGGCGTGCCAGACGTGACCCAGCCCGCGGTGCCGCCCGGCGGCGAATTCCTCTACGACTTCATCGCGCCGGACGCTGGCACCTACTGGTACCACCCGCACAATCGAACCTGGGAACAGATGGCGCGCGGCCTCTACGGCGCGCTGATCGTCGAGGAGCCGGCGCCGCCGGCGGTCGACCGCGACGAGGTGCTGCTGATCGACGACTGGCGGCTCGCCGACGACGGCCGGATCCGAGACGACTTCGGCTCGATGCGCGATTGGTCCCATGCCGGCCGCCTCGGCAACTGGATCACCGTCAACGGCAACGGCGACTTCCGGTTGGCCGCAAAACATCGCGACCGGCTCAGACTGCGCCTCGTCAACACCGCGAACGCGCGTATCTTTTCGCTCGGACTGAAGGGCCTCGAAGGCTGGATCGTCGCGCTCGACGGACAGCCCCTCGACACACCCGCCGCCGCGGGCCGGATAACGCTTGCCCCGGCACAGCGCGCGGACCTGGTCGTGGACGTCATCGACACGCGGGAAGCGTTTCTGATTTCCTACGAAAACGACGGCGGCTTCGCGCTCGCGACCTTCGATATCGCCGGCTCGGCGCGCGCCGCCCGCCTCCCCGCGCCGGCGCCGTTGCCGGCCAACCCGCTCCCGCCGCTCGGCGACCTTAACGCCGCGCGCCGGACGACGCTGCGGATGGAGGGCGGCGCCATGGGCGGTATGCGCACCGCCATGCTTGGCGGCCGTCGGCGAGGCATGCGCGAACTGGTCGCGTCAGGCAAAGCCTGGTCCTTCAACGGCATGGCCGACATGCCCGACGAACCGCTAGTCGCCTGCGAGCGTGGCGAGACCATGCGCATCGCCATGGTCAACGACACCGCCTGGCCGCATGCGATGCATCTGCACGGCCACCACTTCCGCCTGATCGGCGGCGACGGCCGCCTGGGGCCCTTACGCGACACCGTCCTGGTCGACCGGGGCGAGACCGCGGAAATCGCCTTCGTCGCGGACAACCCGGGCGACTGGCTGCTGCACTGTCACATGCTGGAGCATGCCGCCGCCGGCATGATGACTTGGTTGCAGGTCGGCGCATGACGGGCTCCTGACCTCAAGTCCCCTTCCGAGGGTCTTCGGCGGTTGAAACCTCGGTCGGCTGCGGCGTCATGGTCAGGACCGTAACGCCGTTCGGCGCGCTGAACCGATGCCAACACCCCTGCGGCACCACGGTCACCATGCCGCCCGTCATTTCCAGCACCTCTGCCCCATCGTCGGTCAGGATCGTCAGCGTCGTCGCCCCGGCCAGCACCTGCACCAGTTCGTCGCCGTTCGGATGCCGCTCCCACGGGCTCTCGCCGTCGAAACTGCCGGCGAACACGCCGCCGTCCTGGGTTTCCACCAACGTCGCGAATGCCGCGTTGGCCTCGTCCTCCGACGTGTCCGGGCCACGCCCGCGCAGCACCGGCAGACCCGCCAGGATTTTCTCGATGTCGACCGCTTTGATCACTGTGCATGCCTCCAGGTTGATCGCGTTCCAACCCTATCAAATCGGCGATGATCGGCACCATCGCGAAGTGTCGGGTCTCGGCAACGGTCGCCGATAAAACGCGCCCTTCTCACCGGTTCAGGATGATCCGGCGGCAGGTTCGATCCGTAAGAGTCGGTGAATGGAATCAGACAAACAACCCGCAAGGAGACAGAGAGTGATCACGCTACGCCGTACTCTAATCGCCGCCTTCGCCGCCATCCCCCTGGCGTTCGGCGCGCTGAGCGCAAACGCCGGTTCCAAGTCCGCCGACATCGTCGACACCGCCGTTTCCGCCGGCCAGTTCGAAACCCTCGTCGCCGCCGTCAAGGCCGCGGGTCTTGTCGACACGTTGAAGGGAACGGGCCCGTTCACCGTGTTCGCGCCGACCGACGAAGCCTTCGCCAAACTGCCGGCGGGCACGGTCGAGAACCTGCTCAAGCCTGAGAACAAGGACCAGTTGGTCGCCGTGCTGACCTACCACGTCGTGCCGGGCAAGATCATGGCAAGCGACATCGCCGGCAAGATGTCGAAGGTCGAGACTGTCCAGGGCGGCAAGCTGTCCGTCGACGCCACCGACGGCGTGAAGGTCGACGAGGCGACGGTCGTCTCCGCCGACATCGAAACGTCGAACGGCGTCATCCACGTAATCGACACGGTGGTTCTGCCCAACTGATGCACCGCCGAAACACCGTCACCCGCAAGGCCGGCCATGCGCCGGCCTTGCTTTTTTAACTTTCAGGTTGGCGGTCGGAAAACTGTCCAGGAAATCCTCGTCCACCTCCAGAAACGGCCGCGGCGAAAACCGGCCGCTTTACGCGGGACGACCCGTGGCAGTTACCACCGGTTCGCTGAAAACCAGCCGGACGAATTCCCGGTACAACATCACCTGGCGCGGCAGCGCCATCGGATCGTGAATGGTCCGCGACAGGATGATCCCGCCGTCGGCGACGGCCATCAGCATGTCGGCCAGGTCGTCCAGGTCGACGTCGACACGCGGCGGATACCGCTCGGCGATACGGTCGAGCCGTTCGCGGAACCGGCGCCGCCAGTTCAAAATCGCCTGCTCGTTAAGGTCGCGAACCTCGCGTTGAAAAAGCTGCTCGTGATAGCAGACGGACGCGACCATGCAGCCCGGATGCCCGTTCGGCAGGTCGGCGAAGATCTCCGCCAGCATCTTCAGGGCGATCAGATAGGAATGCAGCGGATCTTCGCTCAGTTCGTCGGCGCGCCGGAGGACGTCGTCGAAGATCTTGTCGTCCTCTTCGATATACCGCTGCAGCAGCGCCTTCGCGAGCGCGCTTTTGTCCTTGAAGTGATAGAAGAACCCGCTTCTGGATATGCCGACGGCCGCGATCAGTTCGTCGATCGACGTCGCCCCGAACCCTTTGGAAAGCACGGCCGCCTCGGCCGCGTCCAATATCTGGGTTCGGGTGCCCGACGGCTTGGCGTCGCGCGTGACTATTCCCACAATCCTACTCCCGCCGATGCAGTACCAACAGTACAGTTGACATTAAATCCGGCCGTCCGAAACCGTCCGCGGAACGGCGGAACATCGCTTAACTTACTGGATTACTTAATAAACCGGGAACGACCGGCGACCGGACCATAAGTCTACTGGCGTCCCGTACAGCGAACACATATCTGTTCCGCACAATTAAGGAACAATCTATCGGCATTTGAAGCGAGCGGCATCACACAAAGATCTAAAACCGGCCGGATAGGGATCATCCTTAAACCGTGCCGGCGACCAAGGAGAAGAAGGATCATGGTAACCGACCGACAAGGAAACAGTCTCTCGGGCGCGACCGGCGACGCGGCGGCCCTTTTTGATCAGGCCGTCGAGGCCTTCAATATCTACCGGGGCGATCCCGTCGCCCTCGTCGATCAGGCGATCGAGGCGGCGCCGGACTTCGCGATGGCGCACATCTTCAAGGCGCATCTCTACGCCCTCGCCACGGAGCCGGAGGCGGCGGCCGAGGCGGCCACCATCGTCAACACGGCGCGGCAGCTTACGACGAACGAGCGGGAGGCGTCGCATATCGCGGCGCTCGACCACGTGCTCGGCGGCGACTGGACGGCCGCGGCCGTGGCGCTCGACCGCCACAACATGGCCTATCCGCACGACATCGTGGCGCTGCAGTCCGGCCACCTGATGGACTTCTTCCGCGCCAACGCCCGCGACATGCGCGACCGCATCGCCCGCGCCCTGCCGAAATGGTCCAGGGACATGCCAGGCTACTCCTATCTTCTCGGCTGGTATTCGTTCGGGCTCGAGGAAAGCGGCGATTACGCGCGGGCCGAGGCTGCCGGGCGCGAGGCGATCGACCTACAGCCGCTCGACTGCTGGGCACACCATGCCGTGGCCCATGTGATGGAAATGCAGGGCCGGGCTCAGGACGGCATCGGCTGGATGGCGGCGCGCGAGCCCTATTGGTCGGGCGACGACAATTTCTTCCAGGTGCACAACTGGTGGCACAAAGCGATCTATCACCTGGACCTCCGCCAGGTCGACGAGGTGATGGCGCTTTACGACGGACCGATCCGCTCCGGTAAAAGCGAGGTCGCCGTCGACATGGTCGACGCCTCGGCGCTGCTCTGGCGCCTGCACCTCGCCGGCCACGATGTCGGCGGCCGCTGGACGGAACTCGCCAAGACCTGGGACCTGCACGCCGACGGCCGGCTCTATTCGTTCAACGACTGGCACGGCGTCATGGCCTATCTCGGCGCCGGCCGGAACCAGGACGTCGACCGTATCGTCGCCGTCTATCGCGACACCGACCCGACGGCGTCGGAAAACGCGGCCTGGTCCGTCAATATCGGTCTGCCGCTGATCGAAGGCTTCGCCGCCTTCTGGCGCGGCGACTATCCGGCGGCTGTCGAGAAGCTGCATGCCGGGCGGTTCATCGTCAACGGCTTCGGCGGCAGCCACGCCCAGCGCGACGTGATCGACTGGACGCTCACCGAAGCGGCGCTTCGCGGCGGGCTCAACGACGTCGCCGAAGCCCTGGCCAACGAACGCCTGGCCCTTAAACCGCACAGCCCGGTCAACCGTAAGTTCCTGACGCGGGCAAAAGTTGGACCGGTCGGCGGCGAAAAAGCCGCATGACGGATGCCCGCCGCCGTGTCCCACCGCGGCGGCGGGCAACTCCTTAAGACGATGCGCGGCGCCGCCGGCGGCGGTCGCTCAGTCGCATTTCATTCGCTCGCCCACCACGACGTCCGTACGCTTCGGCCCGGCGGTCTTGTCGCCTGCCTCCCGCTCTTTCTCGACCGCCGCTGCCGAAATCGGACGAAAACGGACGACCGGAGGCGTTCTTCAGGCACGGAATGTTTGATAACACGGATGCAACTGAGGTCGCGGCGTCCGTGAACTTTGCGCGCGAATGGTGGGAATAGCCTTATGACCGATATCTCTGGCAGCGAAAGCGTCGTATCGGGGGATTCCTTTTACGCCTCCTCGAGCGATTCGAAGCGAGAGGAGGAGCTGTACCGGCACCCGGCCGATGCCAAGTGGGCTATGGATCAAGTAAACCCCCTGCTTGACCCGCAGCAGCAGGACATCGTCGCTCAAGCTGCCGGTTCGGGCCGCGGCGGCGCTGTCGTCTCGGACCGCGCCGCCAACGTCGACAAACGGCGGATCCTGCGCGACGACCAGCAGACCGAGGATTCCACCAAGCGGTGGGTGCGCTGTCTCCAGAAAGCCGCGGCTATTCCCATGGGCGGGCGCAACACCCGGTGGGGCAACTACTGGCGCAAGAGCTCTCCGTGGCTGTCGACCGCGCTTATGGTGACCGGCTCGGCGCTGTGCATGACCGGGGTCGGCGCCGCGGTCGGTGGGCCGCTGCTCGCCGTCGGCGCCGGCCTCGGCGTCCTGAACAGGGCGCAGAGAATGGCCGACCTGACGGTCCAGTACAAACAGGACCAGGAATACAACAGAGACCCGAGCGGCTGGGCCTACACCGGTAAAATGGCTTGGAACGCGGCCTGCCTGTGCGTGGTCGCGGTCCCCGTGGCCGGGTACTTCGCCCACGCGATACCGGGAGTCGTCGGGCAGTTCCTCGAGTCGACCAATGAGCCGTTGTCGGCCCTACCGGACAACCTGACCACCGGGGCGGAGATTGCCGCCACACCGGGCGGCGCTGTCCTGTCCGTTGCCGCCCGCGGCATCAGCGCAGCGCGCCGCAAGCGGCCCAAGAGCGCCAGAGACGTCACCGATATCCAGGGCAACTTCGACTACTTCAATCCGCTGACCGGCAAGAAGGAGAACGTCTCCGCCGCGGAATTCGTGCGGCGCATGAAGCCTGTCGGCGACGCCAGATTGCTGGCGGAACCGGTTTTCTTCAAACGCCCGAAAAAAAGGCCTATCCCGGAGGTCCGCTATCAGTTGGCCGGAGCGGTGCGTCACATGCGAAGCAACAAGCAATACAGCGTCGGGCTCTGTGGCATCCTCGATGAACTGGCCAATGACAGGGACGATGGCCGCATTCCTCCCGGCGCGACGCTCTACGACCAAGATTGTCGCGATAGCTTCGGCCTGCGCGCCCTAAAAAAACGTATTTGGGCCGATGCTGAAAGGGCGGTGCTGATAGAGGCCAAAGCGAAGGCGCCGAAGGAGAAAAAGAGTGGAACAAACCTCTCCGAACGAGAACTGTGGCAAAAAACTCACCGGCGTTACAAATCATCTCTGAAGGAAACGCAAAGATATGCAACAGGATGGGTGAAGGGAGCTGATTACCGCGAGTATAGAGATCTCGGGATGGCTGACGAAGGCGGGTCGTTTGAACCAGGCTACAAAGAAGCCCTCAAGCTCTACAACCTGTTGCCGAATGAATACAAATATGGCGATCCATCGAACGAAGAGACACAGATCGCTTACGACGGCGCATTGGTGAACCGCTCCCTCGGCAACCGCGCGGCGCTTATCGTCGATACCTCCGGAGCGATGGCGGGCCGGGATCAGCCGATGGTCTACCATACGGCGTCCGGCATGAGAGGCGTCCTTCCGGAGGAGGAAGACGCGGGTATGGGCGACACTCAGGAGGGCTACGGTAAGTATGGCCACATCGGATACAGCGACAGGGCCGACTACCAGGATTTCGCGAATCAAACCGCCAGGTTCAACCAGATAGTCCAGGAAAACATGCCGAACTGTACCTTTGCCGTGACGGGCACATCCCAGGGCGGCGGCAAGGCGGCCTACTCCTGCGCCGCCAACAATATCCCCACGTTCACTACCGATGCGCAGGAGTTGCATAGCGGAGCCGTGCGCAGCCTGAACATGGGTCTCGGATACCGGCAAATCTGGCAGGACAAGCTCGTATCGATCGGAACGGAAGGCGAAAAGCTGCAGGACGGCCAGCGCGGCAAGGGCATCGCCCACCTCATCAGTTATCCCGACTTCTATCGGCTAAAGGCCCCGCCGCCGCACCACAGACCGAAGGAAACATCGGAAACCGCTATTGTCGGGGCGCTGCACGGCTGGGCTGACTATACACTCCAGGACCAGATCTTTTATGAGCGGGGAACCGGCGAAAACGACAAGGACAGATACTATCGCGTCTATGCCGGGACCGGGGAACGCGAGGATGTCACCGATCCGCCGCCGAAAGACGATGTGTCTGAGGCTGATCCTGAGCTCGACAGCGATGCAGCCGAAGACGAAGTGCCGGAACTCGAGATCGACGATTACATGCTCAACCTGAGCCGAGAGCTCCGAACCTCGCTCAAGAATTTGGAAGGTCTTCAAGAGCAGCGCCGGCGCGGGAAAGCCAAAAGAGGCATCTTCAGCCGGCTGTTTGCGTCGTCCTCGTCGAGCACCGGGAAGAACCGCGTTCAGGAGTCTGGTGCCGAGATGTCCGTCAACGTGATATCCGCTCAATTGAGTGTGCTCGACCATTTGGCGAACTACTACATTGAAGATGAAAGCTTGCGCGGCGCGCTGCTGAATGCGACGGCTTTCCTGTGGGAATCCCCATCCAACAACAATGACAATGACCTGGTCGAACGCTACAAAATCAGCCATTTCGAGGAACTGGCAAGTTTCGTCAACGACCGCATTGAGACGGGGTTCCATCCCGGCGACGCCGACCGTCTGAACCAACTGACCAATGCCCTCAGGCAAAAACCCAGAAGAAAAGGAGAGATCGGGGGCTACAATGGCCTGGACGCGCGGGCACTTGCCAATACCATCTCAAATTACCGCGACCGGCAGGGACATTCAAATATAGACCAGTTTGTGCACAATATCAGGGCTGAGGCCAGCGGCGGCAATGATGCTGGATCGGCCGCAGACCGGTTAAATCCAGGTTTGGTGGAAGAGGAAGATAATTCGCAGCACTAGAGCGAACCTAGGCTGCTTCTGAGCGAAAGCTTCGGCAACGCGATATCGTCGGCCCTGATATCGCCGTACGTAATACGCTTCGGGCACGGGAACCGAACGACCAGGACGAAAGCATGGCAAACGACCCCAAATCGACACCAACTGACAACGACGGGTTCGGTCTTCCCGAGCCGCTTCGCGAGCTGTTCCGCCTGGGCTTCGATGCCAGCAAGCTGGAGCCCGGCCAGATCCGCGGCACGTCGCAGGACTTCGAGGCGGCCATGCAGAAGGTGCTGCCCCATCTCGTGCGGCAGCAGCAGGAGGCCGTGAACCGGGCCCGCAATCTGTTCCTGCAGGACGACCCCGACGGCAGGGCGCGCTCGGTCCTGGAGCGCATGGACCGGCTGACGGAATCGGGCGATCTATTCGAGTCCAACGCGCTCTGCGACGACGACGCCTTCGCCGCACTGCTGGATCGAGCGGCGACCGCCGACGAAAGCGGCAATGACGAAGATGCGGCCGCGATGTACGCGCTGCTTCAGGTCCTGCGGCCGGACCAGCCGCTTCCCTTCATCAACGGCTTCAACATCGTCTGGCGGCGCGCCGGCGCGAAAGTCGCGGCAGAGTGCTATGCGGCGACGGCGCCGATGATGATCGACCCGATCTTCTACTACTACGCCGCGGACTGCTTCGAGAGCGCCGGCTTGATGGACGACGCGCGCGGCGCCATCGCCTACGCCAAAGACGCGTTGGAAAACGAAGGGCTCGGCTACGACATCGACGACGCAATGGCAGACCGGATCCGCAGCTATTACGACGAGTTGCGCGCCAGGGCCGGCCCCGACAAGCGTCCGCCGCCCGGCACGCCCCTGGCCTGATCGGCGAACTCAGGGCTCGGCGGCTCGGTGAATCCGGCGCAGCCTTAACGACGCTCCCGATAGTCTTGTCCCGGCCAAAGCAGCCGGATGCCGGCTTCGGCAAGGCGGCCTGCATAAGCCTCCGGCGGGTCGCGGTCGGTGATCAACATGTCGACGTCGGCAAAGTCGAAACTGCGAATGTCGCTGTTCGCTTCGAACTTCGAATGATCGGCCAGAATCACCACCTGCTCCGATCGCTGGCGCAGGACCCTGGCCTGATAGGCGTGCCATTCCGTCGGGTCGAGAAAACCGTGCCGCGGATGGATCGCGGCGATACCGGCGAACACGATATCGAAGCTGCGCCGTTCCAGCATTTCAAGGCATTCCGGTCCGATCAACGTTCCCGCGTTGCGGCGTAAGGTTCCGCCCAGCAGCGTAACTTCGGATACGCCGCCCGATGCGATGGCCTGCGCCACGGCAATCGAGCTGGTGGTGTAGTGTGCGGCCGGGCCAAACGCCAAACGATGCGCCAATGAAAGTGTCGTGGATCCGCCGTCGACGTAGATCCGCATGTCTTTCGCCACAAGCGTTTCGGCGATTGCAGCAATCCGCTCTTTTTCTGCGGCATTGATCGACGCGCGCGACTCGACCGAAGTGAAGGCGTAGTTCGCGGTAGCGACGGCCCCGCCGTAGACGCGTTTCAGGCGGCCACGCTGCTCCAGCAGCTTGAGGTCCCGGCGGATCGTCATTTCCGACACCTGGAGCTGCTCCGCAAGACGCGCGACCTGAACCTCCCGGTTTTCTTCCAGGATTTCGAGGATCTGCTCCTGACGGAGATCGTTCAAAGGCAATCGACAGGCCCCTCGTATGGACGAATACGCGCGGCTTCGACGTTCGAGCGCCAGCCGCGGGCCGATAATAGCGTCGCCGGCGATGTTCACAAACAAACAAATCGAACAAAACAAACATCGATCTGTCATAAACCCCGTCTAGGCTCCCAACCAATGGCGGCGAGCGCCGGAACTGACTTTATTCCGTGGAGGGGAAGCAATGCGTATCGGTCGACACATCAAGCAGGGCAGGCGCGGCTTGTGTCTCGCCGTGCTGGCCTGCGGCATCGGCGCGCCGGGGCTGGCGGCGGCGCAGTCGGACACGAACCTCATGATCGGCGTCACCAATCTGACGCCGCACCTGGACCCAATGGGCATCATGGCGAACGTCAACTGGCGGGTTTCGCAGAACCACCTGGAGACGCTGATCCGCTACGACTACCGGACCGGTGAACTCAAGCCCGGCCTGGCGACGTCGTGGAAGCGGGTATCGCCGACGGTGCTTGAGATGTCTCTGCGCGAGGGTGTCGCCTGCCATAACGGCGAGCCGTTCAACGCCGAGGACGTGGAGATCATGTTCGGTCCTGAACGGTTCCAGGGCGAAGACGCGCCGGGCTATCTGGAGGCGCGCGGCCAGCTCGGCATCATCAAATCGGTCGAGGCCTTGACCCCCCATACCGTGCGCTTCGAAACCTCGGGTCCGGACCCGCTGTTCGAACTGCGCCTGGCCAATTACATGAGCGAGGTGCCCTGCGCGGACGCCTACCGGGCCGTCGGCGATTGGGACAAGTGGGGCCAGGCCGTGGTCGGCACCGGCCCCTACAAGCTGGCCGAAGCGCGTCCCGGCGAGTTGCAGCGGTTCGAACGGTTCGACGGCTATTGGGGCGCGAAGGCGCCGGTCGCCTCGTTCACCTTGAAAGTCGTGCCGGAAACGGGCGCGCGGATCGCCGGTCTGCTGGCTGGCGAGTACCAGATCATCACCGAGATCTCGCCTGACCAGTTCGAAACCATCTTGAACAACCCGAAAACCGAGGTGGTCGGCGGCGCCATCCAGAATATCCGCAGCCTGATCTACGACACCCGCCACCCGATGTTGTCCGATCCCCGCATCCGGCGCGCGCTCAGCCTGGCGATCGACCGGAAGCTGATCGTCGACTCGATCTTCCACGGCAAGACCAGCATATCCAACGGCTTTCAGATGAAAGCCTTCGGCGCCATGTACATCGAGGATTTCGAGCCGACGACCTACGACCCCGATCGCGCCCGCCAACTGATGAAGGAGGCCGGCTACAACGGCGAAGAGATCCCCTACTGGTACCTCACCGACTACTACACCGGCGAGGTGACGATCGCCCAGGTCCTGCAGCAGATGTGGAAGGACGTCGGCTTCAACGTCACGCTTCAGCTCAAGGAAAGTTGGGCTCAGGTCGGGGCCGAAAAAGACAACGGCATCCGCGGCATCACCAATACCTCGAACAACGCGGTCTATCCCGATCCCATTGGCCAGCTCTACCGGAATTACGGGCCGGACGGCCATTTCGTCGTCAAGAAGTACTGGTCGAACGCCGCGTTCAAGGACGCGGGCGAGGGCCTGCTGTCGCTCGACCACGCGACGCGGCGGGAGGCGCACCGGAAGATGCTGGAAATCTGGAAACAGGACCCGCCGGGCACCCACCTCTACAACCTGCCCATGTTCTACGGCAAGGCGGCGTCGGTCGACTGGTCGCCGACCAGCACGCCGTTCATGGACTTCCGGGCAAAGAGCCTCGGCGTTTCATTGAACTGACGCCGACGGCACGTTGAAAAGCCTCGATCATTCAGGGTGGCCCGATTGACGCTCCTCAGCATCGAAAACCTGACGGTGTCTTTCGATACCCCGCACGGCGCCGCCCATGCCGTGCGGGGTATCGATCTGGCCGTGGCGCCGGGCGAGATCCTCGGCCTCGTCGGCGAGAGCGGGTCCGGCAAGTCCGCGCTCTTCCTCGCGACCCTCGGGCTCGCCGGACCGCGCGCGCGGGTCCGGGGCAGCGCCCTGTTCGACGGCACGGACCTCGTCGGCCTGTCCGACCGGGTCTTAAGCCGCATTCGCGGCCGGCGCGTCTCGATGGTGTTCCAGGACCCCGCCTCCTCGCTCAATCCCGTGATGACCATCGGGCGCCAGCTCGACGAGGCGATCCGGCTCAACCGCCAAAACCCCGGCCGACCGGGGTCGGCTGCCGCCCGCGACCTGCTCGCCGAAGTCGGCATTCCCGATCCCGGCCGCCGATTGCGCTCTTACCCTCACGAACTGTCCGGCGGCCAGAACCAGCGCGTCATGATCGCGATGATGCTGGCGGGCAATCCCGACCTGCTGATCGCCGACGAGCCGAACACCGCGCTGGACGTCACGGTGCAGGCCCAGATCCTCGACCTGCTCAAGCGCATCAGCCGGGCGCGCGGCATGAGCATCGTGCTGATCAGCCACGACCTTGGCGTCGTCGCGCAAATCTGCGACACCGTCGCCGTCATGTACGCGGGCCGGATCGTTGAAAGCGGACCGGTGATGGACGTATTCGACGCGCCGCGGCACCCCTACACCGCCGGCCTGATGGCATCCAGGCCCGGCACCGCGCCCGCCGGCCGCCTCATGCCGATCGGCGGCGTCGTCCCCTCGCCGTTCGAGCAGCCCGCCGGTTGCGCCTTCGCGCCGCGCTGCCCGCGACGTCGCGCGGCTTGCACCGCCATGCCGCCGACCCCGGTGGCGGGTGGGCATTGGTGGCGCTGTTTCAATCCGGTCGAAGCCGCGGCAGCGGCCTGACGATGCACGAGTCACGCCGTTCGATACTCGAAGTGTGCGAGCTTTCCTGCCGTTTCAGGTCGCGCGGCCTGCCGTTTCTCTCCGGCTCCAGGGACATCGGCGCGGTCGACGGCGTCAGCCTTACCGTCGGCCGCGGCGAGATCGTCGGCCTGGTCGGCGAAAGCGGCTGTGGCAAATCGACGCTCGCCAAGGCCATCGTCGGGCTCGGGCCCATCGAGGCCAGAGCGATGCGGTTCGACGGCACCGACATCCTCCGCCCGCTCGACCGCCGCCCGCGCGATCTGATCCGGCGCATCCAGTACGTGTTCCAGGATCCGCTCGGCGCCCTCGACCCGCGCCGCACCGTCCTCTACCAGGTGGCCGAGCCGCTCCTGATCCACCGGCGCACGCCGGATGCCGAGCGCTTCGCCCGAGCCCGGACGGCGCTACGCGACGTCAATCTCGGCGAGGAGATCGAAGCGAAGTATCCGCACGAGCTGTCGGGCGGCCAGCGTCAACGAGTGGTGATCGCCCGCGCCCTGGTGCTCGAGCCGGACCTGCTGGTCTGCGACGAACCGGTCTCCGCCCTCGACGTATCGATCCAGGCCCAGGTCATCAACCTGCTGCGGGACCTGCGCGACCGGCTGGATCTCTCGATCCTGTTCATCAGCCACGACCTCGCGGTCGTCCGCCATCTCTGCGACCGCATCGCGGTGATGTATCTCGGCCGCCTGTGCGAGGTCGGCCCCGCCGAGCAGGTCTTCGGCGATCCGCGGCACCCCTACACCAAGGCTCTGACATCGGCCATTCCGCCGTCGCATCCGCGCCTCGCGAAACCGCCGGTCCGTCTGCCGGGCGAACCGCCGGATCCGGGCGATCCGCCGTCCGGCTGCCGGTTTCATCCACGCTGCGGCGACCGGGAGGCCCTTTGTTCGCGCGTCGTGCCCACGCTAGAAGCACTCGGTGACGGTGGCCGGTTTGCCGCCTGCCATGTCGCCAAGCGATCCACGCCGGCGCAATGCTGAGCTTCGTCCTACGCAAGGGCCTGCGCGCCGGCCTCACGGTATTGTTGCTGGCGACATTCACGTTCTTCGTCCTGCGCACGAGCGGCGACCCGGCCGTCCTTCTGGTCGGGCTGGAGGCGGGGCCGGAAGCCGTGGAAGCCTTTCGCCGGCGCTGGGGCCTCGACCAGCCGCTCTGGAAGCAATACGCGATCTACCTGCAACAGCTCCTGTCCGGCGATTTCGGCCAATCCTTCGTCGGCAACCGCCCCGCACTCGAGGTGGTCGCCGAGCGTCTGCCCAAGACGCTCTGGCTGATGGGCGTCACCGCCGTCGTCACCCTCGCCATCGGCATACCGCTCGGCGTCGTCGCGGCGCTGCGCCGCGACAGTTGGATCGACCGCCTGGCGATCGGCGTGTCCGTCGCGGGCCTGAGCCTGCCCAACTTCGTCGTCGGCGTGCTGCTGATCCTGCTGTTCGGCGTCGCGCTCATGCTGCTGCCGACCACGGGCAGCGAAACCGCCTGGCACTTCATCCTGCCGGTCGCCACCATGGCGACAGGCGACGCCGCGGTGTTCGCCCGCTTCGCCCGGTCGGCGATGCTGGACGTGCTCAACCAGCCGTTCATGCGCACCGCCTCCGCCAAAGGGCTCGACCGCCGCCGGGCCGTGATGCGGCACGCCGTGCCCAACGCCGCCATACCGCTGGTCACCGTTTTCGGCCTCTATGTCGGGCGTATCATCGTCGGCGCGGTGATCACCGAGAACGTTTTCGCCTGGCCCGGCGTCGGCAGCCTGCTCGTCCTCTCGGTGGAAACCCGCGACCTCGCCGTGGTCCAGACCATCGTCATCCTGGTCGGCGTCACCATGGTCGTCACCAATATTACGATCGACATCGCCTACCGCTGGCTGGACCCCAGGACGGCGGAAGAAAGGACGCTCGGCTAATGGCCGACACGGCGTCGATATCCACGCCCGCCGCTTTCGCGCGCCGGTTCTGGCGATCGTCGTCGCCGTCGGTCCGCCTGTCGCTGCTTTGGATTCTGGCCATGGTGGCCGTGGCGGCGTTCGCCGACTTGATCGCGCCGTTCGACTACACGGCCATGGATCTTCGCAACCGCCTGGCGCCGCCGGTCTGGATGGAGCGGGGAAGCTGGGTTCATCCGCTCGGCACCGACGATATCGGGCGGGACGTGCTGTCGCGCGTCATCTATTCGATCAGGCTCAGCCTGTTCGTCGCGTTGCTCGGAACAGTGATCGGCGCCGCCATCGGTACGTCCATCGGGTTCCTGGCGGCGCGCTTCCGCGGCTGGGTCGACGATCTGGTGACGACCGCGATCGACTTCCAATCGGCGCTGCCGTTCTTCATCCTCGCCCTGGCGACGCTCGCCTTCCTCGGCAACAATTTCGTCATCTTCGTCGCGGTAATGGGCGTTTACGGCTGGGAGCGGTATGCCCGCATCGTTCGCGGCATGGCCTTCGCGGCCCAGGCGCAGGGTTACGCCGTCGCCCTTCGCACCCTCGGCGCGTCGCCGGCGCGCATATACGCCGCGCATATCCTGCCGAACATCGCCAGCGCGATCATCGTCAACATGACGCTAAACTTTCCCGAAACCGTCCTGCTGGAGACCTCCCTCTCCTTCCTCGGGCTGGGCATCCAGCCGCCGATGACCAGCCTCGGCAACATGGTCGGGTTCGGCCGCGACTATCTGCTGACGGCCTGGTGGATCGCCGTCTCTCCGGCTGTTGTAATCTTCCTGACCACCCTGGCGTTCAGCCTGCTCGGCGACTGGTTGCGCGACCGACTCGATCCGACCGTGAAAGGACGGTGACCGCACCATGCAAAAAGTAGTCCTTGTCGGATTGGACGGCTTTCGCCCGGAAGTCATGGATGCGGCCCTCACGCCCAACCTGCTGGCCCTCGCGGAGTCCGGCGTTCGGTTCACGCACCACCGCTCCGTGTTTCCCAGCGAAACCTACGTCAACGTCGCGTCGATCCTGACCGGCTCGCCTCCCGGCCGTCACGGCATTGTCGCCAACGCGTTCCTCGCGCCCCGGATAAACCCGCGGGAGCCGTGGGTCGGCAACCGCCTCGACATGGTGGAGGCCGGCATCGCGGCGCTCGACGGCGCGATGATCACCATGCCGACGCTCGGCGACCGGCTGGCCGCCGCGGACAAACGGCTTTGGGTCCTCAGCGGCAACTCGCCCGGCAGCGCCCGCCTGAAGCATCCCGCCGTCGCGACGTCTCCCGGCCATCTGCTGCTGATCGGCCGCGACTGGCCGGCCTCCATACCCCAAGCCACGGCCAAACGGGTCGCGTCCCGGCTGGGCGAGCCGCCGAAACCCGGCGAGACCGAGGCCGACCGCGGCATCCAACGCTATCTGACCGACGCCTTCCTGGCTCTGGCCGCCGAGGAACCGCTGCCGGATGTCGCGGTGGTTTGGTACGGCGAGCCCGATTACGCGTTCCACACCTTCGGCCTCGGCGCCGAACCGACCCGTGCGACGCTGAAGGCGATCGACCGCGAACTGGGCCGTCTTGTGGACTGGTGGCACGGCCACCCGGAGCACGAGCGGATTCAGCTTATCGTCACCTCCGACCACGGCCACATCACGCAGACGAAGCATGTCGATACCGAAGGATTGCTCGCCCAGGCCGGATTCCGCGTCGGCGGCCATCTGGAAGACGGCGCGGAACTTGCGCTGGTTCCGGGTTACGCCGGCAACATCCGCGCCCGCAACGGCGACGCCGGCCTGATCGCCGCCGCGGCCCAGGCGCTGATGGCCCACGACGACGTCGGCATGGTCTTCACCGCCGGCGACGACCCGGTCGAAGGCGATGTCCCCGGTACCTTCAGCCAGTCCGCCATCATGGCCGTGCACGAGCGAAGCGCCGACGTGGTGTTCACGCTCGGCGCCGACGATGCCGAGGATCCGTTCGGCTTCGTCGGCACCTGCCGCGTCGACAATTCGCTGCCGGTCGGCGTCGGCTATCACGGCGGCCTCCACCCCGCGGAGATGGCGCCGCTGCTGCTGGCCGCCGGCAGTGCCTTCGGCAGAAACGCAGTCTCGGCCGCGCCAAGCTCGGTCGCCGACCTCCTGCCGACGATCCTGGCGCTGATCGGCGTGCCGCAAAACGGTATCCCCGGACGCGTCCTGGCCGAGGCGTTCGCGGACCCGGTACCGCCCCCGGACGCCGTCCCCGAGGTCCTGCAGGTCTCGAACGGCGCCTACGCCCAACGGCTTCACATCACCCGTCTTGGCGACCGGCCCTACCTGGACAGCGGAACGCGTATTCGTTGAATCTTAGCCGCCCGCATCTAGCTCGCCTTCAAGCCCAATGTGATCGTCCGGGATGTCTCGATATCTTCCCTCACCAGCCGCACGGCCGCGTCGGCGTCGCGCCGCTCGCAGGCATCGAGAATGGCGAGATGGTGTCGGAGAGAAGGCGCAAGTTGTTCGCCGATCGTGCTGCGATAGGCGTTCGAGCGGAACAGTCGAATGCGCGCCGAGTTCAGCCGATAGTGATGGCTGACGATCGCATTGCCCTGGAAATCGATGATCTCGTCGTGGAAGTTCCAGGCCGCCTCAAGCGCGGCGTCGACGACGGCGTTGTCCGCGGCTGAGCCAGCCAGCGCCTCCAGCATCGCCGTCGTGTCCGCGCGCATCCGATCGACGGTCTCCGCAGGCGCCCGGTCCGCGAACACTGCAACGGCCGCCTCTTCCAACAGAAGCCGGTAGTCGTGCGCGTCGTTGATGGTCTTCGGATCCGCCTCGATGATCTGGATGCCCTTCTGCGGATAGACCTTGATCAGGCTCTCGCATTCAAGCTGGCGAATGGCTTCGCGAATGGGATTGAGCGGCACCTTCAGCAGCGACGCCAGTTCGCGCTGGGACACGAACTGTCCGGGCTTCAACTCCCCTGAAAAAAGACACCTCTTGAACGCCCGGTAGGCGTCGACCCTCATCATCGCGCGGACCTCCTCAAACCTGCTCGTCTCTGCCGGCCGAACGCCTTCGCGAAGGGGCCGGAAGATCCCCTCTTTACACACGGCCGGCGTCGATCTACTTTAATCGCACACTGACATGTCAGTTAGCGGTCAATCGGATCGAAGCCGCACAAGTAGAGCAGGATTGGGTTTCGCGCAATGTTCGATTTCAGAAGCGACACGGTCACCACGCCGACGCCGGCGATGATGGCGGCCATCGCCGGCGCCGAGGTCGGCGATTCCGCGCGCGGCGACGACCCGACCCATAACCGGCTGGAGGACGTCGCCGCGGAACTGGCCGGCAAGGAAGCCGCGATGTTCCTGCCCAGCGGCACCATGGGCAATCTGGCCGCCTTGCTCACCCATCTGCGGCCCGGCGACGAAGTGATCGTCGAGGACCGCACGCATATCTACAATTCCGAAGTCGGCGGCATCTCCGCCGTCGCCGGTGCGGTTCCCCGGACGATCCGGGGCGTGAACGGCGTTCTGCAGCCCGACGACGTCGCTGCCGCGATCAAGACGGGCGCCGTGCAAAGCGCGGCGCCGACCCGGCTCATCGCGCTCGAGAACACGTTGAACGCGGCCGGTGGCACGGTGTTCCCGCAAGAGACGGCCGCCGCCATCCGGCAGGTCGCGGACGCGGCCGGCATCGCCGTCCATCTCGACGGCGCGCGGCTGTTCAACGCCGCCGCGTACCTGAAAACCTCGGTCGCCGATCTCTGCCGGTGCGCCGACAGCGTCATGTTCGCGCTGTCCAAGGGACTTGGGGCGCCGATGGGCTCGATCCTCGCGGGCGACTCGGACTTCATCGCGGCCGCCCGCAAGAAGGCGCGCATGCTCGGCGGCGGCATGCGGCAGACCGGCATGATGGCCGCCGCCGGCCTGGAAGCGTTGCGCGATCCGATGCCCCGTCTCGAACGGGATCATCGCATGGCGCGCATGCTCGGCGAAGGTCTGGCGAAACTGGACGGCAGCCTGGTACGGGACCCGGTGCAAACGAACATCGTCAATTGTCACGTCGACCGCTTCGCCCCCAATGCGGAAGCCTTCGTCCGGTCCCTGAAACGACACGGCGTCCGCGCGAACTTCGCGCGCGCGAAGGTTCGCTTCGTCACCCACGGCCACATCGACGAAGCGGCCGTGAAAACGTGCCTGTCGGCAGTAGAAGGAACCCTTACCGAAATCAGAGACCTCGCCAAATGACCTTCCAGAAGCAGAACCCGATCTTCTATCCGGGCGACGAGGTCCACAGGGTCAAACAAACGAAAATCCAGGCCGCTATCGAGCGGTCGGGCTACGACGCCCTGCTGCTCTTCAAAGCCGAAGCCGTCCGCTACGTGACCGACTTCTACGTCAAGGGATATCGGCCCTTCATGGAGCCGGAATACGTCGTCCTCGTGCCCAAAGGCAAAGCGCCGGTCGTCGGCCATACCTCGGGCAGCGACGACCTACGCATTCGCTACAAGTCGGATATCCAGGATGCGCGCAAGCTCCCCCCTGTTCCTCGGTGGGGAAAGGTTATCGCCGGGATGCTCGCCGACTACGGGCTGGAAAACGCCCGCATCGGCACGGATTTCATCCCGTACATGGTCCACGAAGACCTCAAGGCCCGGTTTCCCAAGCTGACCGTCGAAGACGCGAGCCACATCTGGGCGGATGTCACCGCGGTGAAGCACCCGCTGGAGGTGGCACTCATCCGCGAAAGCGTGCGCGTGGCGGATCTCGGCATGCGTGCCGCGATTGACGCCGTGCGCCCCGGCGTCCGCGAGTTCGAAGTCGCGGCGGAGGGCGAATACGCCATGCGCCGCAACGGGTCGGAAGTAAACCCGTTCATTCCCGTCGTCGCCTCCGGCTACAACGCCTCGATGTTCGAACGGGTGGCGTCCGAAAAAGAGATCGGATCGGGAGAAATGGTCATCATGGATTTCGGCGCCGTCGTCAAAGGCTATACCGGCGACCTGGGCCGAACCGTCATCTGCGGCGATCCGTCCCCGGTTCAGAAGGAAATCTACCGCGTTGCCTTTAACTCGGTGAACGAGGCGGTCAAGGCGGTGAAACCCGGCGTCACCTGCCGCGACGTCGACCGCCGCGCGCGCGAGGTTATCGAGGATGCCGGTTGGGGCAAGTACCAGCATTCGGGCAACACCGGGCATCAGCTCGGCTTCGGCCTGCACGGCGACCCCCTGATCGACCGGAACGTCGACGCGCCCCTGGTCGAAAACATGGTGATCTGTCTGGAGCCGAGGATCGTGCTGCCCGACCGCCCGGACGTGGGCGGCGCCCATCTCGAAAACTGCGTCCTGGTGACGCCCGACGGCGCGGAATACCTGAACCACACGCCCTACGACGAGCGGCTACTGGCATAGCCACGGGGTTCCAGCCGTTCCGAACAACGACAACAAAGGGAGGTAAGCAAAATGATCGACCATTTCAAAGCTCTGCTGAACCGAACCGCTGCCGCCGCGCTATCCGCCGCCGTGATTTTCGGTGCCGGACACACCGCTGATGCCGCGGACAAATACCCGGTTGGCCCCGTCCACATCCTCGTCAGCTACGCCGCGGGCGGGGGCACCGACCGGCAGGCCCGCCTTCTCGCCGCCCCTCTCGAAAATATTCTCGGACAGCCCGTGACCGTGCAGAACCTTCCGGGCGGCGGCGGGCAGGTCGCCGCCAAGGCCCTGCTGCGCGGCGAAGCCGACGGCTACACCATCCTCGCGACCAACCAGCCCGACCTGAACATGACCGTTGCCCTCAAGGGAGCGTCCTATGCCGCCGAGGATTTCCAGGCGATCATGGTCGACCTGTTCGATCCGCGCATTCTCCTGGTCCGCAAGGATTCCCCTATCCGGACCTTCGGCGATTTCGTCGCCGAGGCCAAAGCCGACCCTGGCGGCCTGACAGTCAGCATTTCCCAGGGCGGAGCACAGGAACAGTTCGCCAAGTGGCTGTTCGGCGCGCTCGACATCGATGTCCGGCTGGTCGGCTACAAAGGCGGCAGCCGCGCTGCGAACGCCATGGTCGGCGGCCAGGTCGACGCGACCATGGGCGACGATTCCGCGCGCTTCAACATCCGGGAGCAAGCGCACGCATTGCTGCTCGGCGCGCCGAAGAGAAGCCCGCGCTGGCCGGAAGCCGAGCCGATGACGGAAGCGCTAAAGCCGTTCGGCGTGACGCCGCCGACGGATTACTTCCTCGCCCGCTATGGCGTCTACCTGGTGCCAAGCGCCTTCAAGAAAAACCACCCCGACCGTTACGCGAAATTGCAGAAGGCCATCGTCGAAGCCCGCCAGGGGAAAGCCTTCGGCGATTTGCTGGCGAAACGCAAGATCGAGGATCTCTCGATCGGCAAACCCGGTGAAGGATTCACGGACGCTTTCCGCAAGAGTGTGGAAGTCCTCCAGAGCATGACAAAGTAGCGGGCCGGCCCCCTCTGCTTCACTGCCGAAAGAAGGACAGCGACCGTGAACATTTCCGACTACCGCCGTGAGCTGGTCGTTCCGGCGATCATGCTCGCCTGCGTGGCCGCCTACTGGTTCGATGCGTCGGATTTGTCCGCCTGGGCCCTGGCGTTCCCGGCGGCCCTCACCGCCGTCATTGTCGTCGCCGTCACCGCCATCCTGTTCCAGGCGCATCGCCGGTCGGTTCACACGGCAATGACAGACTCCGCCGACCCGCATACCGCGGGTTCGCATGGCGCCGTTCGCGCCACTCTCGTGATCGCACCCGCCGTTCTCGTGGCTTTCTGGGATCATCTCGGCGCGACGCTTGCCTTGCTGATCTATACCGGCGGCATGATGGTCGCGCTCAAGGAGCGTAGACCGCTCTGGCTTCTGGCCGTCTCCATCGGCCTGTCCGTAGCGCTCGTCTATCTGTTCCGCGGCGTCCTTTACCTTCGCCTCCCCCACGGCATCCTGGGGCTCGGTTGATGCGCGTCCCGCCTCTGCTCTCGAACGGTCCGACATGGACCTGCTGACCAATCTGCAAACCGGGATCGACGCGGCCATCGCGTTCGATCCCATCGTGCTGATGATCGTCGGCAGCGCGCTTGGCATGATCGTCGGCGCGACGCCCGGCTTGTCCTCCGGCATGGCGGTCGCCGTGCTGTTGCCGCTGACCTTCACCATGACGCCCCTGAACGGAATGATCTTCCTGACGTCGATCTACGTCTCGGTGACCTACGGCGGCGCCATCACCGCGATCCTCTTGAACACGCCCGGCGCACCGGAAAACTCGGTGACTGCGTTCGACGGCTATCCCATGACGCAGCAGGGACGCGCCGGCGAAGCGATCGGCGTCGCCGTGATGTCGTCGGCCATCGGCGGGCTGTTGTCGTACGTCGTGATGTTGGCCGGCATCGGCGCCGTCGCGGCCGCGGCGCTCCAGTTCGGCCCGGCCGAGATCTTTCTGATCGCCATTGCCGGCGTTGCCGTGCTCGGCGCGGTCGGTGGCGGCTCGCCGGCGAAAACCTTTGCCTCCGGGGCTTTCGGCTTGTTGATCGGCACCATAGGCGTGGTGCCGACCGGGGAATGGCGCGCCACCTTCGACAATCCGTTCCTGGCCGAAGGCGTTCAGGTCATTCCGGTCCTGATCGGCATGTTCGTCGTGTCGGAACTGTTGATGCTCGTCGGTCGCGACTACGTGGTCGACGCGAGAGTGAAAGCGCAGCGCGACCTCGGCGCTATCGTCAGAGGCTTCCGCCGGCCTTTTCAACATTTGGCGACGCTGTTCCGTTCGCCCATTCTCGGCATGGGCATCGGCTTGATTCCGGCGGCCGGTGCAACGCTTGCCGCCTTCGCCTCCTATAGCCTGACGCGTCGTCTTTCCCGGACACCCAAGTCGTTCGGCCAAGGCAATCCCGACGGCATCGTTGCTTGCGAAAGCGCCAACAACGCCTGTTCGGGCGGCGCGCTGATGACCACCCTGGTTCTCGGCGTGCCCGGCAGCGTGACGACGGCGGTCCTGCTCGGCGCACTGACGATGCAGGGCCTGCAGCCGGGTCCGCAACTGATCTACGAACAGATACCTCTGGTATACGGCCTGATCGTCGCCGCCATCGTCTCCCAGATGTTCATGCTGCTGATGGCGGCCGGGATCGGCTACGGACTGTCGGGCGCGTTGACGGTGCCGACCCGGATCCTGGTCCCCTGCCTCATGCTGTTCGCCATTCTCGGCGCGTTCGGTCTCCGCAATTCCGAGTTCGACATCTACCTGATGCTCGCCTGCGGCGCATTCGGCTACCTGCTGAAGGTACACGGCTATTCGCCGGCCGCCGTCGTCATGGGCGTGATCCTGGCCCCCATCGCCGACAACGAGCTGATCCGCATGTTTCAGCTATACGGATCGGATTGGTATCTGGCGTTCTTCCAGCGCCCCATCGCGGCCGGCATTCTCGCCGTTCTGGCCATGGCCTTTGTGCACGGCATCTGGCGACGGCGTGCAGGCGACGTCAGGCCCGGCCTGATCGAGAAATGACGACCGGCCTCTATGTACGGAGGAGCCTCCTCCCTCTGTCTCCTCCGCATCGTGGGCGGCAGGCGGTTGGGTAACCGCCTGCCGCGCTAACCCTCAATATGTTACACGGAACGGATTTGCGCTAAGCTGTCAACGCCAACGAAATAGAGTGGAGTGTACCATGGCAGGGTTCGAACCGATTGTGCCGGCAGGCCTGAAGCAACTATACGAGACACGTAGCCACGCACCCGGTGTGCGCGTCAACAATCTGCTGTTCATCTCCGGCATGCTGGGCCGGGACAGCGACCTGAACGTCATCGCCGAACCCGAAGCGCAACTCGTACAGATGTTCGAGAACATGGGCATGGTCCTCGCCGAGGCCGGATGCGCTTGGTCGGACGTCTTCGAACTCACGGGCTATTTCGTAAACTGGCAGCGCGACTACCCGTTGTTCCTGGAAGTGCGGAACCGCTACATCCGCGAGCCGCACCCGGCCATGACGATGATCGGCATCGCTGAACTGGCGCGCCCCGGCCTGATTTGCGAACTAAAGGGCTCGGCGGTCATTCCGGGCTGAACCGCAATGCGGCTCTGAGTTTAGCTATCGGTCAATGGCCTCGCGCCCTCGTCCGGGTCATGACCTTGGCCACGCTCGGCCCTCTTGCTCGTCCCGAGCAATCCGTGCCGCCCGTTTGCTCAGGCCGCGTCGATCAACCTCGTTGGGCGGGTCGAGCTGCGCACCACGCCGGAATCGTGTTCGTCGATGCTGTTCGCCATGCAGACGCCGCTGACCCAGGCCGCGGCGAGGTAGCTGCCGAGGCACCAGTCGCCGCATGCGCCGATCGAATGCGCTTTGTCGAACAGGCAAGGCTCGTCGGCCGCGTTGCTGACGCGCGCGTTGGCCCACTTCCTCGAATCCCTGACGACGACCCGCCGGGGTGTGAAACCCGGCAAGGTCGACATCAATTCGCTGAAACGGTCCTCCAACGCCTTCTCGATTGTGCCTTCGTCCGCATCGAAGTTATTGGTGCTCCACTCGGCCGTTGCCTGGACGACCCAGTTGTCTCCACGGCTGTCATCCCGTCCCGGCTTGCTGGAATCGCACACGGCCAACTCGATGCAACCGTCGTTGAAGTGAACGATGTCGTGTTCCAGGTCCAAAGGTCCGTCGAAGCCGAGAAACAGCATGATGCGAGGCGTCATGCGGATGCTTTCCAGTCCCTGCCGTATAAGATGGGCGGGATCGCCTTCGGAGCCGCCGCCGGCCGCGCTCGGCTGTGTAACGGTCCCTTGCGGCGTTCCAGGAGTAGGACCGCTTTGTCCGCCGGCCAGCAACGCCGCCGCGTCCGGCGCGGGCATCGCCAGCACCAGATAATCGAACCGGCCCAGGTAGTGGCCGCGGGTATTGCGCAACAGCCAGCAGTCCTGTTCGTAAACTGGGCTTCCGACGTCCTCGTGCGGCACCACGGTCACGTCGTCGGCCAGGTGCCGTGTCAGGTCCTTCATGCTCGGCAACCCGACATAAGCCGTAAGCGTTCTTTCGGACTCGCGCGCGCAAATGGGCGCACCGACAGTGGCGGGGCTCGTGGCCGGCATCTTCACGGCCACCTCTTTGGCATCCCACGAGCAAACATGACGGTGGCGCTGCCACTGGTCGACCTGATCCTGAAACTCGCCGTACCGGACGAGGAAATACTGCGTGCCCTGGTCGAATTGCCGACCGTTGACGCGGCCCGAAAAAACGCGGCCGCCCAGGTCGCCCTGTTTCTCGTAGACCCTGACGTCGAAGCCGTTGCGTTTCAGCGTCGCCGCGCAAGCCAACCCGGAAACGCCCGCGCCGATGATGGCGACCGCCGCCCGGCTTGACGTCGCGGCACCGTGCTTCAGGCGATAGCGGGACGGCAGCAGGAACCCGATAACGCCGCCGATAAGCGCGCCGCTGACGGCTGCGATGAACAACAGCTTGGGAACGCCGGAACTCGCTATGGCCGCGACGTCCGACTTTGCTACGCCCAACACGGTCCGCGCTGCCGTCGCGTCGAGCCCGATTTCCAACCAGGCCGCCGCCAGGGCGCCCGCGCCGGTCACCACGGCTTGCACCAAACCGTCGATGCCCCGCCGGTCGGTCGCGCCTTCCGGAACATGGGTTAGCCAGGCGAACGACAAGGCCGCCGCGCAGGTCGGTATTCCCCACACCAGCCCACTTTGCCACCAATCGGTTTCGAAGTCGTAGACATCCGCCAACAGGGCGACGACGACGACACCGGACACATACCCCAGCGAGCCCTCGGTCAGCAGTTCGCGCGGTCGCATGGGGGAGTGTTTGCCGCCGGCGCCGCCGAAGATATGGTACCGGGCCCATATTGCGAGCGATATGGCGAGCGCATGGGCGAAGGCAACAAACACGGAGAACACGACAACTTGCCCCAAGTGCGTAAGCGCCTGCTCGTAGGAATCTGATGCACTATCGCTAAGCTCCAGCCAAAAGATCGAGACGACAGGCACGACGAGTACGAGAGTTACGACAAAAACGGTTGCCGGCAGGGCGACATCGAACCGGGAATAGTCGTGGTCGATTTCGAAGCCGAAGTCGATCAGTCTCTCCACGCAGGCGCTGCCGCTTTTTTCGCATGACAACAACGCGTGGCTGATGAACCGGTACAGTCCGGCCTCTGCGTTGCTCACCTTCTCATGAAGGAAGCGGTCGCCGTCGGCCTCTGAGGCGGCCACCGCATGTTGTACGTGCCACCGCAGTCCTTTGACCGACCCTATGACATTTTCGTTTATCAGCGGGTGCTCGCGTCGAAAGGCGGCGAAAGCGGCGTTTCGCCTCGCCCATTCATCGAGCTCCTCCAGAAGATAGACCAGCTTCAGGTACCGGTGGGCCAGCGAGCCCTTGTCGTGAAAAGCCTGCGCCAACGCCGTCCGGTCGTCGAAATGCTTGTCGGCGATCTTCCGATAGCTCTCGCTGGCGCGCCGGATTTCGAATCCGGCCCGGTGCATCATGTCCGCTAGTTCGTCCGCCATACTGGGAATGCCGGCCCAGTACTGCAACAGCATCCGAACGCGTTTGTCCAGGTTCTGCAGCGCGGGGATGGACGGCAACGCGATGCTCAGAATCGTCGCCGCCCAGATGGCCGGCGCGGTCTCCGGGACGTCAAGGCCGGCCGCGTCCTTAAGGAAGCCGCGCAGGTCGTCGTCCCGCGCCGCGAATTCCGCCAAGCCGATAAGCACGAGATAGAAGACGATCATGGTGAGGACGTAGCCCGCCGCGGTGACGAAGAACCGCGCGATGCTCGTATAGGCGCGCGCGTTCAGCGCGAGATGGGTATCCGCGATCGGCACCGCCAGGGCGTGGAAACGTATCATCGCGTAGATCGTCACGACCGCGGCGCCGATCCACATCAAAGGATTACCGAGAGTTCCAAGAAGCCCTTGCATCCGTGCCTCCGTATCTGGTGCCGTCGCTGGTTACGAAGTCGGAACAGTTAGGCGGGCCGTCGTCCCCGCCTCGGACAACGTGACTTGCTCCGCCCAGGCCGGCAGAACATATGGCGCAATCATCGCGGCGGTGGCGCACGCTGACTGTGACAATTGCCACTTAGTTGAACGAGAGCTGGCAGAATACAGCCTTACTGGACGTCGCTGACCGAGTGATCGGCTCGCGATCCACGGGGTGCATGGGCTCGTCCCTCGATTTTTCAGGCCACCCCCCTGCCACCCCTCCCCTTGCGCCAACGCCAGGACGGCGCACAATAGGGTCGGGATCGGGATCAGGGAGACGGACCGGCATGGGCAAACTCGACGGACAGGCCGCGTTAATCACCGGCGGCGCCAGCGGCATCGGCCAGTCGATCGCCGAGCGCTTCGCCGCCGAAGGCGCCCGGGTCGTCATCGCCGACATCCAGGACGACCGCGGCCACCGGCTTGCCGAACGGCTCGGCAACGGCGCCGGCTATGTCCGTACCGACGTCTCCAAGGCCGAGGATATCGAGGCCGCCGTCCGGCACACGGTCGACGCCCACGGCCGGCTCGACTGCCTGGTCAACAACGCCGGCTTTCCCGGCGTGCTCGGCAACATCGAGGAAATATCGGTCGACGGCTACGACACGACGATGTCGGTGCTGCTCCGCGCCGTGCTGCTCGGCATGAAGTACGCCGCACCGGTGATGAAGCGCCAGGGCAAGGGCTCGATCATCTCGACCGCCAGCGTCGCCGGGATCACGACCGCCTGGTCGACGCCGCACGTCTACAACGCGGCCAAGGCGGCGGTGATCCACCTCACCCGCTCTGTAGCGCTGGAGCTCGGCGAGCACGGTGTCCGGGTCAACTGCATCTGCCCGGGCTTCATCGCGACGCCGATTTTCGGCCGGGCGATGGAGCTGCCGTCGCAGATGGACGACCAGGTCCCGGACGCGATGGCGCCGCTGCTGGCCGACCGGCAGCCGATCAAGCGGGCCGGGCAGCCGGACGACATCGCCAATGCGGCGCTCTGGCTCGCCAGCGACGAGGCGTCGTTCGTCAACGGCCACGCCATGGTCGTCGACGGCGGCATCACCGTCGGCACGAGTTGGCAGCCGGGCGGCAGCGTCGCATGGGAACGGATCAGCGAAACGCTCGGCCTCGACACCGAGTAAACGACAGGGAAACAGACATGAAAGCGATCGTCTTCCACGAACACGGACCGACCAGCAACCTTAAGTACGAGGATTTCCCCGATCCGGAGATCGGTGCCGGCGACTGCCTGGTCAAGGTCAAGGCCGTCTCGCTGAACGGCTTCGAACCGATGATCCTCGGCGCGACGACCGCCCTGCGCACACCGCTACCGATGATCCCCGGCGGCGACGTCGCCGGCGAGATCGTCGAGGTCGGCGCGGAGGTCGACGGCGGCCAGTGGAAGGTCGGCGACCGGGTCAGCATCTATCCGATGGTGCCGGGCGAAGGCATGACCGGCGAGACCAGGCTCGGCGGCTGCTGCGAGTACGTCCGCATCCCCGCGACCAACATGGTGCGGGTGCCGGACGACGTCACCGACGTGGAGGCCGCCAGCCTGCCGATCGCCTACGGCACAGCGCTCCGCATGATGGTAACGCGGGGGCAGGTCAAGGAAGGCGAGAAGGTGCTGATCCTCGGCGCGACCGGCGGCGTCGGCACCTGCTGCGTGCAGCTCGCCAAGGCGGCCGGCGCGGAGGTGGTCGCCTGCGGCAGCGCCGACTGGAAGCTGGACAAGCTGAAGGAAATCGGCGCCGACCACGTCATCAACACATCCGAGCAGGACTTCCGCCAAGCGGTCTGGGATCTTTACGGCAAGCCGAACATGCGCGGCGGCGGCGGCGTCGACATGGTGATCAACTATATCGGCGGCGACACCTGGGTAGACGGCTGCAAGTCGCTCGGGCCCGGCGGGCGGATGCTGACCTGCGGCGCGACGGCCGGCTACGCGACCGACAACGACATTCGCTACATCTGGACCTACGAACTGTCCCTGATCGGCTCCAACGGCTGGACCATGGAGGACCAGGCGGAGATCATGCGCATGGTCGGCGACGGCCGGGTGAAGCCGGCGCTGCACGCCGTCAGACCACTGTCG
Source organism: Minwuiaceae bacterium (assembly GCA_028278525.1). GTDB lineage: Bacteria > Pseudomonadota > Alphaproteobacteria > Minwuiales > Minwuiaceae > JANQEE01. The sequence continues at coordinate 125,536 of JANQEE010000030.1, read as the reverse complement.
GAAACGCCGATGTCGATCCAGGAACTGATCGACCGAAAGGTCTTCGGCAAAATCGTGCTGGAGCCTTAACGGCGGGCGACCTTCTGAGAAATCAATGGGTTAGCCTGGGTCGCACAAAAATCGGGTTGATGGCATGATTATCTTGGAAGAGCCAACCAGCAAAAACACAAAGAGGTGAGCGACCGCCGGGCCGGTGGTTTTCGTATGCGCTGATGCAGGGAATGGGGATGTCGGCGACGACCAGTAGAGTAATGCAGGTGGGTGAGAGCCCCACCGCAAATCGGCATGAACCGTCATGACACGGCACATTGTCGAACGCCTTTTAATATCGGTGCCCGTTCTGCTCGGCGTATTGCTGATCGGGTTCCTGCTGCTGCAGGTGGTGCCGACCGATCCGGCAACGGTGCTGGCCGGCCCGACCGCATCCGCCGAGGACGTCGCGCGTATCCGCGAATCCATGGGCCTGAACGAACCGGTCTGGTACCAGTTCCTGATCTATATCGGCCGCGTGTTACAGGGCGATCTCGGCCGCTCGTTTATTTCCAACACCACGGTCCTGTCGGAACTTGGCAACACCATCGTCCCGACAATCGAACTGATGATCGCCAGCCTGATCTGGGCGGTGCCGCTGGGTATCCTGCTCGGCACGCTGGCCGCCGTACGACGCGGCGGATTGCTGGACAGAGCCATCATGGCCTTCTCCGTCGCCGGCGTTTCGATGCCGATCTTCTGGTTCGGCCTGATGCTGATCCAGTATGTCGGCTTCAAATGGCAGCTGCTGCCGTTCCAGGGCCGCGCCGGCCCTCTCTGGACTTTGGAAGGGCTTTCCCATATCGCACTGCCGGCCATCACGCTCGGCGGCATCTTCGTCGGTCCGGTCGCCCGCATGACCCGAACGGCGGTGCTCGAGGTGCTTGGCGCCGACTTCGTGCGCACGGCGCGGGCCAAGGGCGTCGGCGAAGGCCGGGTGATCATGCGTCATGCGCTGCGCAACGCGCTAATCCCGATCGTCACCCTGGTCGGCCTGCAGATCGGATTCCTGCTCGGCGGCGCCGTGGTGACGGAAACCATGTTCGCCTGGCCCGGAGTCGGGCGGCTGGCGGTCGGCGCCATCGTATCCAGCGACTTTCCGCTGGCGCAGGGCGCCATACTGGTCCTGGCGTTGTCGTTCCTGGCCGTCAACCTGGCGGTCGACGTGCTGTACGCCTACCTCGATCCACGGGTGGGACGCGCATGACGGACGCGACACAGGATGCGGCCTCCCCGGCGGCGACGACAACGGCGGCCGATGCGCTGAAACGGCAGTCGCCCTGGCGGCGCCTGCTGCGCGACAAAGCCGCCGTACTGGCCGGTTCGTTTCTGATACTGGTGGTGCTGGCGGCAATCTTCGCACCACTGCTGACGCCATTCGACCCCTACGACACCAACATGCGGATGCGGCTGAAGCCGCCGGACGACGTCCACATCCTCGGCACGGATACCGGCGGCCGCGACATCCTGACCCGGCTGCTCTACGGCACGCGCACCACGCTGATGATCGGGGTTTCCGCGGTCATCATGGGCGGTTTCATTGGCGCCCTGCTCGGCATTCTCGCGGCATTCTATCGCCGGCTGGACAACCCGATCATGCGTCTGGTGGACGTGCTGCTGTCGTTCCCGTCGATCCTGTTCGGCCTGGCGATCGCGGCCGTGCTCGGGCCGGGCGTCGACAGCCTGCTCGCGGCCTTGACGGTTTCCGCCGTGCCGTCCGTCGCCCGCATCACGCGCGGCGCCGCGACCGTCGTGATGCAGCAGGATTTCATGGAAGCGGGCCGCGCCGTCGGGGTCAGTGACTTCACCTTGATCTGGCGTTATCTGACGCTGAACTGCCTGTCGACCATCATGGTCTATCTAACGCTGCAATTCGGCCAGACTATCCTGCTCGGCGCCGCGCTGAGCTTCCTCGGCCTCGGCGCGCAACCGCCGACCGCCGAACTCGGCACCATGGCGGCGGAGGGGCGCAACTTCCTGTTCTTCGCGCCGCACGTCTCGACCCTGCCGAGCGTTACCATCTTCGCCATCGTGCTTGCCGCCAACGTGCTGGGCGATGCACTGCGCGATGTGCTGGACCCGAGACTCCGGCAATGAATCCGGAGAACAACGAGAAAACGATCAACATCAGGAGGTACCTATGAGTCCCAATAGATTACCGGCGATATTGTCCGGCGCGGTGGCCGTGGGCATGCTTGCCGCGCTTCCGGCGCATGCTGAACAGGCGATCACCATCGCCCGCTCCATCGACACGGACCGCTACGACCCGCATATCTCGACGGCGCGGTCAACGGCCGAGATCATGTTCATGGCCGGCGACACCCTGGTCACCCTCGACTACGACATGAAGACGATCCAGCCAGGCCTTGCGAAAAGCTGGTCGGTCTCCGACGACGGCCTGGTTTACACCTTCAAACTGCGCGACGACGTGACCTTCTGCGACGGCAAGAAGTTCACGGCGAACGACGTCGTCGCCTCGATCGACCGCTGGCAAAACCACGAGAAGGGCGTCACCAAGTGGCGCGCCGGACCGGTCGACGAACTGGTCGCAGTCGACGATCACACGCTGGAATACAAGCTGAAAAAGCCCTACTCGGAACTGCTGTTCCAGATGACCCAGCACAATCACACGGTGATCGACATCGACCAGGTCAACGAACTGGGCGAGGACTTCGGCGTCAAAGGCTTCAACGGCACGGGCCCGTTCTGCCTGGATAACTGGGAGCCACGCAACCAACTCGTCATGACCAAGCACGAGGCCTACAAATGGGGCCCGCCGTTCTATGACAGCGTCAGCCCGCAGGTCGATAAGGTCGTCTGGAAAATCGTTCCGGAAGAGAGCACGCGCGTCGCCTCCATCCAGACCGGCCAGAGCGACGTGACCCAATATGTTCCGAACTGGGCGATCCGGGACTTCAAGGCCATGCCGAACCTGCAGGTGAACCAGGCGGAATTCTACTTCTGGACCGCGTATGTGGGCATGAAGATAACCCGCGAATTCCTGGGCGACGTGCGGGTCCGTAAGGCAATCAACCTTGCCATCGACCAGGATGCGATCGCCGAAGGCGTCTATTTCGGCCTGGCCAAGCCGGCCCGGTCCTACATCGCGCCCGGCGTGCTGGATTTCGACGACGGCATGAAACTGGACGATTTCGCCTTTGACCCGGATCGGGCCAAGGCGCTGCTGGACGAAGCAGGCTGGAAAGTCGGCGACGACGGCGTTCGGTCGAAGGACGGCAAGAAGTTCGAACTGATTTCGTACGGGTTCACCGGCACCACGGCGCGCGACGTGCTGGAGGCGTTCCAGGGCGACCTGCGCAAGGTCGGCATCGATCTGAAAGTTCAGTTGTTCGATGCGACCGTCGTGTGGGGCAAGCTCGCCACCCAGGAGTTCGACATGTACACGATGAGCTACCCGTATGTCAGTGCCGGCGATGCGCTCAACCTGTACTTCCGTTCGGCCAACATGCCGACGCCGAACCGGATGAACTGGGACGACGAGGAAACCGACAAATGGCTCGAAGAAGCTTCGGCGGCACTGTCCGGCGAGGAACGCGCGGCAATCCTCTCCAAGGTACAGCGCAAGGTGCATGACGCGGCGGTCTGGGTGCCGACCGTGCATGAGCCGCTGTTCGTGGTTGCCAGCGACAAGCTGAAACCTGTCAAGGCGCACGGCATTTACGGCGCCGGCCTCTACAAGGGCTTGGGCATCGCGTTCAAGTAGCCGGAAGCAAAGACGGCACGGCCGGACCTGTTCCGGCCGTGCCGATTTTCAACGAAGTTTACAGGGCACGGAATGTCCGGACCGAACGGTAGCCTGCTTCAGGTCATAGACCTTTGTACGCAATTTCGCTCTGCCGAGGGCGTGTTCCGCGCCGTCGACGGCGTCAGCTTCTCCGTCGACCGCGGCGAGACGCTGGGTATCGTCGGCGAGTCGGGCTGCGGCAAGAGCGTCACCTCGCTTTCCATCATGGGGCTGGTCCCGCAGCCGCCCGGCGAGTTCGCCGGCGGCGAGATCCTGTTCGAGGGTCAGGATCTGTCCAAGCTGAACCCGGCCGCGATGCAGCGCATCCGCGGCAACGAGATTTCAATGATCTTCCAGGAGCCGATGACGTCGCTGAATCCGGTCTACACGGTCGGCGACCAGATCATCGAAGGTATCCTGATGCACGAAGACGTCGGGAAAGGCGAAGCGCGGCGACGCGCGATCGAGATGCTGCGCCATGTCCGCATCCCCTCTCCCGAACAACGGATCGACGACTACCCGCACCAGATGAGCGGCGGTATGCGCCAGCGCGTGATGATCGCGATCGCGCTAGCCTGCAACCCGAAACTGCTGATCGCAGACGAGCCGACAACGGCGCTGGACGTGACCATCCAGGCACAGATCCTGGACCTGATGCGCGACCTGCGCGAAGAGACGGGCACAGCGATCATCCTGATTACCCACGACCTCGGCGTCATCGCCGAACTGGCCCACCGCGTCGTCGTCATGTATGCCGGCAAAGTCGTGGAAGAAGCTGACGTGGACAGCCTGTTCGCCGATCCGCAGCACCCCTACACACTCGGCCTGCTGGGATCGATCCCGAAACTGCATCTGGAGGAGGAAACCCTCTCCACCGTGGAAGGGACCGTGCCCAATCCGTACGACATGCCGAGCGGCTGCAAATTCAACCCGCGCTGTCCGTTCGCAGACGAAAAGTGCCGCGCGGAAGCGCCGCCGCCGCGGGAGATCCAGCCCGGCCACTTCGCCGCCTGCTGGAAGGCGCCGTTGGAACAGCAGGTAGCGTGACATGGAACACCAGACCAAGGCGCAGGCAGGCGAACCGCTTCTCACGGTCAACAACCTGGTGAAACACTTTCCGGTCACCAAGGGAATTGTAATCTCGCACCAGGTCGGCGCGGTAAAAGCGGTCGATGACATAAGCTTCACGCTGCGCGCCGGCGAGACCCTGGCGCTGGTCGGCGAGAGCGGGTGCGGAAAATCCACGACCGGGCGGCTGGTGCTGCATCTGGAGACGCCGACGGCGGGTCAGGTCGCTTTTCGCGGCAAGGATGTCTTCGGCATGTCGCGGCGCGACGTGCGCGCCCTACGGCGGGAGATGCAGATTATCTTCCAGGACCCCTACGCGTCGCTCAATCCGCGGATGACGGTCGGCGACATCATCGGCGAGCCGCTGAAACTGCACGGCCTGGCGCGCGGCGCGGAGTTGCAGAAGAGGATCGACGAACTGCTCGGGCTGGTCGGCCTGTCGCCCTGGCACGCCCTGCGCTATCCGCACGAGTTCTCCGGCGGACAGCGCCAGCGCATCGGCATCGCCCGGGCTTTGGCGGTGAACCCAACCCTGGTGGTCTGCGACGAGCCGGTCTCCGCCCTGGATGTCTCCATCCAGGCGCAGGTGATCAATCTGTTGAAGGATCTGCAGGACCGCCTCGGCCTCGCCTACCTGTTCATTGCCCACGACCTGGCGGTGGTGAAGCATATCAGCGACCGCGTCGCCGTGATGTACCTCGGCAAGATTGTCGAACTGGCCGACAAGAAGGCGCTGTACGATAGCCCACGACACCCCTATACGCAGGCGCTGCTGTCGGCCATTCCCATTCCCGACCCACGTGTCAAACGCGAACGAACCGCGCTGGAAGGCGATGTGCCGAGCCCGCTTAACCCGCCGACCGGCTGCCGGTTCCATACACGCTGCCCCTACGCGCAGGAGCGGTGTCGAGAGGAGGAACCGGGCTTACGCGATATGGGCGGCGGTCATATGGCCGCGTGCCATTTCGCGGAGCAAATAGAGATCCCGACATTCAGCGCGGAGAATTCTTCCGCCGACGGGCCCTACACCACACGCCTGAAAGTCTACAACGAAGCCTTGGCCAAGGCCGCTGCCGCGCGTGCCTGACGTACCAGACGGAGGTTCAGCCATGACCGAAACGACCGTTATCCGAAACGCCGCCTGGGCGGTGGTGTGGGACGCCAGCAGCGGCAGCCACGCCTATCTCCGCGATGCCGACGTCGCGTTCGCCGACGGCACCATCGCCTTTGTCGGGAAGAACTACGACGGGCCGGCGGACCGCGAAATCGACGGCCGCGACCGGATGGTGATGCCGGGCATGGTCAACATTCACACACACCCGACCAGCGAACCGCTGCGCAAGGGCATCACTGACGAGATCCGCAGCCCGGGATTCTGGCACAGCTCGCTGTTCGAATTCCTTACCGTCTTCAACACCGATACCCAAGGCGCCGTCGCCTGCATGCAGGTGGCGCTGGCCGAACTGCTGAAGAGCGGCGTGACCACGGTCGTCGACATCTCTATGGCGTTCGACGGCTGGTTGGACGCGCTGGCCGACAGCGGCATTCGCGCCTGCGCGGCGCCGATGTTCCGGGACGCGCGCTGGTTCACCCGCGACGGCCATAGCCTGGAGTACGACTGGAACGTTGCCGGCGGACGCGAAGGCTTCGACAACGCGATGCGGACCATAGAGCTGGCGCGCCAGCACCCGTCCGGCCGATTGTTCGGCATGGTGTCGCCGGCCCAGGTCGATACCTGTTCCGCCGAACTGATCCGCGACAGCTACGATTACGCGCGCGAGCGCAATCTGCCATTCCAGATCCACGCGGCGCAAAGCGTCACCGAGTTCCATGAGATGACCCGGCGCCACGGCATGACGCCGATCCAATGGATGGACTCCATCGGCGCCCTGGGCGAGCACAGCATCATCGGCCATGGCATCTTCCTGGATCATCACCCCTGGCTGCATTGGACGACGCGCAAGGACTTGGGCCTGTTGGCAGACAGCGGCACCACGGTCGCCCATTGCCCGACAGTGTTCGTCCGCCGCGGCATCACGCTCAGGAGTTTCGGCGAGTACGTTCGCAACGGCATCAATCTCGGCATCGGCACCGATACCTACCCGCATAACTTCCTGGAAGAGATGCGCGGCGCGCTCTACTACGCGCGCACCATCGCCGAGACCGTCGCCGACCTGGAAACCATCGACGTCTTTAACGCCGCCACCATCGGCGGCGCCCGGGCATTACGGCGCGACGATATCGGCCGGCTCGCCACCGGCGCGAAAGCGGACCTGGTCCTGGTCGACCTGAAGCACCCGTCGATGATGCCGGTCCGCGAACCGCTGCGCAGCCTGATCTATGTCGCCGGCGACCGTGCCGTGCGCGATGTGTTTGTGGATGGCGAGCAGGTCGTCGCCGACGGCAAGGTCCTGACCATCGACCTGGAAGCGGCATCGGGAGCCTTGCAGGAAGCGCAGGCGCGATCGCTCGAGGGAGTGCCCGCACAGGACTGGGCCGGCCGCACCGCCGACCAGCTCGCGCCGATGGCCCTGCCGACCTTGGACCGCCTGAACTAAACCGACCCGGCCGCCGGCTTCAGGCAATCCGCTCGGTATTGTGCAGGGCGGGTTTGTCCGGCTCCACCAGGAAGCGGATTTCCCGATACTTCACGGTCGATTGCGTCATGGTCGCCGGCAGCGGGTTGGTCGGCTTCAGGCGCGGCTCGCCGAACGCGCCGGTGTCCAGCGTCGCGATATGCGCCGCGCCGCGTTCCGCACGGTGGAAGGTGTACTCCGCTTCGACCTGCGCCAGCCGCGGCCGACCATCGATCTGCGCCAAGTGCATGTTGGCGGTGTAGAGCACATCCTTGCCGGAAATGATCTGCGGCTTTTCCAGACGGCAATCGGCGACCGTCTTCCCGTCGAGTTCGACGCGGCCTTCAACGCCGTAGTAGCGCCGGCGCAGGCGCACATCGGCCTGCCTGACCGGCCAGCCGTAACGATCGCGCAGCATCTCAACCGCGTCCGGATTGTCGACGAAGCCGCCTGTGCAGTAACCGACATAGTGCACACCGGCCCGAGCCGTGACCCGTAGCTCCGCCAGCGTATAGGGCCCTACCGGGCTGGTCGGGTGGTGGCGGAACATCAGGCCGCCGAAGGGCGGCAGCGCCGGATGCAAGGCAGGCGGAATGCATTGGAACGCCGCATCCGCCGCGTACTCGAAAATCAGATACAGGATCTCCGAGTCTTCCGCTTCCCAGGTATCGTCGGCGAGTGAGGCGACGACCGGCGATTGCCCGCCGCGCGCCGAAACATCGAGGCTTCCGAACAATGGCATCGCCCTACTCCGCCGCTTCGCCGGCCGCCGCCGGCTCATCCCGGAAATGCGGCATCACTTCCTTGGCGAACAATCGAAGGCTCGCCATCACTTCTTCCTGCGGCACCGTCTCGTTGGCGTTGAGCAGGAAGTTGACCTGATCGATGCCCGTGGACTCCCAGCCCTTGAGGGTTTCGACGATGCGCTTCGGATCGCCGATGCAAAGCGCCGGCGGCAACGCGCCGGTATCGTCGGGGCCGGACGGCGCGCGGCGAAGCTGCGGCAACAGGCCGAAGCTCGCATAGGACGGCGATGCGTAGGCTTCGCGCGCGGAGACCAGCTGCGCGGCGAGGTAGCGGAAAGTGCCCTGCAGGCGCTTGCCGGTCTCGACGCCGGTTGCATCGTCCTCATGGCAGAACAGGAAGTTGACAGACGCAATGCGGTCGTTGACGAAGGCGCCGACCGGCTCGCAGTTCTCCAGTCGCTGCCGATACGCCTTTACCTTGCGCTCCTGCTCCGCCAGATCGCCGAAAGTAAGGCCGAGTGCGCCCATGCCGCGCTCCGCCGCGTCCAATTCAGTACCGGGACTGGTAACAGCGACCCACAGCGGGGGGTGCGGTTTCTGGATCGGCTTCGGCAGCACCGCCCGTTCCGGCATCGAGAAGTAAGTGCCGTCGTGGGCGTAGCGCTCCTGCATCCACATTTGCGGGATCGCGCGGACGAATTCGTCCCAGGTCGCCTTGGTAGTGTCCGGGTTGCCGCCGAAACCGCCGATCTCCGTCCAGGTGGCGCTGCGTCCCGTGCCGAACTCCAGTCGCCCGTCCGAAATCAGGTCCAGGGTCGCGGCCCGTTCCGCCAAGCGTATCGGGTGGTTGATCTCCGGCACGCAGACCGCGATGCCGTGCCCGACACGCAAATTCCTGGTCTTCATGGCGCAGGCGGTAAGGAAGATCTCCGGCGCCGAGCAGTGGGAATACTCCTCGAGAAAATGGTGCTCCACCGCCCAGACGCTGTGAAAGCCGAGCTCGTCGGCCAGCACCGTCTGTTCCATGCAATTGTCGTAGACCTGTTTCTCCCGGCCGGCATCCCACGGCCTGGGCACGCTGATCTCGAAAAAAATTCCGAACTTCATGGGCACTCCCTCGCAACAACCAAGGCAAGAGTAGCACGGCCGGGAGGTCGCGCCAGCCCCACCCTGACAGATAGGTGTCGGTGCCGGTATGATGGGCAAAAGACCCACGGGAGGAACGCGTTACGATGGGCTGGAACTACGGCGACATCCTGGATGCCGTTGCGCTGGTGGTGCCGCCGGATCACCCCGCGCTGGTGCATAACGGCAGGACAATCACCTGGGAGAGCTTCGACCGGCGAACCAACCGGCTGGCCCGCGCCCTGCTGGCGCATGGGCTGAACGCTGGCGACAAGGTTGCCGTCTATATGCGCAACCGGCCGGAATACATGGAATGCGTCGCCGCCTGCTTCAAAGCGCGGCTGGTCCATGTCAACGTCAACTATCGCTACCGCGAGGAGGAACTGCACTATCTGCTGGACGATTCCGACGCGGCCGCGGTGATCTTCGAGCCCGAGTTCGCCGAGCTCGCGACGGCCTTGCAACCAAGACAGCCGAAGGTTCAGATCTGGGCGCAGACCTGGGCGGATGGTCCGGCACCGGACTTTGCCTACGGCTATGAAGGCTTCGCTGGCGAAGGCGACGACAGCCCGCTCGAGATCGAGCGGTCGCCCGACGATCTGTTCTTCATCTATACCGGTGGCACGACGGGCATGCCCAAGGGTGTGATGTGGCGCGCCGACGATTTGCGGCGCGCGCAGCTTCAAATTCCGATCCTGGAGAAGGTGCCCGGGGACCTCGCGGAGCATGTCGACATCGTCGCCACTGACGGGCCCGGCACCTGTCTGCTGCCGGCCTGCCCGCAGATGCATGGCACCGGGCTGGTGACGTCGATCGGCGCATTGGCGATGGGCGGCACCGTCGTCACCATGGAAGGCGCGACGTTCGACGCACATGAACTGTGGCGGTCCGCCGCCAAGCATCAGGTACAACAGATCGCGATTGTCGGCGACGTGTTCGCCAATCCGATGCTGGAAGCGCTGGAACGGAACCCCGGCGCCTACGATCTGAGCGCGCTGGCCGCCATCGTGTCGTCCGGCGTGATGTGGAGCATCGAAAACAAACGCGGCCTGCTCAAGCATCTGCCGCAGGCCGCCATGTTGGATTCGTTCGGTGCATCCGAAGCGGTCGGCTTCGGCCTTTCCATCACGACAGCGGAGGGCGAATGGCGCACGGCGAAGTTCGAACTCGGAGAACAGGTCAAGGTATTCACCGAAGACGGCCGCGAAGTGACGCCCGGCAGCAATGAGCCCGGCCAGGTCGCGCGCAGCGGGCCGATCCCGGTCGGCTACTACAAGGATGCCGAAAAGACGGCGTCGACGTTCAAGACCATCGACGGCGTGCGCTATTCGATGCCGGGCGATTGGTGCCAGGTGGAAGCCGACGGCAGCCTGACGCTGCTGGGCCGCGGCAGCGTCTGCATCAATACCGGCGGCGAGAAGGTCTATCCGGAGGAGGTCGAGGAAGTCCTGAAGCAGCACCCGGACGTCGCCGACGCACTGGTCGTCGGCGTGCCCGACCCGCGCTGGGGACAGGCCGTTACCGGCATCGTACAGCCGCGCAACGGCGCGACGTTCGACGAGACGAATCTGCGCGCCTATGTGCGCGGCCATCTGGCCGGCTACAAGACGCCGAAACGCATCCTGCCGATCGGCGATATGGCGCGCGGACCGAACGGCAAGGCCGACTACAAGAAGGCGGCAGCGTTTGCCCAGTCAGCCCTTACCCCCGGATGAGGCACAAATGAGTAGCGAATCTGTATTCGAACCCTGCGAGGAACAGAAGCGGCTGGTTCCCGACATTTCCGGCAATGCCCTCAATGGCCTGGGAGAGGAAGCCCGCCGGCGGCCGACACCGATTTACTGGCACTCTCCGAGAAAGCTGGCGCACGGCAAATTGCAGAAGTGGATGCTTGAACGGACCAGCCGGCTGGTGCCCGAGACCGCCGACCTGAAAGCCAGCCTGGACGGACGCGGCCCGGAAGAGCGGGCGGCCAAGGCATCGGCGCCGGCAGATGGCACACCGACCGAATGGACGGCAAAGGCGAAGGAATTCGCGCTTGCCAACGAGTCCGACCTGGTCGGCGTCGCGCGGATGGATCCGACCTGGGTGTTCGACGGGTACGATGCGGACTATCCCTGGATGATCGTGCTGGGGCTGGAGATGGACCATGCCGAACTGGCGACCGCGCCGGAGCCGCCGTCGGTGATCGAAGTGATGCGCCAATATAATCGCGGCACCCGCGCGGCGCGGGCGTTGACCGACTGGGTCCTGAGCCAGGGCTACGACGCGTTGGCCCATGGCGGACCGCAGGCCGGGCCGGTGGTGATGATCCCGGCGGCGCTGGCCTGCGGGTTCGGCGAGTTGGGCAAGCACGGCTCGATCATCAACCGGACTTACGGTTCGTCGTTTCGCCTCGCTTGCGTACTGACCGACATGCCGCTGGTCGCTGATCAGGCGGACATCTTCGGCGCCGACGACTTCTGCCAGAACTGTCAGCTTTGCACAAAGGCCTGTCCGCCGGACGCCATCTTCCGCGAGAAACAGACCGTGCGCGGCGAGAAGAAATGGTATGTCGACTTCGACAAATGCGTGCCGTATTTCAACGAGACTCATGGCTGCGGCATCTGCATCGCCGTCTGTCCATGGAGCCGGCCCGGCATCGCGCCAAACCTGGCCGAGAAGATGAGCCGGCGGCAGCGCTCATAAAAAAGGAGGCGGCAATCGCCGCCCCCTTACACACCTCGATTGCCCGTCGTTTAGTAGATCGCAACCGGATTGATGATCATCTGCACCGCGCCGCGAATCCGCGCCTGGCCGAGCACGAACATGAACTCGGTCACGCCTTCCCTGGCGAGTTGGCCGGTATTCATGGTCTCCAGGATATAGATGCCGTTTTCCTTGAGTAGGGTGACGTGGCCGATGAACGGACGGCCTTCCTTCTCCGGCGGCACAACTTCCAGGCCCCAGTTGTCGGCGCCGACCGCCATCACGTTCTTCGACGCCAGCCATTCGCTCGTGTCCTCGGCCGCGCCGGGTTCGCCGCTCACCCAGGCCTTCGGGTCCGATCCCAGTTTCGCCTCGGTCCAGCCGGTGTGGAACAGGACAACGTCGCCCTCGCGGATTTCGACGTTCTGGGCCTTTGCCGCAGCCTGCACGTCGGCGGCCTTGAAGTACTGACCGGCTTCCATGTTATCAACGCCGAAATGCTTGGCCATGTTGATCAGGACGCCGCGGCCGACCATCGGCGGCACCTTCTCGATGCCGAGCTTCTTCAGGCCGGTGATCCCGGCGAAGTCTTCTTCCTTGTTGCAGTTATAGTACATGCCGTCCTGACCGAGATGGCCGAGACCGTCGAGTTGCGGACCGATGCCGAGCCATGTCTGCATCAGGTCGTCGTTGTAGCTGCCCTTGTAGGCGAACAGCGTCTGACCGCCCTGCTGGTTCGGCTGCACCACCTGCAAAGAAAGGCTACGCGGCGGGAACGCCGGCGTGGAAGGATCGATGATAATGCCGAGCGGATGGGTCTTTCCCTGCTTGACCAGTTTAAGCGCCGCGAGAACGCGCTCCGGCGTGACCAGGTTGGCCGAGCCGATCTCGTCGTCGGCGCCCCATTTCGACGGCTTGCATTCCTGCGCTACGGCCGTGCCCGCCGTCATCGCGACGGCAAGGCCTGCACTAAGCAGAATTCTTGATACTTTCATTCGTTTCCTCCCAGATGAATCGGACTACGATTTTTATGAACCGAGAATAATGCTCGGTCGCATCACGGGAGTCGATACAGAGGCGACGCCTTTTTCCGGCGGGCTTCAGGCCGCGGCAATCGGCCGGTCGCCGGCAATCGCCGTCCGATGCAGCAGGCGCCGGCTACCGTCATAGTCGTTGACCGCGTAGTGCAGCGTGCAGCGATTGTCCCACACCGCCACATCGCCGGGCCGCCAGCGGAAGCGACAGGTGAACTCCGGCCTTGTACAATGATCGTATAAGAACCTCAGAATTGGCCGGCTTTCGGCCTTGGTCATGTTTTCCAGACGGGTGGTGTAGATCGGGTTGACGAACAACGCCTTGCGGCCGGAGTCCGGATGAACCCGGACCACGGGATGCGGCCGCTCTACGTCCGCCTCGGCATTGCCGCGGCTGATCTCTATCGACCGGCTGAGGCGCAGGTCGGTGTCCTGCATGGCGGCACCATAGACATGGCCGCTATGCATGGCGTTGATCCGCTCCAGCTTGCGCTGCATGCCGGGCGACAGGGCCTCGAACGCGGCATACATGTCGGCCCACAACGTATCGCCGCCAAAGGCAGGGATTTCCAGCCCGTACAGTACCGACGCCGCCGGCGGTTCCTCCAGATAGCTGAAGTCGGAATGCCAGTCGCCGCCGAACGTGGCGATTTTGTTTTCGTCAGCCTCTTTCAGGACCGCGACGATCTCCGGGTAATCGTCCAGCGGTTTGATGTAAGGCACCTGGGTCACAGGCCCGAACAGACCGGAGAACGCGATCTGCTGCTCCGGTGTGAGGCGCTGGTCGTGGAAGAACAACACCTGATGTTCGACGAACGCCGCACGGACTTCGTCCGCGGCGGCGTCGGCCAACGGTTTCGAGAGATCGACGCCCGACACCTCGGCGCCGAGCGAGCCGGCAATCGGCGAAACGTCAATCCTGCTGTTGCGCATGTCGGTTATCCCGGTTCATTGATCAGATCCAGCGGATAGATCGGCCGGCGCACGTTCTTGAACTCAAGCTGATCGTAGTCGGAGGTGCAGACGCCGGTGCCGGCGCATTCGATGATCTCCTTGGCGATCGGCTTGAAGCCGGCGCGGTAATGGATGCGGCTCTTCAGCATCAGATAGCGCTTGGTGCGCGGGTCGATCCCCAGACTGAGGAAGCAGCCGAGATCGTTCGGTTCCTGATGCCGGGAGATCACGACAATCTCGACCTTGCCGGTATCCAGCACGACGCTCGGCCCCATATCCATCAGCACGCCTTTGGACGCCGGCCCAAGGTTGCGGTATTGGCCGTCGGAGATCAGCTTGACCCTGCCCGTCACCTCCAGCGGCTCGCCTTTCAGGTTGATCGACGGCATGTCGATCTTACCGCCGAGGCTGACGGTCACCGTCGCGCCGACGCCGGCGGCGATCATCTGCTGCACGGCTTCCGGGTCGTGGATCGCGAACGCCGCCACGTCTTCCAACCCTTCGCGCAGGATAGCGCCAAGCACGGTCATGGTGTCCATGGTCCCGCCGGATGCCGCGTTGTCGTAGTGGTCGAGCAGGACGACCGGCCCATCCTCCACAGTCTTGGCCCGCGCCAGCGACGTCTCCAATGGTTCGATCCGATAGACGAACGCTTCGCGCGCGCCCCAGGCCGTGTCGAGCAGTTCGTCGCGCAGCTTTTCGGCTTTCGCCATATCGTTGTCCGTCACGACCACCGCGCTCAGTCCCGCATTCTGAATATCCGCATGGGGGAAGCCGGTGAACACGGTCGCGGCCAGCGCCTCGCCGGCCTCCATTTCCTTGGTCCGGGTTTGCAGATCCTTATTCGGATAGTCGTCGGTGCCCTGACGCATCACATGCGGCAGCATCGGCCGGTTGCCCCAGGCCATCGTCGGGATGACCTCGCCTTTCAGCACCCGCACCAGCGGTCGCCCGGCGCGCATGGCGGTCTCGTAAGTATCGATGTGGGGATAGGTCTGATAGCCGGCGACGATCGTCGAGTTGGCGACGATGTCTTCGTAGAGATTGGTGTGCATGTCCAGCGCGGTCGCGATCGGCAGATCCGGCGCGATCTTGCGCAGCCGGGTCAGCAATTGCCCCTCGCCGTCTTCGTACGATTGGGTGACCATCGCGCCGTGCAGGTCCAGCATCGCTGCGTCGCAGCCCTGTTCGACAGCCTGACAGATCGCATCGACCATCTGCCGATAGGCGTCGTCGTGGACCAGACCGCTCGGCCAGGCGTTGGCCGCGATGGGCGTGACGATCTCCCAACCTTCCTCCTCGGCGATGTCGATGAAGGCGCCGATGCCGCTGCCTGTCCCTTTGTAGGCGCGATACGCCTCCTCCCCGTAGAAGGGCAGCGCCTGGCCCCTCGCGAACCGCTCTATCGGCGTCGGCACCGGAGAGAAAGTGTTGGTCTCGTGTTTCATCATCGCGATGACGACGCGCATGCTCTGTCCCTTTCGTTGTTCCCTGATCCCACCGTTCGGCGGAGTCAGTTTACCACGGTCCCGCCGCGCCGATCACCACCGCCCCGGCGCGAATCCGCCTGAAGGCATCGTGATCAACCGTGACCGGTGCCCGGCTGCCATTGCCACGGCCCGACCCCACGTTTGAACGGTGATGATTTCCGCCCGATCGCCCTCGGGCCAAATTCGAGCAGGGGAGTAATCGACATGCGCAATGCACACGCTCCGGCCGGAAACCTGACCGGCGGCTTCAACCTGGCGGTCGCCGTTGCCGTCCTGGCCGGACTACTTCTATGGAGCCACGGACAGGCCAGCGCGGCGCCGAAAGCGAAACTATGGGAGCGCTGGACCGCCCACGACCAGAGCGCGACCGATCAGATCGACCATGGGGCGTGGGATCGATTCCTCCGCACCTATATCCGGCCCAACGGATCGGGCTTGAACCTCGTCGCCTATTCCGAAGTGACCGCGCAGGACCGACGCGCGCTGGAAGCCTATCTGGGCGCCCTGGCGGCAACGCCGATCAGCCGGTTCAATCGCGCCGAACAGATGGCCTATTGGGTCAATCTCTATAACGCTCTGACCGTCAAGGTAATCCTCGACCACTATCCGGTCGAAGGCATTCGCAAGATCTCGATCTCGCCCGGCCTGTTTTCGGTGGGGCCGTGGGATAAAAAGCTGATCCGCATAGAAGGCGAAGAGCTCACGCTGAACGATATCGAGCATCGCATCCTGCGGCCGATCTGGCGCGATCCGCGCATTCACTACGCGGTCAACTGCGCCTCGATCTCCTGCCCGAACCTCATGACTATGGCGTTCACGGGGGCCAACGTCGACGAACTGCTGACCGCCGGCGCACGCGACTACATCAACAGCCCGCGCGGCGTCACCGTAAGAAACGGCCGGCTTTACGTCTCCAGCATCTACGATTGGTTCGAGGACGACTTCGGCGGCACCGACGCCGGCGTCATCGCGCATCTCCGCCAGTACGCGTCGCCGGAACTGGGCGCCAAGCTGGCGCGGATCACACGTGTATCGGGTGACGACTATAACTGGGACCTCAACGGCGTGCGCGCAGTGGAAGCCGCCAGGGCCCGGCGGGTCTACGACCGCGGGTTCGGCGGCGGCGGCAGCTAACCCAACACCGGGTGCACCGGGGTGACCGGTCTTTCCGAACGACGCTCACCGCTCGGTGGGACCGGTGTCTGGGTCGCCGTGGGCTGCGTGCTTCTTGCCGCGCAGTTCATGGTGCTTTTGGTCTCGGACTCGTTCGCTTACGGGACCGATCCACGGGAAGCGCCGGTCTGGTATCTGGCCGCACTGCTGGCGGTAACCGGCGCCATCTTCCTGACACTGCTCCGGATCGTGCCGAAAACCACGCCGCGATCCGGCCTCGTTCTCTGGGTCATCGGGTTGGGCCTGGTGATGCGGGCCGCGATGCTGCCGTCGACGCCCATCCTGGAGGACGATTTCTACCGCTACCTTTGGGATGGCGCGGTGGTGAACCAGGGTATCAATCCATACGCCCACGCACCCGGCATGGCCGCCGTCGACTCCGAACTCGATTTGCTTGCCGCCCAATCCGGCGCGGTGGTCGAACGTGTGAATTACCCGGGTCTTCGGACGATTTATCCGCCCGTCGCACAAGCCGCCTTCGCGGCCGCGCATTGGCTCGCGCCATGGAGCCTGACGGGCTGGCGCCTGACGGTTATTGTCTTCGAACTCGCGGCGCTCAGCCTGCTGTTCGCACTGCTTCGCGACTTGAACCGCTCGCCGCTTTGGGCCGCGCTCTACTGGTGGAACCCCCTCGCGATCGTCCAGTTGGTCAATGCCGGCCATATGGATGCGCTCATCCTGCCGTTCGTGCTCGGCGCCATCTGGCTTGCGGCCAGAGGCCGAACGATCTGGGCGAGCGCCTCGCTCGCACTGGCTGTCGGGGTAAAAGTCTGGCCGGTTCTTTTAGTGCCGTTGCTGCTCGCCCCCACCCTGTCCGACTGGCGAAAGACAGCAACAGCGCTCGCCGTTTTCGCCATTACGGCGGGCCTATTGGCCACCCCTGTGCTGTATGCCGGTCTGGATGAGACATCCGGCTTCCTGGCCTACGGCCGCCATTGGCAGGTCAACGACGCGCTGTTCATGACCGTTGCCTGGCTCGTGAACCTAGCCGCAGCGCCTTTCGCCGGAGCGGGTTTCGACACGACGGCTCTCGCAAAACTTCTGACCGGTTCGGGGCTGATCGCGACAAGCCTCTGGCTCGCGCGCCGCGGCGCGGGCGATGCCGAAAGCCTCTGCCGCCACGCGACGATCGTGGTCGCCGCGTTGTTCCTGTTCAGTCCGGCGCAATATCCCTGGTATTACGTGTGGCTGTTGCCGCTGCTGGCGCTGGCGCCCAGGCTGTCGCTGCTGAGTCTGACGGCGCTTCTGCCGCTCTATTACCTCAGATTCTATTTCGAAGCGCGCGGCGAACCTGGCTGGTTCGACCACGGCGTCGTCTGGATCGAATACCTGCCGGTGCTGGGCCTCTTGGGATGGGAGTGGCTTCGCGCGAGGCGGCCATTGCTGCCCGCTCCCAAAAACGGAGGGTTCGGCCTTGCGCGGTAACGCTTCCGTCGCCGTGATCATTCCCGCGCTCAACGAGGAGCAGGCAATCGGCTTGGTGTTGTCGGCAATACCCGACTGGGTCGATACCGTCATCGTCGCCGACAACGGGTCCACCGATCGAACCCGGCGCGTCGCGCGCGCGCATGGCGCAACGGTGGTCAGCGAGCCGCGGCGCGGCTATGGCGCCGCCTGTCTGGCCGGCCTGGCCGCAGTTGAGAATTGCAGCCGTCGGCCGGAAATCGTGGTGTTCCTCGATGGCGACTTCAGCGACAAACCTGGCGAGATGGCCCGTATCGTCGACCCGATCGCCGCGGGAAAAAGCGACCTGGTGATCGGCTCAAGGGTTCTGGGAAACCCGGAGCCCGGTTCCCTCACGCCCGTTCAAAGGCTCGGCAACCTGCTCGCGGTGACGCTTATCCGAATGATCTGGGGCGTCCGCTATTCGGACCTTGGACCGTTCCGCGGAATTCGCTACGGCCGGCTCGACGAACTGGGCATGAACGACCGGGATTTCGGATGGACGGTCGAGATGCAAGTGAAAGCGGCGCGCGCCCACCTGGCGATATCCGAGGTGCCCGTCGCCTATCGGCCGCGGATCGGAACGTCGAAGATTTCCGGTACGGTCAAAGGCAGCTATCTTGCCGGCAAGAAAATCCTGACAGTGATCTTCGCCCACTATGTCGAGTCCTTGCGCGATGGCGGAGCGCACCTGCCCGGACGTACCGGCTGACGCGGCACTTTTGGCCAACTTGTGCGCCAACTGCCGGCCCCGGTATCATTGGTAGCGATCCGATGCATTCGGCGGAGGCGGACAGATGGCGCTGGCCAACGTATCCCTTGACGACAAGTACGAGCTGGAATCGGGCAAAGTCTACCTGACCGGCATGCAGGCGCTGGTTCGCCTGCCGATGATGCAGCGCCAGCGCGACGTCGCGGCGGGGTTGAACACCGCCGGACTGGTCACGGGTTATCGCGGTTCGCCGCTCGGCGGCTACGACCATGCGCTGTGGCGCGCGAAGCCCTTTCTGGAACGCAGTCACATCGTTTTCCAGCCTGGCCTGAACGAAGACCTGGCCGCGACCGCGATCTGGGGCAGCCAGCAGACCGGCCTGCATCCGGGCGCGAAGTATGACGGCGTTTTCGCGATCTGGTACGGCAAAGGGCCGGGCGTCGACCGGTCCGGCGACGTGTTCAAGCACGGCAATAATGCCGGGCCGTCGAAGCATGGCGGCGTTCTGCTGATTGCCGGTGACGATCATGGCGCAAAGTCGTCGGCCGTGCCGCATCAAAGCGAGCAGGCGTTCGCGGCTGCGCTGATCCCCGTGCTCAATCCGTCTAACGTGCAGGAATATTTAGACTTCGGTCTCTATGGGTTCGCGCTGTCGCGCTATTCCGGCTGCTGGATCGGTTTCAAGGCTGTGTCAGACACGGTCGAAAGCTCGGCGTCCGTTTCCGTCGATCCGCAGCGTCTGCGGTTCCGCGAACCCGACGATATGGACCTGCCGGATGACGGCATGCATATCGGCATCCGCTACGACCCGCTCGGCACAGAGGCCATACAACACGACCATAAGCTGCCGGCCGTCCTCGCCTTCGCACGGGCCAATCCCATCGACCGCATCGTTATGGACAGCCCGAAGGCGCGGCTTGGCATCGTGACGACCGGCAAGGCCTACCTGGACGTGCGGCAGGCGCTGGACGAAGTCGGCATCGACGAAGCGGCCGCCGCCGAGCTTGGCATTCGCCTGTACAAAGTGGGGCTGACCTGGCCGCTGGAACCGCAGGGCGCCTTGGCCTTTGCGGAGGGTTTGGAAGAAATCCTGGTCATCGAAGAGAAGCAGGGCTTCATAGAAACCCAGTTGACCCGCCTGCTCTATAACCTGGAAAACGCGCCGCGCCGGATCGTCGGCAAGACCGACGAACAGGGCAATACACTATTGCCTGCCAAAGGCGAACTGTCGCCGCCGATGATCGCCCAGGTGATCGCCGGCCGCGTCAACCGGATGGAAGAACGGCCGGAATTCAAACAGCGGCTGGCGCGCATCGAATCGTTGGACCAGCGCAAGATCGGCGGCGCGACCCTGGTGCGCCTGCCCTTCTTCTGCTCCGGCTGCCCGCATAACACCGGCACGCGGCTGCCGGAAGGCAGCCGGGCGATGGCCGGCATCGGCTGCCACGCGATGGCGATCTTCGACCAACGCCGGCGCACGGAATACGCGACGCATATGGGCGGCGAAGGCGTCAATTGGATCGGTCTGGCGCCGTTCACCGAGGAGAAGCACATCTTCGCCAATCTCGGCGACGGCACCTACTATCATTCCGGTATTCTGGCGATCCGCGCCGCGGTGGCGGCCAAAGTCAACATCACCTACAAGATCCTCTACAACGACGCGGTCGCCATGACCGGCGGTCAGCCCCTGGAAGAAGGCCTGACGGTCGACGCGATCACCCGGCAGGTCGCCGCGGAAGGCGTCAACAAAGTGGTCGTGGTGACCGACGAGCCAGACAAGTATCCGGCCGGCTATGGATTTCCGCCGGGCGTCACCGTCCACCACCGGGATTCGCTGGACCGGGTGCAGCGCGATCTGCGCGAAGAACCGGGCGTTACCGTGCTGGTCTACGACCAGACCTGCGCGGCCGAAAAGCGCCGCCGCCGCAAACGCGGGACCTACCCGGACCCGCAGAAACGTATTTTCATCAACGACCTGGTTTGCGAAGGCTGCGGCGACTGCTCGGCCAAATCGAACTGCGTTTCGGTGCAGCCACTGGAAACGGAATTCGGCCGCAAGCGGCAGATCGATCAGTCCAACTGCAACAAGGACTATTCCTGCATCAAGGGTTTCTGCCCAAGCTTCGTCACCGTGCATGGCGGCCAGGTGCGCAAAGCGGCGCCGGCCGGACCGGCAGCCGTAGACGGCGATCCGTTCGCCGACCTGCCGCTGCCAACCCTGCCGTCGACGGCGGAACCCTATGGCATCGTCGTCACCGGCATCGGCGGTACCGGCGTCATCACCATCGGCGCGCTGCTCGGCATGGCCGCGCACCTGGAAGGAAAAGGCGTCACCGTGCTGGACCAAACCGGCCTGGCGCAAAAGAACGGCGCGGTGGCGACCCATGTGCGGCTCGCCGACAAGGCCGAAGACCTGCATTCAGTGCGGGTCGCGGCCGGCGGCGCGCGCCTGCTGCTCGGCTGCGACATCGTCGTGGCCGCGGCGCCCGATACGCTGTCGCGACTCAACCAGGGCGCCAGCCGGGCGGTGGTCAACAGCCACGTGACGCCGCCCGCCGCGTTCGTCATGGATCAGGCCATCGACCTGTCCGGCGGACCGATGCAGCGCAGCATCACGGAAGCTGCCGGCGACGGGCGCGCCGATTTCGTAAACGCCACCAAGCTGGCCACGGCGTTGATGGGCGATTCCATCGCCACCAACCTGTTTATGGTCGGCTATGCGTTCCAGAAAGGCCTGATCCCACTGAACCTGGAGGCTATCGAACGCGCCGTCGAATTGAACGGCGTGGCCGTGGACGCCAACAAGCGTACGATTGCCTGGGGACGTTTGGCCGCCCACCAGCCGGAGAAAGTCGACGCGATCGCCGGCCCGCTGATCCGTGGCACCGTGAAGCCGGACGCCCTGCCACAGGATCTAGACAGCATCGTTGCCCGCCGGGCTGCGTTCCTGACCGACTATCAGGATGCCGCATACGCGACGCGCTACAGGTCCCTGGTCGATCAAGTAGCCGACGCGGAGCAAACCCGCGCCAAGGGCCGCACCGGTCTGGCGGAGGCGGTCGCCCGCAATTATTTCAAGCTGATGGCCTACAAGGACGAGTACGAAGTCGCGCGGCTTTACACGGACGGCACGTTCGCCGAAAAACTCAATCAGCAGTTCGAGGGCGACTTCCGGCTGAGTTTTCATCTTGCGCCGCCCTTGTTCGCCACCCGAGATCTGGAGACCGGGGCGTTGCAGAAACGCGAATACGGGCCATGGATGATGAAAGCCTTTGGCCTGCTGGCAGGCCTGCGTGGACTGCGCGGCAGCCGATGGGATGTGTTCGGCTATTCCGAGGAGCGCCGGGCGGAACGGCAGTCGATCCGTGATTACGAAGCCACGATGGCCGAAGTTCTGGACGGCCTTTCCGTCGACAGCCACGGTCTGGCGGTACAGATCGCCCAAATTCCGGACCGGATTCGTGGCTTCGGGCACGTCAAGGCGGCCAATCTGGAACAGGCGAATGCCGAGCGGGAAAGGCTACTGGCGGCATTTCGCGCACCGGCGCCCCAAGCCAGCGCGGCGGAGTAGTCCCGTCTAGTTTTCACCGGGCGCTTCGAGGAAATCGCCGACCGTTCGCACAAAGTCATCCGCGAACAACCGCGGGAAGAAATGGCCGCCGCTCGGCAGGATCACCGCATGTGCGCCGGGAATCAGACGGCCGAGCTCCTCCGTGAAATAAGGCGGTGTGGTGATATCGTCTCGCGCACAGATAGCCAACGTCTCAGCCTTGATCGCGGACAGGTCGGTACGGCGGTCGAAGCGCAGAATCGCGTCGATCCGCGACAGCATGATCTCAGGCTTTGGAAAGTTCACGATCGCGTCGGCCTCCCGCCGCTCGATCTCGTCGATCGTATCGCGGATCCGCCAGCTCGGATTCATGAACAAGGCGTGCGACCGCACATAGGCTTCGACCCCGCCCTGCCGCAGGATATTCCCGCGCACCTCGAACAACCGCCGGAAATAGCCGTCGGCGGCGGTCCAGCTCGCACTCAGGACCAACCGGTCGATGCGTTCGGGCCGGTCTATCGCCAATGTCTGGCCAATGGCGCCGCCGGTCGAATGGCCGACATAATCCGCACTCTCTATCCCCAGCCCGTCCATGAGCTGCAGGACATCGTCCGCCATCTGATCG
This sequence comes from Minwuiaceae bacterium, assembly GCA_028278525.1. Classification (GTDB taxonomy): domain Bacteria; phylum Pseudomonadota; class Alphaproteobacteria; order Minwuiales; family Minwuiaceae; genus JANQEE01. Next base: position 102,577 of record JANQEE010000030.1, on the reverse strand, counting down.
ACCGAATAATCGATGATCGACGGGCTGCTTTGTCCCGTGCCGCGATGGTCGTGCAAAACGACCGTGAACCGCTCCGCAAACGCGGGCACCAGCGGCGCCCAGAACGACGCGGTGCCGCCAAGGCCCGTCACCAGCATCAGCGGCGGGCCGTTGCCATGGACTTCGTAGTAGAGCCGGTCGCCGTCGGTCAGCTTATGAAACGGCATCTGACATGGCGTTCACGATCAGTCGCCGCCAATCTTGGCGAACACGGTGGCCGCTTCGATTTCCGCCACGTTTTCCGGCCGCGCGAACGGCTCGGGCGGCGCCTCTCCCGGCCGGCGCGGCCGGCCGATTCCTTCGAAGAAGTCCTCCAGCCCTCCGGGCATCAACACCCACAGCATCTTCATGTCCTCGTCGCCCTCATTGACAATCTTGTGGGTGTTCCACGGCCCGGCATAGACGGTGGTGCCGGGCACGACCGGGTGTTCCTCGCCATTCACCAGCACCTTGCCACGGCCTTCGAAGAAGAACAGCAGTTCCTCGTTGGCGTCATGCTGGTGCTCGCGGATGTGGCAGCCCGGCGCGATCACCTGAATGCCGGAGGAGAACCGGTTGCCGACCGGTACGTTTCGCTTGGATATCCGAACCTCCGCATAGCCGTTGGCCGGTTCCGGCTGCCAATAGCTCTCGCCTTCGTCGGGTTGCACCACAATCGCGCCGCCTTTTGCGCGCTCCGTCATGATCGGACCTCGCTCCTTTTGTCCTCTGAGAGACTTTCCGGACGCTGATGGGTTCATGCTAAACAGCGTCGTGGAACGGTGCAAAGCGTAAGGTGGCGATTTCGAATGAGTAAAGTAGCGGACGCGGTGGTGATCGGCGGCGGCATGCTTGGAATCAGCACCGCCCATGCGCTGGCGACCCAAGGATTGGATGTGGTCGTCGTCGAAGCCGGCGGACTTGCCGGCGGCACGACCGGCAACAGCTTCGCATGGCTTAACGCGACGTCGAAAACCGAAGACGCGACCTACCACCGTCTAAACCGGGCCGGCATGAACCGTTACGGCGATCTGGCCGAAATCTTCGGCGAGGACGCGGTCGATCACGGCGAGGCGGGCGAGATCAGTTGGTCCGACCCCTCGATTTCCGGCAGCGATACCGCGTTAACGGAACGCGCCAAACAGTTGATCGAGCTGGATTATCCGGTCGAATGGCTGGATGCCGGCGACCTCGCGAAACTGGAACCGTCGGTCGCCTTTCCCGACGGCGCGGTCGGGTTGATGTCCATGCCGGATCGCTGGCTGGACGCGCCCCGCCTGGTGCGCCTCATGGCGCAGGACGTTGAACGGCTTGGCGGCACGATCCTGGAGAACTGTGCCGTTACCGGGTTTACCCGCGATGCGAACGGTGCCATCGCCTCGGTCGAAACCTACGCCGGCACGATCGACACGGGCCATGTGATCGTTGCCGCCGGTGTCGTTTCGCCACGGCTGGTCGCACTCGCGGCGGGGCCCGCCGGTCCGTACATACCGGTCAATGGGCTGGAAGGGTTGTTGGTCAACCTGCCGCCCGATCTCGGCGGGGGGCTGGCCCGGCATATTTTACATCCGCCGGAACCCGGTGGGCTGCATTTCCGTCCCGGCGACGACGGCGGATTGCTGATCGGCGCAGAGGACCTGGCGGGCTTTCTTGCCAATGCCGATGAAGCGACTGCCATCGCCCATGGCCGTCAGCAGTTGCTCAGCCGAACCCTCAAGTTTCTCCCGGATCTGCCGGCGACGGAGGCGAAACTGCGGGCCAGCGCCCGGGTCGGCGTGCGTCCGATGCTGGAGGACGGGCTGCCGATCGTCGGACCGGTCGACGGCGTTGCCGGGCTGTATGTCATGGCGACCCACAGCGGCATTACGCTCGGGCCGCTGCTCGGTGATCTTGTAGCGCAAGAAATCGTGACGGGTGCCATGCCCGAGATGCTGGCGCCCTACCGGCCGCAGCGATTTCAGCAGCTTTGAGTGGCCGGACAGCCGGAAAACCCTTCCGTCTTCTTCGCCAGCGCCCGTAACAGACCGCGGACTCCGCTTTGTTCGATCACAAACGAAAACTCGCGGCGATGGGTAATGACCATGCTGAAACCTTCGACCACCACATCAACGACCCGCCAGTGACCGTCGACCTGGTGCAGCCGCCAGCTCACATTGATGCCCGGCGCGCCGGCGCGCTGGATCGTGCTGGCAACGGCCGCCTGCCCGGTCTTGAAGATATTGACGCCCTGTATGGTCAGGGTGTCCGCGCCGAAATACTGAAATCGGCTGGCGTAATTGGCGATCATGAATTTCGGAAAGACGTCTTCGAACTGCCGTTTCTGCGCCGCCGAGGTGCGGTTCCAATCCTGCGCCAAAACGAAGCGGCCGACCGTGGACATGTCGAAATGTTCGACAAAAAGCTGATAGAACGCGGTGTGTTGCTGGGCTTGGTTGAGCGTTTGGTCCCGCGCGATGCGGATCGCCGAACCGGCCAGGTTCTGTACCACCGTCGCGGGATCGACGGCCGGGTTGGCGGCATGAGAAACGGTCGGAACGACAATGCCGAGCAGCAAGAGACCTGCGAGCAACAAAATACCGAGTCGACTGATCTTTGACATGCGAACGCGAACCTCTCTGAAAACGTCGGCGCACTGTCGTATAGATAGCCGCATGACGCAACGGAACCTTGGCGACCGATGGCAGTTGTGATCGCAATGGCCTGGCTCGCCCTGGCGATCTGGCTGTATCTGATGATGTTCCGAGGCGGTTTCTGGCGCGCGGATCAGCGCCTGCCGGCGCCGACCCCCGATCCCGGTACGACAGCGGAAGTCGCCGCGGTCATCCCGGCGCGCGACGAAGCGGAGGTGATCGAGGTTTCCCTTCGCTCGCTGATCGACCAGGACTACGCAGGCAAGCTGACGATTGTCCTGGTCGACGACCACAGCCGGGACGGCACGCGCGAGGTTGCGGCGCGCGTCGCCCGAGAACACGGCCGCCCGGACCGACGCCTCGTCGTGGCCGACGCCAACGAACTGCCGCCCAAATGGTCCGGCAAGCTTTGGGCGATGGCGCAGGGCGTCGACCGGGCGGCGGATCTCGCGCCGGATGCCGAGTATCTCCTGCTGACGGACGCCGACATAGCGCACGCGCCGGACAACCTGCGCGGTCTGATCGCAAAGGCGGAGGCCGGCCGGTTCGACATGGTGTCCCTGATGGTGCTATTGGCCTGCGAGCGCGGCTGGTCGCGGTTGCTGGTGCCGGCTTTCGTGTTCTTCTTCCAAAAGCTCTACCCGTTCCCGCTGGTCAACAATCCGGCCCGGCCGGAGGCCGGCGCCGCCGGCGGCTGCATGCTCGTGCGCCGGACCGCTCTGCAACGGGCCGGCGGAATCGAATCGATCCGGACCGAACTGATCGACGATTGCGCCCTGGGCCGACGCATCAAACGGTTCGCCCAGCCGGGAAGCGGCGGCATCTGGCTTGGCCTGACGGACACCACCCGCAGCCTCCGCCCCTACCCAGGCCTTGCGGATATCTGGGACATGGTTCGGCGAACCGCCTTCACGCAGTTGCATTATTCGACCTTGCTGCTGGCCGGCACTGTCGTCGGCATGGCCGTCATCTATCTCGCGCCGCCGGTCGCGGCGGTAGCCGGGCTGATCACCGGCGATGCCGGCCTGGCCGGCGCCGGCCTCGCCGCCTGGCTGTTGATGGCCGCCGCCTTTCGGCCGACTCTCCGCCTGAACCGCATGCCGCTCTATCTGGCGCCGCTGCTGCCGGTCGCCGGCCTGCTCTACACCGCAATGACGATCGATTCGGCGATCCAGCACTGGCGCGGCCGCAGCGTGACCTGGAAAGGCCGTGTTTATTCACCGACGGCAGACCGTTAATGTCCACCGCATACGAGGAATCGGAGAGGCCGTTGTCGGAAGCGATTGAAACACCGTCGGGCAAGAATACGGGAACAGAAAACTTCCCAGTCGGCTCCTGGCTGCTGCCGGCGCGGTTGCGGCCGCATGTCGCGACCTTCTACGCCTTCGCCCGGGCCGCCGACGATATCGCCGACAATGGCGACCTGGAACCCGCCGAAAAAGTTGCCCGTCTCGCCGCCTTCGATGCCGCGCTAATCGGCGAAGCGTCCGACGACCCTGCGTTGGAAAAGGCGATCAAAATGCGGCAGAGCCTGGCGGAAACCGGCGTCACCAACCGGCATTGCCGCGACGTTCTGATCGCCTTCACCGAGGACGCGACGAAGACCCGCTATGCCGATTGGTCGGAACTGGCGCGGTACTGCTCCTACTCCGCATCGCCGGTCGGCCGTTACGTGCTGGATCTGCACGGCGAGCCGCCGGAGATCTACGCGATCTCCGACCCGCTGTGCGATGCGCTACAGGTGATCAACCATCTCCAGGACTGCGCCGACGATTACCGTGTTCTCGACCGCGTCTACCTGCCTCAGGACTGGATGGCAGACGCCGGCGTCACTGTGCACGACCTGGATGCGCCGGCCGCCAAGCCCGGCCTGCGCCGGGTTCTGGATCAATGCCTGGACCTTGTCGAAGAGTGGCTCGCCGCGGCTTCCCTGTTCCCTGCCAGTTGCCGCGACGTGCGCCTCGGCATGGAAACGGCGGCGATCCTGAGCCTTGCGAAACGGCTGACCACGGAACTGCGGCGTCGCGACCCGCTGGCCGAGCCGGTTAAACTCGGCAGGCCAAGCTTTCTGATGACGGCAGGCACGGGCGCCGCGAGCCTGCTGATCCGGCGACTGGTACAACGACCGCGGCGGTTGAAGGGCCCAACGCCTCGTCCCGACGAAACGAAATGACTGTTTTTTGACATTACCCGAACGCCGGTTATGGTTCCGCCAGCTACGATCGGCGGTCTATACTTGCCGTTGCGTAAAATCCCGGTTCCGATCCACGCGGGCGTGATGTAGACCCGCTGCGAGATGACGCCGCCGGCGATTCGAGTTCTGCAAGAAGAAAGGGCCTGCATGCTCGCTCCCGAGCAGAAGACCAACCGCAGCCTACCGGACAGCCAGCCTCTCGCGACCGTCGACCCGGTGGCGCATGTTCGCCAGGTTGTCGCCGATTCCGGATCGTCGTTCTTCTGGGGTATGCGCATCCTGCCGCAGGAACGGCGCGACGCCATGTACGCGATCTATGCCTTTTGCCGCGAAGTGGACGACGTGGCCGACGAGCCGGGCTCCGACGAGGTCAAGGCGGAGCAGCTCGCGGAATGGCGCGTAGAAATTGACCGCCTGTACGAACGCCGTCCGACGCGCCCGACCACGCAGGCGCTGGCCACGCCGATCGAGTCGTTCAACCTGCCCAAGGAAGAATTTCTGGCGATCATCGAGGGTATGGAGATGGACGCGCAAAACGCCATGTTTGCGCCGCCCATCGACCAACTGACCGCCTATTGCCGGCGCGTCGCCGGCGCGGTCGGGCTGCTGTCGATCCGGGTGTTCGGCGCGACGCAGCCGCCGGCCGACGAGTTCGCCCTGACGCTGGGCGACGCCCTGCAGCTTACCAACATCCTGCGCGACGTCCGCGAGGATGCCGATATGGGCCGCCTCTACCTGCCCCGCGATTTGCTGGTGGAAAACGGGATCGAGATCGGCGATATCGATGCGATCCTGAACCACCCCAACCTGCCGGCGGTCTGCAAGAGCCTGTCGGAAACGGCCACGCTGCGTTTCGAGCAGGCGCGCGACATGGCCGCGCAGTGCGACCGCCACGCCCTGCGGCCGGCACTGATCATGATGGATGTCTACGAGCGAATCCTGCGCCGGCTGGTGCAGCGCGGCTGGCAGAAGCTGGACCCGCCGGTGAAGCTATCCAAACCTGAAAAGCTGTGGATCGTCGCCCGGCGGGGACTGTTTTAGGCCGCATGGGCAAGGTACATGTCGTAGGCGCCGGCCTGGCCGGGCTGGCCTGCGCCGTGCGCCTCGCGGCGCGCGGCGTCGAGGTCGCCTTGTACGAGGCCGCCGGACATGCTGGCGGACGTTGCCGGTCGTATTTCGACCAATCGCTGGAATGCGAGATCGACAACGGCAACCATCTGTTGCTGAGCGCAAACACGGCCGCGCTGGACTATCTGACCGAGATCGGCACCCGCGACAGCCTGATCGAGCCGGATGCCGCGTTTCCATTCATCGATCTCGGCACGGGACAGAGCTGGACCGTCCGGCCAAACGACGGACCTATCCCTTGGTGGCTGATGGACCGCGCGCGGCGCGTTCCCGACACCGGCCTTACGGACTACCTCGGCGCGGTCAAACTGGCGCTTGCCGGTCGCGACCGGACGGTTGGCGATTGCGTCGATACCGTGGGACCGCTTTGGGACCGGTTTTGGGAGCCGTTCACCGTCGCGGTCCTTAACACGCCGGCGGCCGACGCCTCCGCGCGGCTGGTCTGGATGGTCCTGCGCGAGAGTTTCATGCGCGGCGCGCGCTACAGCAAACCGATGATCGCCAGGGATGGGCTGTCGATCAGTTTCATCGATCCCGCGCTGCAGCGATTGCGGTCGAAAGGCGTCGAACCGATCTTCGGTGCAAGGCTGCGGGCTGCCGGAATCGAAGACGGAAAAGTCACCCGGCTCGCCTTCGGCGATGACAACGTGCCGATCCGGCCGGACGACCGGGTCGTGCTGGCCATACCGCCATCCGGTGCCGCGGCAATCCTGACGGACATCACCGTGCCGCGGACCAGCAGCACGATCTTCAATGCCCATATCCGCCTGGATCAGACGGTCGAGATGCCGAACGGCATCCCCTTCCTTGGCGTGATCGGCGGCACCGCCCATTGGCTGATCGTCCGGCGCAACGTGATCAGCGCGACCATCAGCGCCGCCGACCACCTGATGGACGAGCCGGCGGACAGCATCGCCGACCGAGTCTGGGACGACGCCAAACGCGCCCTGAACCTGAACGTCATTGAGCGGCCGCCGATTCGCGTCATCAAGGAGCGGCGCGCCACCTTTGCCCAGACGCCCGAGGAAATCCGCCGCAGGCCGGGCACCCGCACCCGCTATTCCAACCTGCTGCTGGCCGGGGATTGGACCGATACCGGCTTTCCGGCGACGATCGAAGGCGCGATCCGGTCCGGCCATGCCGCGGCGGCGGCCCTGACCGATCCGTAGCCGCCCGGATTTGGCCCAAAAAGACCACAGACACTGTCATAAATCGGACTTGCCAGCCTAAGGGCGTATGGATTATGCCCGGTTTCAAACCTGCAATTGGAAATTGAAAGACCCGATTCACGATGGCGGAAACCGCATTCAGCACTGACCCGTCCGGAACGTTGGATGATTTGATCGACGACGCACGGCAATCGCTCGTCGAACTCCAGCAGCCGGACGGCCACTGGGTGTTCGAGTTCGAGGCCGATGCCACCATCTCGGCCGAATACATCCTGCTGGCGCATTTCCTCGACGACATCGATCCGGCCCTGGAAGCCAAGATCGCGACCTATCTTCGCGGCATACAGGCAGACCATGGCGGCTGGCCGCTGTTTCCCGAGGGCGAGCTGGACCTTAGCGCGACGGTGAAAGCCTACTTCGCACTGAAACTTGCCGGCGACGATCCGAACCAGCCGCATATGAAGAAGGCGCGAGCCGCGATCCTGGCGCGGGGCGGCGCCGCGCGCGCCAACGTGTTCACCCGAATCAGCCTGGCGCTGTTTCGCCAGGTGCCCTGGCATGCCGTGCCGGTCATGCCCGCGGAGATCATGCTGCTGCCACGCTGGTTCCCGTTTCACTTGTCAAAGGTGTCGTACTGGTCGCGTACCGTGATCGCGCCGCTCTTGATCATCATGGCGCTGAAGCCAGCGGCGCGGAATCCACGGGGCGTCTCCATTCGCGAGCTGTTCGTCACCGCGCCGGAGCGCGAACGCGACTATATCGTCAACCCGACGAAGGACCGCATGGGCAACCTGTTCGTCCTTCTCGACAAGGTCGTGCGCAAAATCGAGCCGCATTTTTCACGCAAACGGCGTGAGCGCGCGATCGGTGCCGCGGTTGCTTTCGTCAACGAACGGCTGAACGGCGAAGACGGCTTGGGCGGCATTTTTCCGGCGATGGCCAACGCCGTGATGGCGTTCGACGCGCTCGACTATCCGCGGGACCATCCCGATTACGTGATCGCCAAGCGCTCCGTCGACAAGCTGGTCGTCCAGAAGGCGGACCGGGCCTATTGCCAGCCTTGCCTCTCGCCGATCTGGGATACCTGTCTCGCGGCGCATGCCCTGCTGGAATCGGGCGAACCCGGCGACGGCCCCGTTATGGAAGACGCCTTCCAATGGCTGCTGGAACGGGAGATCACCGACGTGGTCGGCGACTGGGCCGACCGCCGGCCCGACCTCAAGCCCGGCGGCTGGGCATTCCAATATTGGAACGACCACTACCCGGATGTCGACGACACGGCCGTCGTGGTCATGGCGCTCGAGCGGACGAAAAACCCAGCCTACCGCCCGGCAATCGATCGCGCGGCCGAATGGATTATCGGCATGCAGAGCGAAAACGGCGGCTGGGGCGCGTTCGACGCGGAGAATACGCACGACTACCTGAACAGCATCCCGTTTGCCGATCACGGCGCCCTGCTGGATCCGCCCACGGTCGACGTGACCGCGCGGTGCCTCAGCATGCTAGCGCAGTTGGGCTACGAACGCGATCACCCGGCTGTTGCGCGCGCCCTGGAGTTCCTGCGCAACGAGCAGGAGGAGGACGGCACCTGGTTCGGGCGCTGGGGCGTCAACTACATCTACGGTACATGGTCGGCGCTCTGCGCCTTCAACGCCGCTGGCGAAGACATGCAGGCGCCGCACATCCGCAAAGCGGTCGACTGCCTGGTCTCTCGACAGCGCGAAGACGGCGGTTGGGGCGAGGATTGCGCAACCTACTGGTCGGAGCATCGGGACCTTGTCAAGGAAAGTACGCCATCGCAGACCGCCTGGGCGCTGCTTGGGCTGATGGCGGCCGGCGACGTCGACACGGACGCCGTACGGCGGGGCATCGCGTATCTGGAAAACCACCCCAGAACCGGCGCCAACTGGAACGAGCACCTGTATACCGGCATCGGGTTCCCGCGCGTGTTCTATATTAAATATTACGGTTACAGCGCCTACTTCCCTCTATGGGCGGTTTCCCGCTACCGTAATTTGATGGCGAGCAACGACCGCACCGTCCGGTACGGCATGTGATACGGATCGGCGTCGTCACCGGCCTGATCGCGGAAGCCGACTGTCTGCGCCGAAATCAGGGACTGGAACAGGCTGACATCGACCTCCGCTTCGCCTGTTCCGGCGGCCGGCCGGAGAACGCCGCGTCGGCGGCAACGTTCCTTGTCGGCGAGGGATGCCTGGGCCTGGTCAGCTTCGGTCTGGCCGGCGGGCTGACGCCCGACCTAAAACCCGGCGACCTGATCACCGCTTCCGGCGTCGTTGATCCCTGCGGGCAGGTCTATACGGCGGACGACCAATGGCGGCAACGGGCTGTCGCCGCGGCAGGCTCTCTCCCAATCGCGGTCGTACAGGTCGCCGGCGAGGACACGGTCCTCGCCACCCCGGCGGACAAATTTGCACTACAAGCGCGGACCGGTGCCGCCGCGGTGGATATGGAGAGTCATGCCGTTGCACGCGCCGCGGATACGGCCGGCATTCCGTTTCTGGTGCTGCGCGCCATCGCCGACCCAGCTTCGCATGGCATCCCGAGCGTCGCCTTGTCGGGACTCGGCGGCGACGGCCGCACGCACCCGCTTGCCGTCGCCGCGCGCCTCGCGGCCCGGCCGTGGCAATTGCCGGCGCTTATCCGATTGGCGCTGGAAAGCCGCGCGGGATTTGCCGCGTTAGGCCGCGTCGCTGGCGTTGGACCGCCGCTCTTCCGCCTGACTTAGGTCGGAAATCGCCGTATCGACGACTCGTTCGAACACGAACTCCGCCGGGCGCTGATTGTCGAGCGGTATGTCCGGCGCCATCGGCTGCTTCGTATCGACACCCTTGAGCCAGACTTTCAGCGCCTTCAGCGGGTGATCGAGCGTATCGTTCACCGCCGTCGCCTCATATCCGCAATGGACCATGCAATCGGCGCATTTCTCGTAATTGCCGGTGCCGTATTTCTCCCACTCCGTCTCTTCCATTAATTCCTTGAAGGACGACGCGTAGCCTTCCGAAAGCAGGTAGCACGGGCGCTGCCAGCCGAACACGTTGCGGGTCGGGTTGCCCCACGGCGTGCAGCGGTATTCCTGGTTGCCGGCGAGGAAATCGAGGAACAGTGTCGACTGGCTGAACTGCCATTTCTTGCCGCGGCCGAGGTCGAACAGGTCGCGGAAAAGCTGCTTGGCGCCCTGCCGGCGCAAAAAATGCTCCTGGTCAGGCGCCCGCTCGTAGGCGTAACCCGGCGATACCGTGACGCCTTCGACGCCCAGGTCGGTGACAAAGTCCATGAACTCCGCCACGTTCTCCGCCTTATAGCCGTCGAAGATCGTGGTGTTGACGTTAACGCGGAAACCCTGGGCGCGCACCTTGCGGATCGCGGCGGTCGCCTTCTCGAACACGCCTTCCTGGTCGACGGCGTGGTCGTGCTCTTCCTTCAAACCATCCAGATGGATCGAGAAGGTCAGATACGGGCTCGGCTTGAACAGATCCAGCTTCTTTTCCAGCAGCAGCGCATTGGTGCAGAGGTAGACGAACCGCTTGCGGGCGATCATCCCGGACACGATCTCGCCGATCTCCTTGTGGATCAGCGGCTCCCCACCGGCGATGGAGACAATCGGCGCACCGCACTCCTCGGCCGCGTCCAGGCAAGCCTGAACGCTCAGGCGTTTGTTCAGAATGCTGTCGGGATAGTCGATCTTGCCGCAGCCGGGGCAGGCCAGGTTGCAACGAAACAGCGGCTCCAGCATCAGCACCAGCGGATATTGCCGGCGGCCGGTCAGCCGTTGCTTTAGAATATAGGCGCCAACTCTTGCCTGTTGTCGGATCGGGACAGCCACACTTTCCCCCAGTGAAAGGAACGTAGAACGAATGTCCAGCGGTATATCAATACCGGCCGGAGCCTAACCCGCCGCCGCGACCGGCATCGCCAGTTCCGGCGGCAATTTGAACTGCACCTTCTCCTCGGTCCCGCGCAGGACGTCAACCTTTATATCGAAGGCTTCCGAGAGCTTCGCGATCACTTCCTGCACCAATTCCTCCGGCGCGGACGCGCCAGCCGTAATGCCGACCGCCTCGGCGGCATCCAGCCATTCCGGGCGCAGTTCCTCCGAATCCTGAATCAGGTAGCTGGCGACGCCTTCGCTTTCGCCGATTTCGCGCAACCTATTGGAGTTCGAGCTGTTCTGCGCGCCAACCACCAGGATCACGTCGACCTCGCTTGCCAGCGCCCGCGTCGCGGTCTGCCGATTCTGCGTTGCATAACAGATGTCCTTCACATCCGGGCCGACAATGCTGGGGAATCGACGGGTCAGAGCCTCGATAATCCCACGCGTATCGTCGACGCTCAGCGTCGTCTGGGTGATATAGGCAAGTTTCATGGGATTGACAGGGGCCAGCGCAGCCACATCGTCGATATCGGACACTAGGTGAACCACACCGTCGATCTGCCCCATGGTCCCCACTACTTCCGGGTGACCCTTGTGCCCGATCAAAACCACGTCATAGCCTTTGGCGGCATAACGGCCGCCTTCTTTATGCACCTTGCTGACCAGCGGGCAGGTCGCGTCGATCGTCTGTAGCCGCCGGGTCGATGCCGCCTCTTCGACCTCCTGGGCGACACCGTGCGCACTGAAAATGGCGATCGCGCCTTCCGGAACCTCATCGACCTCCTCGACAAAGCGGACGCCTTTGGCCTTCAGCTTGTTCACCACCCTTTTGTTGTGCACGATCTCGTGCCGGACATAGACGGGGGGCCCATAGATCTCCAACGCCCTCTCAACGATGTCGATCGCGCGCTCCACGCCCGCGCAGAATCCCCGGGGCTCCGACAGTATTACGCGTAACGGACTCTTCGACATCGGTATTCCCCCTGCAGATGGCTCGTTATTACGAGAAATTGATGAATGCCGACCGAACTGAACACCTAATATTGATTAAGCAGTTCAGTATATTGTTCTGTTGTTTCAAGAATCCCCCATTTCAGATTCTTGACTTCAGCTTATACGCAAAACTGTAACATGTGCTACCGCTGACTGAAAATAACGTGAATGTGTGCTCTTGGTGGCACAGACCGTTCCGCCCCGGTTTCGCGCCGCCGAAACGGCCCCGCGACCGTCTATGCCCCGCGCACCGACGTCCTCTTGTCGACCCACGTCATCAATGCCGGCAGAACGACCAGCGTACAAAGCAGCGTGCAGCCGAGCGCGATGGTCAGCAACTGCCCCATGCTGGCCATTCCGAGATGCCCCGAAACCATCAGGCTGCCGAACGACGCGATCGTCGTTAGCGTGCTGAACAACACTGCGCGGGGCGTGCTCGAGGTCATCACGGCCCTGGTATCGGTGGCCTTTTGGTGCCGGACAACCAAGTGAATGGCGCTGCTGACGCCCAGCCCAAACAACAGCGGCAGTACGATGATGTTGGCGAAATTGAACGATAGGCCCAACAAGACCGCGACGGCCGTCATCAGCAACGCCGCCAGGATCAACGGCGCCATGACCAAAATGACACCGGCCAGATTGCGTAGCACCAGCATCAAAAGCAGGACAATCGACGCAACGGCCCACAAGGTCGCCTCGCGAAACGCCGAAACAACCACCTTGCCGGCCTGGTTGATCGTGACCGGGCCGCCGGACGCCGCCGGCTCCGCCGCGAACACGGCATCCGCGAAATCCCTGAGGTCGGCATTGTCGAAGGCGCCCGGCACCGGCAGGATCTGCACCCGCGCTTTGCCGTCGTCGGTCACCCACTGCCGGCGCAGAGCGTCGGGAATATCCGCCACCGTGACAGGCCCGGCCGCCATCGCGGTCCGCAGGTCCGTCAGCAAGCGCGGCAGGTGGCCGGTCAACCGCCGATCCAGTTCGGCCAGAGCGGAGGCATCCGCGCCGTCCGCCCCGGCGAATCGGTCGAGCAGTCCCGCCAGGCGGTTGGCGCTCGTTTCCAACCGGCCCGTTCGGCCCGCAGTCGTGCCGAGAAACTGGCCGACTTGATCGCGAAACCGCTGGAGCGCCGTTGCATGCTCCGTCGCGTCCAAAGCCGGCGGCGGCGGCGGCTCCTCCAACAGCGGCGCGAGAAAAATAGCGAGCTCGTCGAGGATCTCGAGCTTTTCGTCCTGATCGGCCGGCACCAGACTGGCCAGTGAAATCGCATGGCTGACCTGATCCAGGCGGCCGAGCCGTTCCGCCGCCTCGGCCGCCGCGTCCAGGCTGTCGGTCAGCAAATCGATTGCGTAGACCGCGCCGTCCTGTCCCGCGATATCCAGAAACGTCGCGACCGATTCGCTCTCCGGGTTCTTCAGGTTCAACGGGTTGAAATCGAATCGCGCGAACGGGAGCATGGTCGCCGCGCCTATGCCGGCAATGGCGGCGCATAGGATGATCGGCCGGTGGAGGCGCGCGGTCCACCCGTTCGTCGGCGTCTTGGCCGCAGACGGTCCCGAGAGTTTCGCCGGTTTGCCGGCGATCAGCGCCATCAACGCCGGGAACACCGTGAAGTTCGCCAGCATGGCGATAAACATGCCGCTGCCGGAGATGAAACCCAACTCGGCCAGACCGAGATAGTCCGTCGGCAGAAACGAATAGAATCCGGCTGCGGCGCATACCGCGCTCAGCAGCAGCGCGCCGGCCACGCGCGGCGCGGCGGCTTTGAGGGAGTCGCCGCGGCTCAACCCTTGCGCGCCCTCCTCCTGGCACCGCAGCCCGAAATGGATACTGAAATCGACCGCCAGGCCGACGAACAGGACCGCGAAGGCGACGGAGATCAGGTTGAGATGGCCAACCGTTAGCGTCGCGAACCCCGCCGTCCAGATCAGACCCATCAACAGGGTGGCCACGGTCGCGACGATCAGCCCGGGGGACCGCAGACCGACGACCAACAGCAGAGTGACAAGCAATAGCGAGACGAGGCCGGCCGTCGAGGCGCCCGCTTCCACGTCCTTCAACTCTTCCTGATCCAGCGCCGCCGAGCCGGTCAGCCTGATCGTGACGCCGCTGTCCGGCGTCACGCCTGCCCCGGCTGCAAGATCGCGGATCGCATTCATGGCGGCGTCGGCCGGGTTGAGGCCGGAATGATCCAGCACCGGCTGCACCAGCAGGATGTCCCGGCCGGCGTCGGACCGCGTCAGAGACGGCGCAACCAGTGTCGACCACGACAGGGCGCCGGGCTGCTCGTCAATCTGCTTTTCGACGACATCGCCGAAGCGGTCGAGCACGTCGGCGAGATCCTCGCCGTCGCCAAGTTGATCCGCCCCCTCCGTCAGCGCCAGACCGATCGCCTGGTACAGACCGCGCGCGCTCGGGTCCTCCGCCAGCGTCGCGAGCAGCGCTTCGGCGCCGGCCAGCCGGTCCGCCAGCCGGGACAGCGCGTCGACCTCCAGAAACAGCAATCCGTTGCGCCGGAAATACGGGTCCGAGCCCGGTCGCAAGACGGCCTGAAACAGATCGTCCCGGGCGCGCAATGCATCCGCCAGCGCCTCGCCCGTTGCCTGCGCCTGCTCGGGTATCGGCGCGTCGATGACGACGACCAACGGATCGACGAAATCGGGAAAGGCCGCGCGGAACGCGATGTAGTTGCGCCGGAACGGCACCTCGGCCGAGATCATATTGGTCGTGCTGGTGTCGATTGCCAGATTGCGCGCGGCGTAAGTCGCGGAAACGGCGCTGAGGGCCAGACCGGCCAGCAGGACCAGGACCGCGCGGCGCCGAAGCAGGTCCATCCAGCGCGCTAAAAGGCGGTCCGTCCAAACTGACACGCGTTCATCCCTATTTCTTTTCGTTCCGGCTTCCCAGGCGACACCAGCATTCACGACCTTGCGGGCCGGAGAATCGATGGCATCGCCATGGCCGGCACCTTATATAATTCGGTTGTACAGGCTGCCAGGAAAGAACCGACCGTGCGCATATTAGCGATTGTTTTATTGGCGCTGTTTGCCGCGCTGGGTTCGGCAAGGGCGGCGGACTCGCCGCAACAGGTTGTCATTACTCTGCAGGATACGCTGCTCGACGTCATGAAGCGGGCCGGCGCCCTCGGCTTCGAGGGTCGTTACGAGCGCCTGGAGCCGGTCCTGACGGCGACCTTTAATTTCCCTTTGATGGCGCGGGTTTCCGTGGGGCGGCATTGGAAAAAGCTCGACGAAAACGGCCGCGAGCAATTGGTCGACGCCTATTCGCGGATGAGCGTTGCGACCTTCGCCGCCCGGTTCGACGGCTATTCCGGCCAGACCTTCCAAGTGCTGTCGGAGGACGAGACCGCGCGGGGCGGCAAGATCGTCAAGACGCAATTGAACTCGCCGGACGGCGACCCGGTCGCCTTGAACTATGTGATGCGCCGCGCCAAGGAGCGCTGGCGGATTATCGACATTTCGCTGGACGCGAAATACAGCGAGCTGGCGCGGCAGCGGTCGGAGTTCACCGCAGTGATGGATCGTGAGGGGTTGGATGGCCTAGTCCGCACCATCCGGGACAAGGTGCGGCAGCTATCGAACGGCCAGACGGAGTAGCGCGGCGCAGCGCTCGGCCTGCACATGACGGTGACTGAATGGGGGCGTTACGTCTTCAATCGCCGGTTTCCACGACCAACTGAATGCGGTCCGAGGCGAACCGTGTGATGCCGTATTGAATCGGCGCGCCATCCCGGTCGATGTTCACGCTTTCGGAAATCAGAAGCGGCCGATTGACCGGCTGACGCAAAATCTTGGCTTCCTCGCTGTCCGGCAGTCTGGCGGTGATCCTCGTCGTGCGGCGCTCGTAATCGCCGGCGCCGAAATGCTCCAGCGTCTTGGTGATCGAGCCGTTTTCTGCATAGACGGCGATCAGGTTGGGAAACCGTTTCACCGGAAAGTAGCTGGTCCCCAAGCTGAGCGGCCGCGAATCGACTTCGCTGACGGTCTCGAGACAGGCACAGCGCGTTCCCTGCTTCAGCTTCAGTTCCTTGGCGACCGTCCCGGTCGCGTCAACCTCGAACGCCCGCAGCAATTGCCCGCTCGGCGTTCTGTTCTGACTTGAGATGATCTCGCTGAAGCGCGTGCGGCGCCCGATCATGTAGTCGACCACATTTTCCTGAACGAAGGTGCCCCGCCCCTGCTCGACCCTGACCAAGCCCTGATCGCCCAGCGCGCGAATCGCGCGCCGCAGGGTGTGCCGGTTGACCGCGAATCGCGCCGCCAATTCCGGTTCGGTCGGCAGCCGGCTGCCTTCCGGGTAAAGGCCGGAGGCGATATCCGCCGTCAATTGCTGCTCTATCTGGCGCCAAAGAGCGATGCCTCTGCCTCGTTCCATCTCACCCGCACCGCCTGTCACCAAAGTTTCATGTGCCACCGCTTTACTCGTTTCTCTTGATGTCATAAACAGGGTTGAGTATGATCTATACGTATAGATGAATTTATCAATTGGTGCAAGGAAAAGAATCGATGCAGCCGGCCGACCGGACCAGCGAACGCCGCGCATGGATGGGAGAACTGGCCAAAGCCAGCTGCGACGATCTGGAGACCGCCTGGAACGCTCTGCCCGAAAAGCCCGACTGGCAATGGCTGCGTAAACCGGAAACCGGTCTGGTTATGGTGCGCGGACGCGCCGGCGGCACCGGCGGCGCCTTCAATCTCGGCGAAATGACGGTTACCCGGTGTGCGCTCACCATCGATGCCGGCACCACGGGCTACGGCTATGTCGCCGGCCGCAACGCCAGGCACGCCGAGCTCGCGGCCGTCTTCGACGCTCTGCTGCAATCGCCGCACGGTCCCGACCTGAAAAAAACCCTGCTGGAGCCTTTGGCCGAGACCCGGTCGAAAACCGAACGCCGCAAGCAGGCCAAGGCGGCGGCGACACGGGTGGAATTCTTCACGATGGTGCGAGGAGAAGACTGAGATGCCGGTGTCTGCCGAAGCCGCGGCGCTGCATCCGGGGTTCGCCGACCCGGTGTTCGACGCGCAACGCCTGTTCCGCGCGGTGCTGGATGCGATGTCCCACCCTGGCCGGATCGTTCAGCTAAGCGATCTTCCGGACGCGCCGCTGCCGCTTAACCGCACGGCCGCCGCGGTTTGCCTGACGCTGGCCGACTTCGACACGCCGTTGTGGATCGACGATCAATCCGCCGCGGCCGAAGCGGCGCGCCGGCACCTCAGGTTCCATTGCGGATGCTCGCTGCCGGAGGCGCATGGAGAGGCTGTGTTCGCCGTAGCCACGGACCCGACGACGTTGCCGCCGCTCGCCTCGTTCGCGCAAGGCAGTGACGAGTATCCGGACCGGTCTGCGACCATCGTGCTGCAGGTCGACCGGCTTTCCAACCAGGCCGGCGTCACGCTCAGCGGGCCGGGCATCGAACACAAAACGGCGCTCGATGCCGGTCCGTTGCCGACAGATTTTTGGGAACAGGTGCGGGCCAACGGAACGCTGTTCCCGCGCGGCGTCGATCTGGTCTTCGCCGCCGCGGATCGGCTTGCCGCGCTGCCACGTTCCATTCGGGTAGAGGTTTAAAGAATGTATGTAGCCGTCAAGGGTGGCGAACGGGCCATCGAGAATGCGCACCGGCTGTTGGATGAAGAACGGCGTGGCGATCCGGAAATTCCCGAGGTCACGCTGGATCAGATCGCCGGTCAGCTCGGCCTCGCGGTCGACCGGGTGATGACCGAAGGTTCCCTGCACGACCGGGAACTGGCCGCGCTCGCCATCAAGCAGGCGCGCGGCGATCTGATCGAGGCGATCTTTCTGCTGCGGGCCTACCGCACCACCCTGCCGCGCTTCGGCTACGCGGAGCCGATCGAAACCGCCGACATGTCGATCCAGCGTCGGATTTCCGCGACCTACAAGGATTTGCCGGGCGGCCAGGTGTTGGGGCCGACTTTCGACTACACCCACCGTCTGCTCGACTTCCAGCTTGCGGCAGACGGCGGCACCCATCCGGAACCGGCCGCCGAAGCCGAGCCGTCCGATGCGCCGGTTCCCCGCGTGGTCGACATCCTGAACCACGAGGGCCTGATCGAGGAAGAGCGGCCGGAACCCGCCGAGGCGTCTGTCGGCGATCTGACTCGTGATCCCCTCACCTTTCCCGCCGGCCGCGACCTGCGCTTGCAGAACCTGGCCCGGGGCGACGAAGGCTTCCTGTTGGCGCTCGGCTATTCGACGCAGCGCGGCTACGGCCGCACCCACCCGTTCGCCGGAGAAATCCGGCTCGGCGACGTCACGGTCGAATTCGAACCGGAAGAGCTTGGCTTCCCGGTCGAAATCGGCGAAATCGCGGTCACCGAATGCCAGATGATCAACCAGTTCCAGGGCTCGGCGGAGGTGCCGCCGCAATTCTCCCGCGGCTACGGCCTGACCTTCGGCCATTGCGAGCGCAAGGCAATGGCCATGGCCCTGGTCGACCGGTCGCTCAGGTGCCGGGAGTTTGGCGAGGAAGCCGGATCACCGGCCCAGGACGAGGAATTCGTGCTGTCGCACAGCGACAATGTCCAGTCGACCGGTTTCGTCGAACACCTGAAGCTGCCGCACTACGTCGACTTCCAGTCGGAACTGGAACTGGTGCGCAAGATGCGTGCTGCAATCGATACGCCGATGAAATCTGCGGCGGAGTAGTACGATGTCCGACGGTACATATAACTTCGCTTATCTGGACGAACAGACCAAGCGGATGATCCGCCGGTCGATCCTGAAAGCCGTCGCCATCCCCGGCTATCAGGTGCCGTTCGCGAGCCGCGAAATGCCGATGCCCTATGGTTGGGGCACCGGCGGCGTTCAGGTGACCGCCGGCATCATCGGCCCGGACGACGTGTTGAAGGTGATCGACCAGGGTGCCGACGACACGACCAACGCCATCAGCATCCGCAAGTTCTTCGTCCGCACAACCGGCGTGAAGACTACCGAGCAGACCGACGAAGCCAGCATCGTGCAGACCCGGCACCGCATCCCCGAGACGGCGCTGAGCGATAAACAGATTCTGGTCTACCAGGTCCCGATCCCGGAACCGCTCCGCTTTCTGGAACCGCGGGAGACCGAGACCCGCAAGATGCACGCGCTGAGCGAATACGGCCTGATGCACGTGAAGCTGTACGAAGATATCGCGACGCATGGCCATATTGCGACCACTTATGACTATCCGGTCAAAGTCAACGGTCGCTACGTGACCGACCCGTCGCCGACTCCGAAATTCGACAACCCGAAGATGGACCGCATGCCGGCCCTGCAATT
This sequence comes from Minwuiaceae bacterium, assembly GCA_028278525.1. Classification (GTDB taxonomy): domain Bacteria; phylum Pseudomonadota; class Alphaproteobacteria; order Minwuiales; family Minwuiaceae; genus JANQEE01. Next base: position 83,251 of record JANQEE010000030.1, on the reverse strand, counting down.
GTTCGGCGCCGGCCGCGAGAAACGGATCTACGCTATCCCGCCCTACACCGAAGTGAAGAGCCTGGATTTCGACGACCATCCGTTCGAGATACAGACCTGGGACGCGGCCTGCGCCCTCTGCAACGCGAGAGACTCGTTCCTGGACGAGGTCATCATCGACGACCGCGGCGGCCGCATGTTCGTTTGCTCGGACACAGATTTCTGCACGGCACGGCAAGCCGAAGGCCATGTCGGTCCGATGGCGGGCACGCTGCCGGGTTCCGCATCCGAGGAGGTAGCCGATGGCGTTGGATGAACCGCTGCTGGTCGCCGACGATGTCGGCAAGCGATACGGTACCCAGGTCGGCTGCGAGCAGGTCAGTTTCGAGCTTTGGCCCGGCGAAGTGCTTGCAATCGTGGGCGAGAGCGGATCGGGCAAGACGACACTGCTCAACTGCCTGTCCGCTCAATTGGAGCCCTCCGCCGGAACGATCCGCTACCGGACTCGGCATGAAGGTCTGCGCGATATCTTCGCCATGTCGGAAGCGGAACGCCGCCTGCTGATGCGGACGGACTGGGGCTTCGTCCATCAAAACCCGAGCGACGGCCTGCGCATGGCCGTCAGCGCGGGCGCCAATATCGGCGAACGCCTGATGGCCGTCGGCGCCCGCCATTACGGAGATATCCGGGAAACCGCATTGGACTGGATGGGCCGGGTGGAAATCGACCAGGGGCGTGTCGATCATCGGCCCGAAACCTTCTCCGGCGGTATGCGCCAGAGGCTGCAGATCGCGCGCAACCTGGTTACCGGACCGCGCCTCGTCTTCATGGACGAACCCACCGGCGGCCTGGACGTCTCGGTACAGGCCCGCCTGCTCGACCTGATCGGCGGGCTGGTCGGTGACCTGGGGCTATCGGCGGTCGTCGTGACCCACGATCTGGCGGTCGCGCGGCTGCTGTCGCACCGGATGATGGTGATGCGCCGCGGCAGGGTGGTCGAAACCGGATTGACGGACCAGGTGCTGGACGATCCTCAGCATGAATATTCTCAACTCCTGGTCGCCTCCATCCTGCAGAGTTGACGCCGAGGGAAACCCGATGACGCAAATGATCAGCATCGAAAATGTCGGCAAGACATTCACCCTGCACACCCAGGGCAGCGCGACGATCCCGGTGTTCGACAACGTCACGTTGGCCGTCGAGCCCGGCGAATGCGTCGTGCTCGACGGACCGTCCGGGATTGGCAAGAGTTCGCTACTGCGTATGATATATGCCAACTATCGATGCCTGGACGGACGAATCTCGGTTCGCCACGATGGATCGCCGATCGACATTGCCGAAGCGTCGCCGCGAACCGTCCTGGACATCCGCCGCCGGACCATGGGCTACGTCAGTCAGTTCCTGCGGGTCATTCCGCGCGTCAGCACGCTGAGCATCGTCGGGGAGCCACTGCGAAGCCTGGGCGTCGACAAGGCCGAAGCCGACGCAAAGGCAATGACCCTGCTGGCCCGTTTGGGGATACCGGAACCGCTATGGCAACTCTCGCCCGTAACGTTCTCCGGCGGCGAGAAACAACGGGTCAACATCGCGCGGGGGTTCATCGCGGGCTATCCCGTGATGCTGCTGGACGAACCGACCGCCTCCCTGGACGCAGCCAATACGGCGACCGTCATCGAACTGATCCAGGAAGCCAAGGCCCAGGGGACGGCGATCCTGGGCATCTTCCACGACACGGCGGTGCGTAACGCCGTCGCGACCCGGCGCTTCGACATGCGAGACTGCCATGTTGCCGCCTGATCTGAACGGGAGCCGGGGTTGACGACAGAGGCGCGCTACGCGATTTACTACACGCCGCCGGCCGGCAGCGTGCTGTGCCGGTTCGGAAACGATTGGTTCTCGCCCGAAAAGTCGCCCGAGATCTCGGGTTTCGAGCAGCAGACGTTGCGGCGGCTCACTGCCTCCGCCCGGCATTACGGTTTCCATGCGACGCTGAAGCCGCCGTTCGCACTGGCAGCACGCTCGAGCGCCGAGGACCTGGCGCGGAGCGTCGCAGGTTTCGCGGCGGGCTACGCCGCGTTCGAGGCACCGCCGATGCGACCCGTTGCACTGTCGTCGTTTGTCGCGCTCGTGCCGGTCGAGCCCTGCGTCGCGCTCAACCGGCTGGCGGACGATTGCGTGACGGCCTTCGAACCTCACCGGGCTGAGCCCTCGGTTTCGGAGCTGGACCGTCGCCGGTCGGCCGGACTGACGGCGCGGCAGGAAGAGCTGCTGCAGAACTGGGGCTATCCGTATGTGTTCGAGGAGTTTCGTTTCCATATGACACTGGCCGGTCCCACCGATCGGGCCCAGAACAAGAAGCTGTTGGCCGGCCTCGAAGAACTGACCCAGCCGTTTCGCGACAAGCCGCTTATCGTCGATGCGGTCAGCCTTGTTGCACAAACCCGCCAGGATCAGCCGTTTAGGCTGCTCCGCCGATTTCCTCTCGACGGGGCCAGTCAATCCCGACCGGCAGGTCATCAGGCGGTCACATCACTCTGAGCAAATGCGAGGAATGGAAATCCGAAGTATGGAAATCCAAGTAAACGACCTGACAAGCACCGCTTCTTCCGACATCGTACTGACGAACGCGCGAATTGTGGCGGGCGATTCCGTGATCTCCGGGTCGCTAATGATAAGCGACGGACGGATTGTCGCGGTCGACGAAGGCCGGTCCCAAATCCCAGGCGCCGTCGACTGCGACGATGACTATATCCTGCCCGGCCTGGTCGAGCTTCACACCGATAATCTGGAGCGCCATTTCTCGCCACGGCCCGGCGTGGTTTGGCCATCGATGTCGGCTGTTGTCGCCCACGATGCCGAAATTGCGGTGTCCGGCATCACAACCGTTTTCGATGCGCTTCGTCTCGGCACCATAAGAGGTGACAACGCCATAGTCCAACAAGTGCAGGGTATCGCCGACTGTGTGGAGCGGGCGCAGCGGCACGATTCCCTCCGCGCCCAGCACTACCTGCACATGCGATGCGAGGTGAGCTGCAGCGACGCCGCCGCGGGTCTGGTTGAGTTCGTCGAGAACCCGTTAGTTCGGCTGGTTTCGGTAATGGACCACACGCCCGGCCAGCGCCAGTTCGCCAACATGGAAAAATACCGCGAGTACTATGGCGGCAAGTACGGCCTGACCGGCGACGACATGGAGCGTTTCATCGAGGAGGCGATGGCCGCCCAGGCCCAAAATAGCGAAACCAACCGCCGTGCCATTGTCGCCCTCTGTCAAAGCCATGACGTTGCCCTCGCCAGTCACGACGATGCGACGGTGCCGCATGTCGAAGAGGCGATTGCCGACGGTATGGCCATTGCCGAGTTTCCGACGACGGTGGAAGCCGCGAAGATGTCGTCGGGAAACGACCTCAAAGTCCTGATGGGCGGGCCCAATGTGGTTCGGGGCGGGTCCCACTCCGGGAACGTATCCGCGCTGGACCTTGCGCGGCTAGGGCTCTTGGACATCGTATCGTCGGACTACGTGCCATCCAGTCTGCTGCATGCCGCCTTTAAGATCGCCGACGAGGTGGAGATGATCGATCTGCCGGAAGCTGTCGCCATGGTCAGCCGCGCGCCGGCGGAAGCAGCCGGGTTGGATGACAGAGGTGAAATCGCACCCGGGAAACGGGCCGATCTGGTTCGCGTCAAACGCGTCGACGACGCCGAAATCGTGCGCGCGGTATGGCGTACGGGAACACGGGTCGTCTAGTTCGGGAGAACGGCAATGACACCGGTTGATCGGGTTTTGGATATATTACTCCGCCTCGGCGCTCGGCGTTACGGTGACGAACGGGTAAGCCAGCTCGCTCATGCGTTGCAATGCGCCAACCTGGCGGAGCAAAACGGCGCATCCTCCAACCTGATCGCGGCATGCCTGCTGCACGATATCGGCCATCTGGTCGAAGGCGGCGACGAAGGCCTGGCCCGCGACGGCATCGACGCCCGGCACGAAGATTTGGGCCGACGGTATCTGTCGCAATGGTTCGACGACTCCGTCGCCGCGCCGGTTCAATTGCATGTCGACGCCAAGCGTTTCCTTTGCCGCCACGAATCCGGATACTACGACGCCCTTTCCCCGGCATCGAAGCAATCGCTGGCGTTGCAAGGCGGAATCTTCTCAGAGAGGGAAGCCGCGATATTTCTAAACCGGCCCTACGCGGCGGAAGCGGCCAACCTGCGCCGTTGGGACGACCTGGCCAAAGACCCGACAGCGGAGACGCCAGGTCTGGAACACTTCCGTCCCTGTCTCGAAGCGCATATCCGGTACAATTGAGGCGGCGTTGACCAACGGACGCGGTACCCTTCTGTTGGTTGTCGGGCCAAGCGGCGTCGGCAAGGACACCCTGATTGCCGGCGCGCGGGCCACGCTCGAAAACGACGGCCGCTTTGCCTTCCCGCAACGTTTCATAACCCGTCCCTCCGATGCCGGCGGCGAAGACCACATCGCCATCGCGCCGGAGGAATTCGATCGTGTCGCCGCCGAGGACGGTTTCAGCCTCCACTGGTGCGCTCATGGCATGCGATACGGCCTGCCGAACGAGGTGCCCGATCTGTTGGCCAATGGCGTAAACGTCGTGGCCAACATATCGCGGGAGGTGGTCGATCTGGCCCGCCTGCTCTACCCGCCCGTCCGCGTGATTTCGGTGACCGCGTCGCGGCAGGCTTTGGCTGCGCGGTTGCAACAGCGCGGCCGGGAAACGCCCGAGGAAATCGAGGCGCGCCTCAATCGCCCTTCCAACGCCGCGCCCGTCGGCCGGGACGTCGTGCATTTCCAGAACGACGCCCCCATCGATCAAGCAGTCAGCCGGTTTGTCGACCTGCTGCGTTGATCGGTTCAAACGACGAATGCGGGCTTTTCCGAATCCGGGTGAACGCTGCCGTCTTCAGTACGGAACTTTGCCCGGCATCCGGTCCCATTCCCGGAACACCGTCAGCGCTTCGCGTTTCAAGAGCCTGCGCATCGGCACACTGCGGCGTTCCAACGGCAGAGGGATCTCGTCGTAAATATGGCTGTCGTCGAACCCGATCGCCGCGGCGTCGGCACGGGTATTGGCGAAATAGACGCGGTCGAGCCGCGCCCAGTAGATCGCGCCGAGACACATCGGACAGGGCTCGCAACTCGTATAGATCCGGCAGCCTTCCAGGCTGAAGCTCTTCAGCGACCGGCAGGCGGCGCGGATGGCCACCACCTCGGCATGCGCCGTCGGATCGTTGGCGGAGGTGACCATGTTGTGGCCTTCCGCGATGATCGTACCGCCCTTCACGATGACCGCGCCGAACGGTCCGCCCTTGCCCGCCCGCATCATTTCCGCCGAGAGCGCAATGGCCCGCCTCATGAAATCGCTGTCCTTCATCGGCCCCTGTCCGCTCCGGTCTGGTGCCGGCTACGCGCTGAGTGTGGATTGTTCGAAGCCGGCTTCCCTGTCGGCCGCCTCCAAGCGTTGCAAAATCTCCGCCGCGACCGCAATGGCAATCTTCGCCGGATGCTTGCCGGAAATGCCGGGCACCCCGATCGGGCAGATCAGTCGACCGAGGACAGCCGGCGATAGACCCTTGCGGGCCAACCGCGCCTCGAAGCGCTTGCGCTTGGTGGCGGACCCGATCAGCCCGAGATAGGCGAAATCGCCGCGCCGCAAAATCCGCTCGCAAATCTGTAAATCGAGCTGGTGGCTATGTGTCATCACCAAGAAGAAACTGCCCGGTGCCGCATCGTCGACGTCGCGCTCCGCTGCGGCGCTGATTTCCGCGGTGACGTTGTCCGGCAGTGCGTCCGGGAACTGCTCGGCCCGCGAATCGATCCAGGAGATCCGGCACGGCAGATCCGCCAACACCCTGACCAAAGCCTGACCGACATGGCCGGCGCCGAACAGACAGACCGTCAGTTCCGGTGGCCGGACCGGCGATACCAAAAGTATTGTCTCGCCGTCTTCGACCAGCTTCGGCCCGTCGAAAGATCCTGCGCCGACGGCCACGGTTCGCGTGCCGCCGGGCCGGAGCTCGGATACCAGCATGCAGGGCAGAGAACGCCGAACCTCATCAATCCAGGGCTGGTCGGCCTTCACGCCGACAAAGGGTTCGAAACACAGGGTCGCATGACCGCCGCAGCACTGACCGAGAGAAGGGCCAAGCGGAAAATCATGTAGCGCGGGCGCATCCATCCCATCGCCGATGATCCGCCTTGCAATGTCCGTCGCCCGGTATTCCAGGTTACCGCCGCCGACAGTGCCGAAAAGACGGTCTGCCGTCACGATCATCCGCGTACCCGGTTCTCGCGGCGTCGACCCCTTGGTTGCGACAACGGTCACGACCACGCAGTCGACGCCGGCCGCGACAAGCGACGCCAGCCTGTCGTACCAGGCCGTCATTCCGCGGCCGCCATGGCACCCTCGCCCCGCTTCAGTCGTGTGCGCAAGTCTTCTACGGCAAGCAGCACCCGCTCCGGCGTCGCCGGCGCATCCAGCCGCGGGCTGATCTGATTGTGGCCGATGCTCGCGATCGCATCTTTCAAGGCCAGGAACACGGAAATCGCCAACATCAGCGGCGGCTCGCCGACCGCCTTGGAGCGATGTACTACATCTTCCCTGTTGCGGCCGGATTCGAGCAGCGTCACCCGCAGGTCGGCTGGCACGTCGCTGCTGACCGGGATCTTGTAGGTCGATGGCGCATGGGTGGTCAGCCGGCCGGCATCGTCCCAGCAAACCTCCTCCATGGTCAGCCAGCCCATGCCCTGCACAAAGCCACCCTCGACCTGGCCGATATCGATCGCCGGGTTAATCGACTTGCCGGCGTCGTGCAGGATGTCGGCGCGGATCAGCTTGTTCTCCCCGGTCAGGGTATCGACGATCACTTCCGAAACCGCCGCACCATAGGCGAAGTAGCGGAACGGACGACCACGGGCCGTCTTCCGGTCATAGTGAATGTCCGGCGTTCGGAAATAACCGGCGGCCGACAACGAGATCCGCGCCAGATAAGCCTCGCCGACAACATCTGCGAACTTGAGTTTTCTTGTGCCGGCGTAGAGATGGTTGGATTCGAAGCGCACGGCCTTAGCCGCAACACCGTGCTTTTCCGCAACGAACCGGGCGAGCCGATTACGGATCTCGCGCGCCGCGATCTGCGCGGCGGCGCCGTTGATGTCCGTGCCGGACGACGCGGCGGTCGCAGAGGTGTTCGGCACTTTCCCGGTGCTGGTCGCGGTAATCTTTACCCGATCGACATCGATACCGAACACGTCTGCCACGATCTGCGCCACCTTGACGAACAGTCCCTGCCCCATCTCCGTGCCGCCATGGTTCAGGTGGACGCTGCCATCCTTATACACATGGATCAGCGCGCCGGCCTGATTGAGATGGGTGGTGGTGAAGGAAATGCCGAACTTCACCGGCGTCAGCGCGAGGCCCTTCTTCAGCACCGGACTGGTCGCGTTAAAGGCGTCGACAGCGCGGCGACGGGCGCGGTAGTCGGAACTCTGTTCCAACGCATCGACGATCTCGGCGACGATGTTGTCCTCGACCGTCATGTGATAGGGCGTCACGTTGCGGTCGGTCGTGCCATAGAAATTCGTTCGGCGGACATCCAGCGGGTCCTTGCCGAGATACCGCGCGATTTCGTCGATCGCCTGCTCGATGCCGACCATACCCTGCGGGCCGCCGAAGCCGCGGAATGCCGTGTTGGAAACCGTGTTGGTCTTGCAGCGGTGCGAGGTGATCGTCGCGTTTTCCAGGTAGTAGCAGTTGTCGCTGTGGAACATGGCGCGGTCACAGATGGCGCCCGACAGATCCGCCGACATGCCGCAGCGCGCGGCCAGGGTAAACGCGATGCCCTCAATCCGGCCGTCGTTGTCGAAGCCAACGTCGTAGTCGGTGACGAAGTCGTGCCTCTTGCCGGTCATGATCATGTCGTCGTCGCGGTCGACCCGCGCCTTGACCGGCCGGCCCGTGCGGTCCGCCAGTAAGGCAGCGATCGCGGCGAACAGGGCTGCCTGGGTCTCCTTGCCGCCGAAGCCGCCGCCCATGCGCCGCACCTCCACGGTCACGGCATTGTCTGGGCGGCCGAGCGCGGCTGCCACGAGATGCTGAACCTCCGAGGGATGCTGGGTCGAGCAATGGACCAGCATATCGCCGTCTTCCTGCGGCACCGCCAGGCTGACCTGGCCCTCCAGATAGAAATGGTCCTGTCCGCCGATCTCGATCCGGCCCTGCAACCGGTTCGGCGCCTTGCTCAGAGCCCGCGCCGCATCGCCCCGCCGCATCGCATGCGGCGGCAGGACGAACGACTTCCTCGCCATGGCGTCCGCAATCGTCAGGACCGGCTCCAGATCCTCATATTCGATCACCGCCAACCGCGCCGCGCGCCGCGCCTGTTCGATTGTCTCGGCGGCGACAGCGAACATCGACTGCCCGGCATATTCGACCAGGCCGTCGGCAAAAATCGGTTCGTCCGGCACAACGGGGCCGATGTTGTTGCTCCCCCGCACATCGGCTGCCGTCAGCACCGATACCACACCCGGCGCGTCACGGACCGGCGCAAGGTCGAGCTTCCTGATCCGCGCGTGCGGCCGATCACTGATCCCAAAGGCCGCGAACAACAGGCCCGACGGTTCGGGGATGTCGTCGACATAGACCGCCTCGCCGCTGACATGCTTTTGCGCACTGTCATGCACCAGCGAGCGATGTACCGAGCCCGCCATCGCGCTACCGGCCCCAGGTGGCGACATCGCCAGCCCCGACCTGCCCGGTGGTGCGCAGCCAGAACTTGCGCAGCAGGTTCTGCGCCGCCAGCGTTCGGTAGTGGCCGCTTGCCCGCATGTCGGAGAGCGGTGCGTAGTCTTCGCTTAAAGCGGCGACGCCCGCCTCAACCGTATCGTAGCTCCAGCGCCGGCCGCGTAACGTCTCTTCGCACCGCGCGGCGCGCTTCGGTGTTGCCGCCATACCGCCGTAGCAGATCCGGATGTCGCGTACCCGCCCGCCGCCCAGATCGAGACTGTAGGCACCGCAGACGGCGGAGATGTCCTGATCGAACCGTTTGGAGAGCTTCCAGGCGTGGAACCGCCGCGCAGGCTCCGGCAGCGGCAGGTGGACCGCTTCAATGAACTCGCCCAACGCCAGCGCCGTCCTGCGGTAATCGAGAAAGAAATCGTCCAGCGGCAACTCCCGCCGCTTGCCGTTCTTGCGCAGCACGACGGTCGCGCCGAGCGCGATAAGGGCCGGCATAGAATCGCCGATCGGCGAGGCGTTGGCGATATTGCCGCCGATGGTGCCGGCATTGCGGATCTGCACCGAGCCGAGACGTCGGATCAGTTCGCCGAAGTCGGGATAGTGCTTCGCGACAGCGGTCATGGCATCGGTGTAGGTGACGGCGGCGCCAATCTCGATCCGGCCATCCCCCATACGGACCTTCTTGAGATCGGCAACATCGCCGACATAGATCAGCGTATTCAGGTCGCGCTGCTGCTTGGTGACCCAAAGGCCGACGTCGGTGCCGCCGGCAAGCATGACGGCGTCGGGGTAGGCTGCGCGCAGCCTAGCCAGGTCGGCCGCGGTAGTCGGCGCGAAGTAGCGGCGGCCATTGCCGGTCAGAGCCAACGGGCGATCGCGCCGGATCGACCTGAGCAGCTTGACCGACCGCCGGTCCGGTGTCGCACCGTTTGCAGCCATTGCCGCGTCGACGATCGGGCGGTAGCCGGTGCAGCGGCAGAGGTTGCCGGCCAGCATGTCGTCGATCAGCGCGCGGTCCGGTTTCGCGCTGGATTTGTGGAAGGCGAACAGGGACATCACGATGCCGGGGGTGCAGAAGCCGCATTGCGAGCCGTGGCTGTCGACCATCGCCTGCTGCACCGGATGCAGGCTGCCGTCCGGCGCCTTCAGGTCCTCGACGGTGATGAGCTGCTTGCCGTCCAGCACGGGCAGGAACAGGATGCAGGCGTTGACGGCACGGTAGCGGATGCGGCTGCCGTCCAGTTCGCCGAGCACGACGGTGCAGGCGCCGCAGTCGCCTTCGGCGCAGCCTTCCATGGTGCCGGTGCGGCGCTCGACCGTGCGGAGATAGTTGAGCACGGTCATGTTTGGATCGACGTCCGCGAGGGTTCGGACCTCGCCGCCAAGCACGAAACGGAGCGCGGTTTCGGCCATGGCCCGTCAGCTCCCGCGGTAGGTGCTGTAGGACCAGGGCGAGACCAGGAGCGGCACGTGGTAGTGACCGTCCGCGTCGGCGATGCCGACCCGCACGGTCACCTCATCCAGGAACGGCGGCTCGCTCAACTCCACGCCGGCGCGGCGGAAGAAGGCCGCGGCGTGGAACACCAGCTCGTAGACGCCGGGGGCGAAGTCCGGACCTTCCAGAAGCGGCGCGTCGACACGGCCGTCGGCATTGGTCTCGACCGACTTGAGCAGGCGGCGGCCGTCGGCCAAGCTGTACAGATCGACCTGCATGCCGGCGCCGGGCCGGCCGTTGGCGGTGTCGAGGACGTGGGTGGTCAGGCGGCCCATGGGGGTCCACTCCAGGGGGGTGCGATGGAATACGGGGGAATGAGCCCATGCACCTCGTCCATTATTCAGTTTTCAAATTAGAAAACCGATGTAAGGTTCCAACTATACGACACTTTATCCGAAACACCACTCCCGCGAGACCGCAATGAGCTTATTCGATGGATCCGATCGTCTTTGACTGGCTCAGCCTGATCGTCCGCTGGATTCACGTGATCACGGGAATCGCCTGGATCGGATCGTCGTTCTATTTCATGTGGCTCGACGCCCACCTGACCAAGCCGAACCCGCCGCGCGAACGCATCGAGGGCGAGATCTGGATGGTGCATAGCGGCGGCTTCTACCTGACCGAAAAGCGCAAGCTCGTACCCGGTGAAGTACCGCCCGACCTGCACTGGTTCAAGTGGGAGGCGGCGTTCACGCTAATCACCGGTCTGCTGCTTTTGGTGCTGGTCTATTACCTAAGCGCGGAGGTCTACCTGATCGACCGTACGGTCGCCGACATCGGCCCGGCCACGGCGATCGGCATCGGCGTCGCGACCCTGGTCGTCGGCTGGCTGATCTACGACCTGCTCTGGATCTCGCCGCTGGCAGCGCGGCACGAGTCGTGGGCGACCGTCCTCTCCTGCCTGCTGCTCGCCGGCGCAGCCTATGGCCTGACGCAGGTGTTCGGCGGGCGCGGCGCCTTCATCCATGTCGGGGCGCTGATCGGCACGATCATGGTGATCAATGTCTGGGTCCGCATCCTGCCGGCGCAAAGCGCCATGATCGCCGCGACCGAGGCGGGCCGCGAGGCCGACTACGGCCGCGGGCTGAAGGCCAAGCAGCGCTCGGTCCACAACAACTACATGACGCTGCCGGTGCTGTTCATCATGATCAGCAACCACTACCCGATGACCTACGGCCATCCGTACAACTGGGCCATCCTGCTGGCGCTATTCGCCGTCGGTGCCGGCGTCAGGCATTACTTCAACCTGCGCAACCGCGGCGTCCGCAACCGCTGGCTGATCCCGGTGGCGGCAGCGGCCACGGTCGCCCTGGCCGTGGCAACGGCGCCCCGCGTTGACGACGATGCGATCGCCGAGGCCGACGACGGCGAGCCGGTGGCTTTCGCGCAGGCGCACGCGACCATCCGCTTCCACTGCACGTCCTGCCATTCGGCCAACCCGACGCATGAATCGTTCGACAAGGCGCCGAACGGCGTGGTGTTCGACACGCCGGCCGACATCAAGGAGCGGGCCGGGCGGATTCTGGCGCGAACCGTGGTCACGAAAACGATGCCGCTCGGCAACGAGACCGAGATGAGCGACGAAGAGCGCCTCCTGTTGGGGCGGTGGATCTATCAGGGTGCCAAGATCGATGGGGAGTGAGGGGGCAAATGGCTAAGCGTTATCCGCGGGACATGGTGGGCTATGGGGCTACGCCGCCGCAGGCGAACTGGCCGAAAGGGGCGCGGCTGGCGGTGCAGTTCGTGCTGAACTACGAGGAAGGCGCGGAGAACAGCATTCTGCATGGCGACGTGGCGTCGGAGTCGTTTTTGTCGGACATCGTCGGCGCGCGGGCGCTGCGCGGCGTGCGCAACATGAACATGGAATCGCTCTACGAATACGGCAGCCGGGTCGGCGTCTGGCGGGTGCTGCGGATGTTCGAGGAGCGTGGGCTGCCGATGACCGTCTACGCGGTGGCGATGGCATTGGAGCGAAACCCGAAGGTCGCCAAGGCGATGGTCGAAGCCGGACACGAGATCGCCAGCCACGGCTGGCGCTGGATCGATTATCAGTTCGTCGACATCGACACCGAGCGCGAGCATATGCGGCTGGCGATCGAGAGCATCGAGCGGGTCACCGGCAGCCGGCCGCTCGGCTGGTACACGGGCCGCATGAGCCCGAACACGCGCAAGCTGGTGGTCGAGGAAGGCGGCTTCCTGTACGACGCCGACGCCTATAACGACGACCTGCCCTATTGGACGGAGGTCGACGGTAAGTCGCATCTGGTGGTGCCGTATACGCTGGACGCCAACGACATGCGGTTCGCGACGGTGCAGGGCTTCAATTCGGGCGATCAGTTCTTCGCGTATCTTAAAGACGCGTTTGACGTGCTGTACGAGGAAGGCGCGCGGACGCCGAAGATGATGTCGGTCGGGCTGCACTGCCGGCTGATCGGACGGCCCGGGCGGGCGGCGTCCCTGGCGCGGTTTTTGGATTACGTGCAGGGCCATGACGATGTGTGGGTCTGCCGGCGGGTGGATATTGCGCGGCATTGGCGGAAGCACCACCCGTATAAGAAGGCGGCGGGGCGCAAGAAGAAGGCACGGTAGAGGAATGTCATTGCGAGCGGAGCGAAGCAATCTCGAGGGGCCGCGCTCCGTGTTTTCCAGATCGCCACGGCCCTTTGGGCCTCGCGATGACAGTGTTGGGAAGATGGGATGAGCACAGTTTCGGAACGCATACACGACTATCTGGACAGCGCGCATGACCAGCAGGTCGCTTTTCTGGCCGAACTGGTCAAGACGCCGACCGACAATCCGCCGGGCGACTGCGCGGCGGCGGCAGAGGTGGCGGCCGGGTTGCTGGAGGGATTGGGCTTCGCGGTCGAGCGGCATGCGGTGCCGGCAGACGCTGTGGAGGCGAACGGGATGGTGTCGGCGACCAACCTGGTTGTCAGGCGACGGTTCGGTGACGGCCCCGTTGTCGCGTTGAACGCGCATGGCGACGTGGTGCCGCCGGGCGACGGCTGGACCAAGGAGCCCTACGGCGCGGAAATCCACGATGGACGGATGTATGGGCGGGGCGTGGCCGTGTCGAAGTCCGACTTCGCTACCTATGCGTTCGCGCTGAAGGCATTGGAAGAGTCCGGCGCGGCATTAAACGGCGCCGTCGAGTTGCACCTGACCTACGACGAGGAAGTCGGCGGCGGCATCGGGCCGCAATGGTTGCTGCAGCGGGGTATCAGCAAGCCGGACTACGCCGTTTCGGCGGGCTTCTCCTACGGCGTGGTGACCGCGCATAACGGTTGCCTGCACCTGGAAGTCGAGGTCAAAGGGCGGCTGTCGCACGCGGCGCTGCCACAGAACGGGGTCGATGCGTTGGAAGCGGCAAACGGCGTGCTGTCCGCCTTATATGACGCGCGCAAAGGCTACGCGGCACAAAAGTCGGCGGTCTCCGGCATCGACCATCCGACTTTGGTGGTCGGGCTGATCGAGGGCGGCATCAACACCAACGTGGTGCCGGACCGGGTGCGGCTGCGGCTCGACCGCCGCCTAATCCCCGAGGAAACGGGCGAAGAGGTCGAAGCGACGCTCAGCGCCGTCATTCGAGATGCGGTGTCGCGCTATCCCGGCGCGAGCGCCGATGTCCGACGCATCATGCTGGCTGAACCGCTGGCGCCGGTGCCGGGGCTCGACCGGCTGGTCGAACCGTTCGTCCGGCACGGCAGCGCGATCATAGGCGAGACAGTCGCGACCCACGGCGTGCCGATCTATACGGATGCCCGCCACTACGCCCTGGCCGGCGTGCCCACCATCCTGTACGGGGCGGGACCGCGCACCGTGGAGGAAGCCGGCGGACACGGGGCGGACGAGAACCTGGCGCTGGACGATCTGCGCAAGGCGACCGAGGTGGTGGCGTTGGCATTGGCCGATTTGCTTGGTGGGGCGACCTGAGCGTCATCGCGAGGCCCACCAAACGAGACTTGGGCACCGTGGCGATCTGGAAAACGCGGAGCACTGCCGTTCGAGATTGCTTCGCTGCGCTCGCAATGACAGCCGGCTTCGGAACGGGCGGTGCCGGCGGGACCATGGACTACTCGGGTCAAGCCCGAGCACAGGCACTCGGATCAAGGTCGCGGACGCGGCGTGTCATGAAAATTTAACAAAACTGCAATCGTTCCGTTGACGCCGATCAAGCGGCCCCTGCGCCGCGATTGATTTACTCCGCGGTCAGAGAGCGGGAACGGCGCTCGCCGCAGCGGCAGAGGCGGCCGGCGCCTTACGCCCGCGCGGCAGACGGAACCACACGCACCATGACCGAAAAGAAGAGACTGATCGACGAACGGTATCGCTTTCACGACCCCGTCCAACTGGCGGACGATATCGACCTGCATAAAATCAGCACACGCGGGCTGAACGTGGATTTCGGCGAGAAACGCGCCATTCAGAACGTCGACATCGATATCCCGGAATGCGAAGTAACGGCGCTGATCGGCCCGTCCGGCTGCGGCAAGTCGACCTTCCTGCGCTGTCTGAACCGAACCAACGAGATCATCCCGGACACCCGGATCACCGGCGACGTATGGATCGACGGCGTCGACATCTACAGGGAACATACCGACCTGGAAGCGCTGCGCGCCAAGGTCGGGATGGTGGCGCAAAAGCCGAACCCGTTTCCGAAGTCGGTCTACGACAATGTCGCCTACGGCGTGCGCCTGCACGGCCGCGCCGCCAGCCGGCAGGACCTGGACGAGGTGGTCGAGACCAGCCTGAGGCGCGCGGGCCTGTGGAACGACATCAAGGACCGGCTGAAAGACGCGGGCACCAACCTGTCGGGCGGCGAGCAGCAACGCTTATGCATCGCGCGCGCCATCGCGATCGAGCCCGAGATTTTGCTGATGGACGAGCCCTGCTCCGCGCTGGATCCGCTGTCGACGGCGCGGATCGAGGACCTGATCGACGAACTGCGCGAGCGCTACACGATCGTCATCGTGACGCACAACTTACAGCAGGCCGCGCGCATTTCGCAGCGGACCGCGTTTTTCCATCTCGGCCATCTGGTGGAGGTCGGCGACACGCAGGAGATGTTCATCAACCCCCGGATGGAGCGGACGGCCGACTACATTACCGGGCGATTCGGGTGACGCGGCGACGCCGACTTCGATGTTCACGGGCCGGCTGGTGAAGAAGTGAACCGCTCTTGCCGACGGTCCTTCGACAAGCTCAAGATGAGCCGCAACCTCGATAGTCATTCCGGCGAAGGCCGGAATCCAGAACGACCGTTGTGCTGGATTCCGGCCTTCCCCGGAATGACGAATTCGATGCCATGGCAATCCCGGCACGGCAAAGCGTGGCCCGTCGAGATTGCTTCGCTTCGCTCGCAATGACTGCGGGGCCGTCATCCTTCAACGGCCTGCCAAAGCAACAATCCGAGCAGATCGAACCCGATGGGCTCGACCTGCTTGGACGACGTTGCTCTTCATTCTTAAAGGCGCTCTAGCGCTTCTTCGCCTTGCCCCGTTTCGCGGCAGTCGCCCGCTTCGGGGCCTTGGCCTTGGCGGCCGTCTTCGCCTTCCTCGCGGGCGATGCTTTCTTGGCGGCGGGCTTTCTGGCGGCGGTCGCCTTCCTGGTGCCCGTTGTCTTCTTCGCCGCGGTCTTTCTGGCGCCTGTCGACTTTCTAGCAGTCGACTTCTTGGCAGCCGTCTTCTTCCTGGCGCCGGTCGTCTTCTTCGCCGCGGTCTTCCTTGCGGCCGGCTTCCTCGCCGTTTTGGCTTTCTTCGAAGACGCCTTCGCGGTCTTGGCCTTCGCGGGCGCCTTCTTGCGCGCCGGCGCCTTACGGGCCTTTGCCGCCTTCCTGGCCGGCTTCTTTCGCGACGCCGCGGTTTTGGCCGCCGCGGGCTTGCGGGAGGCCGTCCTCAACGCCGCTTTCGCCGCGGCAATCAAAAGGCGCGCCCGCACGCTGCCGATGCCGGAGACGACGACGATGTCGGCGCTTTTCGCCTTGGCAAGCTGTGCAGCGGTCTTGAAGCCTCTTCTTGCTAGTGCCCTGGCCGTGGTCGGGCCGATACCCTTTACGTCGGAAATCGAAGCCATGTCTGGTCCCTGAATGATTGCGCGAAAGTATTTTCGCCGGGTAGGTGTCGAATAACGGCCGGGATGGTAACCGAAAAGACGATTCGAGGCACGCTTCTCGTTCGATGACGCCTAAATTTTTTTGTCACTCCTGTCGGAGCCGGTGCATGGCCGCGAAACCGGATCGGGCGGCCAAGTGCCAGGACGTTGCGATCCGGAGAATGCGGAGCGCTGAGTAGCACGCCAGTCGGGGGCTTCGAAGCAGGCCGCGTCGGCGGGCGGAAGTGGGGTCGCGCCGCGGATCATATCGGCGGCTTTCTCCGCCAGCATGATGGTCGGGGCGTTGAGGTTGCCAGTAGTGATTTGCGGCATGATCGAGGAGTCGACGACGCGTAAAGACTCGATGCCGTGAACGCGGCCTTCGGAATCGACGACGACCAGGGCGTCGGTGTCCATTTTTTACAGGTGCCGCAAATCCGAATGAACTCTCGCATTTCGGCGTTTGACGTGGCCTTAGGCAACCACCTGCGCTAGCATTTTTAGAAGAACCATTGTGTCAGTCTGTCGAAATCACATCGTATGAGTAGTGTTTCTCGACTACACGGCTGCAGAGATAACCTCTATCTTGAGAAGACTACCATCATGGAAGGCTTTTATTCACTTTGGAACACCCTGAATAACTCACCAATTGTACTGCTGATTTTGGGCTTTGCATTGACCACAATATTCGGCGGACTTCTTACCAATCGATGGCAGAATCGAGCGAAGGAATGGGAGCTAAAGACTTCTCTAGTTGCTCGTATGACCGAAGAGGTAATGAACATTCTTATGGCAACTCAGTTGGCTGAAGTCGGGGCGAAATCGCAATCTCAAAGCGACTTCGACGCCGCATATAAAAGATGGGAAATACAACAAGGCGTCATCAGCAGCACAATTCGAGCCTACTTCCGAGAAGAGAAGCTTGGGAAAGCCTGGGACGAATTCGCAGAACATGTATCGTCGTTTTATGCACTCACCGGCACAAACGTTTTGGACTATCGCCTTCGAACTTTGAACAAACTGAAGGCCTATGTCGGGCTAGAAACGCCAGATTCGGATAACCTCTTGAACTTAGAATGGCGTCGATCCGACAACGATGAACTGAGGGGCAAATACGGAAGGTCTTGGTCCAACTTAAAGCTAGCCATAATAAGAAAAAACAGCGACATGCAACGTGCCATTATCAAATCAAGAACCGTGGTGTCGAGCTAACCACTTTGCGCGATTGACTCTCCCAAAAATGGTTGTACGCGAATCGTAGAACAGCTTTTGCAACGGTTGGTGAGCATCGCAACTGACGTGGAAACAGGCGGAAGCGCGTTGCTTCGATAGAAAAATGCGTTGTATTCAAACGCCCCTAGACGAGTTCGCGCGCTGAAGCCGTGGCGGGAGCAGGGGTTCCCGGGCGTTACTCGATCCGCCAGTCAGGAGCTTCGTAGCAAGGCGCGTCGGCGGGCGGGAGTGGGGTCGCGCCGCGGATCATGTCCGCGGCTTTTTCCGCCAGCATGATGGTCGGGGCGTTGAGGTTGCCGGTGGTGATCTGCGGCATGATCGAGGAGTCGACGACGCGGAGCGCTTCGATGCCGTGGACGCGGCATTCGGGGTCGACGACGGCCAGAGCGTCGGTGCCCATCTTGCAGGTGCCGCAGGGGTGGTAGGCGCTTTCGACCGTGTCGCGGACGAAGGCGTCGATTTCCGAGTCGGATTGCACGGCGGCGCCCGGCGCGATTTCCGGGCCGCGGTAAGGATCGAAAGCGGGCTGGGCGAAGATCTCGCGGGTCAGCCGGACCGAGGCGCGCATCTCCAGCCAGTCGTCTTCCTCGGCCATGTAGTTGAACAGCACGCGGGGCTTGTCCCGGGGGTCGGCGGAGTTGAGCCGGACCCAGCCGCGGCTTTTCGAACGCATCGGGCCGACATGGGCTTGAAAGCCATGGTCCTTGGCCAGGCTGTTGCCGTCGTAGGAAACCGCCATCGGCAGGAAGTGGTACTGGATGTCGGGCCAGCGCACGCCCGGCCGGCTGCGGATGAAGCCGCCGGTCTCGAAATGGTTGGTGCCGCCGAGGCCGTCTTTCATCGCCAGCCAGCGCATGCCGATGCCGAGTTTGGCGAGCGGGTTCATCGCGCCGTAGAGGGTGATGGGCTGGGTGCATTCGTGCTGGATGTAGAGTTCCAGGTGGTCCATCAGGTTTTCGCCGACGCCGGGCAGGTCGACCTTGACGTCAAGGCCGTGCTCGCGGATTTGGCCGGCCGGGCCGATGCCGGAGAGCATCAACAATTGCGGCGCGGCGACCGGGCCGCTTGAGACGATGACTTCGCGGCGGGCAGTGGCGGTGCGCTGGGCATCGCCCTGTTGGTAGTGGATGCCGGTGGCGCGGTTGCCCTCAACCGCGACGCGCGTGGCCAGCGCGTGCAGCGCGACCTTCAGGTTGGGGCGGCGTTTGGCCGGGCGGATGTAGGCGTTGGCAGTGCTCCAGCGGCGGCCCCGGTGCACGGTCATGTCCATGCGGCCGAAGCCTTCCTGCTGGAAGCCGTTCATGTCCGACGTTTCGGGGTAACCCGCCTGAACGCCGGCCTGAACGAAGGCGGCATAAAGCGGATTGCTGAGCGTGCCATTAGACGTGTGCAGCGGGCCGCTGTCGCCGCGGTAGGCGTCCCCGCCGCCTTCGTAAGTCTCGGCCTTGCGAAAATAGGGCAGCACGTCGGTGTAGGACCAGCCGGCGGCGCCGAGGTCGGCCCAGTTGTCGAAGTCGAGCGCGTTACCGCGTACGTAGGCCATTCCGTTGATCGAGGAAGAGCCGCCAAGCACGCGGCCGCGCGGGCAGTGCAGGCGGCGGCCGTTCAGATGCGGCTCCGGCTCGGTCTCGTAGAACCAGTTGTAGCGCGGCATGTTCATCGGGATCGAGAGCGCGGTCGGCATCTGGATGAAGATGCTGGTGTCCCTGCCGCCCGCCTCCAGCAGCAGCACGCTGACCGACGGGTCCTCGGTCAGGCGGTTGGCCAGCACGCAGCCGGCGGAGCCGGCACCGACGATGATGTAGTCGAACTGCTCGGCGGTCATGGCGCAGTCAGTACGGGGCGTCGACATCGCCGAGTTCGACGTAGACGCTTTTGAGTTGGGTGTAATGCTCGATGGCGGCGGCGCTGTTCTCGCGGCCGATGCCGGACTGTTTGTAGCCGCCGAACGGCACCTCGACCGGCGTGATGTTGTAGTTGTTGATCCAGCAGGTGCCGGCCTGAAGGCGCGCGACAACGCGGTGGCCGCGCTGGATATCCTGGGTGAACAGGCCGGCGGAGAGGCCGAACGCGGTGTCGTTGGCGCGGGCGATCACCTCGTCCTCGTCGCGGAAGGTGAGCACGGACATGACCGGGCCGAAGATCTCTTCGCGGACGATAGTCATGTCGTCGCTGCATTGGGTGAAGACCGTCGGTTCGACGAAATAGCCGGCCTCGCAGCCATCAGCGGTGTAGCGGTTGCCGCCGGTCAGCAGGCGCGCGCCGGCGGCCCTGCCCTGTTCGATGTAGCCGAGCACCTTGTTCATATGGTCCTCGGAGATCAGCGCGCCGATGTGGGTGGCGGGGTCCATCGGGTCGCCGATCACCATCTTTTCGGTGCGGGCGACCAGGCGGTCGATGAAGGCGTTGTGGATGCTCTCCTCGACGAAGACGCGGGTGCCGTTCGAGCAGATCTCGCCCTGGGTGTAGAAGTTGGCCATCAGCGCGGCGGAGACGGCGTTGTGCAGGTCGGCGTCGGCGAAGACGATCAGCGGCGACTTGCCGCCGAGTTCCAGGGTGACGTGCTTTAAAGTATCGGCGGCCGCGGCCATCACCTTCTTGCCGGTCCCGACCTCGCCGGTGAGCGAGACCTTGGCGATGTCCGGATGGGCCGTGAGCATGGCGCCCACGCGGCCGTCGCCCTGGACGACGTTGAAGACGCCGGGAGGCACGCCGGCTTCCGTATAGATCTCGGCGACGCGGAGCGCGGTGAGCGGGGTCAGCTCGGCCGGCTTGAACACCATGGCGTTGCCGCAGGCGAGCGCCGGCGCTGACTTCCAGCAGGCGATCTGGATCGGGTAGTTCCAGGCGCCGATGCCGGCGCAGACGCCGAGCGGCTCCCGCCGGGTGTAGGCGAAGGACGCGCCGAGGTCGTAGTGTTCGCCGTGCAGGCCGGCGGCGAGGCCGGCGAAATATTCGATGGCGTCGGCGCCGCTCGCCACGTCGACCACTTTGGCTTCCTGGATCGGCTTGCCGGTGTCGAGCACTTCCAGCGCGGCCAGCTCGTCATTGCGGGCACGCAGGATGCGGACCGCTTCGTTCATGATGCGGCCACGTTCGGCGCCGGTCATGGCGGCCCAGACCGCCTGCCCTTCCACGGCCGCGGCAACGGCGCGGTCGACGTCGGCCTGGCCGGCCTGCTGCACCGAACAGATGACCGCGCCGGTCGCGGGATTGATCGTATCGAAGGTCTCGCCACTTGCGGCATCCACGTAGGCGCCGCCGATATAGAGCCGGGGCTCGGGCAGGTTGGTCATGCCGCCTTCTCCATCGCGAGCAGGGCGTTGAGGTAATCGTGGGTGATGGCGCGGGCTTCGGCCTGGTCGAGGCCGCCGCCGGTGAGCGCGCATTTCAGCCAGAGACCGTCCATCAGCGCCATCAGGCCGACGGCGACGGTTCGGGCGCGATCGCGCGGCACGATCTGCGCCAGCGCGTGCACCAGGTTGCTTTCGAGCCGGCGGCTGTTGATGGTCTGCAGGCGCATCAGTTTGGGTTCGTGGCGCACCTCGGCCCAGAAGGCGAGCCAGGCGGTGACCGCCGGCTGCTCGAAGCCGGCGAGGCTGAAATTGGCGTCGAGGATCGCTTCCGCCCGCTCGCGCGGAGTCCGCGCCGCGGCAAGGCCGGCGACCGCGTGGGTGCGGAGTTCCTCCAGCAAAGAGCGCATGGTCGCGACCAACAGTTCGTCCTTGCTGCCGAAATAATGGTGGATGATGCCGGGCGAGATGGACGCGGCCTGGCCGATCTGCTTGACCGTGGTGTCGGCAAGGCCGCGGGCGTGAATCGACGCGATGGTCGCCTCGATCAACTGGCGGCGGCGGATCGGCTGCATTCCGACTTTCGGCATGGGCGGCAACTCCGAAACACGAACCTGCCGCTTATCGTATTTTAATTGAACGGACAATCAAATTAAGCGTGGGCAAATTAAGAGCGCACGGCTTGACATACCACGGGGCCGGCGCGATATGGAAGGCACGGGGACTTAAGCGATCTCCCCGTCAGGCAGCAGCCCAAGCATCGCATCCTTAAGCCTGTGCGAGAAGGATGCCATCATGCTGTCATATCATTCTGCTTTCTCTTCCTCCGTTTCCCTTGAAACTTTGTCCCGCCTGATCGGCACGCCGGATTGTCCGGTGCTGATCGATGTGCGTATCGATGAGGATTTCGATGCTGACCCGCGCTTCATTCCCGGTTCGATCCGCCGGTCGGCGTTCGAGGTTGCCGACTGGGCCGACGGGTTCGCCGGGGCGGCCGCCATCGTGATCTGCCAGAAAGGCCTGAAACTCAGCGCCGGCGCCGCGGCCTGGATGCGCCACGCGGGTGCGCGGGCGCAGCACCTTGTCGGCGGCATCGAGGCCTGGAACGACGCGGGCCTGCCGACGGTGCCGGCCCGGGCACTGCCGCCGCGCGACGGCCAAGGCCGGACGGTCTGGGTCACGCGGGAGCGGCCGAAGATCGACCGCATCGCCTGCCCCTGGCTGATCCGACGGTTCGTCGACCCCTCGGCGGTGTTCCTGTTCGTGGCCGAGAGCGAGGTCGCGGCCGTAGCCGACAAACTCGGCGCCACGGCGTTCGACATCGAAGGCGCGTTCTGGAGCCACCGCGGCGATCGGTGCAGCTTCGACACCATGCTGGCGGAATTCGGCCTGCAAACGCCGCCGCTGATGCGGCTGGCCGAGATCGTGCGCGGCGCCGATACCGCGCGGCTAGACCTCGCGGCCGAAGCGGCCGGCCTGCTTGCCGCCTCGCTCGGCCTGTCGGTCATGTATAAGAACGACCTGGACCAACTGGAGGCGGGCATGGGCATCTACGACGCGTTCTACCGATGGTGCCGCGACGCCGCCGACGAGACGCACAACTGGCCCGCCGCCGGCGCGGAAGTCCGGGCATGAGCGACGGGGAACGGCCGTCTTACCCGAGCTTCGCCGAGGCGGTCGTCGTCTGGGCGCGGATTGCGCTCTTAAGTTTCGGCGGGCCGGCCGGGCAGATCGCGGTGATGCACCGCATCATCGTCGAGGAGAAACGGTGGCTCGGCGAGGCGCGGTTCCTGCATGCGCTCAACTTCTGCATGCTGCTGCCTGGGCCCGAGGCGCAGCAGCTCGCCGTCTATATCGGCTGGCTGATGCACCGGACGGCGGGCGGCATCGTCGCGGGCGTGCTGTTCGTGCTGCCCGGGCTGATCGCGATCATGGGCTTAAGCTGGGTCTATGTGCTGGTCGGCGACGTCGGCGTGGTCGAGGGGCTGTTCTTCGGGCTGAAGGCCGCGGTGCTGGCGATCGTGTTGCAGGCGGTGATCCGGATCGGCGGGCGGGCGCTCGGAACCGGTACGATGGTCGGGCTCGCCGCCCTCTCCTTCGTCGGCATCTTCGTGTTCGACCTGCCGTTTCCGCTGATTATCGTTCTGGCCGGCCTGGCCGGGTTCGCGGGCCTGCCGGGCGTTAGGGCCCGCAACGGGCATGGCGCGGCGGGCGGCGGGATTGCCGATGCCGAGACGGTGCTGGGCGAAGCGACGCCGGACCACGCCCGGCCGAACCGGGCGCGGTCGCTCGCGGTGGGGGCCGTGCTGCTGACGCTCTGGCTCGGGCCGGTGGTGGCGCTGTTCGGGCTGCTCGGCGGCGAGAACGTGTTCACGCAGGTGGCGCTGTTCTTCTCGCAGATGGCGGTGGTGACCTTCGGCGGCGCCTATGCGGTGCTGGCCTATGTGGCGCAGCAGGCGGTCGACGCTTACGGCTGGCTGGCGCCGGGCGAGATGCTGGACGGGCTCGGCATGGCCGAGACGACGCCCGGGCCGCTGATCATGGTGACGCAGTTCGTCGGTTTCCTGGCCGGCTTCCGCGACGCGGGCGGCCTGCCGCCGCTCGCGGCCGGCACGCTGGCCGGGCTGCTGACCACCTGGGTGACGTTTACGCCTTGTTTCCTGTGGATCTTCCTCGGCGCGCCCTACGTGGAACGCCTGCGCGAGAACCGCCGCATCGCCGCGGCGCTCGCCGCGATTACCGCGGCCGTGGTCGGCGTGATTTTGAACCTGGCGATCTGGTTCGGCCTGCACGTACTGTTCGGCGAGCTTCGGATTGTCCAGGGCTTCGGCGCGACGCTCGACGTGCCCGTCTGGTCAAGCCTGGACCTCGCCGCCGCACTGCTGGTTGCCGGTGCGCTGGTGGCGGTGTTCCGTCTTAAGCTTGGCATGACGACCGTACTGGGCGGGGCGGCGGCCGCCGGCGTCGTGTTCCATTCATTCGGGTGGGCGGGCGTTTAGACGCGACGTGGGTGGACTATCGGCCTGACGTGACGCGGAAATCCGACGGATGTAGGATTGGACTCGAAGCCTATCTTTGAAAATCAGATCCGGAAATCCGCAAATGACAGAAGTGCTATGGGCCAACCTGAGAGCCCCGGAGCTCAGCGAACTGGCCCGTCGGAATGCCATCGTCTTGGTGCCTGTCGGGTCCATGGAACAGCATGGGCCGCACCTGCCGGTTCAGGTCGACTCGTTGCTTGCGACGGAGATCTGCATCCGCGCCGCGCGGCGGGTTCGGGAACGAGAACCGGTTGTGGTGGCGCCGACCGTTTGGTGCGGCCTGGCGGAGCACCACATGGACTTCGGCGGCACCATGACCCTGGATTTCGACACCTTCAGGGGCGTGCTGCGTTGCATATGCCAATCTTTGGTGCGGCAGGGATTTCGCCGCATCCTGCTGTTGAACGGTCACGGGGGAAACGTGAGCGCGCTCAACGTGATTGCCGGCGACATCGGCCGCGAGCTGGAGGCTCCGGTGTTCGCCGCGACCTATTGTTATCTCGCGGGCACGGCGCAGCGCTATAAGGACATTCTCGAGCAACAGGAGAACGTCCGCCATGCAGGCGAGGCCGAAAGCTCGATGGTGTTGGCGCTGCTCCCGGAACTCGTCGACCGGGAATCCATGGCGCATACACAGGGCACGATGACGAACATGGTCGGGCCAAGCGGCGCATACCGATTCCGGTCGTTTGCCGAGCTGACGGAAACCGGTGTCAACGGCGTGCCGGCCGTGGCGACCGCGGAGAAAGGGGAACTCTTACTCGATGCCGCGGCCGAAGAGCTCGCAGAGACCCTGCTCGGAGACGAACTCTGGTAGCGGTGTTCCGTCTCAGGCTCGGTATGACGACCGTGTTGGGCGGGAAGCGGACATATGCATAAGGCGGGGTCAACTTCCACAATTGACCCGAAGCCGACCTGCACGGCTCCATCCTGTTGTGCATGCGGCTGCGAAGCGACGGAATGCTACTAGCTTGAGGTTCCCGTCCCGATGAGGACGAAGGGAACCCAGTCTTTCCTGTTGCCCTCATCCAGATAGTCGCGCTGCGTCTCGCGCAGGGCGCGAGTCAGATCGTCCGGCGTTTCTTCAAGCCAGTGACGATAGAATCGATCCATGAATCTGCGGGCGGAAGCGTCACCGACCGGACGCAGGCTGACCAGAACGTTTCGCGCGCCTGCGGTCCGAAACGCACGGACCAGCCCGTAGACGCCTTCGCTATGGTCGATTTCGCCCTGAGCAGTCTTGCAGGCGGAGAGAACGACCAGTTCCGTCCCCTCGAGATTGAGACCCTGCGCCTCAAGGGCGTAGAGGACGCCGTCCTCGACGTCGCCTTTCAGCGCCTGGTTGGCGCCGGCCAGCGCGACGCCGGAAAGCAGCATTGGCCGTTCTGTCGGACGCACGCGCGGTCGGTAGAAGCCGTGCGTCGCGAGGTGTAGAACCCGTGGTGGACTTTCTAGGGCTTTCAGTCGCGCCTCGCTTGCCTTTCTCTCCGTCCACATAACGGCCGGCTCGTTCCGGTGGATGATCCGGAAGCGGCGCCAAATCGATTCAACCTCTTCCTTGCTTTCCTTAAGCGCCTTGAAGCCGCCACGAAAGATCTCGCCGGTGCTAGCACGCAGCGCCTCGGCCTGACCGCGCGAAAGAAACGGATCGGACTCGTCGTGACCTTGACCGACGGGCGCAGGTTTCTCACCAGCAGTGAAGTCGACGCCGCCCAAGGCAAGCAAACCGCCACCGCCCTCGCTCGAGGATGGTCGGATCAAATCGCGGCCGGTCTGTACTACCCGCACCAGCTGATCGCGCTCGGCCCAAAGGCGGCCGTCCGGGTCGGCCAGACGGTGGAAAGGTACAAGGTGCAAGTCGCCATCAGGCGCGAGGATGACCGTCTCGCGGTTGACGATCCACCGCGCGATTGGAGCGACCAATCGGTCATAGAGCGGCTGGGCCGCAGTGGTGTCGTCGCTGCCCAACAGCGACCGGATGAGCGGCAGGGTCGGTCCGACAAGACCCAGGTCGACAACCTTCAGCACATCGGACCGCGCAATGACAATCGCCGCCCATCTGGGCAGGCCGGACTCAAGCCGCTCGAATTCGAAAGGTTCATAGCGACGGAACTCAACGAGCACCGTATCGTCGGCCAGAGATTGCCGCAGTTCCTCGAGGCTTGCCGACCGCACCTGCAAGGATCGATTGTAGCGGCGGCTAACCTTGGCGAGCGCAAGCTCCTTGGCTTCGAGGACATCCTTGAGACTGTCGATGTCCTCGCCGCCCTCATGGAACGCACGGGAAAGGCGGCTGCGATTTGCCGCAATCTCGGCAGCCAACTTCGCCGCCTCCGGCTCCCTGCCGCGCCGCGCCAGTCGAGCGAGCAGCGCCTCTTCTTCGGCCTGCACACCCTTGAAGCGAAGCGCCGCCAGGGCCGCGAGTTCTTGTGCCGGTTCGAAGTCCGGATAACGTAGCGCGAGCGAGATTGCGAAGAACTGGTAGTTTGCCTGCGAGAACACGAGGCCGCGCCGCGCCGCGGCGCTCGCCGTCGTGTGGAGTTCCGTCCCCAGCCAGGTCAGCAAATGCTTTTCCATGTCTAACAATCGCTTGGCGGCGGCCTCCGGCTGCTGCAGGCCAACCTCATTGCCCGCCATGCTGAGCTGGGTAATCAGTGTGTCAGGATGCAGCGGCCCGAGTTGCTCGAGCAGCCCGACTTCCGCTTGTTCGTAGAGCGCCTTGGCTTCCTCGTGGCGACCTTGTTGATGAAGGTGCGCGGCGACGTTGTTGAGCGCGACCAGCGTCGATGGGTGCCTCTCACCAAGGAACCGCAGTTTGGCCGTCATGACACGGCGGAAGAGCTCCTCGGCTTCCTGGTATCGGCCTTGGTGATCCAAGGCTCCGGCGAGACCGTTGGCTACGGCCAGAGTCAGCGGATGATCGGCGCCCAGATTCTGAACCGCTTGGATGAGGGCCTCCGAAGAAAGCGCCTCGGCATCCGCGTATCGTTGCTGATGCAAATAGAGCGTCGCGAGGTTCAAATGACTGAGCAGCGTGTCATAGTGGCCTGCTCCGAGCGTGTCGCGGCGAAGCTCCAGCGCTTTCCGGTACAACGGCTCGGCCTTGTCGTAACGTTTTTGGGAATGATAGAGCGCCGCCAGGTTGTTGAGACTTATGAGCGTGTGTTCATGGGTCTTGCCTAGCACCCTTATGCGGACTTCGTAGGCCTTTACGAACAAGGGCTCCGCCTCGCCGTAGCGGCCCTGCGCCTCGTAGAACCACCCCAGCTGGTTAAGGCTGGTAAGCGTCATTTCGTGCTCTTCACCCAGCCGCTCGCGACCGATCCTCACTGCCTTGGCCAGGAGGTCTTCCGCCTCGGCTTGGAATCCCTCTAGTGCGCGCACGCTGCCAATGCCCATCAGGTTTGCGAGCGTATCCGGGTGGGCCTCGCCAAACGCGGTCATAGAACCCTGATAGGCCTCGGTATAGAGAAGCGCGCTGTCGGCATAGCGGTTGGTGTGTTTGTAGAGCAGAGCAAGCCTGTTCAGGATCGCGTTCGCCCTGCGATCGTTCGGCGCAAAGTTCTGCTCGGCGTAGCGGCGCCCCTCTTGCGCGACAATGATGCCCTTTTCGTAGTTGCCCTTGTTGATCGAACCATCGACGCTGGCCATAAGCAAGGACCAGTATTCGTCGGCGTTCGGAGCCAAGGCTTCCATTTGCCGTAGCGCTCGAATGATGAGGTCGCCCGAGAGGGGATCCTCACTTTGAGCGCGGGCTTTAAACTCGTCGGCGCAAACAAGCGTAGCGGTGACGGCGACAGTCAAGGCAAGAAATCGAAAGCTCTTCCTGCACATCAGCCAACTCCTCAATAAATCACTCGCAGCTCCAGTATTCGTGCCTGATCCGCATGTCCTTCACTGCGGACCAAGGAAGTACAAATGCGTGCAACTCCGCCGCTGGGGCGTCTTTGATCGGTCGGATGAAAAAAACTCGGTCATCACTGAAAAGCAGCAACCGGGCGCAGCCGGAACGCGCAACCTTCGAAGCATCGCCGGCCGGTGGGCTTTCCTGGGTCAGCGCATCCGTCAGAGTCAGCTCGACACGCGGATAGGCCCTATAGTCCGACAGGCGCTGCTCGACAAACTCGTTTCTTGCGGTTTCGATGCCCGCCAGCCTGGCCAGGCCGAACAGAGCGACGATCCCGAAAACCGCCACGCCGGCCAGAACGGCCCGCCCAAGCACCCTGCGAAATTTTACCGACAGCCAAACCAGGGCGATTGCGACGGCGGTGATCAATACGGCCGCAAGCGAGTTCTTCCAAACCGTCAAGCCTCCATACACAAAGAGATGTTCGCGTGGCAGGTCGAGCATCAACATGGGGATCCGGAAGCGATCGAAGTAGTAGTAGGCGTGGGTCCAACCGGCGACGTAGAGCCATGCCGTGATCAGACCAACCACAAGCGCCACGCACGAAATCACATCTCCGAGCGACGGTCCCGATGCTGCGCCCGGGCCGGCCGGCGGCGGGCTCGACTCAGTCATCATTCTCTCCGCGAATGACGTCGTCCGGTCCACGGCTCTGGGGGCGGCAAAGCTCGCACCCCGGATTGCCGTCGAGGATCACCGTCCATGGCGCGCGGATCTCCGTTTGGAACAGTTGTCCTGAATCCGGGTCTTTGCAGTCTGCAATCGTTACTTCGTCCGCCGAGGCTTTTACGGCGCGGCATCCCCGTTGGGCTTGCCCGCTGTCGTGTTGCAGGCAGAAACAAGCTTCGGGGTCGATCTCCTCTGCGGCCGGGGCGGAGTGATAGATCGCGAGGGAGAGCGCGACCGCCGCAAGTAAGGCGGCGACGTCGGTTGATCTCTGTCCAGCCGGTCCTTTCATTTTCAGTCAGCTCTCACACGGTCGTTGCCCATCCGCTCGAGAGAACAGCTGCACCGGAGGTCCTTCCCCGGCCCCATGATAGATCGTATCTCTTCTGATACTGTATCAAATCCCGTGTCTGATGTCTGGGTTTGGCTAATCTCAGACCTTCCTGGTTTCAGGTCTAAGAGGCCGCTTCGGCTTCGATACCGGTCATTCGCCGCCGATGGCCCGGACGACCGTGCCGGGTCGGGAGCCGTCGTCCGGCGTCTCGCCGCCAACAAGCTCGCATTTCCCGCCGCCGCGCAGAATTCCGTCGACAGTATATCTATCTCTCAGAATACGATTGAAGATGAATATGTTGTCCCTTTAATTTCCAAGAGCGCCAATCGTTCGAAAGGATGCGTCATTGCCCTTCAACAAGCTTCATGTCCCAAAACACCTCCCAGTCGAGACGAGCCATGCCATCAACGATCTCCTGCATGACAGTCTCGTCGAAACCTGCGGCGTGAACCCGGAGGACTATTTCTGCCTCGTCTCGCGATACTCAGCAGAGGATATGATCTTGCATCCTACTTTTCTCGGGAACAGGGATCCTGCTTCAACCGTCGTCATTGAGATCGCACTACTTGCCGGGCGCTCGGATGAACAGAAGGAAGCGCTGTTCAAGGACGTTCGCCGTCGACTTCGCGCGATCGATTTCCCACCAGAGAATTCGATCATCTTCCTGATCGAGAACAGACCAATAGACTGGTCGTTCAGTGACGCCGGGTCCGTCAAGTCCGTCTTGGGCCTCTGAAATCACTCGTTGCACTGGACCCGTTGGAACGGTAGAGGCGTCCGGTTTTTGGCTGTTCGTATCGCCCAACACCAGTGACCGCTTCGGGTCGGGCACCGGCCGTCCGGCGTCTCGCCGCCGACAAGCACGCATTTCCCGCCGCCGCGCGGATGGCGGTGTTCGGGATTCAGGGGACGTGGTCGCAAACGTCAGAGCGTGTCATTTCGTCGTGACGAGGCGGTAGCCGAAGTCGCATTCGTCGAGGGTGAGCAGGTCGGCATAGCGCTCGGCCCAGACGCCGGTGTCCAGGTCGCGCGCGAGTTTTCGCAACCCCTCGGAGACGTCGCCTATCGCCCAGAAGGAGGACATGGCGGCCCGGACTCTGGGGTCGAGATAGGCCGCGGGGCGCCGCCAATAGGCGCAGAGGAAACCGTCGGTGCAGTCGTGCGGAATGGGGACCGGTGCAATCTCTACCGGTCCGAGCCATGCCTCGTAGTCCGTCATCCTGGGCATTTGCGCCTCGTCCAGCGTTACGAGTTGCGGGATGTAGTCTGCGAGCCAGAAGCCTCGGTGCGACGGGTCGAATGTGAGGACGACGACCGGGCCCCGCGTCACGCGGCGCATCTCTTCGAGGCCTTTCCGTTGGTCGGTCCAATGGTGGACCGTCAGGACCGCCATGGACGCATCGAAGGCATTGTCGTCGAAGGGCAGGTCTTCGGCGTAACCCTGGATGGCCGTCGCCGCCGACGCGCCCCGCTGGCGGATCATTTCCGCCGACGGCTCGATGGCCGTGACCTGTCGGTCGGCGGGCTCGTACGAACCCGCTCCGGCGCCGACATTCAGGACGGTTTTGGCCGATCCCAAAGCCCTTCCGATCGCCGTCTCGATCCGGGAGTCGGGTTTCCTGAGATCGGAATAATTGATGCCGATCGTGTCGTAGGACGCAGACATAGCGCCGAGTAACACGCGGCGGCGGATTTGTCATGACGTGTCCGCCTTTCGGACGAAGCGGACATAAACGGCGGCGTTTCGCGGGGGACCGCGCGTTATCGCGGGACGAGGTGCCCAATCAAAAGCTTCACGAACAGTGCAGGCGCGAACCACTCGAGGCCCGGCGTCGCACCGAGCACGCAGAGCACCAGACCGCTGCCGACCAGAAAACACGCCACCGCAACCGGCAGCTTCAGACGGCGTGGCGTGGCAAGCACGGCGACCATTGCGACGATGAGACATGCGGAAACCGCCGCCGCATAGGTCGCGTCAAACCCATCGCCCCGGAACGCCCATGCGACGACGCCGATGTGCAACAGGTGAAGGCTGGTGAAAGAAACGTGCTGGCCGACAGTCGCGTCGGGCCGGTGATACCAACGCTTCGTCGTTTCCGTCGCGAAACAGACCGCACCGCCGATGACATCGAGAGCGATGACGGCACCGAGAACAATGAGCCAGGTGCTTGCACCCTGCGCGGCGAGCGCCCAAGCCGCGAGGATCGCGCCCACCGAGCCCGCACCGATCACCAAGAGGGTTTCGTGCCATCCCATGTCCGGACCGACAAGACGGTCCCACGATCCCGGCAGGCCGGAGCGGGGCGCAGGCATTACAACGGACGGCTGCATGGTTATCCTCTCCGACGCGGAATGACGGGGTGTTTTTGACTGCCTCAAACGTGTGAATTACGGGCACGGCCTCAAGGTACCTGCGGCGGAACAGCGCGGCCGGCATCTAGATCTCAGGCTTGCGCGAAAGACCGCAGCGGCCGCATTTTAGATTTGCTCGGATGCGTCGGTGTTCAGAGCTAAAGCCGCCGGTCGCGGCGGGTTAGGCTGGCTGCAGAAAAAGTCGTCGCATGGTGGCCTGGATGCTTCGAGACGCCGCCTCCGGCGGCTCCTCAGCATGAGGGCTAGCTTATTGAAAACACGACGACCTCATCCTGAAGAGCCTGCGTAGCAGGCGTCTCGAAGGATGGGCAAACGGTCCGCGGCCTTTCTTCAGCAGCCTGTCAGACGTGGTTCCACCAGGCCACATCCGAATAGGACCGCAGGTCGAGTTCGTGGGTCCAGACGGAGCGGTGCTGGTGGGCGATGTGATAGTAGGTGTCCGCCATTTTCTCCGGCTGGAGGAGACCGTCGGCCGCGCCGCGGGTCTCGCGCAACTCCTGGAACCGTTCGGGGCCGAGCATTTTGCCGAGCGTGTCCGGCGCGTCGACGGCGCCGTCGACCAGGATATGGGCGACGTGAATGCCTTTGGACGCATATTGGGCGTTGAGCGTTTGGCAGAGCATCCGCCGCCCGCCCATGGCCGCGGCGTGGGAATGCTGGCCGGCGTTGCCGCGCACCGCGGCCGTCGCCGAGGTGACCAAAATCTTGCCGCCGCCGCGGGCTTCCATCAGCGGGCAGACCGATTTGGCAAGCCGAAACAGGCCGAACGTCGCGAGCCGCCAGCCCATTTCGAAGGCGCGGTAGGTGGTTTCCTCGAGCGGGCGGTCGCCGATCTGGGCGCCGAGATTGTAGATCACCACCTCGATGGGACCGATGTCCGCCTCGATTTTGGCGACACGATCCTCGATGGCGTTGTCTTCGATGGCGTTCACCAGGAAGCCGGTCGCCTCCCCGCCCTGATCCTTGATGTCCTGCACCAGCGCGTCCAGTCCGTCCTGGTCGCTGCGGCGACAAAGTACGGCGTGATAGCCCTCGCGGGCGAACCTCTTGCCGACGGTGCCGCCGATGCCGGCGCCGGCTCCGATTACAAGGCAAACGGGTTTCATGTCGGATGGTCCTGTTCTGGATGTCCGGCGAGGCGTCGAAAAACCCCGGCGTGACATTATTGGTTGCGATTTGCTACCAATAGACCTATTGGTTTCAAATCGCAACCGAATTCAACAGACCCGGAACGCCGGTATGGCAAAGCCGCACAGACAACACTGCCCCGTCGCGCGCATGCTTAACATCGTCGGCGACCACTGGACCTGGCTGATCGTCCGGGAGGCGTTCTACGGCGTCTCCCGCTTCAGCGAGTTCGAGCGCAACACCGGCATCGCCAAGAACCTGCTGGCCGACCGACTGGCCAGGCTGGTCGAAGACGGCATTTTCGAGAAACGCGACATCGGCGAGCGCGGGACGCGGCACGCCTATCGGCTGACGGAAAAGGGCGAGTCGCTGCACACCGTGCTGATCGCCATGGTCCAATGGGGCAACGATCACATTTACCCGGACGGCAAGGTGCCGTTGACGATCATCGAGCGCGCGTCCGGCAAGCCCATCAAACGCCTGCAATTGACGTCGCACGACGGGGCGCCGCTGTCGCGTTTCGACCTCGCGGTCCTGCCGGGGCCCGGCGCGGGCCGGGCCGTGCGCCAACGGCTGTCCCAGATTTCCGAGAAATCCTGATGACGCGACTCGTAACGCCTACCGCTTCACCTTAAGACCGAAGGAGCCAGCCATGCCCGCCACGATTGACTTCATCTTCGATTTCGGAAGCCCGAACGCTTACCTGTCCTATCGGGTTCTGCCCGGCATCGTCGAGCGCACCGGCGCCAGGACCAACCTCATCCCCTGCCTTCTGGGCGGCATCTTCAAGGCCACCGGCAATCAGTCGCCGATGACGGCGTTCGGCGAGGTGAAGGGAAAACTGGCTTACGAGCGGCTTGAGACGATGCGATTCATCAAGAAGCATCGGCTGGACAAGTTCGCGATGAACCCGAACTTCCCGGTCAACACGCTGATGCTGATGCGCGGCGCCGTCGCCGCCGAGATGGATGGCACTCTCGAGCCTTACGTCGAGGCGGGCCTGAAGCATATGTGGGAAGACGGCCTGAAGATGGACGATCCAGACACTTACGCCGACGCGATGACGAAAGCGGGCCTGGACGGCGCGGGCCTGCTGGCGCGCACCCAGGACCCCGCGGTCAAAGCGAAGCTGGTGGAGAACACCGCCGCGGCCGTGGAGCGCGGCGCGTTCGGTATTCCAACCTTCTTCGTGGGCGACGAAATGTTCTTCGGCAAGGACCGGCTCGGGCAGGTGGAAGAGGAAGCCGTCGCACAAAGATAGCGGGGCTGGCGCGCCGTGCCGGTGTTTCGGTAGCCTTTCCTGCTCAGAGGAAGTCGATCAGACCCAACATGCCGCTTCGGCCGGACGAAGCGCCCGACCCGGAGATCGCGCCGAGCGCTTCCGAAATTCTGACGGACGTTTCGTAGTTGCTTTTGATCGTTTCAAAGTATTCCGGCGTCAGCCCCGCGGCCTGACGCTCTTCGCTGCTGAGCGATGCGTATTGCGCAATAAGATTCTTGGAGAGGGCCGCCGGGTCGTTCGACGCCCGTGCATGGCTTAGGGCGGATTGGACGGATTTGCTGAGGCGCGCGTTCACTTCGGCCTTGGCCGCCAGCATCTCGCCGGTGCTGAAACCACTATCGGTATTGAGGACGATTGCCGAGAGCGACCGTCCGCCGAACCGGGAAAAATCCAGAGCCTGTCCTTCCGCGCTCTGATACTGCTTGTCGAGCGCGGCCCGCACGTCGTTCGCTATGGCGGAGAAATCGCGTTGCCTGGCGACATCGCCGTTCGACGCCCGTTGGAGATAGTCGGCAACCGGATCGTTCGCGATGCCGCGAGGCGCGTTGTTGGGATCGGCGGCAAGCTGCGCGAGCGCCTGTTCCACGGCGGCCTTCCGGTCGCGGAAGGCGGTCGACGCCTTCTCTTCCGCACCGGCCGAATCCAGATAGTCGGACGCAAGTTCGTACAGCCCACTGACGTCGCCGGTGATGCGCATCACCGCCGCGGGACCGGCCAAAGCCGTATCGAAGCGGCGCTGCAGTTCGAGCGATGCAGCCTTTTGCTGGTCAGACGAAAACCGATCCCCGGCGTTCGAAGAAATGGCAAAGAGCTCGCGGCGGTCCAGGCGGGAGAGGTCGACGGCGAGGTCGTCGCCGTCAAGAAGAGACGTCCTGCCGGTTTCCGCCAGAAGCGCTTCCATGGCCGCTTCCGCGTCGGCTATCACGGTTGCGGTGCTTCTGTCGCCGAGCGCCGCAAGGGCCGCCTGCGAGAGCGTCACCGTCGCGGCGCTGTTCGACTCAACGCCGGGCGCCGACGCCCTATCGGGCTGCGGACGGCTCTGAGACTCCGTCAGGAACGCGGCAAGCTGAGGCGTATAGGAGTTCACCGCAATGCTGGTCATGTGCCGGCTCCGATCGTGTTTCCGTCAGGCATCGGCGTATTCGCCAGGGAGGCCTGAACCCCCTGCGGCCGTTGTTGTTCCGCGCGATCCACGCAGCGCGGTCGCCACCCGTGAAACGGTCGCAAGAACGATGCCAGATCGGTAGAAACGCAGAACCGGCAAATCTACCAACGATAATAGGGGGTTGGCCGATACCTCCGCCTCGACCGCCCCACTTGCGCCCGGCCTTCGGGAACTTTGCACCCGGGGATACCTGTCCATCGGCAAATTTGTCCCGTCTTTGGCCGGTGGGACCGGGCCTGGCGTTTTGTTTCACTGCCTCGGCTGAGTGGAGACTGAGCGGATCGCCAGGGAGCGGAAGCGGTGAAGGGCATTCTTTCTCCGGGTTCCAACGCCGAGGTAAACTGTTTGAAATGCGCGCCCTCATCGTGAGATGGCCTAATCGGTCTCTGTTTGGGCTTTATTGCCAATTTTGGCGGCTGCCCCTGAGACTTCGGGTGTTGAAACGTGGTCGAGGAAGTCATCGCACAAAGCTAGCGAGGCCGCCGCGCTCATGCCGGTGTTTCGCCTTTAGGATTGGCATGATGCGCGTATTAGGCAGCGCGGCGACAGCCGGCGTTCTTTCGCCAGTCTCCGAAGCCACGTATCTTTCCAACGCGATGCGCGAGCGAAACAACCCCGATACCGTAGCGGAGGCCATGCGTCGGTTGCATGACGGTGGCGCGCCTTGCCTGCTGTTCGGCGGATGGGCGGAGGAAGCGGCTGGACTTTGCGACCCACGTGCGCACGACGACATAGACCTTGTTCTGCCGGCGCGGTCGTTTCAGCGCCTTGACCGTCTGCTCGCCACGGGACGCAACGACTTAAGAGAGGTCGCGCCAAAGCGTTTCGCACATAAGCGCGCCTTCCTGTTCCACGGCGTTTTGGTGGAGACGACATTGGTCCAGCAATCGGGCGGGGCGGCGTATACGTGGTTTTGGGGCGATGTGCGTTTCGACTGGTCCTTGCCGTTGTCGGAAACCTGTCTTTTAGGTGGGCACCGGTTGCCGGTGGTCACGCGGGAGAACCTGCGGCGGTGTCGGGAGCACCACACGTCAACCGAGCCGTGGCGTTGGCGGGACCCTGCTTCGCTTGTTTCTCGTTAGCTGATGTCTAGACGCGGATGAAAGAGAGACAGGAGGCGCATTCGGATCCGCGTAATTGAGTGGCAACCGCGGCTTGACAGGCCGCGGGCGGTGCCTAAGTTTCCATGTGTAACCAGGGGGGCTCCGGCAAGGAGCTGAGAGGCCGATAGGGTGCAGCGATGCACCGGCGCGGCGACCCTTCGAACCTGATCCAGTTAACGCTGGCGTAGGGATGGTATGACAGCCGCGCAGTCACCCGCATATCTCTGGACGCTGTGTCCGGCCTCAGGAAAATCCTCACAGCCGAAGCGCGAATTGGGTCTCTCGACATCCGATGAGGGAGAGCCAGATGAACGCCAATACCCCGACCGTTACCCCGAAAGTCACCGAAGGGGCGCTGCCCGCGTCCCGCAAGATCTACAAGGCGGGCAAACTGCATCCGGATATCCGGGTGCCGATGCGCGAGATCGCCGTGCATCCGACGGCCGGCGAGCCGCCGGTCACCGTCTACGACAGTTCCGGCCCCTACACCGACCCGGACGTGAAGACCGACATCGCGGCCGGCCTGCCGCGCCTGCGCGCGGCGTGGATCGAGGCGCGCGGCGACGTCGAACGCTATGACGGCCGGCCGGTCGACGCCTCCGACAACGGGTTTGCGAGCGGCGACCAACTGACGCCGGAATTCCCGTTACGCCACCGGCCGTGGCGGGCTGAGGCCGGCAAGGCGGTGACGCAACTGGCCTACGCGCGCGCCGGCATCGTCACGCCGGAGATGGAGTTCATCGCGATCCGCGAGAATCTCGGCCGCGACGCGCTGAAGAGCAAACTGGAACGGGACGGGGAAAGCTGGGGCGCGGCCATTCCCGACCACGTGACGCCCGAATTCGTGCGCGACGAGGTGGCGCAGGGCCGCGCCACCATCCCGGCCAACATCAACCACCCCGAAGCCGAGCCGATGATCATCGGCCGCAACTTCCTGGTGAAGATCAACGCGAACATCGGCAACTCCGCCGTCACGTCGTCGATGGCCGAGGAAGTCGACAAGATGGTCTGGGCAATCCGCTGGGGCGGCGACACGGTGATGGACCTGTCGACGGGCCGCAACATCCACAACATCCGGGAATGGATCATCCGCAACAGCCCGGTCCCGATCGGGACGGTGCCGATCTACCAGGCGCTGGAGAAGGTGAACGGCATCGCCGAAGACCTGAGTTGGGACGTGTTCCGCGACACCCTGATCGAACAGGCGGAACAGGGCGTCGACTACTTCACCATCCATGCCGGCGTGCGGCTGCACTACGTGCCGCTGACCGCCGAGCGGACCACCGGCATCGTCTCGCGCGGCGGGTCGATCATGGCGAAATGGTGCCTGCACCATCACCGGGAAAGCTTCCTGTACGAGCATTTCGAGGAGATCTGCGACATCTGCCGCGCCTACGACGTGTCGTTCTCGCTCGGCGACGGCCTGCGCCCGGGCTCGATCGCCGACGCCAACGACGCGGCGCAGTTCGCGGAACTGGAGACGCTGGGCGAACTGACCCAGATCGCCTGGGCCAAGGACTGCCAGGTGATGATCGAGGGGCCGGGCCACGTGCCGATGCACAAGATCAAGCGGAACATGGACAAGCAGCTTGAGAGCTGCGGCGAAGCGCCCTTCTACACGCTGGGGCCGCTGACGACCGACATCGCGCCGGGCTACGACCACATCACGTCGGGCATCGGCGCGGCGATGATCGGCTGGTTCGGCACGGCGATGCTCTGCTACGTGACGCCGAAGGAGCATCTGGGCCTGCCGGACCGCGACGACGTGAAGACCGGGGTCATCACCTACAAGATCGCCGCCCACGCGGCCGACCTGGCCAAGGGCCATCCGGCGGCGCAGGCGCGCGACGACGCGCTATCCAGGGCGCGGTTCGAGTTCCGCTGGGAAGACCAGTTCAACCTGTCGCTGGACCCGGAAACGGCGCGCGACTTCCACGACAAGACGCTGCCGAAACAGGCGCACAAGGTGGCGCATTTCTGTTCGATGTGCGGGCCGAAATTCTGCTCGATGCGGATCTCGCACGACATCCGGAGCGAGTTCCAGAAAGAAGGCATGGCGGAGATGGCGCGGAAGTACCAGGAAGGCGGCGATCTCTACATGCCGGTGGATGAGGTGGGTGACTCGCCCGCGTAGGGCGCCGGCCTGTTCCCCCTCTCCCATTCGGAGAGGGCCGGGGTGAGGGGATCAATAAGGTGCGAACCGGCCTCAGGCGGTCAGGGTAGCGACCGGTATTAAGTCTTTTCCCCTCACCCAACCTTCTCCCCCGGGGAGAGGGCTTCTATACGCTGCCTTGGCGCGCGCATTCATGCGACTATGGCTGTCATCGTCCTTTAACAGTTTGCAGGCTTTACATCGGCAGGCAGATATCGGCATCCACCGTGGGAGGCGGAAACGCGAGATGAGTAGCGAGGAGCGCGAGGAAGACCAGAGCTGGGTCGAGGCCGAATTGCAGGACAGCTTCGACGAAGAGCTGGAGATGGAGCTGGACGACGAGCGGATCAGCCGGGAACTGCGCCACATCACCGAGCTGAAGCACAAGTCGACCCTGGACCGACGCATCTATTTCCGGGAGCTGCTGCGGCTGCAGGCGGAGCTGGTGAAGCTGCAGGACTGGGTGGTGCACACCAAGTACAAGCTGCTGGTGATCTTCGAGGGACGCGACGCGGCCGGCAAGGGCGGCGTGATCAAGCGGGTCACGCAGCGGCTGAACCCGCGCGTCTGCCGGGTCGTGGCGCTGCCCGCGCCGAGCGAGCGCGAGAAGTATCAGTGGTACTTCCAGCGCTATGTCCCACATCTGCCGACCGCCGGCGAAATGGTGCTGTTCGACCGGTCCTGGTACAACCGCGCCGGCGTCGAGCGGGTGATGGATTTCGCATCGCCGGAACAGGTGAACCAGTTCTTCCACGACGTGCCGGAGTTCGAGCGGATGCTGGTCGGATCGGGCATCAAGCTGGTCAAGTACTGGTTTTCGATCACCGACCAGGAACAGCAACTCCGCTTCCTGATGCGCATCCACGACCCGATCAAGCAATGGAAGCTGAGCCCGATGGACCTGCAGTCGCGGGTGCGCTGGGAGCAGTATACCAAAGTGAAGGAGGAGATGCTGGAGCGGACCAACATCCCGGATGCGCCGTGGTTCATCGTGCAGGGCAACGACAAGAAGCGGGCGCGGCTCAACTGCATCCACCATCTGCTGCAGCAGGTGCCTTACGAGGAGGTGCCGCACGAGGAGATCACGCTGCCCGACCGGGTGTTCAATCCGGAGTACGAGCGGAAGACGCTGCCGAAGGAGCTGTACGTGCCGGAGGTTTATTGAGACGGGGCGGCCAGCGCTCTTACCTTCGGGGTGCTTCGAGACGGCTGCTTCGCGGCCTCCTCAGCATGAGAAATCGTTGGGAAATAAAAGCGGAGCCTCATCCTGAGGAGGCCGCGACGCGCCGTCTCGAAGGACGGCAACGGGCTCCAGACTAACCACTGTTCCGGAGGCCGGCGGCGATGCCGTTGATGGTGAGCTGGATGCCGCGCAGGACCTTTGGACTTTCGGAGTCTTCGCGGTACGCCTTGAGCAGGTTGACCTGCAGGTGGTTGAGCGGATCGAGGTAGGGGAAGCGGTTCGAGATCGAGCGGGACAGCAGCGGGTTGGCGGCGAGCAGCGAGTTGTTTTCGGTGATCGTCAGCAGGGCCTCGACCGACGCCTCGTGCTCTTGGCGGATGCGGCCGAAGATTTCCCGCCTTAAGCCTTCGTCCGGAACCAGGTCGGCGTAGCGCGAGGCGATGGCGATGCTGGTCTTGGCCAGCACCATGTCCATGTTGGAGAGCTGGGTGCGGAAGAACGGCCAATCCTTGTACATCTCGCGCAACAGGGCGAGGCCGGTTTCCGGGTCGTCTTTCAGGTAAGCCCTGATGGCGCTGCCGAAGCCGTACCAGCCCGGCAGCATCAGGCGGCATTGCGACCAACTGAAGACCCAGGGGATGGCGCGGAGGTCCTGGATGCGGCCGAGCGCCTTGCGCGAGGCCGGCCGGGAACCGATGTTCAGCGTCGCGATCTCGTTGATGACGGTGGAGGCCCAGAAATACTCGTCGAAGCGCGGGGTCTCGTAGACCAGGTCGCGATAGGCCTGGAAGGCCGCCGCCGACAAAGCCTCCATCGCGTCGAGATAAGACGCCGGCACATCGCCGTCGCGCGGCCGCAGCAGGGAGGCTTCGAGACAAGCGGAGACGAGGATTTCCAGGTTGCGCCGGCCGAGGTCGGGGTTGGTGTATTTGGACGAGATGATCTCGCCCTGTTCGGTCAGCCGGATCTGGCCGTTCACCGCGCCGGCCGGCTGGGCCAGGATCGCCTCGAAGCTCGGCCCGCCGCCGCGGCCGACCGTGCCGCCGCGGCCGTGGAAGAGACGCAGGCGCACGCCGTGTTTGCGGAACAGATCGATCAGGCCGATTTCGGCTTTGTAGAGTTCCCAGCCGGAGGTGACGTAGCCGCCGTCCTTGTTGCTGTCGGAATAACCGAGCATGACTTCCTGGGTGCCGCCGAGGCTGTCGACCAATGCGCGGTAGGCCGGGATGGCGAGCAGACGATCCATGATGCCGATGCAGTTGCGCAGGTCTTCGATGGTCTCGAACAACGGCACGACGTTGACCGCGCTTTGGCCGTCCGGCGTCACCAGACCGACCTCCTTAAGCAGCACCGCCAGTTCCAGCAGGTCGGAAACGCTTTGCGTGTTGGAGACGATGGCGGTGGGAATGGCCCTGCGGCCATAGCACCGGTGGCCGGCGGCGGCGGCGCGAAGGATCGAGAGCTCCTTTTCCGTCTGCGCCGAATAGGACCAGAACGACCGGATCAGCGGCCGCATGGCCGTCAGTTCTTCCGTCAGCAGGGCGATGCGTTCGTCCTCGGTCCCGGCATGGTAGTCCGTGCCCGGCGCGACCGCTTCAAGCAGTTCGGCCAGGGTGTCGGCGTGCACGGAGGAGTTCTGCCGCATGTCGAGGCTCGCCAGGTGGAAGCCGAAGCAGTCGACGGCGCGGCGGAGATGGCGAAGCCTGCCCTCGGTCAGCGCGCGCGACCGGTTGGTCGCGAG
The DNA here is from genome assembly GCA_028278525.1 of Minwuiaceae bacterium. Lineage (GTDB taxonomy): Bacteria > Pseudomonadota > Alphaproteobacteria > Minwuiales > Minwuiaceae > JANQEE01. The sequence continues at coordinate 42,333 of JANQEE010000030.1, read as the reverse complement.
CGAGTCGTGGACGACATCCAGGTCGATCAAAAGCGCTTCGGGATCGCCGTAGGGCTCGGGTCCGGGCTTCGGCGCCGATCCGTTCCGCAGCGCTTCCTCCGTCGCGGTCAGCCGCGCGCGAATGTTCGAGATGGCAAGGCGGTAGGGCTCGATGCGGCGATGCGGCGAGGTGTCGGGCGACGGGTCGGCCAAAGCCGCGAGCGCATCGGAGACATCGACAAGGCGAACGGAAAGCGACAGTTCGGATTCGAGCCTTTCCAGTTCGCCGAGATAGAATCTGAGCACCCTGCCGCTCTGCATGCGCAGGGTGCGCTGCATGACCTCGGCGGTGACGAACGGGTTGCCGTCGCGGTCGCCGCCGATCCAACTGCCGATGCGTAGAAAGGACGCCATGCGCGCCGGTCGCGCAGACGGGTCCATGGCCGAGATCCGGTCTTCGAGGCGCGCGTAAAGACGCGGCAGTTCGCGCAGGAACGTGTAGTCGTAATAGGTCAGGCCGTTTTCGACTTCGTCTTCGACCTGCAGCCGGGTCTGGCGCAGCAGGTTGGTCTGCCAGAGCGTCAGGACGGCCTGGCTCAATCTGGCGTCGATCTCCGCCGCCTCCTCCGGCGTCCAGGCACCGCGCTCGCGCCGATCGATCAGGTCGGCGATGGCCATCTCCCAACGCATGGTGCTCTTGCGGCGAACTTCCGTCGGATGCGCCGTGAGCACCGGACTGACGAGGGCATCGTTGAAGAAGGCCTGAAGGTCGGCGGCAGTAAGGCCTGCCTCCGCCGCATGCCGGAGCGCCAAGGCGATGGTGCCGGCCCTGGGCGGCGAGCCGGCAATGTCATGCGCGCGGGTGCGGCGGATATGATGCTGGTCCTCGGCCAGATTGGCCAGGTGGGAGAAATAGCTGAAAGCGCGGATCACCTGGACGGCGCGGTCGGGATTGAGCCCCGCCAGGATTGCTTCCAGATCGTGCCTGGCCTGCAATTCGTCGTCGCGGTGAAAGCGGATCGAGGTCTGACGGATCTCCTCGACGATATCGAAGATCTCCCGGCCTTCCTGATCGCGTACCATGTCGCCGAGCAGGCGGCCCAGCAGACGGATATCCTCGCGGAGCGGGGTGTCCTTGTCTGCAGCGCCCGGCATATTTCGATCGGCGGTCATGCCCATTGCTTCCGAAGACTCATCCGAAACTCACGGGATCATACCGCAGGCGGCGACAGCCTTTCCTGAAAGATGCATGAACACCGGGTGTTCGTTCGCTGACCAATCAAACCGGTTCGGGACCGGACGCAACAGGGATTACTCCGCGCCTCCTTTGAGGCGTCGGTCCGGCGACGCGGCCCCCATAGTAGAAATCCAGAGCCCGACGATCACCGCCACCAGGCCGGCGACGATCTCGGCGGTGATGGGCTCACCTAAAAGCCAGGCGGCGAGCGCCGCCGCGACCATCGGGTTTGCGGTCATCGTGTTGGTGACCTGCGTCGGGCTCGCCAATTGCAGCGCATAGATCCAAAGCAGAAACGCGGCAGCGCCGCCGCCGACCGCCAGATAAGCGGCGGCGAACCACTCGCCGGCACCGAAACGGCCGAGCGCATCGCCGCCACCGGTCGCGACGCTTGCCACGACCATGGCGATGCCGCCAGCGGCCATGCCCACCGCCAGCACGCCGAGCGGGCTGGAGCGCGTTGCGTAGGGCCTGGAGTAGATGCTGTAGACAGCCATGCAAAGCGTTGCCCCGGCCATGATCAGATCGCCGCGCCAGGCACCCGCCGGCGCCGTCGACAACCCCGACGCCAGCGCGACGACAACACCGCCGACCGCCACCAGAACGCCGACGGTTTTCCGGACGGTCAAGCGTTCCCGGCCAAGCACGGCGGCGACGGCCATCGTCATCAACGGCAGCGTCGATAGGGCAAGCGTGCCCCGGGCGACCGTCGTGAAATCCAGCGCCAGATTGTAGAACACCACGAAAACGCCGTAGAACAGAAAGCCCAATCCGGCCACGGCCGCCCAATCCCGGCGGGCCGGCCATTGCACGCGCAGCAACAGCGCCAGCGGTGCGATGCAAAGAAACCCGCCACCGAAACGAATGGCGGCCAACGTGATCGGATCGCTGTCAGCAATCAGGTAGCGCGTCGCGACGGCCGCGACGGCGCCGAAACTGCAGGACAGGATTCCGATTGCAACGCCGATCCGCTCGTTCACCGCCCTGCTCCTTTACCAGACCGCCAGGGCTTGCCATCATCGCGGCGGCGCGGGGGCGATCAACTACATGGCAGGTATTAACGGGCAGGTAGTCATGGACGTAACGCCGGATTTCGCATCGAAGCTGCGCGCCTGGAGGCAGAAGCGGGGTCTGTCGCAATTGGACCTGGCGCTTCAGGCGGACGTGTCGCAGCGCCACATCAGTTTCCTGGAGCTTCGCCGCACGGCGCCGAGCCGCGAGATGGTGATGCGCCTTTGCGCGGTGCTCGACCTGCCGTTGCGCGAACAGAATGCCCTGCTGCTGGCCGCCGGCTTCGCGCCTGTCTGGCGCCAGTCGTCACCGGGTACAACCGAAATGGCGATGATCGACCGGGCGCTCGATTTCATGCTGGCGCAGCATGAGCCGTTTCCGGCCTTCGTCCTCGACCGGCGGTGGCACCTGCTGCGCGCCAACCGCGGCGGACAGCGTTTTGCCGGGTTTCTGCTGGGCGTACCGCTGTTCGCGCCCGACCCGGAGGCGCCGGTCAACCTGGCCGACGCGTTCCTCGCGCCCGAACCGATGCGCCCGCTGTTTACCAATTGGCGCGAGGTCGTGAACCAGTTCATCCGCGGCGTGCGCGCCGACGCCCTGGCGGACGGCACGGACGAGACGAAAGCGCTGTTCGACCGGCTGCTTGGCTATCCAGACGTCCGGTCGGTTCTCGACGCGACGCCGACCGACGGCGGGCCGGACCCGGTTCTCTCGATGCATATCGAGAAGGGCGACACCAGGATGAAGCTATTCACCACCCTGGCCACGCTTGGAACGCCGCTCGACATCACCGCCCAGGAGATCCGGGTGGAGTGCTTCTTTCCGGCCGACGATGCCTCGGCGGAGATCTTCAAGCGTTGGGCCGCTGCTTAGCAGGCTGCTGAAAAAAGGCGCTTTGTGGCCTGGATGCTTCGAGACGGCGCTTCGCGCCTCCTCAGCATGAGGGCTAGCATGTTGACAACACGACGCCCTCATCCTGAAGAGCGGCCCGAAGGGACGCGTCTCGAAGGATGGGCAAACGACCGATTGCCTTTTTCAGCAGCCTGCTAGGCCGCCGCCTTTTGCCGGCAGTAGCAGGAGGCATGCACCGGGACCTCCGCCCGGGCCAGCGCCTGATCCAACTGCTGTTTAATCAGCAACGCTTCCGTCGTTTCGCCGCGGCGGGTCAGGCATTCGTGCAGCCCGTGCAGGCTCCAGAGATTGTTCGGATGCTGACAGGCGCGGCTTAGCGTTTGATCCAGCCCGAGGTCGGCGCGGTAGACGGCTTCCGCCTCGTCCACCCGGCCCTGTTCCAGCAGCAGTGCGCCGAGCGCGTGGCGGGCCGGCTGCATCCAGCCCCAGGGCTCGTCGTAGGGCAGCGCGTCGTCCAGCTCGACGGACTTTCTCAGGTGGGCAAAGGCGACGTCGTAGTTGCCGCGCCGGTATTCGAGCTCGCCGTTCAGCATCTCCTCGGCAATCGCCAACAGGTCGACCACCGTGTTGTTGTGGACCCGCCGGCTTTCCGGCACCTTCGCCTTGGCGGCCAGGAAGGCGTCGCGCTCGCGCTCCGCCTCCGCGACATTGCCGAGCGCCGAGTGTGCAACCGACTTGGCGTAGCGCATCATCGCCACGGTGGAGCAATAGAGTTCCGCGTCCTCGGGCAACGGCTGGTCGATGATCTCCTGCCATTTGCCGAAACGGACCAGCACATGCTGTTTCATCGGGATGTAGCCTTCGATGAAATCCGCCATCGGCGGCGACGGAACGCGCAGCAGTTCCTCCGGCGTGGTGTCGATCAGTTCCTGGGCCGCGCGGATCGCCGGGGTGTATTGGCCGAGGAACATGGCGCCGTAGATCGCGAAGTGATGGTTGTGCGTCCGATATGCCGAATAGAGGTTGAACGGCCCGGCCTCGGCCAGAAACTTTCGGTCGGCGACGATAGCCTTTTCGTTGTAGACCACGACGTCGCGGTACTGACCGCAGAGCACGTCGATATGCGTCGGCATGTGGATCAGATGTCCGGCGTCCGGCACCAGGTCGCGCAAGCGGTCGCCGGCGCGCAGGGCCAACTGGGGAAACGGCGACATCTCCATCAGATGCACGTAAAGGTGCAGCAGGCCCGGATGGTCCCAGGACGCGGGGATGTCGCGGAACGCGCTCTCCAGCACGTCGCGCGCCTCCGCCGTGCCGGCGCCGTCGGCGACGCCGCCGGTCCTCAGGTCCCACATCTGCCAGGGCGTGCGGTTCATGATCGCTTCGGCGAAGATCGCGCGGACTTCCAGGTCGCCCTGGTGCGCTTCGTAGACAGCGCGCATGGCGTCCGTGAAATCGTCGTTCCAGGGAGACTGGTCGTCGATCGGGTCGCGCTGCGGATAGCGCGCCGGCAGTGCGCCGATCAGCGCCTGCTCGACCGGTGTCGCGCCTTCCGCATGGGCCAGCGCCTGCTCTGTCGCGTCGTAGGCCGCGGCCAGGGCCTGGGCCCGGCCCGCCGGGTCGAACAGATGCCAGGGCAGGTTATAGTTGGGACCGGCCGCGTAGGCGACGCCCCAGTAGGCCATCGCGCATTCGGCGTCGTGGTCCAGCGCGTTCCGGAAGCAGGCCACCGCTTCTTCGTGGTTGTAGCCATAGATCCAGTTGAGGCCGCGGTCGAACCAAAGCTGGGCCTCGGCGGAATTGGTCGTGATGCTTCGACTGAACGCGCCAAGATCAAAATAGGTCATGGAAGCCTCCGGTTCCGGTCTGCACACCTCGATCACGCGCTGACATCGGTTGCTTGAGCGGAAATTGTAGCGCAAGTGGCGGCGTACGCCAGAACGGACGCGCGGCGGTCCGTCGGGCGCTCGCCGTCACAGTCGGTTCGAGACAAGATCGAGCAAGCTTTCCGGCAAGGCCGGGGCGTGGACCGAGCGGCCATGGCAGGGAAGAAGCGACGTTGGTTTGTCTCGCCGGATCTGCCTTTGCACCCAGGCGACGTAGCTGTCCCTGTCGCCGAGGCCGTACTTCGGAAACGTCTTGAGAAGTCCCGGCCCGCGGCCGCCGGACTGCGGGCCGCAGAAGGCGTCAACCACGATCCAGGCGGTGGTTTTCCTATCGCGGACACGCAGCCAGGCTTCGCCGGTCTTCAGACCGTCCGGCTGGAGAAGCGTGACACCGCGCGGCAGGTCGCTGCCAAGCGCGTCCGCATCCGCGAAAGAGAGACCCGTCACCTTTTCGAGACGCGGGATCGTCGCGGCGGGGGCGACCAGTCGTGCGGCGGGAAAGGCCGCCGCGTATTCCCGGATTGCCATGTTGTGATAGTGGTTCGGGGCGAACAGGACGGCGACGTCGCCAAGCGCAAGCAAGCTCTCCTTCACCGCATCGGTCAGGCCGGCAACGGGGCTGAAGACGCTGACGCCGCCGGACTTGAGCCGGACGGCGAACGCGCCGAGCGTTTTACCGCGCGCTTCGTGGACGGCGGTGAGGCCGGGAACCGGTTCGAACGGCGCGAGGGCGGATTTCGGGCGAGCCATGGCCCTCTCGTTGCTTGCTGAGAACAGTAAAAAGAAATATCAGAACAATTGTTCTGAATCAATCCGACTTGTCGCGTCGTTGCCCCGACCTTGCGCGGATCGCCAGCGCCTCGTCCTCCGCGATGCCGAGCCACAGCAGAAAGGCATGGTGGGCGTCCGGCGCGTTGCGTTCGAATTGAGCGTGCCAGCGGCTCATGTCGTCGTCGCTGAGGCCGGCGGCGCGCAGGATGTCGATCCAGGCGTCCTTGTCGATGGCGTTGATCGAGTCCGACGCGCCGAGGCTTCGCAGGATGCCGAGGATCGCCCGCTGCTGAACGCGCAACCGGCCGATATCGCGGTCGAGCTGCGTCAGCCGTTGGCGCAGAATCTTTTCATCCGGCGCTTCAGGCCTTAAGAGCAACTGCTTGATTTCCTGAAGACTGAGGCCGGCATCCCTATAGGCGCAGATGGTCTTCAGCCGCTCGACCTCACTCTCACCATATAGCCGATAGCCGGCTTCGGATCGGGCCGCCGGGCTGAGCAGCCCGATACGGTCGTAGTAAAGCAACGTGGTGCGGGACAGTCCGACCTTTCGGGCGAGCCTGCTGACGCTGATCATGCTGTCGGCGCGACCAGTTGCAACGACCGGTGCGCCGCCGCCGGGCCGAGATTGCCGAAACGGGTGATGAATGCGATGTGGGCCACGCCTTCGCGCTCCAGCCTGGCGACGATATCCCGCGCCTGTTCCGGCGCGCCGAAACAGGCCGTCGCCGCCTGTTGCATCGACAGGTATAACCGGTCGGCCTCGGCATCGTCCATCGACGGGGCACCGGGAAACCGGGCGATGGCGGGAACCGCCGCGCGGCGCGCCGCCGCGTCCTTCAACGCGGCGTGGGCGAGCAGCGCGACGACGACCTCGGCGCTGGCGCGGGCATGACCGCCCTCCTCCAAGCCCTGACGATGCGCGGCGAGTAGTGCCGCCAGGGCATCGAGACCGGGCGTGCCCGGACGAAGCAAAGTGATGACGGAATCGCCGCGGCGGCCGACGGCGCGGGCCGTGTCGGCGTTCGTGGTCGCGACATAGATCGGCGGCCGGGGCTGACATGGGACGACGTTGAGCTTGTCGCCGGACCACAGCTCACGCAGCGCATCCAGGTTACGATGAAAGTCGTTGTTACGACTCTCGAACTCGACGCCGAGGCCGGCGAACTCCGCGCGCTGCGAACCGCATCCGACACCCATATTGAGACGGCCGCGCGAGAGTTGGTCGACCAGGGCGTAGTCCTCCGCGACGAGGACGGGATTGCGGTAGGGCAGGACCGATACCGCCGGGCCGAGGCGCAGCCGCTCGGTCTCCATCGCGATGGCGGCGAGCATCACCGCCGGGTTGGGCACGGTGCCGATCCGCAGGAAATGATGCTCGGCGAGCCACAGCGCGTCGAAGCCCAGGGCATCGGCCCGGCGCGCATGCTCCAGCACGAAGGCGTGGATGTCCGCCAACGTCTCGCCCGTCTCCGGGTGGTGGTCGAGCAACAGGAAAATCGATCGCTTCATGGTCCGGCTCCGTCCGTTCATGCAAAACGGACGCGACCATGAAGGGTGAAGCTATAGACGGGTCAAGCGGCTGTTGGCGGCTCGTCAGGGCGGCGTTTCCGGCCGCTCCCACCGGTAGCGGACATCCGGCGTTTTCTCTTCGTTGCGCGCGCCGTCGGTGAAGGCGATCGCGCGAAAGCCATGCCGCTCGTAGAACCGCCGTGCGTCCGCGTTCGCCTGAAAACACCAGAGTTCAAGCGCGGCAACGCCGGCATTCTTGGCGGCGTTCAGCAACAGGGCGCCGGCCCCCTGCCCGACGAAGTCCGGGTGGGTGTGCAGCAAGCGAATTTCTTCGTTGTCGCGAGCAAGAAACGACACGATGGAATCGCGGTGTTCGGCCACGGTGACCACGCACTCTTTCAGGATGATGTTGGCAATGAACCATCGGTCTTCCTGGACCGTGTGCAGGTCCGGCAGGAAGGTGAGCAGCCGATAGGACGGCGAAAACACGCGGGCGATTGCTTCGGCGTCCTTGGCCTCGGCGGCCCGGAGTGTGAGGCGACGGCGCGGTGAATCCTGCATTGCTACCGTAGAGCGGGCAGCAGCGCCGAGATGGACAAGTCCTGTCCCCCGAACGGGCGGTCTTCCACGCCGGCCTTGTCGACGCCGACGCACCACCGTTCCGGCCAGTCCAGCCGCTCTGCGCCCCAGGCCGAGGCGGCGCGGAGCGACGACCAGGGCGACGCGTCATCGGCCCGCCACAGTATGCCGCCCGGGCCCATGCCGGCGTGGATCGCGATTTGCAGGTCGAAGGGTTCGGCGGGCATGAGGTCTGGGCCGAACCAGTAGTGCGGGCTGCGGCCCGGCGTCGGGGCGAGGATGACGGTGAGGCGTTGAGTGCGGCCGGTCAGGCCGACCCAGAGTGGCGCGAGTGCACCGCCCGGCGACCAGGCGGCGATGAGGGTTTGCGCCGGGCCGGCTCGATCGGCTGCCGCCGTACCCGTGACGCGCCATGCGGTTATGGGATTTTCCTCGTCCCGCGTCGGCGCAGCTTGTTCACCGTGTGCCAGCGGCGTCCAACGGTTGGATGGCGGCAGGGTCGGCGGCCACGACAGGGACTCGCGGACCTGCCCGGCGGTGTCCAGCACCTGATAGCGGAGGCCCTGTTCATCAAGGACTGCCTGAACGCAGTGCAGGTACTCAACATCTTCGGGCATGCGGTGGGCGGTGCCGGCGCCGGCCGTGAGGATCTGCAGCACGCCTTGGTGGACCTGCACGTCGAAGGCGAGGATGTGGCTGCAGAGATAGGCGAATACGTTGTGTTCGACCAGGATCCGCCAGAAGTCGGCGGCGTGTTCGGCGCCGATCTCGCGCTGGTGTTCGCCTGAGAAACCGTTGATCGGGAACACCGGGTGATGACCGACGACGAATTTGTAGCGGGCATCGGCATGCTCCCCGAGGGTTTCGTCGAGCCAGTCGGTTTCGACATGCCCTTCCCCGCCGAGGCCCGACCAGGCGGTGTGCACGAAGACGAGCAGCAGGTCGCCGCGGCGGACGAAATAGGTGAGACCCTGCTGATCCGGCGGGCCGTTCCGCGGCAGGTGAGGCAGCATCTCGGCGAAGACGCGCTCACTCATCGCGTCGTAGGTCGTGTGGTTGGCGGTGGTGTGGTAGAGCGGGACGGCCTGACGGTCGAGCCAGGCCATTTCCACGTCGAGCCAATGGCGCCATTGCGCGCGGAGTTCGTCCTCGTCCGCCGTGAGGCCGACGATCTCGTCGCCGGGGAAGATAATGAACTCGGGCGACGGCGAGAGGCGGGAGACGACGGCGTTGACGGCGGCGAAGGTCTTTTGGTGCGGCGCGCCGGGAACGCCGGAACAGGAATCGCCGTAGAGGACGAACTGGTGGCCGGGGCCCCTGGGGGTCAGCGCCGCTATCGGGTCCGGCATGTCAGCCGAGCAATGTCAGCACGTTGGCGTCGGGGTCCTGGAAATGGGCGAGCGAACCGCCCCAGTCCTGCTTTTCCGGCGGCGCCACGAACAGCACGCCCTTGTCGGACAGGGATTTGTAGACACTGTCGATATCGTCGACCCGGAGCGAGACGCCGACGAAGCGGCCGACCAGCGCCTCGCCCTCGGTGTCGCCGGGGCGCACCCGCTCGACACCGAAGCAGGGGCCGCCGACGTCGTATTCGGCCCAGCCGATCTCGTCGTTGCGGAAACGCTCGGGCAGGCCGAGGGTGTCGCCGTAGAAGGTGCAGGCTTCCGGCCATTGCCGGACGAAAAGCCGAACCGCGTAAAGCTGCATGGTCATGCCCTTTCGTATCTCAAGAGCGACAGGCCGGCGCCGATGAAGACCGTGCCGGTCAGGCGGTTGCGGATGCGGACCGCGCGCTCGGTCATCAACAAGCCGGAAAACGCGCTGCCGGCCAGAGCGTAGCCGACATCCGCGACAAGACAGAGACCGATATAGGCCGCGCCGAGGATGGCGAGCTGCGTCGGCGCGTCGCCGCCGGGTGCTACGAACTGCGGCAGGAAGGCGACGTAGAAGACGAGGCCCTTGGGGTTGGTCAGCGACGTGAGCGCGGCCTGGACGAACAGCACCTTGTACGGCCGGGCGGTCGCCGGACGCGCGGCGGAGAGGGATTCCACCCGCATGCGCCAATAGTGGATGCCGAGGTAAATCAGGTAGGCGGAGCCGGCCCAGCGCAGCACCGTAAAGGCCGTCTGCGAGGCGAGGATCAGCGCGCTGACGCCGAGCACGGTGGCGGCGACCATCAGGGTGTTGGCGAAGATGGAGCCGGCGATCAGGCTGGCCGGGCGGCGGGGATCGCGGCTCATGGAATGGGCGAAGATCTGCAAAACGGTCGGGCCGGGCGCGGCCGCGACGATCGCGCCGGCGACCAGAAACATGCCGAACAATGTCCAACTCATGGCTTACCTCAAAACCAATACCGCCAAGCGTAAATCGCGGTCATGACAGAGCCGATGGTCACCACCACCGACTGCACCACACGGGCCGGCAGAACCCTGATCAGGCGGCCGCCGAGATAGCCGCCGACGGCGCCGCCGGCGAACATGACCGCAACCTCCGGCCAGCTTACCGCGCCTCTGACGACGAAGATACTGACGGCGATGGCGCTGACGACGGTCGACAGCAGGTTCTTCAGCGCGTTGGCGGCGCGGATGTCTTCGCGCCCCGTGATGCTGAGCACGGCAAGCAGCATGACGCCGAGACCGGCGCCGAAATAGCCGCCGTAGACGCAGGTCGGCAACAACACCGCGGCGCGCAGGCGGGGCATCCGGGCGGCCTGCCCGCCGACCAGGCGGGCGACGCCGCGCTGGATCGGTTTGGCGAAGGCGAACACGGCGGTGGCGAGACCGACAAGCGCCGGGACCAGCAGGATAAACAACGTCTCGGGCGTGACCATCAACAGGACGGCGCCGGCACCCCCGCCGACGAACACGGCAAGCGCCGCGACGGCCATGGCCCGGTCGGGCGGCCCCAGCGATTCCCGGTCGGCGATGGCGGCGACCAGATGGCCGGGGACGACCGCAACCGCGTTGGAGGCGTTGGCGACGATCGGCGGCAGACCGGCGGCCAGCATCGCGGGAAAGGTGACCAGCGACGCGCCGCCGGCAATCGCATTGGCGACGCCGCCGGCGATGCCGGCGGCGAACAGCATCGCGGCTATCGAAAGATCCATCGCACGCTACTCCATCCAGAGCGGTAATAAAGACCGGGGGAAGCGCCTCCGTCTTGCAGGAAAGTGACGCCGGCGGTCAAGCGCGCACGGCGCCGACCGCCAAGCTACTCCGCTTCCAGCGGCCGGTCGGGGCCGGCGTATTTGGGCAGGCTGTCGGCGATGTCGTAATAGTCCGCCTTGTCGTCGACGAAGATGTGACTCTCGAGCGCGAGGCCGGTGGGCTGGTCCAGACTGCCGGCGTTGATGCCGATGTTGTCGCCGCCATCGTCCCAGAACAGCGCGGACCCGCACTCGGCGCAGAAGCCGCGCCGGGCCCATTCGGAAGACCGGTACCATTTCAGGCCGCGCGACTCGGTCAGGGAGAAATCGGCGCGCGCGGCGTTTCCACCCACCACAAAATGGCCGCTCTGCCGGCGGCATTGTCCGCAATGGCAGGCATGCATGTCGCTTATCGGCCCGCGAATATCATAGCGAACGGCGCCGCACAGACATTGGCCTGAATAGTTGCTCATCGGATCTCCGGTTTGCCGTGGGCGGACAGCCTACCTGCGAGATGGGGTCAGGATAAGCCCGGTCAAGAATCGGGCCGCCGCCATCGATAAAACGGGGATTAAGTCAACTCTCGAAATTCGCGCAAGAGTTCTTACCTCTGCCTCGACCCGCGGGTGGCGGTTCAGGTCTGCAAAGGGGGCGTTATGCGCAGTTCGGAAGATTTTTGGGACTCGAACGCGAAGAAGTATGCCAAGTCGCCGATCAAGAACATGGCGGCGTACGAGAAGACGCTGGAGAGAGTCAGAACCTACCTGTCGGAGAGCGACAACGTGCTGGAGGTCGGGTGCGGCACCGGGTCGACCGCGCTGCTGCTGGCCGGCAACGTGAAGCAGATCACCGGCGTCGACATCTCGTCCAACATGGTCGGGATCGCCAAAGGTAAGGCCAGAGATCAGCAGGTCGACAACGTCAGCTTCGTTCACGGAACCGTTTTCGACGGCACGTTGCAAGCCGGGTCATTCGACGTGGTCATGGCTTTCAGTTTCCTGCATCTGCAGGAAGACATGCAGGGCACGATCCGGCGCATAAGGGAACTGCTGAAGCCGGGCGGTTTGTTCATCTCGAAAACGGTTTGTCTGCGTGAGAAAACCAGACTGCTGGGCGTTCTCATATACCTGATGCAGAAAGTCGGGTACGCGCCCTTTGTCGAGACTTTGAGCTACGCCGACATCGACGACGCGATCGCCAAACAAGGCTTTGAGATCATCGAAACCGGCATCTATCCGCCGCCGGCCCGGTTCGTCGTCGCCAAGAAGACTTAGACCGCCGGCGGCGCGTGCCGTTCATTCGGCGAAGCGGCCGAGGGTCGCGCGCGCGGCCCGGATCGCCGGGTTGTTTTCGCGGTCGCGGCGCCACACGGTGACGAGCCGGCGTGACAGCGGCGGCGACAGGGGCAGGACCTGTAACAGCCCCTCAGCCGCCTCGCGCGCGACCGACATCTCGGAGATGATCGACCAGCCGAAGCCGGCGCGGACGAAACTCTTCTGCGCCTCGGCGCTGCCGATCTCCAGGATCGCGGGGGCGTCGCCCCGCTCCGGCTTCAGCCAGCCGTCCACGGCGTTGCGGATGGTGCCGCCGCGTTCGAACAGGACGAGACGGCGGCCGGCGAGATCACGGCGGCGGATGCTGGAGCGGCCGACAGCCTCGTCCGCCGCGGCGATGCAAACGAGGCGGTCGCGGTAGAAGGGCGCCTCGGCCAGACGGTCGTCAGGGATCGGCGCGGTCAGGACCGCGATGTCGAGCGAGGCGTCGATCAACTGCCGGGCGAGATCCGGCGTGTTGCCGGTCAGCACGCCGATCTCGAGCTTTGGATTAGTCCGTTCCAGGTCGGCGAGGATATCCGGCAGTAGATAGGTGGTCGCGGTACCGCCGGCGCCGATGAGCAGGCGGCCCGTGACCTCGCCCCGCAGGCCGGCCAGTTCCTGCAAGGTGCCGTCGAGGTCGTGGAAGATCCGGTCCGCGCAGGCGATGAGGCGCGCGCCTTCCGGCGTCGCCCGGGCGGTTTTGCCGATCCGTTCGACCAGGGAAACGCCGGTTTCCTCCTCCAACTGGCGGATCTGGGCGCTGACAGCCGGCTGGGTAAGCAGCAGGTCGTGCGCCGCTTCTGAGAAACTGCCGGTGCGGCAGACGGCCTGAAGCGCTCGGAGACGGGCCAACGAAGGGCGAAGCTGCTTCATATAAGAAAATATAATCTTCTACAGAATTATTATCAATTTTCTTTCCGGAGATCGAACATCTAATCTTACGAACATGATCACAGGAAAGCTGGCGCCGGAGGAAAAGGCGATGGACACTGAAGTCATGGAAAGAGTGACGATACGGGCGATGACGCCGGACGACAGAGCAGCCGTGCTTCGGATCTACCAGGAAGGGATCGATACCGGGCACGCGACGTTCGAAACGGCCGCGCCCGACTGGGATAGCTGGGACGCCGGCCATTTGACCGAGGGCCGCGTCGTCGCCATGAAGGCCGGCGCGATGTTCGGTTGGGCGGCGCTCACCGCGGTGTCGAAACGACCGGTCTACCGCGGCGTCGCGGAAGTGAGCGTCTATGTTGGCAATGCGGCGCGCGGGTTGAAGGTTGGCCGGCGGCTGATGCAGCAGGTTATCTCGGAGTCGGAACGGGCCGGGATCTGGACCTTGCAGGCGGGGATCTTCCTGGAAAACAAAGCCAGCATGGCCTTACATGAGCGGGTCGGCTTCAGGGTAATCGGGATCCGCGACCGGGTCGGCAAAATGCAACACGGTCCGCTGGCCGGCCAATGGCGCGACGTGGTGCTGATGGAACGGCGCAGTTCGATCGTCGGCACTGAATGACGCGGCAAGAGCTTCGCGCCCTCGTCGCACCGGGGCCGGGTTTCGCCCGGCTGGTCTGGCCGCTTTCGCTGGTCCAACTGATCTCCTGGGGGTCGATCTACTACAGCTTCACGCTGTTCCTGGAGCCGATGGAGGCGGAGCTTGGACTGGCGCGGACGGAACTCACCGGCGCGCTGACCGCAGGATTGCTGGTCGCCGGTGTCTGTTCCCTGCCGGTCGGCGCGCTGATCGACCGCGGCCATGCGCGCCTATTGATGACCGGTGCGTCGCTGCTGGGCGGCGCGCTGTTACTGGCGTGGTCCCACGTGGAAACGGCCGCGCAATTCTTCGCGCTTTGGATCGGCCTCGGCCTGGTGCTGGCGGCAACGCTGTACGAGCCGGCATTCGCTGTGTTGGTCCGATCGCTCGGCGGCTTGAGCAAGCGCGGCATCGCCACGATGACGCTGATCGCCGGTTTCGCCAGTACGCTATTCATACCGCTTACGCATCTGCTGATCGAGGCGTTCGGCTGGCGCGACGCGCTGACAATCCTCGCCGCGCTGAACGTCCTGGTGGCGGCGCCGATCCACTGGCTGTCGCTCAGCGGCGAAAGAAGGCCGGCGGCAGAGGCCGCTTCCGACAGCCGGGCCGGGCCGGTTATGGCGACGGCGATCCGGCGGCCGGCATTCTGGTGGCTGACCGTCGCGTTCACCGCCGGCTTCTTCGCGGTGTCGGCGCTTACCTTCCACTCCGTGCCAATGCTGGGCGAGCGCGGCTATTCGCCGACGCTTGCGGTCTCCGCCATCGCGTTGATCGGACCGGCCCAGGTGGCCGGGCGTATCCTGGTGGTCATCATCGCCCCCGGCACCAAGCTGTTCGCGGCGGGCTGCCTGGCGCTTGGGCTTCCGGCGGTCGGGTTGATTGTCCTGCTGGCCGGGCCGCAGGGGTTTTGGACAATCGCGCTGTTCGCGGTCTGCCTGGGCATCGGCAACGGGATCGCGACGATTGCGCGCGCCAACGCGGTTGCCGAACTGCTCGGCCGCGCCGGGTTCGGCGCCGTCAACGGCGCGATCAACGGCCCCGTCACCGCCGGACGCGCCCTGGCCCCGGCCGCGGCGGCGGCGATCTGGTCCGGGACCGGCGGCTACGATGCCGTGCTTTGGATACTGACCGGCATCCTGGTTCTGGCCCTGCTGGCCTTCGCCGCGGCCATCGCGAGCAGTAGCCGGCAACAGGCTGCATAACGTTCGAAGTGGAAAATCGCCCGCGGCCGATCTAGTCTTACGATTAGACAGGCCGAACGAAGAACCGACGCTTGAGTATCCGGGCTTCTTCGTCCTACGCTTGCAAACACTAATCACGATCGCCGAACCACAGGCGACGACATGAGGGAGGATGCCGATGAAACGCTTGGCCATCACGGCTGGACTATTAGCTTGCGTCGCGGGTAGCGCGGCTGCAGACGGACTAACGCCGCAATCGATCCGCGAAGCCACGGCCGGGATCGACACCAAGGCGATCATCGCTAACGCAGCAACGACGCGGAACTGGTTGAACTACGGCCTCGACTACGCGGAAACGCGGTTCAGCAGGCTGGACAGCATCAACACCGAGAATGTCGGCAAGCTGGGCGTCGCCTGGACCTATGGGCTGAATTCCCGCCGCGGCGTCGAAGCCACCCCGATCGTGATCGACGGCATCATGTACGTCACCGCATCCTGGTCGGTCGTCCACGCGCTGGACGCCGTGACCGGCGAGAAGCTTTGGGTCTACGATCCGGAAGTGCCGCGCGACTTTGCCTATAAGGGCTGCTGCGACGTGGTGAACCGCGGCGTCGCAATCCACGGCGGCAAGGTGTTCGTCGGCGCCTACGACGGCAACCTGCACGCGCTGGACGCCGCGACGGGCGAGCCGCTTTGGAAGGCGGACACCATCGAGAACCGCGAGATGTCCTACACCATCACCGGCGCGCCCCGCGTCGTGAACGGCAAGGTCATTATCGGCAACGGCGGCGCCGAATACGGCGTGCGCGGCTACGTCTCGGCCTACGACGTGCAGTCGGGCGAGATGATCTGGCGCTGGTACTCGGTGCCGGGCGATCCGTCGAAACCGTTCGAGGACCCGTCGCAGGAAGCGGCGGCCAAGACCTGGGACCCGGCCGGCGAATGGTGGAAGGCCGGCGGCGGCGGCACGATCTGGGACGCGATGGCCTACGATCCGGAGCTTAACCTGCTGTATGTCGGCACCGGCAACGGCAGCCCGTGGAACCGCAACATCCGCAGCCCCGCCGGCGGCGACAATCTATACCTCGCTTCCGTCGTGGCGCTGGACCCGGATACCGGCGAATACAAGTGGCACTACCAGCACACGCCGGGCGACACCTGGGATTACACCTCCACGCAACACATCATCCTGGCCGACCTGGAGATCGAGGGCCAGGAACGCAAGGTGCTGATGCAGGCGCCGAAGAACGGCTTCTTCTATGTGATCGACCGGACCAACGGCGACTTCATCTCCGCCGAACCGTTCGTGACCGTGACATGGGCGACCGGCTACGACGAGAACGGCCGGCCGATCGAGGCCGAGGGCGCGCGTTCCGCCACCAAACCGTGGGAGACGATCCCGTCGGCCTACGGCGCGCATAACTGGCACCCGATGAGCTTCAACCCGGAGACCGGGCTGGTCTACATCCCGGCGCAAGGCATTCCACTGGTGCAGCAGGACGACACCGCCTGGGAACTGAACAAGCACAAGCCGGGCAGCCCCATGTCAGGCCTTGGCTGGAACCTCGGCTACCTGTTCAACACCGTGGCGCCACAGGCGACGCCGTTCGGCCACCTGCTGGCCTGGGACCCGGTCAAGCAGAAGGAAGCCTGGCGGGCCGAATACGTCTCGCCGTGGAACGGCGGCACGCTGACCACGGCCGGCAATCTGGTGTTCCAGGGTACGGCTGATGGACGCTTCATCGCCTACGACGCGCGTAACGGCGAAGTGCTGTGGCAGACGCCGGTCGGCTCCGGCGTGGTCGCGGCGCCCGCGACCTGGGAGCACGACGGCCAACAGTACGTGACCATCGCCGTCGGCTGGGGCGGCGTCTACGGCATGACCCAGCGGGCGACCGACCGGGTCGGCCCAGGCCGCGTCTACACCTTCAAGGTGGATGGCGCCGGCGAGATGCCGAAGATGGTCATGCTGGAAGGCGCGGAACTGGTCGCCGGCATTCCCTACGACCCGGACGACGTTCCGCACGGCACGGACCTGTACGTTTCCAACTGCCTGTTCTGCCACGGCGTGCCGGGCGTCAACAGCGGCGGCAACGTGCCCAACCTCGGCTACAGCGCCAAGGAAGTGCTGCTGAAGGCGGAAGACATCGTGCTGGCCGGCGCCCTGATCGAGGGCGGTATGCCGAGCTTCGAGGGCAAGCTGACGACAGGCGATCTCGACAAGATCATCGCCTTCATCCAGGGCACCGCCGACGCGGTTCGTCCTAAGTAAAGCGAGACGCGGCGGGCCGGTGAACCGGCCCGCCGTGGCTTTTACCGGCGGTCGGCCTTCGAAAAGCTCGGCAATCTATCGGTCCAACCCGTCATCGCGAGGCGCGCAGCGCCGTGGCGATCTCGGGAAGACTGGGCACTGCCTATCCAGATTGCTTCGCTTCGCTCGCAATGACGAGGGGAGGCTCATCCTGAGCCTGTCGAAGGATGACCGCAGGCAAGAGCGTCAATCAGCCGGCGGCAGCGAGCCGAGAAAGCGGCGAACCTCGGCATTCACCCGATCCGGGTACTCCCAGAACGGAAAGCCCGCCGCGTCCGGGACGATCCTACGGACGCAGGCGGAGAGCGCCGCTTCCAGGGCGTCGGCCGCCTGAAGGAAGTCGGGCACGTCGTGCTGGCCGTTGTAGATCAGTACCGGCAGCGTCAAGTCGGCGAGCAGGCCGTCGATCGGATCGATCGGGCGGGTCGCCAGTCCGGCATCGAGCCAGGGCCGGCCCTGGAAATCCTCGATGATCGCGCGGTGTTCTTCGCCGCGGCATTCGGGGTTGTCGCGCATCGCGGCGAACCAGGCGCCATCCTCCCACCAGGTGCGGCGCGCCGCGTCCATGCCCTGCTCGGTCGCGGTGGCGGCGATGCGGGCGAGGATGCCTGACACCACCGGCAACGGCCGGCCGGGGAAGACCGGCGCTTCCAGGATGAGAGAGAGAAACAGATCCGGCTTGCGGCAGGCGAGCAGCAGGCCCGCGCCGGCGCCGAGGTGGGTGCCCCAGAAATGCGTGCGCTCGACACCGGCTTCGCCGAACGTCGCCCGAATGGCCGAGGCGAATTCCGCCAGACCGTAGGGCCCGGGCATGTCGGTCGAAAGGCCGTGGCCCGGCAGGTCGATCAACAGCAGGCGAAACCGCCCGCGAAACGCCGTGACCTGGGCGGAGAAGACGCGCCGGTCCTGCGAGACGCCGTGCACCATCGTCATCCACGGCGCGTCGGGGCCGGCGTCTAGGACAGTTTCGTAGCGCGCGGCCGCACTGTTTTCATTGGTCACAGGTTTGCACTCCGAAACGGATTATGACCCACCGACCGACAACCGGTACAGCGCCTCGATATGCACCTCTGCGCAGTCGATCAGCGAGAAGCCGGGATCGTGGCCGTCGAAGGCGAGGAACAGGTCGGTGCCGCCGACGAGGACGGCCTCGGCGCCTTGCTTCTCGCAAAGCTCGCGGCCGACGGAGAAGAAGAAGTCGCGCTGGGCGTCGGTGACCGCGCCGGAGGTCGCGATCGCCATGTAGTTGTCGTGGGTCTGGTCATACAGCTCGCCCTCGGGCAGGACGATCTCGGCGGACGGGATCTCGCCGTAGAGCCGGGAGCCCATCACCATGCGGGTGCCGAGCAGGCCGACTTTCTTCAGGCCCCGCCCGGCGATGGCGGCATCGATCTCGGGCAGAGCGTTGGCGAGCGGCAGCGGCGAAATCGCCGCCAGTTGTTGGATGCAGAAATGCCCGGTCATCGAGGTGACGGCGGCGATGTCCGCACCGGCCGCCTTCAGCCGTTCGACCAGAGGCAGGAAAGCGTCCGCCTGACGTTCCGGCTGGTTCTCGGTCATGTTGCGGACCATCGGTTTCATGTCGGCATGCACGATGGTGAGTTCCATCGCCCGGTCGGCGGCGGCATGGGCACGGACCAAACCTCTGTAGTAGAACTCCGTCGCGGCCGGCCCGATGCCGCCGATCAATCCGATATGCATTCGATCCCCTCCTTGGAGCCGGTTGGAAGACGGCCCGATCCCATTATAGCTGTTTGGCGAGTTCCTTCTTGAAGGCGCGGATGCGCGCCTCGTCCCGCTTGTAGAACGTCCATTGCTTGATCCGCTTCGCCTTGACCAGCCCGGCCTGGGACAGCGCCTTCATATGCGCGCTGACCGTCGGCTGGCTGAGGCCGAGCTTCTCGGCGATCAGTACGCCACAGACACCGTCGCGCTCCAGGTCGCCATCGACCTGCGGCGGGAAATGTCGCGTCGGCTGCTTCAGCCACTCCAGTATCTGGAGCCGCCGGTCGTTGGCCAGGGCTTTGAGCGGTGTGATCATCGTTATATTGGAAATTAGAGAATTTACTAATTGTATGCAAGATCTGGATGTGGCCGCGTGCGCGGACCTCGAATGCGCGCTACACATAACGCTTCTCGCAAAAAGACCGGAAGGAAGAAAGTATGAAGCGCGCCATTTTGGGATTGATCTGGGCTGTTCTGACGATACAGGGCGCGCACGCGGAAACGATCACGCTTTCGTACCAGGCGGTGATGCATGTCAACGCGTCACACGGCGCGCCCGTGCTCGACCAGCCGACCCATGTCGTCGGCATCGCGGCGTTTCGCGGGATCGCAGTATTCTCCGAAGATGAAATCGCCGTGCATCGCTACGATGGCTGGTTCGATCTCGAGAACGGCTCGGGCAAGTTTCACGGTTATGCGCTGTGGCGCTTCGAGGACGGATCGGAGATCAAAGCCGCCTACGAAGGAGACGCACGCAGGGCAAGTACCGGCGACTTCGAGGTCGAGGCCAAACTTCACGACTTCTCCGGAACCGGGCGGTTCGCCGGAGCATCGGGCGAAGGAGAGTTCGCTGGGCGCCGGCTCGAGCCGGTCGACAAGGGCGGCAGCACTTATTTGAAGGGCGCATTCACGCTGGACCTATCGAACTGACCGACCCGGCCGTGGCGGGGACGCGGCGTTGCGTCAGGGGCGCCGCGCGTCGAACGCCGCGACCAGATGATCGATCAGCAGACGGAGCTTGCGCGGCTCGATGCGACTCACCGGCCAGGTAATCCAGATCGGCAGGCCGATCACGGTGTAGTCGCCGAGCAAAGAGACGAGAGAGCCGTCGGCGAGCGGCGGGCCGACGGCGAAATCCGGCAGCGCGGCGATGCCCATGCCGCTTTTCGTCGCCGCGAGCAGGCTCGGCATGCTGTTGGTGATCAGGCGGCCGGTGACGGTTATGTCGACGGCGTCGTCGCCGCGCACGAACGTCCAGACCGAACGTCCGCTCCGCGTGAACCAATGCACGATGTCGTGGCCGGCCAGGTCGCCCGGCCTGAGCGGTGCGCCGCGCCGCGCGATGTAATCGGGGCTGGCGCAGACGGTGAAGGCGAGATCGGCGATCCGCCGCGCCTTCTCGCTGGAATCCGTCAACGCGCCGGTGCGGATGGCCGCGTCGTAGCCTTCCGCGACCAGATCGACGACACGGTCGGTCACGTCGAGCGCGACAGTCATGCCGTCGTAATCGTCCATGAATTCGAGGATGGCGGGCGCGGCAAGGCTTTCGGCGATGCCGGGCGGGACGGAGACGCGGAGCCGCCCCGACGGCGAGGCGCCGAGGGCCTGCATCTCATGCAGCAGGGCGTCGGACTCCTCCAGGATGGCGTTGGCGCGCGGCAGGTAGCGTCCCCCGGCTTCGGTCAGGCCGATGCGCCGGGTCGTCCGCTGCAACAACGCGGTGCCGAGCGACCGTTCCAGCTTGGCCACGTGATGGCTCACCACCGACGTGGAGAGGCCGAGGCCGCGGGCGGCGGCGGCGAAAGAGCCGGCTTCGGCCACCCGCACGAAGATGCGCATCGCCGTCAGGTCGTGCATGGCTATTATCCTATTTTTACGGACAATCTTTCATAAGAGGACGCGATTATCAACGTCGCGGCCATGGGCTACACCCGGCAGCGAAACGCAATCGGCATGGGAAGGACGGCCCGGATGACGACGCACCCGGAAAATCCGCATTGGTCGGTGCCGGTCTTCCTGGTCGCCTGCACCTGGGTCAGCGTGCTGTCGACCGACCTGTACACGCCGAGCCTGCCGCATCTGCCCAGCCTGCTGGACACCACGGAGCAGGCCGCCACGCTGACCATGAGCGTCAACCTGGCGGCTTACGCCATCGCGCAACTGGTGCATGGGCCGCTCGCCGACCGGTTCGGGCGCCGGTCTCTGCTGGTGTTCGGCATGGCGACGTTCGCGGCAGCGAGCGCCGCCTGCGCCCTGGCGCCGTCGATCGAAGCGCTGATCGCCGGACGCGCGGTGCAGGGCCTGCTGAGCAGCGTGCCGTCGGTCGTGGTGCTGTTGGTGATCCATGAGCTCTACGGCCGCGGCCGCGCCGTGCGCATCCTCGGTTTCCATGGCATGGCGGTCGCCGTCGCGCCGATTATCGGGCCGCTGATTGGCGGCTATGTGTTCGTCTATTTCGGCTGGCGGGCCAACTTCTGGCTGCTGGCCGCCTTCGCCGCGGGCGTGGCCGTGCTGGTCTTGCGCAACGTGCCGGAGACCCGCGGCGAGAGAACCGCATTGCACTGGCGGCCGATCCTGCGCAATTACGGCGCGACGTTCAGGCAACGAACGGCGATGGCCTACCTGTTTCCGATGGCGGCCAACTTCGGCGTCCTGTTCGCCTTCATCACCAGCGGGCCGTTCCTGCTGATCGACCATTACGGCGTCGCCACCGAGGATTACGGACTCTGGTTCGGCACGGTCATCCTGGCGGCCGTGGCCGGGGCCATGATCGCGAACCGCCTGGGCGGGATTGTCGACACCCGACGGCTGCAACGCATCTCCCTTGTCTTCTCGACGGGCGGGGTGACGCTATTGGCCGCCTCGGTCCTCGGCGGCTTCGAGTCGCTCTACAGCGTTATCGGGGGCATGACGGTGTTCGCGCTGGGGCTCGGCCTGATGAACGCGACCGGGCCGTTGCTGATGCTCGACAATGTCGGCGACCTGCCGAAAAGCGCGGCCTCCGCCGTCTCCGGCTCCGCGCACCTCGCCGCCGCGAGCGGTGCCAGCTTCCTGGTCGGCGTCTTCCATGCGGACACCGCGCTGCCGGCGGCGTCGATCATGGCCGGGCTGACGGTGGCAGGCCTCGCCGGGCATTTTCTACTGCTGCAGCGGCCTCAATAAAGCGCCAGGTCGCCCGTCACCCGGTCGATCTTCTCGGCATCGTCCGGGCCGATGGCGCAGGCGGTCAGTGTCGGGGCGCCGGCGAACTCGGTGCGGCC
The DNA here is from genome assembly GCA_028278525.1 of Minwuiaceae bacterium. Classification (GTDB taxonomy): domain Bacteria; phylum Pseudomonadota; class Alphaproteobacteria; order Minwuiales; family Minwuiaceae; genus JANQEE01. Next base: position 20,034 of record JANQEE010000030.1, on the reverse strand, counting down.
GCTGTCCCGAATCAGATGGCTGCGGAGGCCGAGGGCCTGGGCCCTGACATGGCACTCGACGAGTTGCTCCTCGGACGTCACCTGCAGGCAGACCTTGGCCATGCCGTTCTCGATCCAGGCTTTCTCCGCCTTGTCCAGGGTCATGACGACGAGCGCGCCGGCGCCGAAGCCGTTGACGATCCGATCGATCAGGAATGCGTTCGACGCGTGCGAGCCTTGAGCGATCTCCTTGCCGCGCCGCATCTTCAGATCCTTGCGGATCAGGATGACCTGCTTTATCCGCTGCATCGAACGCAACCGTCTCCGTCTTGCCGACGGATAGGGTTTTAGCCGAAATCAGGCGTTAAGCAATGGCCCGGCAGGCCGACCGTGTCAGGCCAGGGAGACGAAAACGTCGGTGCGAAGCTCGTCCTCGGGCACTGTCTCGGGGCTGTTGACGTAGACTTCCCAGGTCGGCGCGCCGATCTTCAGGTTGTTGGCTTCCATGAACGCCATCATCTCGCCGTAGCTCACGCGAAGCCCGGCATAGGGCCCGACATGGGTGAAGGACAGAACCCTTCCCGCCGGCGTCGTGCCGGCCATGATCCCACCCTCGGCCTTGGCGGCATCGTCCGCCGAGACGGAAAAGCCCGCCCGAAACGTCATGCGATTGGGATCGAAGGTGTAGTAAACGGACAGCGCCTTGCCCGTCGATTGAATGGCGTGGCTCTGGAGGAAGGCCATGACCTCTTGAAACGCACCGGCCATCGTGGCGCCGATGTCGCCCGGGTCCATGCTGCAACTGCGTTCCGCATACAGATACGGCATCTCGTCGACGTCCGTCAGTTCGAATGTCGGCACGGCAAACTCCTCGCGGTTCGGTTGGAAGCTGCCGACGGTTTGGCAAATAGCGCTGTGACCGACATTGACTCCGATCAAAACCCGGCGCGTTAGGCCGGGCCGACGACGGACTTTCGATAGAAGACCCGATTGAAGCCGTCTTCCTCCCAGCGGCCGACTTCCTCGTAACCGAGGCGCGGATAGAGCGCAATATTCTCGGTCATCTTCTCGTTCGTATAGAGGTCGACGGTGGCAATGCCCCGCTCCCGAGCCTGCCGCTCCACGAAGGCGACCAGTTGGCCGCCATATCCCCTGCCCTGATGATCGGGCGATATGGCGACATTCTCCAGGTGCACGCTGTCGCCGCGCGGATAGAAGACGACGTAGCCGCAAACCTCGCCCGACTCCTCGACGCCGACATGGACCTTGCCTTCGGATATCTGCGTCGCGAAGTCGGCGACCATCGGGGCGGGCTCTCGGCCGATCCGCTCTATGTACATTGCATAGGAAGCGGCGGCGCAGTTCCGGATCGCCTCAAGATCTTCCGGTGTGGCGGGGCGTATGTTCATGCCGCTTTTTTCCTAAGGTGGTAGGTCAGAGCCAGGGAGATACAGTGGCGGAGTTCCGCTTCCGGCAGGCTATCGCCCGCATCGAAGACGATACTTCTGTTCCCTTCGAAGGAAAACGCCTCCGGGTAGATTTCCCGGAAGGTGGAGACCAGATTGGTCTGACAGTGGAAGTACATGGCGTACCGCCCTTCCCCGCCTTTGACGCGGTCTATCCGGATCGTGCTGCCGGTCTTCGGTTTTGTCGTGAGGTAACTCGGCTGGCCCCATTTAAGGGTCTCCTGCAAATCGCCGACGCCGACGGTCGACGACGCGGTTTCGAAGATCAGTTGGCGGAGGCGCAGCAGCGGTTTCTTCGTATCCTTCGGATAGGAATCGAAGACCGCCGCGACGTCCGGGCTCTCGAACCGCCTGTTGGTTTTCTTCACGACGCAATCCCTTAAGCGATCGGCGCGGGAACGGCGAGGCCGGGCCACATCACCCGGCCGGCCTCGATCTCGCCGAAGAACCAGTCATGATAGCCCTTGGCGAGTATCCATTCGATTCGGTCGCCGCGCCAGAAGATGCGGTTCAATTCGACACTCGTTTCGTCGAGGCGGGACAGGTACTCCCGGAGACGGCGAATGTCATCAACACAGAGCGGCAGACTAAGCATGGCGGAGGCCCAACGGGCGATGTTGGGATGGTCGTCCGGAGAGAACGCAACATCCAACGCCTTCACGGAAGAGATTTGCGGAAAGAGCGCGAAATCGGCGATCGAGAGGTCGCCGCAGACGAAGTCGTTGCCGGCCAGGTCGCGATCGAGCGCCTCATAGACCTGCGCCAGATCGGCCCGCGCCGCGTCCAGCAGACCGTCCGGCATGCTGTCCGGCCGGTTGGCCCAGCCCCAATAGGAGATGTCCACCAGAATGGAATCGATCAATGTGTCCGCGGCGCGCTCCCAGGCGCGGGCCTTGACCCGCCCTTCCGCCGTGGCGGGGTATACCGGTTTCTCGGGATACCGGAACTCCAGATAGTCGACGATATCGGACGAGTTGACGACGGTGAGCCCCCGATCGACCAGAACCGGCACCTCGACCCGGCCGTTCACCTCCCGGAGTTGGTCGTGGTTTTCCTTGAGCAATCCGTCGACCGACTCGAACGGCAGCCCCTTGTATTCAAGCACCAGATGCACCTTGCGCGCGAACGGGCTGAAGGCGCTGTCGAACAGTTTCATAGCGATCCCCGATGCCGTGTTTGCTATTTGCGCCTGTTCTATCACATGACGAGAATTGCTTCATGACCCGCGCCGATGCCGTCGGCGTATCGACGGGAAGACCAACCAAGGAGGAACCGGCAAGTGGACGAAACGGACGCGGAATTCGAAACGCGGCTCTGCAAGGTGATCGCCGCGGCGGACACCGAATTTCATGAACAGGAGTATCTTTGGCGGCCGCTGGACGATGGCGCGGCGCCAGACCCCGCCGCGCTTGCCTGCGTGCGCGACCGCGAGCGGTGGCACGAATTTGTGCCGGCCGGTGCGGGCGATCCGCAGGACGGGCGGTTTACCGTGGTCTGTTTCCGGTTCGCGGAGGACGGGCCGAGCGCGATCGGCTTCGTCGCCTGGCTGCATTCGCATCTCCGCACCATGGGCAGGACCGGCGCCATCGTGATCTGCGGCAAGGACGTACGCGATTCGGCCAGGCTGTTCGAGGTCTGTCAGGGGGTGATGGACTACTGGGCCTGTCCCGTCGGGCCGGCCGGCGACCGGTTTCTGAGCACGATCCGAACGCTGATCGAGCGGGGCCGGGCGATCTAGAAGTTCGGCTTGCCCTCTCCCCCTTCAGGGGAAGGGGTTGGGTGAGATCCTGCTTATTTCGAAAGGTCTTGAGCCAGCATGAGGGCATTGCCGTCTGGATCATAGAATGTTGCGGTGCTGACCATCCCCTCGATGGTTTCGGTTTCTCCGTCAAATTTCACACCAACATTTTCCAATGCTGCGCGCGCAACCGCGATGTCTGCCACGCCAAACACGGGAACAGTGTTGCCGGGTGTGGGTTCCGATTGTTCGCCCAATCCCAGAGTGACGCCTTCAGTATTGGTCTGCATCTCGCTCCAACCGGCTTCGTCGATATGAACGAGCAGTTGGAAACCAAGGTTTTTTTCGTACCAATCAGCACTTGCATGCCTGTCACGAACTGAAAGAGCCAAAGTGATTGTGGTGTCCAAAGAAACTACCGGCATAATGCTTCCTCATGGAGCAAAAGTATAGTAACTATACTTTATGGATATAACACTGCTTGTCAACCTCACGTCCAAAGCCTGGTCGTTGAAAATTCTGGCCCTTTTGCATTCTGGCGTCCCGGGCCGGCAGGCTCCATTGATAGCGGCGACCAAAGCAAGCCGCACCTCGTTTGCATCGAGCCTGGATCATCTGGTTCAACTTGGATTGCTTGAGAAAAACCCAGGTCATGGCCATCCATTGCGGCCGGAGTTTCGGTTGACCCACACAGGAGTGTTGGTTGCCGCAATGGCAAGCAGGATTGTGGAGATTGTGCCCGACGACGACGCGTTCGCCATAATAAAGCGGAGTTGGGCAGTGCCCATTCTAGCCGTAACGGAGTCACCGAAACGCTTTTCGATCATCAAATCCGGACTAGGAGCGATCACGGATCGCGCCTTATCCAAATCATTATGCGTTCTGGAACAACAGGCGTGGCTCAAGCGCGAAATAGATGTTTCCCAGCGTTCCCCATTTCCGACATACCAGGCAGTGAACGCTGGCAAGAAAATCAGCCAAGCGATTGGTTTGAGCATCTAGGCGGCAATGACCAATTCTGTCGAGAATTTGCCATTCCCTGTGAAATGGGATCAAACGGATTCAGTGGGTCCGGAGCCTAGTTCTGCGTGGACGTTCCTCTGCGCTGGTTTGCCAGGAGCAATGCCCTTTCGTGAATATCCCCTCACCTAATCTCTCCCCCAGCAAGCGGAGGGAGAGGGACGATCTCGCAGTAGTCAGACCGGGGTCCCGCCCCTCGCCTTGAGATTAGCGAGGAACTCGCGGCGGGTCTTGGGGCCGAAGGTTTGGAAGTGGGGGTTGGGGTTCTCGCGGTATTCGGCGCGGCGGCGTTCGACCGGGTCGTGGCGGGCGCGTTTCAGAACTTCGTCGACGTCGATGCCGTAGACCCGGGCGGCGTTGAGGCCGAAGATTTGGGCGCGGAGCTTTGGCGTGATTTCCGGGTAGCCGTGTTTCTCGCGCAGGTCCTCGGAGATCTGGAAAGCGCGGAGACCCTGGATCTGGTCCTGCGGCGAGCCGTACCAGATGCAGTCGGAGCCGTAGAGCACGTTCTCTTCGCCGATATGCTTGAGCAGCTTGCCGACGATGTGGGCGGCCATCTCCGGATTGCGCATGGCGAAGCGCCAGGTGCTGCCGAGCTCGGCGTAGACGTTCGCGTTGCGCGGCACCCCGTTCTCCTCGACCGAGCGAATCAGTTCGTCGACGCCCTCGCCCCGGCCCGGATCGTACGGCCCTTCCGGTTGGCCGGTGATGAAGCCGGAGTGGTAGACGAGGAAATTGACGTCCGGGAACATCTTCGCGACCACGCCGATGTCGGTCGACAGGCTGTGTTCGTAGGAGCGCCGGGAGAACGGCAGGCCCTTGTGGATGCAGATGTTCCTGACGCCGAGGGCGCGCGCCTTCTCGATCATGCGGAGGCCGGTATCCTCGTCATACAGGAAGAATCCTTTGCCGTCCGGGCCCCACTGGGTGTAGCACTTCCAGGCCGAAACGCCCCAGGTCTCCGCCAACTCGTCCATGTCTTCCAGGTCGCCGGGCTGGTTCGGATTGACGCGGCCGTGGATCAGAAGCCGTTTGGTGCCCGCCATCTCGTCGATGATGCGGCGGGTCTCGTCCGCCTCCTGGATCGTCAGGAACTCCTTTTCGCGGCGCGACGGGATGAAGGACAGCACCATCATGTCCGTGTCGGAATCGAGGAAGATGTCCTTGATGAACTTGTCCGAGCCGCCCAGGCCGGTGCGGCCGAGCCCGTGCTCGCCGACGAAATGGCCCTGCACGTCGAAGACGAACTCTCGGCCACCGAGGCGGTTCTCGGCGATCTCCGGGTCGAGGGCGGCGACCTGGTCGAGATCGAAATAACCGCCGGTACGCCCGGCGACGGCGTTGGCCGCGTTAAAGGCGAGCAGCGTGCTGGCCGCGCCGCAGGCCGACGTCATGAACGCGCGACGGCCGACGCCGAGGCGCTTCGCGTTCTCGCCCGCCCGGTCCTGCGCCAGGCGGTTGGCCAGACGGCTGGTCTTATCCAACGGCACCGGCATGAACTCGCCGTTGGACGTGGAATCGAGCTTGATGGGCAGGCGTTTGCCATCGGGGTCGAAGTCACGCGGCATGGTCCCAGCTCCTGCGCGTTTGAGCGATAACACCGATAGATCCTGCTTAAGGATATAGGGACGGAAAAGCGGCGGTCCCGCCCCCGGGTTGACAATGCCGTGATAACGACAATATATAGCCATATGGCTATACAATATAACCACCCGCTGGATCACACGTTTCATGCCCTGGGCGACGAGACGCGGCGGCAGATCCTGTCGATGCTGGCCACGGAAGGCCCACGGTCGGCGAACGAGCTGCATGCGCCGTTCGACGTGGCCCAGCCGACGATATCCAAGCATCTGAAGGTGCTGGAGCGAGCCGGGCTGGTGACGCGCGAGATCGACGGCCGAACGCACCGATTCCGGATTGAGATGGCGCCGATGAAGGAAGCCGAGGACTGGATCGCCAGACACGAAGCGTTCTGGAAAGGCACCCTGCAACGGCTGGACGACTATCTGACCGGCACCAGGAAACGTAAGGAAAGCCCGTGACCGAAACCATGCATACGATCACCGTCCGCCGCCTGATACGGGCGCGCCGCGAAAGCGTATTCGACGCGTTCAGCAAGTCGGAGGCATTGACCCAATGGTTTTCGCCGAGCCCGGATATCTCGGTCGAGGTGCTGACGTTCGAGTTCGCGCCGGAGGGCCGGTTTCGGCTGCGCTACACCATGCCGGACGGCGTGCAGCCGGTTGTCGGCGGCATCTACGAAGAAATTGCGCGCCCCGATCAGCTTGTCTTTTCCTGGATTTGGGAGCCGCCTTACCCGCATGCCGACGTTCGGACACGGGTGCTGATCCAGTTCGTCGACAAGGGCGATGCGACCGAAGTCGTCCTGACCCATGACCGACTGCCGTCGGAAGAGGCCGGCATACACCACGCCGAAGGCTGGAACGGCATATTCGACCGGCTAAGCCGCCTTTTTTCCAAAACGCAGTAACGCCAAGGAGGCAACCATGGCCACGACACTCCCCGCCGAGCGACGCAGGGCGTTCGACGACTTTTACAAAGGCGCGATGAAAAAGGACGCGGCACGGATTCGGTCCGCCCTGACGGACGACTTCACGTTTCGCGGGCCGACGATGTCGGTCGACAATCCGGACGCCTTCGTGGAAATGCTGCTGAATTTCGATGCGGACGTCACGAACTCCCGGCTGATCGTCGACGGGGAAAGGGTCGCGCACCAGTTCGTTCTGGACGTCGCGGCGCCGATGCAGGCGAAGTTTCCGATGTGCGACGTGCTGGAGTTCCAGGGCGACCGGATACGTGCGATCGAACTCTACGCGGACTCGAAGCTGTTCGAACCGGCCGACGGCTAGCGGCCGCCGGCAGCCACCGGCCGGATATCCAACAGCCGCGCCAACGCCCTTGGCCGATCGACCAGATCGGCCAGGGTGTAGCCGTCGAGGACGTCGAGGAAGGCCTGCCCGGCCTTGTACAGGACGCCCTGCAGGCGGCAGGCGGGCGTGATGCGGCAGGTATCGGTCTCCGGATCGAAGCATTCGACCAGACGAAAATCCTCTTCCGTCGCGCGGACGACGTCGCCGAGCCGCATATCCGCGGGATCGCGGGCCAGGCGCAGCCCGCCGCCCCGGCCGCGTACGGTCTCTATCCAGCCGGACAGACCGAGCTGATAAGCCACCTTCATCAGGTGGTTCTTCGAGATGCCGTAGGCATCGGCGATTTCCTGAATCGTGCAGAGCTCCGGCCGGCGGAGGGCGAGGTACATCAGCACCCGCATCGCGTAGTCGCTGTACATGGTGAGCCGCATCGTCGCCTCCTAAAAAGAAGTATCAAATATATTGATTTTCCGGTCCGCATTCACTATTTCATAAACAAGTATCTGTAATACTACTTTAGAAGATCGGCGACGGCAGACAGGCACGAGGCCCCGGCATGCCCTATCTGGTACTCCTGGCGGAAGCGATGGCGGTGATCTTCGTCATCCTGTTCAGCGGCGTGGTCATCCGGCTGATGCGGGACAGCGAAGGGCTGCCGCAACCTCGCATGGACGCGGTCGGCCGGACGCTGGTCGGGTCCGCGCAGTTGGCGTTGATCGTCGGCTCCCCCCTGATCTACGCGGTGGAAGCCGCCTATCGGCTCGGCCTGTTCGGATAGGAGCGAAGGATGGCGAACCGACTTCCCCTCTGGCCGTTGATACTGATCTGGATTGCCGTGCCGATGCCGCTCTACCTCTGGCTGATCGTCAGCTTGATCCTCGGCTGACCGCCTGGTCCGGCAAAAGTAATCTCTGGCCCACAACCAAATTCCGTGCGAGCATTCTATCAGTAATTGTAAAAACATTGATTCTCCGGCGGAGAAATCAGGGCGCGTTCCGCCGACAATTCGGGGAGCGTACAATGCCAGATACTTTACTGGTCGGCGTCGACGGTAGCGACGGCGGCGCGCGGGCGGTGAATTTCGCCGCCAAACATGCAAAAGACAGCAAGGCGAAACTTGTGGTGGCCTATGTCATCGAGTGGTCGCCGTACAGCTTCAACACACCGCAGGAAAACGAGGAGCGGCACAAGCGGCGCGAGGAAGAGATTTCGCGCGCCGACACGGAGGTGCTGCAGCCCGTCATCGCATCGCTGAAACAGGCCGGCGTGGAGACGGAGGCCGTGGTCCGGCACGGCCACGCGGCGGATGTGTTGAGCCAACTGGCGCGGGAGCATAAGGCCAGCCAGATCTTCATCGGCCGGCTCGGCACCTCGAAACTGAAGGCGATGCTGTTCGGCAGCGTCGCCGGCAGCCTGGTGCAGATCTCGCCGGTGCCCGTCACCGTCATTCCTTAACGCGCCGTCCGACCGTCGAACAGCCGGGCACAGACCCGGCGGGCGAATCCGTCATCGACGGGTTCGCAAGCAAAGTAATGAGGGAGAGTTCCATGAGAAAATCGTTCCTTGCCGGATTGACGGCCGCATTGTGGGCCCCGGCCTGCCTCGCGCAGGAAGCCGGCGGCATCGACGAAGCGATCAACACGGCGATTGCGCCGGTCTCAAACGCCATCGTCAGCGTCGTTTTCTATTCGGTGCCCGTGCTGGGCGCCCAACTGCCGCTGATCGTGGTGTGGTTGGTGGTCGCGGCGGCGATCGCGACTTTCTACTTCAACTTCATCAGCTTCCGCGCGTTCGGCCACGCGGTCGACCTGATCAAGGGCGACTATTCGAACCCGAAGGACGCGGGCGAGGTCTCCCACTTCCAGGCCTTGGCGACGGCGCTGTCCGGCACGGTCGGACTCGGCAACATCGCCGGGGTCGCAATCGCGATTTCCATCGGCGGGCCGGGCGCCACCTTCTGGATGATCCTCGCCGGCCTGATGGGCATGTCGCTGAAGTTCGCCGAATGCACATTGGGCGTGAAGTACCGCAACGAATATGCCGATGGCACGGTCTCCGGCGGGCCGATGTATTACATGAGCAAGGGCCTGGCCGAAAAGAACATGGCGGGGCTGGGCAAGTTCCTGGCCGTGTTCTTCGCGATCTGCTGCATCGCCGGCGCGCTTGGCGGCGGCAACATGTTCCAGGCCAACCAGTCGTTCCAGCAGTTCGTCAACGTGACCGGCGGCGAAGGCAGCTTCATGGCCGACAAGGGCTGGCTGTTCGGCCTGGTGGTGGCGTTCCTGGTCGGCGCCGTGATCATCGGCGGCATCAAGTCGATCGCCAAGGTGACCGAGAAAGTGGTGCCGTTCATGGCGGTGGTCTATTGCACCGCGGCGATCATCATCATCCTGTTCAATATCGACAAGGTGCCGGGCGCGTTCGTCGCCATCTTCACCGGCGCGTTCAGCCCCGAGGGCGTGGCCGGCGGGGCAATCGGCGCGCTGATCCAGGGCTTCAAGCGGGCCGCCTTCTCCAACGAGGCGGGCGTCGGTTCGGCGTCCATCGCCCACTCCGCGGTGCGGACCAAAGAGCCGATCACCGAAGGGCTGGTGGCGCTGCACGAGCCGTTCATCGACACGGTGGTGATCTGCACCATGACCGCTTTGGTGATCGTGATCACCGGCACCTATACGGCCGGTGGCGGGATGAGCGGGGTGGAACTGACGTCGCTGGCGTTCGAGAGCGCGTTCTCGTGGTTCCCGTATATCCTGGCGGTTGCGGTGCTGCTGTTCGCCTTCTCGACCATGCTGTCATGGTCGTATTACGGGGCGAAATGCTGGACCTACCTGTTCGGCGAGAACCGCACCATGGACCTGGTGTTCAAGGTGATCTTCTGCATCTTCGTGGTGATCGGCGCGTCGATGAACCTCGGCCCGGTGGTCGATTTCTCCGACTCCGCGATCTTCGCCATGGCGGTGGCCAACATCGTCGGCCTCTACATCCTGTTCCCGGTGGTGAAAAAGGAACTCGACTCCTACTGGGGGCGGCTGAAGAGCGGCGAGATCAAGAAGTTCGCCGTCGATCACGTTGGAACCTAAGGATAAGGAAACCGGCAGCCATGCCTGTGGCTGCCGGATTTCCGATCTTTCGCCCTTAGCGGGCGTAGCCGCCCCACTTACCCCGCCCATCGAATTCGGGCCGGGTGTCGGTCTCGGACGTGGATAGCCTGGCCTCCTCAACCGACCGTGGATCCACCGTGTCCACCGGCCTGCCGGCAAGCAGCGCCGTCAAGGCGATCAGGGCGAAAACCGCGACCGCGACAGAGAGGCTTCTAAGGCCGCCGGACCCGACGCTGTCGCCGAGGCCGGCGGCCCTGGTATGAACGTAAGACATGTGAAATCTCCTAATCCGGTGCGATCCGGGGAGTGCTTTGCTCCCGGTCGCCGGCTGGGTCATTTACGTGCCATATGTGGCTGATAAACAGACACTACAACCGAGAAGATTTCAGCTACAGTGTAGCAAAACTAATGCATAATGGGAGCCGGGTAAGTGTCCGCTGAACGCCCATGCTGAGCCTGCCGCCGATATACCGGCCGGCCGAAATCGGCCCGGAGCAAGACCCGTTCGCCTATGCCCGCGACGCGGCGTCGACCGGGGATGCGGACGGAACATTCGTTTGGTCGAGCCGGACCGACCGGGCGGAATGCGCGGTCGTGCTGGCCCCGGACCAGCCGTTGCGAACATGCTGCCTGGTCGGTTCGGTCGCAATGTTGGGGATCGGCGAAGCGCTGGGCGCGCTGGTGCCGCCGGCGGTCGCGGTGACCTATGGCTGGCCGGACCGGATCGACGTGAATGGGGCGACGGCCGGCGGTATCCGGCTGGCGGCCGGCGGCAGCGGCAATGCGGACGCCGTACCCGAATGGATAACCGTCGCCGCCAGCCTGGCGGTCGCCGGCGACCCGGCCGACGCCTCCCCAGGCCGCGCGGTCAACCGCACCAGCCTGTTCGAGGAAGGCTGCGGCGAGGTGACCGCGCGGCAGTTCCTCGAGAGTTTCGGGCGGCACTTTCTGTACTGGCTCAACCGCTGGCAGGACGACGGCTTCGGCCCGGTGCGCGGCGCCTGGAACACGCGGGCCTCCAACATCGGCGAGCCGGTGGCGCTTGACCTCGGCGGCGCGTTGCATGCCGGCATATCGACGGGAATCGACGAGACCGGCGCGCTGCTGCTGGAGACGGATGGCCGGGCGGAGCGCCTGGATCTGCTTCAGGCATTGAAAGCGCCGACCTGGTCGCTTTAAGAAGACGCGATGCGGTTTCCGAAAACGATCCGGTTCGACGCCTCCGACGCGAAGGTGTTCGATCATGCCGCCGCGCCGGACGAATGGGCGGTGTCCGGCGCCTTCGCCTTCTCGAACGCCGATCCGGAAACGCTTTCCGGCAAAGCGCGGCAAGCTTTCGCCAACGGCTTTCTCGGCACCGGCAGTTTCGGCCGGTCGACCTTCGTTTCGGTCGCCGAGATCGACGAAACGGAATACCAGGCGGTGATCGACGCGCTGGCCGACCACTTCGTCGCGCAGTACGGCGCGCCGGACCGGGCCGCGGCCAGGCCGGCGGCGGAGGCGGAAGCGGCGTTCGCCGCCAGCCTCTGCGACAAGCCGGCCAATACATTGCTGTCGGTCAGCCGCGAATTCGGCGAGGATGGCATTGTCGAGCGGTTTCACGCGATCGAGCGGCGGCCGGAACCGGTGCATACCAAGATCTGGGAGATCGTCGAGGATGAGGAATGAGCGAAGCGCGCCCTGATTTCTGGCTGTCATCCGGCTATCGGCTGCTGACGCGCGACGACAACGGCCGGCTTGGCGTGACGCCCGATTTCGTGCGAGCGTATTTTCACCGGCCCGAGGTCGCGCCGGTGGACGAGTCGTGCGATGCGGAACGGGCGCTGCACGCCGACCTGCTGGCCGATCCCACCATGACGGTCACAAACGGGATGCTGGCCAGGCTGGCCGACCCGGACGCGCGGGAAAACTATCAGCATATCCTGCGGTTCCGCGACCACCTGCTGGCGCACGGCACGATCGAGGCGGCCTATCTGAGCCTGTTTGGCGAGGGCGGGATTACCGTGCCGCCGCTGTTCCTGGACCAGCTGGCGCACGCGATCCTGCGCAACATTCTGGAGGACTGCGACGACCCGCTCCGGCCGCGGGCGGCGGAGGTCCTGTTCCGCAGCCAGAAGGTGACGCTGCGCGACGGCGCGATCCTGATGGCCGACGAGGAGACCGTCGAGATGTACGCGGCCACCGGCGGGATGGGCGGATTGGGTCAGTTGCTGATCGAAAACCAGACGCCGACGCGGCAGGTCGACCTTGACGTGCTGTATGAGGAAAACGGGTCTATCTATTGGGACCGCAGCGATAAATTCGACACGGTGCTGGACATGACCTTCACGCGACCGGGCCTGGACGCGTTCTGCCGGGTGCTGGAAGCCTGGGTCGAGCATATGCTGGGTGCGACGGTTCGGGTGCAGCCGGTGCAGTCGATCAAGGACGAGCGCTGGGTCTGGCATGTCGGGCTGGAGGTCGAGGCGACCGGCATCCTGAACGATCTGTACGAAGGCAAGCACGTCGGCGAGGACCGGCTGGCGCGGCTGATCTCGCTGTTCCGGCTGGAGTTCCGCGACCCGACCGCGATGATGCCGCAGATCGCCGGCCGGCCGGTCTATCTGGGCGCGGCGATGACCGAGGACGGCGTTGTGCGGATGAAGCCGCAGAACCTGCTGTTCAACCTGCCGCTCGCGGCGGCGGCGTGAGGCGGCGTTGGTCGTGGCGAGCGGAGCGAAGCAATCTCGAGCGGTAGTGCCCGATGTTTTCCAGATCGCCGCGGCCCTTCGGGCCTCGCGATGACGAGTAAGACGGAGAGAGACCGATGAATGAAGACGCGTTCAACATGAGCATTCGCAAGTTTCTGAAGACGGTCGGGGTGACGTCGCAGCGGGAAATCGAGAAGGCGGTGCGCGACGCGGTGGCGGATGGGCGCTTAAGCGGGTCCGAGACGCTGGACGCGACCGTTACGCTGCAGGTGGGCAAGGTCGACCTGACCGTCACCATCGACGGCAAGGTCGTGCTGGAGTAAGCGGCGGGCGTGGCGGCGAAAACGGAGCGGTCGTTCCTCGACGGGCCCGGCGCCCGGGCGATCGCGCTGCTGTGCTTTCTCGGCAGCGCCAGCGTGCTGGCCTATCTGCATCGCGAGCAGCTATGGCCGGCCGCGGACGCGCCCGTGCAATCGGCGGAGGAAGCGGCTTTTCTGGCCTGCGTCGGCGAGCGCGGGGCGCATATCGATAAGATGCTGAAGGACGGGGTGGTCGAGGAGGCGCAGGCGGCGCTTTTCCGCGGCCGGGCCGAGGCACTGTGTCGGGACCAGACCGGCGGGTCGGCGGGGCCGCCGCCGTTGCCGGGTATGAGGCAGTAATGTCGTTGCAATGCTTTCATCAACTCGGTTTGAGCGGATCAGGCACAACCCGCCGATGTTGCGCCTTCCGTACCATGGATACTCGGGTCAAGCCCGAGTATGATAGTAGAGCTTAGGTCTCACGCTCCCAAAACCGTCACCCTCGGACTTGATCCGAGGGTCCATGGCGCCACACGCACGGCCCGTCCAGAACTTCGATGTCATTGCGAGCGCCGCGAAGCAATCTCGTCACGCCAGGCTCTGTGTTTTCCAGATCGCCGCGGCGCTGCGCGCCTCGCGATGACAACGCTCTTCAGGCCGAGCCTTTGCCCTCTTCCCCGTCCGGGTCGGACTGGCCGGCCTTGAAGCGGGTGCGGGCTTCTTCGATTTCCTCGCGTTCTCGGAGGTAGTCGTCGGTGGTGCGGACGGTCGGGCGCGGGCCGGCGGCGAAGGGGTCGTCGACGTTTTCGAACTGGGCGATGACGCGGCAGTCCTGGCACATCTTGATCCGCTCGATCGCGTCGCCGCTTTGGAACATGGCATGCTTGTCGGCCAACTGGGCAACGATGCGTTCGATCGACGACTTGGTGCCGAACGGCGCGCCGCAGCGGACGCAGTGGAATGGCTCCTCCTGCTTGACGACGCGCGCCGTGCGCGCTTCGCCCGAGAAATCGAGGCGCGGTTCCAGGTCGATCACCTTTTCCGGGCAGGTCGCCTTGCAGAGGCCGCATTGCACGCAGGCGTCTTCCTGGAAGCGGAGCTGCGGCATGTCGGGATTGTCCTGCATCGCCCCCGTCGGGCAGGCGCCGACGCAGGCGAGGCAGAGCGTGCAGCCGTCGACATCGACGTTGACGGCGCCGAACGGCGCGCCTTCCGGCAGGAACAGCCGATCCACCGGTTGCGGCGCGACGGCGTGCAGATGATCGAGCGACTGGCGCAGTAGGGTGCGCTTCGCTTCGGCCGGCTGGAACGGCGCGGGTTTCGGCGCTTCCATACGGTCGGATGTATAGAGGGATTGTTCCAGGACCTCCGGGTCGGTTTCGACCATCACGGTGACCCGGCCTATGCCGAAGCCGAGGCCCGTCAGTACCGTGTTCGCCAGTGCGACCTGCTGGGTCAGGCCGTCCAGTTCGTCATGGCGGTTCGGCGGCGGCAGCAGCACGATTTCGGCCGCGCCCTTGGCCAAAGCGGCGGCGAGAAAATCGAGGCCGACCTGGGTCACCTCGTTGACGGCGAAGGGCAGGACATGCGCCGGCAGGCCGCGACCGTGGCGGGCGATAAGGGAAATCAACTCGTCGCCGTGCCGTTCGTCGTGCACCAGCAGGACCGGGTCGGCGCCGCCGGCGCTGGCGAAGGTGGAGAGCAGCACGTCGAGGCGTTCGACCAGGCTGACCGTCGGCGGCATGGCGTAGGCCGCGGCGCCGGTCGGGCAGACGCTGTTGCAGCCGCCGCAGCCGCCGCAGAGATGCGGGTCGATGCTGACCACGTCGCCGTCCGGCTGGATCGCCGCGGCCGGGCAGGTGTCGAGACAGCGGGTGCAGCCGGTAAGCCCGCTGCGCGAATGGGCGCAGAGGTCGGCGTTGAAATCCACGTAGCGGGGCTTTTCGAACTCGCCGACCAGGTCGGTCAGGTCGAACAGGGCGCGCTGCACCGCCGCAGGATTGCCCGGATCCGGATTGAAATAACCGTCGCGCTTTTCCGGGGCGGGGAACAGCGGCGCGCCGCCGGTCAGATCGAGAATCAGGTCGCAGCGGGAACTGGCGCCGTTCCGCGCCAGATCGAACACCAGGGAACCGCGCGAGGAGACGATGGCCGGCGCATAGTCGTTGACGACGATTTCGAAGGCGCCGAGATGCCCTTGAGCCGCGGCAATGGTGCCCTGGAAGACCGGCACATCAGCGATGCGCGGCGGCGGTACGTCGGCCGGCTGGGTGAGCAGCACGGTGACGTCGAGCCGGCCGGCCAACTGGCGGGCGATTTCAATCGCCATGTCGTCCCGGCCATAGACCAGGCAGACCCCTTCCGACTTCAGAGTGACGGTCGGCGCCGGCGGTATGTCGAGCGCGGCTTCGGCGAGCAGCGCCGCCATCTTCGGTATGGCGTCCCCGCCCCGTTCGGACCACCCTGCCCGCTCTCGGATGTTGGTGAAGACCGCGGCCGGCGGGTCCGCCATCTCCTCCAGGGTTTCGCGGAACAGGGGCGCTTCCTGGGTGCAGGCGACGAGCAGCGTCTCGCCGTCGGCGGCCGCGGCGCGGAAGTTGTCGATCTGGGCGCGGCAGAGCTGGGTATTGACCGGCGAGGATACGCCGGCGCCGCAGGCCTTGGCCAGCGCCTCGCCGTCGAGCGCCATCGTGCGCTCGCAATCGCAGACCAAAACCTTCTTTCCATTCAATCTCATACACCGATTCCCTGAAGCCGCCTGTCAAAGGCGGTCCATCAAGGAATCGATGCTGCCACACTCGGCTCGGATTGCACAGGCTGATCGCCTCACGAAGCGGTTAGGAGTTCGGCGCCTTGGCGTTGGGGAAGAACAACTGGTCGCCGCCGATCTTGTAATCGGCGATCGCCTGCTGGCCGGCCTCAGACGTGATCCAGTCGATGAAGGCCTTGCCGTCCGCCGCCTTGACGTGGGCGTGACGCTCCGGATTGACCAGGATGACGCCGTACTGATTGAACAGCCCGGGATCGCCCTCGACCAGGATCTTCAGGTTGCGCTTGTTGCGGAAGGCAAGCCAGGTGCCGCGGTCGCTGAGCGTGTAGGCGTCGGACGCGGCGGCGGTGTTGAGCGCGGCGCCCATGCCGGCGCCGATTTCGCGGTACCAGCCGCCGGAGGCCGCCTGGGCGTCGACGCCGGCCGCCTGCCAGATCCGGAGTTCCGCCTTGTTGGTGCCGCTGTCGTCGCCACGGGAGACGAAGGGCGCCGACGCCTCGGCGATCATGCCGAACGCGGCGGAAGCGAGAGAGGCGCCGCCGATACCGGCCGGATCGGCGACGGGACCGACGATCACGAAGTCGTTGTACATCACCTCCCGACGGTCTACGCCGAAGCCGGCGTCGACGAAGCGTTTTTCGGACGGCGCGTCATGCACGAACAGCACATCGGCGTCACCGCGTTCCGCGATCCGGATCGCCTGGCCGGTACCGACGGCGACGACGCGCGCCTCGATCCCGGTCGCCGCCTCGAACATCGGCAGAATGTGCGAAAACAACCCGGAGTTCTCTGTCGACGTGGTGGAGGCGACGACGATATGGCGGTCTCCGGCCTGGGCGGCGCCCAGCATTGCGGCGACCGCGGCGACGGCGATTGCCGTATTGCGCAGAAACTTCATGATCCGATCCTTCCCCTTTTGGTTGTTCGGATGATGCCGCCCGGCGGTCAAGATTGTCCAGTTCGTGATACAGTTTGAGTTCGTCTATCGCCGAAGAAGGCGCATGGTCCCGCACGGGAGGACAGGATTGACCGAGAGAAGCCGCAGCTTGCCACTTGGCGTGGTCGTTGAACGCCGCGAGATCGACCATCCGTGGCAGGACCATGCGTGGCGGCCGGTCAGCGTGATCGCCGGGGCCGGGCCGGTCTCCGACTGGAAGGAGATCGGCGCCGGGCAACGCTGGACGCGGTACCATGCCGCGACCCTTCCGCTGGAACTGCATCGGCGCGAGACCGAGGCGTATCGGACCAACCTGTCCAACGACCCGCCGCTTATCTATGTCGTGCTGACGGAACCCGACGACGGCGAGCGGGATGTCGAACCTTTTCTGGTGACCGCATCGCCGTACGAAGCGCAGGATTACCTGGATAGCGGCGAGGATGTGGTCGAAGGGGTGCCGATGCCGGACGGGGTGATCGCGTGGGTGCAGGACTTTATCGACAAGCACCACGTGGACGAGCCGTTCAAGAAACGCAAACGCAAGCGCTACGATCCGAACGACGTGGCGTTCGGCAGACGGCCCGGGGACCGGCGACAATGACCGACGAAGACGAAAGCGTCCTGAAACGGTGGTCGCGGCGCAAGGCGGAAGCGCGCGAGGGCGTGTTGCCCGAGCAGGCGCCCCCGGAAGCGGAAGACGCGGAAACAGCCGAAGAGCCCGTCGACATCGAGGCCTTGCCCGATCCCGAGACGCTGACCGCGGAATCGGATTTTTCGGTGTTCATGCGCGACGGCGTGCCCGAGGATCTGCGGCGCATGGCGTTGCGCCGATTGTGGCGGCTGGACCCGGTGCTGGCCAATGTCGACGGCCTGGTCGATTACGGCGAAGACTTCACCGACGCCGGCACCGTGATCGAAGGCATGAAGACGGCCTATCGCGTCGGCAAAGGCCTGCTGACCGACGCGGAACATGCCGATCAGAAGGGGCTGGAGCAGGAAGACGCGGAAGAGCATGCCGCCGTTGCGGAGGGACCAGGCATAGAGAGCGAGGACGCGGCGGAAGAGAGCGATGCGGACGACGGGCAGTCCGTCGACGAAGCACGCGACGATACAGAGGAAAACAGCGACAAAACCTGAGATTCCGCGACGTCCGCGGCACCCGAATTGCCCTCGCAATCTGCAAGTCAATGTAGACTTGGTTAATTCCGTGTCATAGACTTTTCATCGAAAACGACCCAACGAAAAGTTGGGCGAACCTGGGTTCAGAGAACCCGGTCCTGAGGAGGACAGCGCTTGATCCCATCCGGGGAGGAACGGCCGTTGGAAAGCAGCCCCTCGCAAGAGGAACGGCTGCGCGCGGACCATTACAGGTTCCTGTCCCGGTTGATGGCGGGGCCTCCGAACGAGGCATTCCTGCAAACGCTGCGCACGTTGCTGGGCGACGAATCGGACCTCGGCAAAGGGCTGTCGGCAATCGCCGAGGCGGCCAGATCGACGACGGCGGAGGCCGCGTCGGAGGAATATCACGAACTTTTTATCGGCATGGGGCGCGGCGAACTGGTGCCGTTCGGGTCTTTCTACCTGACCGGGTTCCTGAACGAGAAGCCGCTGGCCAAGCTGCGCCAGGATATGATGCGCCTGGGGATCGCGCGGGCCGACGACGTGCACGAGCCGGAAGACCATATCGCCGCCGTCTGCGAGATGATGGCCGGCCTGATATTGGGCGAATTCGGCGCGGCGGCGGACCTGGCCGAACAGCGGCAATTCTTCGACCGCCACCTGGAGCCCTGGGCGGCGCATTTCTTCGAAGACCTGGAAACGGCGAAAGCCGCGACGCTCTATCGGCCGGTCGGCACGGTCGGCCGGCTGTTCATGGGCATCGAGGCGACCGCGTTTTCGATGATGGACTGAAACGAAGCCAAGGAAGGTGACGATCATGAAAAGCAAGCGGGACGGAAAGTCGTCCGGACGCCGTGACTTCCTGAAGATGGCCGGCCTCGGCAGCCTGGCGGGCGCCGCCGCGGCAGTCGCCGGCACGAAGGAAGCGACCGCGGCCGAGGCGGACCACGCCGAGGGCGACGGCTACCGCGAAACCGCGCATGTGAAGAAGGTCTACGAGCTGTCCAGGTTCTAGGCCTTAACGCAGACGGACTTTGTGAACACATACGAAACCGACATCACTAGGGAGTGTCGAGATGCTTAGGAAAAAGGCCAACGGGGTTGCAAGAGGCCCCCGTTTGTCGAAAGCCCTGGCCGGACTGACCGGCGGTGCCATCGACAGGCGCACTTTCTTAACGCGTTCGGGCCTCGCCGCCGGCGGTCTTGCCGCGGCGTCGACCGTATCGGGCGGCATGGTCAAGAAGGCCAAGGCGCAAGCGCAGGGCGCTGGCAAGATCAAGGAAGTGAAGTCGGTTTGCACGCACTGCTCGGTCGGCTGCACGGTGATGGCCGAGGTGCAGGACGGCGTCTGGGTCGGCCAGGAGCCCGGCTTCGACAGCCCGTTCAACCTGGGCGCCCACTGCGCCAAGGGCGCGTCGGTGCGCGAGCACGCCCACGGCGAGCGGCGGCTGAAATACCCGATGAAGCTGGAAGGCGGCAAGTGGAAGCGACTGAGCTGGGAACAGGCCGTCAACGAAATCGGCGACAAAATGCTGAAGATCCGCGAACAGTCGGGACCGGATTCGATCTACTGGCTGGGATCGGCCAAGCATTCCAACGAGCAGGCTTATCTGTTCCGTAAGTTCTATGCGTTCTGGGGGTCGAACAACGGCGACCACCAGGCGCGGATCTGTCATTCGACCACGGTCGCGGGTGTGGCGAACACCTGGGGCTACGGCGCGATGACCAACAGCTACAACGACATCCACAACAGCCGCGCGATCTTCCTGATCGGCGGCAACCCGGCGGAAGCGCATCCGGTGTCGCTGCTGCACCTGCTGAAGGCGAAGGAGCAGAACAACGCGCCGCTGATCGTGCTCGACCCGCGGTTCACCCGCACGGCAGCGCATGCCGACGAGTATGTCCGGTTCCGGCCGGGCACGGACGTGGCGCTGATCTGGGGCATCCTCTGGCACATCTTCGAGAACGGCTGGGAGGACAAGGAGTTCATCCGCCAGCGCGTCTGGGGCATGGACCAGATCAAG
>JANQEE010000063.1 GCA_028278525.1 Minwuiaceae bacterium | reverse complement strand
GCGCTTCTTGGCAGCCGTCTTGCGGACCGGACGACGCTTCGCCGCAGTCTTGCGGACGACGCGCTTCTTAGCGGTGGACTTGCGGACTACCCGCTTCTTCGCGGCAGTCTTGCGAACCGGACGCTTCTTGGCGGTCGTCTTACGAACGACGCGCTTTTTCGCGGCCGGGCGACGGACAACCCGCTTCTTGGCGGTGGTCCGCTTCGCGGCGGTCTTCCGAACCGGGCGCTTCTTGGCGGTCGTCTTGCGAACGACGCGCTTCTTAGCAGCCGGCTTACGGGCGGTCGTCTTCCGCGCCGTGGTTTTCTTGGCCGTGCTCTTACGAACGACGCGCTTCTTGGCAACCGTCTTGCGAGCGGTCGTCTTGCGGGCGGTCGTCTTCCGAGCCGGGCTCTTACGGGCGGTGGTCTTCCGAGCCGTCGTCTTCCGCGCCGTGGTCTTACGGGCAGTCGTCTTCCGGGCCGGGCTCTTCCGAGCAGTGGTCTTCCGCGCCGTGGTCTTCTTCGCAGCCGGCTTCCGCTTGGCAGCCGGTTTCTTCCGGGCGATTGCGCTGCGGGTCTTACTGGTCACCCGCAGAGCCGCCGATCGCTTCGACTTAGTGGCAGTCTTCGCCTTACGTGTCGCAGCCATATCCGGTAGTCTCCTCGAAATACATAGACACGATTGTGGCGATAGGACGCCACGTGGAAACTGCTATAAATATTAAGTTAGTTAAAAGAACGTTAAGTCATTCGCTAAATATTTTCCGGCCATGTGATTGGGGCACAGCCGTCAAAGGACGGGCCTGGCCAGCGCCGGTTTACTGACCGACTCCTACAATGAACCGAGGACGGAGATTTGCTGCCGGGGCACCGACATGAATAGGCTGGCCGAAGATACATGGGCATGACTGCCCGCGCCGGACGAACTACCCAAAAAGAAGAGGTGGATACCGTTTGATTTCGGTTCCGGCATTGTTGTTCCCGGCCGAACATCCGCAAGCTCCGAAAGTTCACTGTTACCCTCTACAGCCGCTATTCGAAGCCGCGTAGTAGATCGGCATGTATGTTGAGCCTTTTCTTGACAAACGCAGGCCCATGCATGGAGTCTAAGCGTTTGCGGTACTGTTGCGATACCGGAACGATTCCGCTTCCCAGACGTATCTCGCATGCATATCCCTCTGGCTGTTCGCACCGCCTGGGATTACGGTCGCCACTGCAAACGTCCGACCTTTGCGACCCCGGCCACTTTTCCGAGGACACCCGTGCCGAAGAATATTCTTTTCATCATGTGCGACCAGCTTCGGTGGGACTATCTGGGCTGTTACGGACATCCGTCGATCGACACGCCGAACATCGATGCCCTTGCCGCGCGGGGCGTGCGCTTTACTCGGGCGTATGTACAATCGCCGGTCTGCGGTCCGTCGAGGATGTCTTTTTATACCGGCCGCTACGTGTCGTCGCACGGTTCGACCATGAACGGCGCGCCGCTGAACGTGAATGAACGCAACATCGGCGACTACCTAAGGCCACTTGGCGTGCGCCCCGTTCTGTGTGGAAAGACGCACATGGCGGCGGACCGGGAAGGCATGGCGCGGCTGGGCGTCGATCCGCACAGCACGATCGGCGCGGCGGTCGCCGAATGCGGTTTCGACGTCGTCTTTCGCGACGACGGCGTTCATACCGAAGCCAACTGGCAAACCGGTACTTATAATAGGGCGCTGGCGGCGCGCGGTTACGGCGGCGCCAATCCGTGGCACTGGTGGGCCAATTCGGCCGAGGACGCGGACGGTACGCCGCTGAGCGGCTGGCTGATGAAGGACGCGGAAAAACCCGCGCGTATCGACGAGGACGCGTCCGAGACGGCAGTGACCACGCAACATGCCCGGGATTTTATCGCGGAGGCCGGCGACCAACCCTGGTGCCTGCACCTGAGTTACATCAAACCGCATTGGCCCTACGTGGCGCCGGCGCCGTATCACGCGATGTATTCCGCCGAAGACGTGGTTGCGCCGATCCGCCACGACGACGAGCGCGTCGATCCGCATCCGCTGCTGCGGCTATTCATGACGGAACGGAAGGCAAGCCGGAGCTTCGCCCGAGACGATGTCAGGCGGCACGTGATTCCGGTCTATATGGGCCTGATCAAACAGATCGACGACCATATCGGCGTCGTTCTGGCAGATCTTGAGAGACGCGGCCTGTTAAACGACACGCTGGTGGTGTTCACGTCCGACCACGGCGACTATCTGGGCGACCACTGGTTGGGCGAGAAGGATTTCTTCCACGAGCCGTGCGTCAGAATTCCCCTGATTGTCGCCGACCCGTCCGCCGCTGCCGACGGGACCAGGGGCACGACCTGCGACGCGCTGGTCGAAGGGATCGATCTGCTGCCGACGTTCGTCGAAGCGGTGGGCGGGGAGATGGTCGACCGGCTGGAAGGGCGGTCGCTGATGCCGCACCTGCGCGGCGCGGAGCCGCAAAGTTGGCGCGACGCGGTGTTCAGCGAATACGACTACGGCGCCATGGGTCTGCGCCGGTTCACGGATCGAAACAGCGACGACGCGCTTATCTTCATGGCGATGACGAAGCGGTGGAAATACATCGCGCCGCTCGGCTTTCGCCCGCTGCTGTTCGACCTGGAAAACGATCCTTCCGAATTTCGCGACCTGGGCGACGACCCGGCCCACGCCGAGATTCGCGCAGAGATGCGCGAACGGCTGCTGGCCTGGGCGCTGCGCAGCCATCAGCGCACCACGGTAAGCAGGCGGTCCGTCGACGAAGCCGTCGGCGAGGACGAGAACCGCGGATTCCCGGTCGGCTATTGGGACGAGACGGACTTCGACGATCCGGCGAATATTCCGCGGCCGCACCAGGTTGAGGGTTCGTAAGGCAGCGACGCGTTTGGCAACAGTTGTTTCGTCATTGCGAGCGGCGCGAAGCAATCTCGGAAGGCTGGACTCTGTGTTTTCGAGATCGCCACGGGCCTCCGGCCCTCGCGATGACGGCGGTCTTCGGATGGGTCTGTGCGAGCGACACCATGGACCCTCGGATTGCGGGCTCGCGCCGGCCAGCGCTATCCTCGCCTCAACGACAACACGCCGTTTAAGGGAGCCCGCCATGCCGACGATCGCCGAGATGCGCACCGATCTCTACCGCCTGCCGCTGCCGGTGCCGATGGAAGCGTCGGCCGCCGGGGTAATGACGGCTTTCGACATGGTCGCGGTGCGGATCACCGATTCCGAAGGGACGAGCGGCTGCGGCTATACCGTGCTGCATGAAGGGCAGGGCGCGTCGGTCGCGGCGATTGCCGACCTGCCCTTCCGCGAGGCGGTGACCGGCGAGGACGCGGACCGGATCGAGTGGCTGTGGCGACGGATGTATCGAGGCCACCACTATGCCGGTCGCGGCGGGCCGGTGTCGTTCGCGCTGGCCGCGGTGGACGTGGCGCTCTGGGATCTCAAGAGCAACCGGCTTGGCCAGCCGCTCTGGCGCCTGCTGGGCGGCTACGACCCGAAAGTCAAAGCCTATGCCGGCAACATCGACCTGAACTTTCCGGTCGACAGACTGTTGGAGGGGGCGAGCCGGAGCGTCGAGCAGGGCTTCCGCTCGGTCAAGATGCGGCTTGGCCGCCCGACCCTGGCCGAGGACATCGCCCGAGTCCAGGCAATGCGCGAGCACTTGGCCGACGATATCGAGATGATGGCGGACGCCAACGAAGCCTGGCGCGTGGACGAGGCGATGCGCGCGATGGCGATGCTGAAGCCCTTCGACCTGGTCTGGCTGGAAGAACCGATTTCGCCCGACAATATCGCGGGCTATGCGCATTTACGCGCGGCGGGCGGCGTGCCGCTGGCGGCGGGCGAAAACCTTCACACCCTGGCGGAGTTCACCGCGCTGATCGCGGCCGGCGGCGTCGACTTCCCGGAACCGGACCTGACCACCTGCGGCGGCATCACGCCGTTCATGAAAGTGGCCAGGTTGGCCGAGGCGCACGGTCTGCCCGTGATTTCCCACGGCGCCCACGATTTGCATGTCCACCTGCTGGCCGCCGCGCCCAACGCGGCCTACCTGGAATGGCACGCCTTCGGCCTGGACCGCTTCATGGCCGAGCCGCTGACGGTGACGGACGGCTTCGCCACCGCGCCGGAACGGCCGGGGCATGGCATCGATTTCGATTGGGATAAGCTGGAAGCACACAAGGGAGGCTGATGATGGACGTTCCGTTTTCCGGAGGCTGCGCCTGTGGCGCGATCCGCTACACCTACACGGGCGCGCCGCGCTACATGGGCAACTGCCATTGCCGCCATTGCCAGCAGGCGACGGGCAGCGCGTATTTTCCGACGGTGCTGATGAAAGAGGCGGACTTCGCGTTGGAGAAAGGCGAGCCCGCCTGGTACGAGCGGACGGCGGACAAAGGGCACGCCATGCGGCGGGCGTTCTGTTCCGCCTGCGGGTCGCCGCTGTTCTTGGTGAACGGGGCCGGACGGGGCGCCATGGTGCTTTACGCCGGCAGCCTGGACGACCCGAGCGGCTATGAGCCGAGCCGCGACCTCTTCGTCAAAAGCGCCCAGCCGTGGGACCTGATGCACCCGGAGTTGCCCAAATCCGACGGGATGCCGGAACGGTAGGGCGAGCCGCAAGACTCGAGACAATCTGTTTGAGGGCTTGGGCAGCTTGTGGATGGATGCTCGGATCAAGTCCGAGCATGACAATGGTGCGATTATTCGGCGGCATCCCCAGCCGTCACTCTCGGACCTGATCCGAGAGTCCATGGCGCCGAGCCGGCAATTCAGAAAAGACGAATGTCCCCCTTCCAGATCGCCTTACGCCGCCACGGCGACGCGATGCCCGGCCCGGCGGCGGGTCCGCCAGAGCAATGGGGCGAGGCCGGCCAGCAGGAGGCCCAACGCGGCCGGCTCGGGCACGTCCGCGACGTCTGTGCCGGGTTTCTTGATCGTCTGCGACAGGATAACCGGCGTCAGATTGGCCCCGTCGATGCTGATGGGATTGCCGCCCCGTCCCAAGATCGGCCCACCGATATCGAAATCATAGGTGGTGTTCACAAACGAATACGGACTGGTGGATGTATTGGTCACCTCCAGGATGCCCTCGATCGTGCCGTTGGCGATGGGGGAGAAGTTCGCGAGGCGGGTCGAATTGTGAGTGAAACTGCTGCTCTGCGAGGTGAAGGCGAAGATGGTGCCGGGCCTCGCGAAAGTGCTGTCGTGGGTGCCGAGCAAGGTGGTGCCGTCGAAGATCGACGTGCTATGCGACGGCGCCCCGCAAATTCCGCTGCAGGAGACGGTGAGATTGAACGCCAGCACGTCAACTTCGCCGAGCGGCGTGGTCGGGTCGCCGGGAATACTGAACGTGACCCGCATCGTCTCACCGGACTGCAACAGCACCGCCTGTGCAGGCTGCGTCAACCCCAAGAGGCCGACCAGAGCCGCTGCGGCCCCGACGACCTTGCGCACGATGCGGAACTCCGCCCTGGCGGGGCCGGCCACAAAGGATTTGATCTTGTTCATTATTGAAATCCCCTAACATGTCCGTCGAATGCCGACGGGAAACGGATATGCAGCCCAGGCGTATGCCCGCGCCGCGACGGAACAAAGCAGCCTGGCCGAGGGTTTGAAAGCGGTATTCACGATTTGTCCGATATACGGAGATCTTTGTCTGAAATACGCCGATGGCGGCCGAAAAACGGCCGGCGGCAGCCGCAACGGAACGACAAAAGGAAGGGGGCATTCGTCTGTTTCGGACGCCTGCGCAGCCGACGGATGGATGCTCGGATCAAGTCCGAGCATGACGGGAGTGCGTTGATCGAACGCTCCAAAATCGTCACCCTCGGACTTGATCCGAGGGTCCATGGTGCCGCCGACACCGGCCGTTGCGAATTCGGCTGTCATTGCGAGCGGAGCGAAGCAATCTCGGGAGGTGGCGCTCCGCGTTTGCAGATTGCCGCGGCGCTTTGCGCCTGGCGATGACGGCTTGACTAGGTCGGTGCGGTGCAACCGCTCGCACCACATTCGTTCACGCTATCCGAAAGCGCCGATCCAGTAGGATCTTCGGCGCCGGCGCATGAGGGCCGCCGTGGCAGCGAGCGGCATGAGGAGAAGTAGGGACGCCGACGGTTCCGGCACAACGGTCTCCACCCTTTCGAAGGCATGGGCCGGGCCGGACAATGGCGGCGAGAAGGAGACCGACCAGGCGCCGCCGCCATCCGCAATGTCCAGCTCGATCAGAGGGTCGGGTTCCAGCGTCGTTAGACCCCCCGACCCACTTTCGTGGAAGGAGAACAGGGCGCCCGACGCGTCCGTGATCACGCCTTCGGTTTGAGGATCGTCGCTGTAGGCCTGCGTGAAGGTAATGCCGGCAATCGTGATCGACAGGCTTATCATGCCGGTCGGATCGTCGAACGCGGTAAAGGTGTCGGGAGTCAGCCGGCTGTCGTCGATGGTCAGCGTTCCGGTGTAGTCCGCCGTGCCATCGGCATTCAACAGGAAGAACTTGTGCTGGACGGGGCCCGCCTGGACGGCGGCCGGCGTTACTGCCAGGAACGCGGCGACGAACCCACCCGTCATGAGCTTTCGCAAGAGCGCGTACATGTTGGCGGCCGAAGCCAACGGCATTTCCTTTCTGTGATTGGTCATGGCTTGGTTTCCACTGTCGATCGGTGCGAATTCAAGTATTGGCGGCCGGGCCCGGCTTCAGGCCGCAGGTAGACAAAGATCGTTTGGCGTTCTGCGACAGCCGCGTCGGCGCCGGGGCAGATGCCGGTATGCACGAAGCCGCAGCGGGTGACGGGCTCGCCTGTCGCCATGACTTCGCCGGCAAGCGCTGTACAGACGCGGTCCTTCAGCACCGGGTCGGGCGTCCACCCGGCCGGGCGCCGCGGCGTGCAGACAAAGGCGGTCGGGGGCACGGCGAAGACGTTGCCGAAGAAGCCACCCTCCAACAGCGAAAACGCCGCGCTTTCCGCCGGCGACGCTCGCAGGCCGGCCGGGGCCGGCGGGCGGGCGCGCAGGGAGATCTCGACCCTTTTGCCGAAATAGTTGGTGCGCGCCAGAATGCAGGCCGAGACCCAGCGCTGCTCGGCGAGGGTCAGCGCCCGATCCGTCCAGGCCGGTGCGAGCCCGAGCGAACCCGTGAAGCGAAGCTTGCGGCCCGCATGATCCGCTTCGATCTCCACGCCCGCGGGCAGCGCGCAGCCCACCAGATACTCCACCAGCGTGCGGTGGTCCGGCGACGCGATGGCGATCGACGGGTTGATGGTCAACGCGGTGCCGGGAGCCGAGCCCGCCTCGGCGCCGTGCAACTGTACGGCAGTCGCACAGGCCGATAAGTTCAGAAGGCCGACGACCAACGCCCTTATCCAGCCCGGTTCCAGCACGGCGCTTTTCCCTTGCCAGGTCGATTTTCGCGCGCTCGATTGCCGGGGGCGATCAGCGGTTCAGCAGCAAACGCAGGATTCGCGGCATGCCGCCCCGCCTGCCGTTATCGCCCGCCGCCTCGGATTTCGGATGCTTTGTCGTGCGGACCGCGATCGGCTGGTGCGCCATTCGGCTGAGACCGGCATCCTGCGCGGCCGCACCGTTCAAAGGCATCGCGTTCCAGCAAAGCGCGTTTAGCGTGATTCCGTTCGAGGTTTCGGCGGCTTTGCCTGCCGTCGCAGCCAAGGCGAGCGGGAGCGCCAGGCCGGCGGCCAGGTAGTATTTCCGTGTCATAACAACGGTCCCTTTTTTGTGGTATCGAGACCGTCACTATCGGCGATAGGCGTCGCGTGGCCGTCACGACATACGTGACATGGAGGCCCGCGATGTCGCTTTAGCGTGAAAAGTTCGTCAAAATCGCACCGATATGGGAGCGGCGGAGCGATCCGCATGGCCATGGGGTTGGCGTGGCGCGTTTGGAACTGAGATTGCTGGGCGGTCTTGACGTCCGGGTGGACGGCGCCAGGGCGGTGCTGCCGACGCGGCATTGCGGCCTTTTGCTGGCCTATCTGGCGGTCACCCCCGGTATGAGCGAGAGCCGGGAGCGGCTGGCGACGCTGCTGTGGGGGGAGCGCGCCGACGAGCAGGCGCGCGCCTCGCTCCGGCAAACGCTGTACCGGCTGAAGGAACCGCTGGAGGGCGTGGAGCCGGCGCCGCTGGTCAGCGATCCGCGCAGCGTCAGCCTGGTCGAGAGCCTGGTGCGCTGCGACGTGGCGGCGTTCGAGCGGGCGATCGGCGGCGACGAGGAGGCGCTGCTGGAAGCGCGCGACCTCTATAAGGGAGACCTGCTGGCGGATTGCGGGCGGACGGATCCGGCCTTCGAGGACTGGCTGGCGGAGGAACGCGAACGCCTGCGGCGGCTGGCGGCGGACGGCTTTCACAGGCTGGCGGAAATGCAGCAGGCAGGCAGGCGCTTCCGGGAGATGGAGGCGACGGCGCGCAAGCTGGTGGAGCTGGACCCCTACGACGAGGCGGCGCGGCGTTTGCAGATGACGGCCTCGGCGCTGCGCGGCCAGCGCAACGCGGCGCTTGCGATCTACAAGGACCTGGCCGACCTGTTGGACCGTGAGCTGGAGGTCGAGCCGGAGCCCGAGACCGACGCCCTGCTCGCCGCCATACGCGACGGCGACCTGCGGACCGCCGACGAACCGGCCGAGGCAGACACGCAGGCCGCCGAAGAAGCGGCGCCGCGTGAGAACCGGAAAGGCGGTGCGAAGGCAGCCGCGACCGAGCCGGAGCGAAAGGAAGTCTCCGTGCTGTGCGTCCATATGGATGGGCCCAGCGACGTCGATGCGGAGGCGTTGGCCGGCATGATGGACCCGCTGTTCCGTGCAGCCGCCGACGCGGTCAAGCGCTACGGTGGGACTGTCGTGTCCCGGTCGGGCGACGAGGTAATGGCCCTGTTCGGCGCCACGACCGCGCAGGAAGACCATGCGGTGCGCGCCTGTAATGCGGCTTTGGCCATCCGCCAGGCGACGGCGGTGCGGCGGCCGGGGATTGCCGTCCGCGTCGGACTGCACGGCGGCGAGGTCGTGGTCCGGGCCGCCGGGGACGAGCCGAGCGCACCTCGGGAAGCGGTCGGGCCCGCGATCCTGCTGGCGGCGCGCATCGCCCGGGCGATGCAGCCCGGGCGCATCGGCATCTCCGATGAGGTCAGACGAAAGGCCGAGGGGTTCTTTACCGCCCAACCGACCGAATGCGAAACGCTGCCGGACGCCGTGTTCGAGTTGGTCGCCGACACCGGCGTCTACAGCCGCTGGCAGGCCTGGGCCGGGCGGACGCTGACCCGCTTCGTCGGCCGCGAGCACGAAATCGCCGAACTGGACCGAGCGCTCGCCCGCGCCCGCGCCGGGCAGGGCGAGGTCGCCGCGGTCGTCGGGCCGCCGGGAATCGGCAAGTCGAGGCTGCTGCACGAATTTCTGCTGCGGCCGGAGACGGAAGGCTTCGACGTGCTGAAGACCGGCGCCGCATCCCACGACGAGCAGGCCATCTACTTACCGATCGGCCGACTGTTAAGAGCGTGGCTCAGGATCGAGGAAAGCGACGCGCCGGCGGCGATCGCCGACAAGCTGGCGCGCAGGGTGACGGAACTCGGCGAGCGATTGCGACCGGCGCTGCCCGCGCTTGCCACGCTGCTGGACCTGCCGGTGGCGGACGCGGCCTGGGCCGCGCTCAGCCCGCCGCAACGGCGCCGGCGCATTATCGACGCCGTGACGTCGGCGCTGGTCGCCGAGAGCCGGCGTAAGCCGCTGCTGGTCGTCGTCGAAGACCTGCACTGGATCGACCAGGAGACCCGGGCGGTGCTGGACGGACTGGCCGCCGGCCTGGCGCAGAGCGGTTTGCTGCTGGTCGTCTGCTACCGCCCCGAGTTCCAGCACGATTGGACGGCCAAGAGTTTTTTCCGGCTGATTCGACTGGACCCGCTGGCCGGCGACAATGCCGAGACGCTGTTGACGTCGATCCTGGGCGCCGCGCCGGATCTGACGGCGTTGCGGCACCTGCTGTTGGAACGAACCGCCGGCGTGCCGCTGTTTCTGGAAGAGACCGTGCGTGCCCTGGCGGAAATGGGCGCGCTCTCCGGCCAGCCAGGCGCCTACCGGCTGGAAAAGCCGACCGAAGACATTGCGATCCCACCGACGGTGCACGGGATGCTGGCGGCGCGGATCGACAGGCTGCCGCCGGAGCAGAAGGCACTGCTGCAGATGGCGGCGGTAATCGGGCCGGAGGCGGCGCTGCCGCTTTTGGAACGGATCGCCGAACTGGATCGGGATGCCCTGCTCGACAGGCTGATGGGCCTTGAAGCCGCGGAGATGCTGTACCGCATGTACGGGCCGTCGGACGAAACCTTCGCCTTCAAGCACGCACTGACCCGCGACGTCGCCTACGGAACGCTACTGGTGGCGAAACGCCGAACGCTGCATGCCAGGCTGGTCGAGATCATCGAGACGCATTACCACAACCGTATCGACGAGCATGTCGAGCGACTGGCCCAGCACGCCCGCCAGGGCGAGGTTTGGGGCAAGGCCGCGGACTATCTGTATCGGGCCGGGGTCAAGGCGGTGGAGACGTCCGCATATCATCAGGCACAGTCGTTTCTGACCGGCGCGTTGGAGGCGCTGGACAAGCTGCCGGATTCGCCGGACGTGGCGCGGCGGGTCATCGACATCCGCCTGCATCTTCGCGCCGTCCTGGCGCCGCACGGCGACTTCCCGGCGATCCTCGACAATCTGCAAAAGGCCGAGGCTTTGGCGGCGGAAATCGCCGACCGGCCCAGGTTGGGCGGACTCCACCTGCACAAGAGCTACCTGCTGAGCACGCACGGCCGCCTGGACGAGGCGGTGGCGGACGCCGAGCGGGCGCTTTCGGTTGCGAAAGACCTGGGCGACGAACAGATGCGCCACGAGGCGATCCTCGCCTATTGCCAGGCGGCCAGTCTGCAGGGGCACAAGGAAGGTGTCATCGACCGTCTTGCGCCGCGCCTCGATTACTGGTTGCGCGACCATCGGCATGAGCGCTTCGGCCAAATGGGCACCCGGTCGATCTGGTGCCTGGTGATTCTCGCCAGCGCGCAAGCTCGAACCGGCGCCACCGACGAAGCGCTACGGCTGGCCAAGGAAGCCTGCGACATAGCGGAGGAAACCAAACGCCCTGTCGACCTCGTCTTTTCCCAGCACCGTTACAGCGAATTGCTGCTGCGCCAGGAGAACACGGCGGCGGCGATCCCGATACTCGAGAAGGTGCTGGACCTGATTGCCGACCAGGATATGCCGCTATACCTGCCCTGGGCGGCGGGCGATTTGGGCTGGGCCTACGCCCTGGACGGGCGCCACGACGAGGCCGAGCGATTGCTGCAACAGGCCCGCGATGCCGCGAAACGCCTGGGCCTGCTGCAGTTCGAAGGCCGAGCGACGATAACCATGGGCAAGGCGTTGCTGCTGGCGAAGCGCGCGGATGCGGCGACAGCCCTTTTCCGGGAGGCGCTGAGCATTGCCCGGGAGATCGGCGACCGTGCGCTGGAGGCGGCAGCGATCAAGGCACTCGATCCGGCGCCGGCCGACGAAAAAGCGTCGTGAGGCCCGGTCCGCCTAAATGCCCATGTCCTGAAGGTTGTAGTCTTTCACGTCCGCCCTGGCTTCCGGCGTCCAGCGGTATTGGTCGGCTTCCGCCGCCAGAGGCGCATAGTCATAGGGCGTTTCGTCGGGGAAACGCTGTTGCCGGGCGTCGATGGCGTACTGGATCATGCGGGCGCGGCGGTGGATGTAGGCGTCGTCGTAGTGCGAGATTGGGTTGTGCACGCCGCCGCTGGTGACGTCGAGCACCGACCTGCGCCGGTGGAAGCCGAAATTGATGGTAACGCGGACATTCGGGCTCGTATTCGCAAACGAGCCGTGGATCGCCTGCCGGTTGGTGATGGCGACGTCGCCGGGCTTGCAGATCAGCGGCACCGCCTGCGGGAGACGGTCGGAGCCCGCCGCTTCGACCATCGCCTTGATGTCGTGCCGGCCGCCGCGATGGCTGCCCGGCACGACCCAGAGGCCGTTGGCAGCGTCGCAGCCGTAAAGCTGGGCCATGAAGTTGAAGCCGTGGGTGCCTTCGTCGAGGTCGGGGCTGTCCCAATGGGTCCAGCCGTCCTGATGCCAGGCGACCGAGCCGCCGAGGCGCGGATGCTTGATCCAGATAACCTCGTTAAACGGCGTGAAGTCCGGGCCGTTGACGGCCTCCGCCATGGCGAGCAGGTGCGGGTGACCGTAGACGCGGAGGCAGGCCTCCGAGAACTGCAGGGATCCCCAAACGATCTGCAATACGTAGTCCGGCGCTTCCGCCGGAGCATCCGGCTCCGACATCTTGGCCGGATGCCGGCCCTGGTTTTCGTCGGTGCCGCCGAGCGGATCGGAGAGCGGTTTGACGAAACTGGCGGTCTTGGCCGTGCAGCCGACGTTGTAGGCGGGACTGCCGTGCCGGTCGACGGTCGCGTCCTTGGTGACGGGCGCGCGGTCCAGCAGGTCGGCGACATCCCGTTCGATATCGGCGCGTTCCTCCGCGCCGAGGACGTTCTCGAACACGTAGAAGCCGTGCCGGGAATAGGCGTCGAGGATCGCCGGGTCGACCTTGCCGTCGGGTCCGAAGCGGAACGGACCGCGGTTGTCCATGGCGAGCGCCCGCGCCGTTCCCTCTTCGCGGTAGCGGGCCATCGCGGCTTCGTCGTCGCCGAAGTCGACCTCCGGCATTTGCAGGAGCGGCAGGTTCACCATGGCGCAACCATCCTTTCTAGCCGGCGATCAGCGCATCGACCTCGCTGTCTTCCGGGAAGCGGCCGAGCTGTTTCTTGGAGAAGACCAGCTTGTCATCGATGGTGATCTCGAAAACGCCGCCGCCGCCTTTAACCAACGTTAGTTTGGCGTCCGGGGCCTTTTCAAGCAACCTGTCCCTCGCACGGAGGGCCTTAGGCTCGTAGTTTCACTGCACGCAGTATTCGATTTCGATTTTCATCGAGGGATACCCGCTGTTTCAACAGTGCTCGCAGGATACCCCGTCCGGCACTGCCGGTCACGGCTTCCGTGCGGTGACGACATGGGCGACGGTCGGAATCTCGACGCGACCGCCGCCGGTTTGCGAAAAGGCCAGCGCGGTCTGAGCTTCCGCGCTGAGGGCGGCATAGCGCGCGGCATTGAATTCGGCAACGAGGGGCGAGCCCTTCACCTCGGTCTCGACCATATCGTCAATGGAGGCGAAGCGTTCCGTGCCCTGCAGCGTCTCGATGTCGATGTTGTCGATGCCAGCGGCGCTGAAAATCCCGGCCACCTCCGATTTGTCGCCGAGCACGAACGGCGATCGGGCGATCTCCGCCGCCGCCGGACCGGCGTGGCGGTCGGCCAGCTCGGCGAACACCGCATAGACGCGGATCTCGTCGAGCGACCCCCAGACCGCGACCCCGAGACGGCCGCCAGGCTTCAACACGCGCCACATTTCACGAAGCGCCTCGGTCCGGTCGGGAAAAAACATCAGCGCGAACTGGCAGAGAACGACGTCGAAAGACGCGTCGTCGAAGGGCATCGCCAACGCATCGCCCTGTCGCCAGTCGACATCCGGCCGGATGCGCCGGGCGACGGCCAGCATGCCGTCGTTGAGGTCCAGGCCCGCCACGCGGCCGGCCGGGCCGACGCGGCCGGCGCATTCGCGCGCCACCACGCCAGTGCCGCAGGCGACGTCCAGCACATGGTCGCCCGGCCCGACCGAGCCGGCGTCGGCAGTGCGGGGCGCCCATTCGGCGAAAATAGCGGGCACGAACTTCTCTTCGTAGATCTCGGCGGCGTTGCCGGATACCTGCCAGGTTTCGGGTTCGGACATGAAAAAAGCACCTTCTTGATTGTCGATGGGCGTCGACCCTGACCGGACGACGTCGCCGCCGGCGTGACAGGAACGGGACAAGAGGCCGATTTCGCAGGATAAAAATCCGCCGTACCATGCGGGCGGGAGGAACCTGAATCCGTGCTGTTACATGTTTCGCTGCTGGGCCGGTTTGACTGCCGCGCAGGGACGAACGACGCCCTTGTGTTTCCGACACGCAAGGTGCGGGCGCTGTTCGCCTATCTGGCGGCGGAGCCGGACCGCAAGCATGGCCGCGACAGACTGGCCGGCCTGTTGTGGGGCGACAAACCCGACGACCAGGCGCGCGCCAACCTGCGCAAGACCTTGTCGCGGTTGCGCGGATCGCTGCCCGACGCGGCCAAAGGCTGCCTGGCAGCCGAAGCCGATACGGTCGCGGTGCGCACGGCCGGCCTTGCAGTCGACATGGTTCAATTTCGAACACTTGCGGCCGAAGGCACGCCAGCCGCCCTGGAACGGGCGGCGGCGCTTTACCGCGGCGAGTTGCTGGAAGGCTTCGGCGATTGCGGCGAGGCGTTCGGCGATTGGCGGGACGCGGAGTGCCGGCGGCTGAACGAGACCTATCGCGAAGTGCTGCAGCGCCTGCTGGACCATCATCTGGTGACCGGCGGCATCGACAGGGCGATCCAGGTCGCTTTAAAGCTGCTGGCGCTGGACCCTTTGCAGGAAAGCGTGCACCGCGACCTGATGCGGCTCTATCTCTATCAGGACCGGATGGGCGCAGCGCTGGACCAGTATGCGCAATGCCGCGACCTGCTGGCCCGCGACCTTGGCGTGGAGCCGTCGCCCGAGACGGAACGGATGCGGGCCGAACTGCTGCGGAACGTTCCAGCCAAGACCGTGCTGCACCCGGAAAGAGACGGCGTGCCGATGTCGGAAGCCGCCGCCCGACACGGCAAGTCGGACAAAACCGGGCGACCGTCGGTCGCCGTGCTGGCCTTTACGCCCAGCGGCGCGGCGGACGAAACAAGCCATATCGGCAGCGGCGTCGCCGAAGACATCGCGACGGAACTGGGCCGCTTTCGGGAACTGGCCGTTATCGCGCCGGCGACGACACTGATCTACAGCAACGCGCCAGTGCCGCCGGAACGGGTGGGCGCGGACTTGGGCGCCGATTATGTGCTGGCCGGCGGCTTGCGGCAGCAGGACGACGGGCTTCGCATCACCGTGCGACTGGCAGAGACCGAGACGGGCCGGCAGGTCTGGGCGGAGCGTTACGACTGTGCAAAGACGGAAATCTTCGCGGTTCAGGACGATATCGTCCGCCGCGTCGTCGGGAATCTGGTCGCGCATATCGAACAGGCGCGTATCGACAGCCTGGGACACCGCGAACAGCGGGATTGGCAGGCCTACGAACTTTGCCTGCGCGGATGGTCGGCCCTGCGGCGGCCAGGGCCGGATGCCATCCGCGAGGCGCGTGGATATTTCCAACGCGCCGTGAAGCAGGATCCGGACTTCGCACGCGCTTATGTCGGGCTGGCCATGGCCCATATCAACGACTGGGCCTGCTATTCATGGAACTATTGGGCCTTCATACCAAAGGAGGCTCTGGGGCTGGCGCAGCGCGCGGTGGAGCTGGACGAAGGCGACCAACGGGCGCATTGCATGCTGGCCGTCACGAAACTGTACGGTCGGGACTACGACGCGGCGCGGCAGCATCTGCTGCGGGCCCTGACGCTGAACCCGAACGACGCCGACGTTCTGGCCCATGCCGGATTCGCGCTGGCGCTGATCGGCGATGCCGACAAGGCGGTCGACGCCGGCCGCGACGCGCTGCGCCTGAACCCACACCGTCCCGAGTGGTACGCGGCCTTCGCCGGGATCGGCCTGTTCAGCGCCGGCCTCTACGAGGAAGCGATCGAAACGATGGCGACCGCGCCGCAAGCGCTCTGCAACACGCCGGCCTTTATCGCGGCGGCTTACGCGCATCTGGGCGAGCCGGGCCTTGGCGCGCGGTATCGGGAGACGGTGCATCGCCATTTGCGCTATCAGATGGCGCGCGGCAGCTTTCCCGAGGGCACGTCATGTATCGACTGGCTGACGGCGCTGGATCCATACCGGCGCGACGCAGACGCAGCTCACTATGTGGATGGATTACGCAAGGCGGGGTTTGAGTGACGGCAGCGCCTAGTACGTCGCGTACAGACCTTCAAGCACCTCTATGGCAATGCGCCAGGTGCGGCGGCGGTTCGGATCGTCGAGGAGATCGATGAAGCGGGCAGCGGCTGCATCGGCATCGACAGCGCGCAACAGGCGGGCCGCGTCCAGGCGCTGGTAGCCGTCGTGGTCGAGGGCGAGCGCGATCAGACGGTCGACCGTGTCGGGCGCTCCACCGGCGGCCAGAGCCTCGGCAGCCACAAGGCGGACGCCCGGGTCGGCGTCCTGCAAATGCGCTGACGGGTCGATGCCTTGCGCGGCGAGCGTCCTGACGGCTTCGGCGCGGACCGCAGCGTTGTCGTCGCGCTGCAGGGGCGACAGGGTTGCGGCATCGCCGCAGATGGCCACAGCGCGGACCGCTTCGAGACGGACATCCGGGTCCTGGTCCGTTAGGGCGTTGGCGAGCGACGTCGTCGCGGAATCCGGCAAGCTGTTATCACGGACGGCCAGGCGGCCAAGCGAAGCCGCGGCGGCGCGGCGCAGTCCGGAATCGTCGGAAGACAAGGCGGCAGTCAGGGCCGGCAGCATCGCATCGCCCGGCAGATCGCCGAGCAGGCTGGCGGCGAAGAGGCGCGCGTCGCGGCGAACCGTCTCCGCCGCCTCCAGCGAAAGCTTTGATTTGCGGGGATTACGGCCAGCCATTTCGATGAAATCGAGGTCTTCGGGAGTCAGATCGCCGGCCGCTTCGTCAGGCTGCGTCCCGGCAGTCGTGGACCCGCCAGCCATGATGGCGTCCAATGTGGAGGTCGGGCTGGCTGCCGTCGGTTCCGGCTGTTCCTGTACGGTCGGTTCAGGGTTGGCGGCGCCATCATCGCTTTGCGGCGACGGAGCCGACTCGACGGCCTGGACCAGCAGGTTGCGCGCCAAGTCCGCATCCCCGTTGGAACCGCAAGCGAGCGTCGCCAGGGCGGCAATCGCGGCGAGCCGGATGCGCCGGTCCTCGTCCACCATTGCGGCACCGAGGTCCGCCGCGACCGAGGCGTCGGCGGCGCGCGGCAAGGCGCCAATTGCCGCCTCGCGAACCGACACCGGGCAGTTCGCGTCCTGCATCTGTTCGAGCAGATCGGCGCGGGCGATGTCCGGCGCCAGATCCGGCAGCACGCTTGCGACGGTAACGGCGACGGCTTCGGACGGGCCGCGCAGTTTGACACGCAGCCGCTGTTGGAAATTTTCGGGACGCCGAACGGCGGGCTCGGCAGCCAGCAGGCCGATCACCGCCTGCTGCACTGGCCCATCCGCGTCGTCGAACAACGGGTCGAGTCGGTCCGGGAACGCGGCGCCGCAGAGACCGACCAGGGCCGCGCGGACACCGGGGTCGGCATCGTCGAACAGGGCGGCGAGCCTGGCGTCGGACGGGTCCATGGCGGCCAGCGCCCGCGCCGCGGCCAGGCGGACATCCGGCAACGGATCGGTCCGGTAGTCGGCCAGCAGGTCGGCGGCGGCCATCGAGCCCGTGCCGGCGAGCGCCATGGCGGCGCGGCGGCGGAGACGGTCATCGTCCGAGCGGAGGCAGTCGCCGAGCGCTGCAATTCCTGCGTCGCCGAGTTGCGCGAGCGCCTTCACCACCGCAGGCGAGACGTCCTGACCCATCTCGTCGTCCAAGGCGACCATGAGATCGGGCACCGCTTCGGCCACGCCGAGAACGCCGAGCGCTTCGATGGCTTTGATCTGGATATCCAGCCAGTCGTCCCAGCCGCCATGCAGGAATTCTTCCTCGTCCCAGACGACTGTTTCGCCCCGCTCCCGCGCGAGGGTGCGGAGGACCGGGACGACGTCGGCGTTGCCGATGCGGACAAGCGCCGCGATGGCGTACGCCTTGGCGTCGCCCGAAGGATCCTGCAGCAGCGTGTCGATCAGCGCCGCGGCCGCACGTTCGTCGCCAATGCGGCCGAGCGCTTCCGCCGCGTCGGCCCGAACATCCTCGTCCTCGTCCATCAGCGCTTCGATCAGTCGGCCGACCGCCGCCGGGTCGCCGATCCGGCCGAGGGCACGCACCGCGCAGCAGCGCTGCGCGTCGTCGCCATCGGCAAGCACGCGGCCAAGCGCGGTGCAGGCCGAGGCCCTAGGCGAAGCCGCCTCCACCATATCGGTTGCCAAGGCCATGCAGGCCTCAGGCAATGTCGCGGCGGGCGAAAGACATGGAGCGGAAGGTGTCCTTGTACGGCGAGACGCCGATCTTCTTCACCTTTCCGACGCCCATCTTGTAGTTGTAGTTGCCGCTGATCCAATCGACGACCCGGCCGGCCAGCGCGTTGGCCGGCTGGCTGGTATGCAGGAAGTCCATATAGGCGACGCCCTTCTTGATCGCCGGGGTGACGATGGCGACCGCGGTGATCGACGCCTTGGACAGTTCGATATGGCCGTTCTTCATCAGCGAGCCGAACTGGAAGTCGTCGCCTTCGACGCCGAGGATCGTGTCCTTCTGCGACGGGATGCGGTCGGAGAACAGCATGACGTAATCGCCGTTTTCGATGCCGCGCGCCTTGGCGTCGTCCGGGTGCAGTTCGACCCAGTTCTCCGGCCAGCGCTGCACGATGTAGGGACGGCGGCGGTCGTCGAAGCCCGACTGCCAGCGTTCGTTGATCCGGCCCGAGGTGCACCAGAGCTCATCGCCCTTCGGCCGCATCCATTCCCAATAATCGGAGAACAAGGACCAGGGCGACTTCTGGATGTTGCACTTGCCGGTCTGGCTGTTGAAGTGGGTCAGCTTCTTGTTGAACATGTTCTGCCCGGCCGGGCCCGCATCCGGCAGCTTGCGGTTGACGTCGTGCAGCCGCTTGGTGCCTTCCAGGCTGCCGTCCGCCAGCATCATCACCGGGCCCTGGATGCCGTTGGTGCCGAATTCCGCCAGCTTCTGATGCAGCGTCTTGCCTTCGCGGTGGGCGGCAACCTTGACCATGTGGAAGTCCTTGCGGCTGCCGCGGCTGAAGCGCGAGCCTTCTTCCAGCACGTCGTTGGAGTCCTTCCAGTCGAAGCCGTCGAAACCCATGCGTTTGCCGAGTTGGGCGATGATCCACCAGTCCGGCTTCGCCTCGCCCGGCGCGTCGTAGAATTTCTGGTAGAGGCGGATGCGGCGTTCGCCGTTGGCCCGGGTGAAGGTCTCCTCGCCCCAGGTGGCGGCCGGGAAAACGATGTCGGCATAGCGGTTGCCGATCGGGTCGACCAGATAGATCTCCTGGTTGATCACCACCATACCGCCGGAATCGGCGCGGGCCTTCAGGGTGTCGATGATGTCCTGCTTGTCGAACGAGCGGATCTGGTGCGGGTTGGCGACGACCAGTTCGTCGAACCGCTTGGCCAGCCCCTGAGAGCCGCACATCGACTGGATCCAAGTGTTGCCGATGACGTGCGCCAGCCGGGTGTGGCCGGCGACCATGTAACGGTCGGTATCAATGGCGCGGCGCCGCCGGCCGGGCAGCTTCTCGGGCGACTTGTTGCGCGGATACTTACCGCCGCGCAGGCCGCCACGCTGGTGCCCGCCGGCGCGGGCAATCACCTGTCCGGGACGGCCGCCGGCGCCGACGATGATGCCGAGCGCGCTGATCGCCTGGGTGTTGCCGGTGTTGTTGGACCAATAGAAGCCCTTTTCAATCATGATCGAGGTCTTGGGCCGGGCCCCGCCGTCGCGCGGCTTGGCCATCCATTCGGCCGCCGTGCGGATCTTCTGCGGATCGACGCCGGAGAGTTCCGACGCCTTGTCGAGCTCGAACTCAGGCTGGGCGAGCAGCCATTTCTTCCAGTCGTCGAAGCCGGCGGTCTGGAACTTGCCCCAGGTCGTGCGCCACTGCCACGGCGTATTGCGCGTGCCCTGGCCGAAGCCCGACGAGGACTCCCACTTGTTGTTGACCCATTTCTGGATCCAGTCGGAATCCTCCCAGCCGTTTTCGACGATGATGCGGGCGATGGCGTTGACCACCAGCAGGTCGGTGCCCGGCAGGACGTCGAGCCAAAGGCCGCCGTTCTTTTCGGCATAGGCAACGCCCGCGGTTCGCCGCGGCACCATGAAGATCGCCTTCTGGCCATTCTCGATGCCGCGCATGATCCACTGGGTAAACAGGATCGTCTTGGTCTCGTACGGATCGGTGCCGCAGATCAGCAGCGTCTCCGCGTCGCGCCAGTCTTCGTAGGACGGGCCAAAGTTGTCGAAACCGGCGTCGCGGAAGCCCGGCGTCGAGGTCACATCGGACGGCGTGTCATGGAAGGTGAAGTTGGCCGTGTTGATGTGGCGCAACGCGTACTTTGTAATCGCGTAGGTGTTCTCCATGTACTGGTAGGAGTAAGTCTTGACGCCGTAGG
This sequence comes from Minwuiaceae bacterium, assembly GCA_028278525.1. Taxonomy (GTDB): domain Bacteria; phylum Pseudomonadota; class Alphaproteobacteria; order Minwuiales; family Minwuiaceae; genus JANQEE01. The sequence continues at coordinate 11,813 of JANQEE010000063.1, read as the reverse complement.
CGTTGGCGCCGTGCTTGGCGATCACGTGCTTGCTGACCTCGGCCGCGATATCCAATGCGAAGTCCCAGGGCACCGGCATCAATACGCCGTACATGCGAAGCAACGGCTGCTTCAGGCGGTCGCGGGTCGGCGATTGCGGGTTGTAGGCTTTCTTGGCGATGGCGCCGCCGCGGATCGAGGAATCGCCGTCGATGTTGACGTGCTTGGTGTCCTTGTCGGGGATGATGACGATGTGATGCGGTTCGCCCTTATGCAGCACCACATTGTGCTGGTTCGGTGCGATCCAGGGGCCGAGCGGGTCGACCGGAAAGTCGACGCCGAAGGCGTTCTGATCGGCAAGCGGGCCGCCGTTCTTGCCGCCGGCGACCGGCCAGCGATAGACCTTGTAGCCGCATGCGACAATGCAGTAGTCGCAGGCCGTCGTGATGACATCCGCATCCGGCGGCGGCAGCGGGACCGAGGTTTCCGGAACGTAATAGGGCGTTGCCATGGTCCCCTCCTAGGCCTGCAGATTGTCGTAGCGGCCGAAGATCAGGCCGAAGATGCCGACGGCGTAGATATCGTCGCCGTCGAGTTCCAGCAGCACCTGCGGCAGGCTTTGATAGGCTTGGCCGGAGATCAGGATGCCGTGACGGGTAAGGTCGTAGGTCGACAGATGCAGCGGGCACGGCCCCAACGCCTTGTCGGCGCCCTGGTAGGTTCCCTGCATCGGCCCTCCTTGATGGGTGCAGGTATAGTTGAACGCGACCACGTCGCTGTCCGGCCCGATACCGCCGCCTGCGGGCACGCCCATCTTGACCAGCATCGAGTCCGAATAGACCTCTTCGTCCGGATAAGAGAAGTCGACCGGTTCGTCGACGCGAAGCTCGCTCAAGCGGCCGATCAGCTTGCGCGGGTAGGTCGCGACGGCGGCCGGCACCTGCTGCGCCGCCGCCGAGCCCGGGCTCATCGTCACCATGACCGTGTAAGTCGCGGTAGCCGCGGCCGAGGTCAGCAGGAAACTGCGACGCGACATCAGGCAAGGGTGGCCGCCTTGCCGGTCGAGCGCTTCTTGATTTGCCATTGTTCTAGCTCCTTGCCCGGTCATTGCAGGGGCGCGTAATCGGGGAGGTCGGGTTCTTCCATCTCGATCTCCGGACCGCTGAGCGAGTCGAGGAAAGCGAGCAGGTCGCCGATTTCCTCTTCATTGAGGCCGAGCGGCTCGATCAGGCCGGACTTGTTGGCCGAGAACTCGTTCTCGCCGCCGCCGGCATTGTAGAAATCGACCACGTCGCGCAACGTCGCCAGCGCGCCGTTATGCATGTAGGGCGCGGTGTATTTGGCGTAACGGAGCGACGGGGTGCGGAACTTGCCCTTGTCGGCCTTTTCCTTGGTGCGGAAATAGAGGCCGGGATCGTCCTTGGTCGAGCGGTACATCGGTTCGGTCACACCTTTCGCGTAGAGCTCGTAGCGGAAGGTGATCTGTGCGAGACCGTCGTCTTCCCACTGGGCGGCCGGTGGCACGCCGATGTTGTGGTAGCTCTCGTCACTGAGCAGCGCGCCGTTATGGCAGGCGATGCAGCCGGCTTTGCCGGCGAACAGATCGAGGCCCCGCTGCTGCTGTGCGCTCAATGCGTTGTCGTCGCCCTGCATGTACTTGTCGAACGGCGTGTCGGTCTGCACCAGGGTACGCTCGAACGCGGCAATGGCGCGCCAGGCATTCGTAATTCGCGGCCACTCGTCGCCGAACACTTCCTTGAAGCGCTTGCGGTATTCCGGGATGAAAGCGAGTCGCGTTTCCATCATATCGGCTTCGCCGTTACCGGCGACCGCGCCGCTGGCCGCCGACTTGGCCTGGCTTTCCAGCGAACTGGACGAACCGGCCCAGAACAGCTTGCCGTAATAGGCCGAGTTGATCACGGTCTGGCTGTTACGCCAGTGGACCGTGCCCGGATAGCCGAGCGACAGGGCATCCGGGAAACCCCAGCCCGCCGCCTGCTCATGACAGGAAGCGCAGGAAATCGACCCATCGCCGCCGAGGCGCGGATCGAAGAACAGCATCTTGCCGAGCTCGACCTTCTCCGGCGTCTGCGGATTGTCCGCCGGGATGGGCGGCGGGCCAAGCGCGGCGAGTCCAGCCGGGCGGTCAGCGGCCTGGGCGAAAGGAGAGGACAGCGAGCCGGCGACCAGCGCGGCGGCCAGGCCGAGTTTGGTTTTGCTTTGCATCGCCTCGCCCCCTAGTTCTCGGTGCCGCGCCAATTGGCGATGGCGTCGTAGTCGGTTGGGATTTCGTCCTGCCAGACGAAGTCGGGGCCGGTCAGCGGCTCGCCCGACAGCGCCTCAAGGAAAGCGACGAGATCGCTTCGCTCCGCCGCCGTCAGGCCGAGTGGTTTAAGCCGGTCGTCCTTGTTGATGTCGGCGCCGCCTCCGGCATCATAGAACTCGACCACGTCGGCCAAAGTCTCGAACATGCCGTTATGCATGTAGGGCGCGGTGAATTTCAGCTCGCGCAGGGTGGGCGTCATGAACTTGCCCCTGTCCGACCCGTCCGCCCGATGGGTGCGCACATGGGCGCCGACGTCACGGCGCAGGTTCATGTAGTTCTCGATGCCCATGAACTTGGCATAGGTGACGAAGGTCATGTGCCGCATCGGATCGCTGAACACCTCGGGATTTTCCGGCACCCCGATATTGTGCGGCTGGTCGTCGGTGAAACGCGCCCCGGTGTGGCAGGCGCCGCAGCCGGCCTTGCCCTGGAACAGAGCGAAGCCGCGGGTTGCGGCATCCGACATCGTGCCCTGGTCGAACGGCGAGCCGCGCGAAATCAATGTCTTCAGGTATTCCGGGATCGCCTTGCGCACACCACCGTTGCTCGGCTCGCCCAGGCCCGCCTTCTTGAACATCTCGACATAGACCGGGTCCTGTTTGACCCGCTCCTGCATGAGACGCATGTCCATGTTCATCAGGTAGGTCTCGGTCAGCATCTCACGGGTGACGTCGTTGAGATTGGTGCCGAGACGCCCGTCATGCATCCACGCCGCACGGTGGGCGGTGTTGATCAGAGTCGGCGTGTTGCGGAAATGGCTTGAGCCGGGATAGGCCTCCGACAACGCCAACCCATCGGAAAAGCCATTGTCCGGCATGTGGCAGGACGAGCAACTCAGCGCCGCGTCGCCGGACAATCTGGGATCGAAGAATAGTCTCTTGCCGAGCTCGGCCAAAGCCGGTTTGACCTCGATCGGCGGAACCGGGCCGAAACCGTCCGCCGCCATGGCCGGCAGCGCAAAGAGTGAAAGAATAGCAACGAGTGCACTGCGCATCCGACCGTCCCCCGGAGAACTGGGCTATTAGTTGCCATTTCACCGGCGCCATCGCCTTCGAGACGGAACCGGCCGTTCAGTCTTATGATTAACGTTAGTCAATCGCCACGGTCGCCAACTTGACCGAGATCAATGACGACTCGGTTACAGGTCGCGCGGGGAGGATCGCATGCGGATTTTTTCACATAAGCATCGGCCGGTGCATTTTGGCCACTATCCGCTGGAGCGGCTGCCTCGGTTGACATCTTCCGACGCCAAACCGCCGCGGCTGAACGGAACGGTGCCGCCGAAGCCGGCCGAGGGTGTCGCGCCCGGGCCGTTCAACGTGGCGCCGGCAATGGCGGATTACGTCCGGCTGTTCGACTCGCTCCGCGACGGCGAGGTGGCGCCGACAACGGCGCCGGTCCCGCAAGACCCGCAGATGCTGGCCGACAACCTGAAAGCCGGCATCTATTTCCTGGACGCGGACATGGCGGGGATTTGCGAGATCCCTGCCAACGCGTGGACCGCCGGTAGCCCGCGCCACAAATATGCGGTGGTGGTGCTGGTTGCCTTCACCCGCGAAGTGCGCCCGCATGAACCGGGCGCGGCCTGGATCCGAGGCACGCAACAGGACCGCGCGAACCTACGCGCCGCCGAGATCGCGGTGATCACCGCTGGCTATATTCGGCAACTGGGCCATGGTGCGTTGGCGCACACCGCCACCGCGAGCGAGCTGGATCTGGATCGGTTGGCTTTGCAGGCCGGGCTTTGCGAAATTCGCGACAGGGGACTGAACCATCCCTATCTCAACAGCGGCTTCGGCATCGGTGTGGTCTCGACCGACCTCACATTGGCGGCGGACCGACCGCTCGCCGACCGCAATGCATGGACGGCGAAGGGGCCCGGCTATTGGCTGGGCGCGGGCGGCGCCAAGCCGGGCTGGAAGTGGCTCGCCGACGAGACGCGGCCGTTGCATCTGGGCAGATACCCGATGGAAAAGATCAAACGGGTGCCGGAGACGACGACACTGATTACCGACAACGTGCCCCGGGTGCCGAAGCGGGCCAACTTCTTCACCCGGGCGCTGCACGGCGACCTGGGCGAGAAGCCGAAACGGGAGCGCAACCGGTTCGCGCTGAAGACGCCGTCCGCCATGTCCTATGTCGGACTGATCCGCGGCATGGTGCCGATCCAGGACGGTCAGGTGGCCGAACGACAAGCGCCTGGCAGCAACGACGCGCGAGCCAATACGGATAGCGTAAAGGCGCTGGCGACTTATCTGGGCGGCGACATGGTCGGGATCTGCGAGGCGGCCGACTTCGCCTGGTATTCGCATCACGACGACGGCACGCCGATCGAGCCGTACCACAAATACGCAGTGGTGATCCTGGTCGATCAGGGCTATGAGACCATGGAAGGTGCGAGCGGCGACGACTGGATCAGCGGCGCGCAGTCGATGCGGGCCTACATGCGCGGCGCGGAGATCGCCGGGGTTATGGCCGCGCATTTGCGGAGCCTGGGCCATTCGGCGAAGAGCCACACCAATGCGGATTCGGATATATTACATATTCCGTTGGTTTTGCTGGCAGGCCTGGGCGAACTCAGCCGGATCGGCGAGCTGGTGCTGAACCCCTTCGTCGGGCCGCGCTTCAAGTCGGTGGTGGTGACAACCGACCTGCCGCTGATCCCGGACCGGCCGATCGATTTCGGCCTGCAGGACTTCTGCGACAAGTGCAACAAGTGCGCCCGCGAATGCCCGTGCAGCGCGATCGCCTTCGGCGACAAGACCATGTTCAACGGCTACGAGATGTGGAAGCCGGACGTGGAGAAATGCGTCCGCTATCGCGTCACCAACCCGAAGGGGTCGGCCTGCGGACGCTGCATGAAGACCTGCCCGTACAACACCGAGGGACTCCTAAGCCAGCGGCTGTTTCTCTGGATGGCGATCAGGCTGCCGTTCATGCGCCAGCGGATCGCGATTTGGGACGACAAGGTCGGCAACGGAACGCGAAACCCGATCAAGCGCTGGTGGTTCGACCTGGAAGTCGTTGACGGCGTGACTGTTGAACCCACAGCCGGGACCAACGAGCGCGACCTGAATTTCGACAACAAGATGACCGCGGAAACCCAGCGCATGGCCCACTACTCGGCCGACACGATGCCGCCGCCGGACGCGGTCGAGCCTTTCCCGCCGAACCGCAAGGCGGCGATGAAGCGGGCCGAGGCGGCGGAGACACCGGCCGAGGCGCGAGCGCGGCTTGGGGAATAGCGGAGTCGGTTGTAGGGCTTTGTAGCTGAAAAACTAGGGCGTGGACTCTTTAAATCCGATCCAAAGCCTGTTTCAGCCCAGATTCTCCCGATTTCGCTCCCCTCTCAGCCATCTCAGAGCCCGACCAGAAGTGATGACGCATCGTGGACGAGCGCAGCAAGTAGGCCGAGAATCCAAGATACGCGATGTATTCTAAAACCATCGGGATGAAACGCGTTGGCCCGCCCCCAAACGCCTCGAAGTCCACTGTCTCAATGAAACAGAGTGTGGCCAGGACGGCGTACATGACAACGGTCGCAAACGGCGTGTGGCGCCAGCGTGTGAAATACCCAACAATGAAGATCGCACCGGTAACCAAAATCGAAAAGAAGTGCAGAAACTGCAGCCCAGCTGGAAACTTTTCGTTTTGCAGACCAAGCACAACGCTGGGAAAGAAGTATTCCAGAAGGCCCAATACGCCCCACCCGGTCAAGACGGCAGAGATGAGCAGTAGCAGGTAGGGCAACGAATTAACGACTTGGCTTTTCACAAATTCCCCAATGAATTCAATCATGCTCTGGCGAGCGCCTGAAAAATCAGGTGTGCTCCGAAAATTCTAGCAACCCGGCAACTGTTTTCCAACGGTCGGGTAAAGGGATGGCGGTTCGACCTGGAGGTGGTGGACGGCCTGACGGTGGCGCGGGCCCAGGTGGCGGAGACGCCGGCGGAGGCCGGAATCCATAACAGCGGTCGTGACTGGATCCCGGCCTTCGCCGGGATGACGGCGGTGTTGCTGCCTAGTTAGCGCTCTTCGGCCCGGTTGTCGGCGATGCCCGCGTCCGACGATCCTTCCCTTTACTTAATGCAAAGCCGCATGTCGATCCTGCGGATTCTCGGGTTCAAAGCCGATGGTCCAGGCGGTACTGGTAGCGCGGCGGGCGAAGGCGGCGTGGCTGGACCGCGGCGCCTAAGAGTGTGGAAAGGTTAAGATTATAATGAAATCTGTTTCGCGTATTTTGGGCGTTGCCGGGCTGGCGTTGTTCGGCTGGGCCACCGCGGCTCAAGCAGCGCCGGTCGCTATCGACTTTACAGGCAACGGCGGTGACCTTGGTCCAGGATTATTCTTCGATCTCGGCGGCGGCGCTGAGCTTGAAGTCATCGCGTCTCAATATCCAGGCGGCAGCGTCGGCGACGACGCACCCTTCGGGAGCGGAGAAAAGGTATCACTTTACCAGAATATCGAGGGCCTCGGCGTATTCGTCAGTCCCGGGGACAGCGTGCAATTGGATGGGCAAGGCGCGCTCGAAGCGATGGACTTCTTCTTCAATCAGACCGTCACCGTGCTGTCGGTAACATTGGAGGACGGTAGCGTATTGGACAATTTCGACATGTCGATGGACGACGTCGACCTCGACATCGTCGGTCTGTTGGGCTCCGACGCTCTTCTCGATCTGCCGGAAGCTGCGTACGGCGACGATAGCAGGCTCGCGGATTTCGAAGGCGACGGCCTGACGGGCACCGTGTTTACGATCTATGCAGCCGACGCCAATGACAACTTTCGTGTCCGCGAATTGCTGGTCGAAGTAACCGACGGCGGAGATACCGGCGACGACGTGCCTGCGCCCTCGGCTATGCTGCTGCTGGGCATGGGCCTCGCCGGCCTAGGTCTCGCCCGGCGCCGGCGCGACTGACGAACGAACAGGTCAAACACCGGAAGAGCGGCGCTTGCGCCGCTCTTCTTTTACCTGCCCCACGAGCCTTTCTTCGGCAGCCGGCTCCGGGCTGGCCAGCACCACCGTCGTCAGTGCGCCTCGGCCCAGTTGTCGGCGATGCCGGTATCGACGGTCAGCGGCACCGAGAGGATGGCGGCGGCTTCCATGGTTTTCTTGACCACCTCGGCCGTTTTGTCGGCCTCTTTCTCCGGCACCTCGAAGATCAGTTCGTCGTGCACCTGGAGCAGCATGCGGGCTTTTAGCTTGGCATTAGCGAGCGCCGGCGGAATGCGGATCATGGCGCGTTTGATGACGTCAGCCGCGGAGCCCTGGATCGGCGCGTTGATCGCGGCGCGCTCCATAAAGCCGCGCCGCGCCGGGTTCTTGTCGTTGATGCCCGGCAGGTGGATCTTGCGCCCGAAGATGGTGTTGACGAAGCCGTGCTGGCGGCAGGATTCCTTCGCCTGATCCATGTAGTCGCGGATGCCGGGGAAGCGATCGAAATAGGCGGCGATGTAGTCGCTCGCTTCCCCCCGGGCGATGCCGAGCTGGTTGGCGAGACCGAACGCGCTGATCCCGTAGATGATGCCGAAATTGATCGCCTTGGCGCGGCGGCGGACCATCGGGTCCATACCGTCGATCGGGATGCCGAACACCTGCGAGGCCGTCATGGCGTGGATGTCGAGGCCGTCGCGGAAGGCGTCCTTCAGCGCCGTAATGTCGGCGATGTGGGCGACGATACGCAGTTCGATCTGGGAATAGTCGGCAGACAGCAGCTTGTGGCCCGGTTCGGCGATGAAGGCGTGGCGGATCTTGCGGCCTTCCTCGGTGCGAACGGGGATATTCTGTAAGTTCGGGTCGGTCGAGGCCAGCCGGCCCGTCGACGCGCCGGCCATGGCGTAGGAGGTGTGGACACGGCCGGTATCCGCGTTGATCTGGGTCTGCAGTGCATCGGTGTAGGTGCTTTTCAGCTTGGTGAGCTGACGCCAGTCGAGCACGCGCGCCGGCAGGTCGTGGCCTTGGGCGGCCAGGCCTTCGAGGACGTCCGCGCCGGTGCCGAACGCGCCGGTCTTGGTTTTCTTGCCGCCCGGCAGGCTCATCTTTTCGAACAGAATCTCACCGAGCTGTTTGGGCGAGCCCACGTTGAACTCCTCGCCCGCCAGCTTGTGGATCTCTTTCTCCAGGGCGGCGGCGCGTTCGGCGAAATCTTCCGACAAACGAACCAAGGCGCCGCGGTCGACCTTGATGCCGGCGGATTCCATGCCGACCAGCACGGAGATCAACGGCCGCTCTATGGTTTCGTAGAGGGTCGCCATATGGTCGATCGCGAGGCGCGGCTTCAACACCTTGTGCAGGCGGAGCGTGATGTCGGCGTCTTCCGCCGCGTAATCGCGCGCCTTTTCCAACGGCACTTTATCGAAGGTGATCTGCGACTTGCCGGTGCCCGCGACTTCCTTATAGGGGATCGGTTTGATCCCGAGATGGAGCTGGCTCAGTTCGTCCATGCCATGGCCGTGCAGACCGGACTCGAGACAGAACGACAGCAGCATGGTGTCGTCGACCGGCGTTACGTCGACGCCATAGCGGCTGAGCACCGTCATGTCATACTTGATGTTCTGGCCGATCTTCAGGATCGAGCGGTCGGCGAGCATGGGCTTAAGCAGGGCCAACGCCTTGTCGCGTGGGATCTGTTTCGGCGCGCCGTCGTCTGCCGCGTCATCGGCCGAGCCGCCCCCAGGACCGCCCCCAGGACCACCCAAGTCCAGCGCACCCTGGCCGACCGGCGCCTGATGGGCGACCGGGATGTAGCAGGCGCGGCCCGGCTCGACCGACAGCGAAATGCCGACGAGGTCGGCGGCCATGGCGTCGAGCGACGTGGTCTCGGTATCGACGGCGACGGCGCCCTGCTTGTAGATCGCGTCGATCCAGGCTTTCAGCGCCGCCTCGGTCTGCACCAGTTCGTACTCGGCCTCGTCCGGCGCGGCGGGTGGGGCGCCTGGCTCGGCCGGGGCATCGGCCTCGTCCAGGTCGAACTTGGCGTTCAGCTTCGAGACCAGTTGACGGAAACCCTGTTCGCGGACGAAGGCGAGCAGCGGCTCGGGTTCGGGCAGGCGGACGACAAGGTCGTCGAGGCCGTCGTCGAGGTCGACGTCGTCGCGCAGCTTGACCAGTTCGCGGCTGACACGAGCCTGTTCGGCGAACTCGATCAGGTTCTCGCGACGCTTGTTCTGTTTGATCTCTTCCGCGCGTTCGAGGAGCGTGTCGAGGTCGCCGTATTCATTGATCAACTGCGCCGCGGTCTTGACGCCGATGCCCGGCACGCCCGGCACATTGTCGGTGGAATCGCCGGCCAGGGCCTGGACGTCGACCACCTTCTCGGGACCGACGCCGAACTTCTCGTGTACCTCAGGTTCGTCGATCACGCGGTTCTTCATCGGGTCGAGCATGGTGACGCCGCCGCCGACCAACTGCATCAGATCCTTGTCCGACGAGACGATGACCACCTCCGCCCCGGTCTCGCGCGCCTGTCGGGCATAGGTGGCGATAATGTCGTCGGCCTCGAACCCCGCGAGCTCGATACAGGGCAGGTTGAAGGCGCGCACCGCGTCGCGGATCAGTCCGAACTGCGGCACCAGGTCTTCCGGCGGATCGGGCCGGTTGGCTTTATAGTCGGCGTAGATGTCGTTGCGGAAGCTGACCCGCGCCGTATCGAAGATCACCGCCAGGTGGCTGACCGCGCCGTCCGACAACGTGTCGTCGATCAGCTTGTTCAGCATGTTGCAGAAGCCGTAGACGGCATTGACGGGCGTGCCGTCCGGCCGGTTCAGCGGGGGAAGCGCGTGATAGGCGCGGAAGATGTAGCCGGAGCCGTCGACCAGATAGATGCGGTGCCGATTGCCGACGTCCGGGGCCGCTTTCGCAGCGGCTTTTGCGGTTGCTTCAGCCATGGCCGCACTATGCCACGGCGTCGGGCTTTGGGTAAGCCGTCCGGACGGCCGCGTGCTTTTTTATTGTCGGAACGGAAGGGCCGACCGTCAGTGGCCGCCGGCCGCCTTGGCGCCTTCTTTCAAAACGAACCGCCGGCCGCAATAGGGACAGTCCACCCGGTTGGTGCTGTCCATATGCAAGAACACGCGCGGATGGCCGAGAGCGCCGCCGCCGCCATCGCAGGCCACGGTGGTGTCTTCGACTTCGACGATTTCCAACGGTTCCATCGGACTGTCTTCCAGTGCTGAAATCTTGACCCGACCCCGGCGGATTGACCGCCCGTTGTGGTCGGTGATACCCCTTGGGCCGCGATGATAATCAAAGGCCGTCCGGTTGCAACGACGAAACCGACTTCGTCGACACCGAATGGGCCGGAGCCCCAGAACAGATGAATTCCTCCGCCGAAGACATCATTGTCGCCGAGTCCGACCGGCTGCCGCGCAAGACCGCCGACGATACCGCCAAGCCAAGCCTGCCGGACAACGCCATCGAAGCGACCGGCCTGACCAAGATCTACGGCAAGGGCGAGCGGACGACCAACGCGCTGAAGGCGATCGATCTGACGGTGCCGCGCGGATCGTTCTTCGGCCTGCTGGGGCCGAACGGCGCGGGAAAGTCGACCTTCATCAACATCCTGGCCGGCCTGGTCAACAAGACCGAGGGCCAGGCCTTCGTCTGGGGCCACGATATCGACAGCCAGCCGCGCATGGCGCGGGCGTCGATCGGCGTGGTGCCGCAGGAGCTGAACATCGACGCATTCTTCACGCCGCGCGAGGCGGTGGAGTTCCAGGCCGGGCTCTACGGCGTGCGCAAGCGCGACCGACGGACCGACGAAATCCTGGCCGCGGTCGGGCTGTCGGACAAGGCCGACGTTTATTCGCGCACCCTGTCGGGCGGGATGCGGCGCCGGCTGCTGGTGGCGAAAGCAATGGTGCACCGGCCGCCGGTGCTGGTGCTGGACGAGCCGACCGCGGGCGTCGACATCGAGTTGCGCCAGCAGCTTTGGGAGCATGTCCGAGCGCTGAACCGGGCCGGCACGACCATCGTGCTGACCACCCACTACCTGGAGGAAGCCGAACAGCTCTGCGACCGGATCGCGATCATCAACCACGGCGAGGTCGTCGCCTGCGAGCCAACCGAGACGCTGCTGAAACGGCTGGATTGGAAGGGGCTCACCATCACCATCGGCGAGGACCTGGAGACGCCGCCGGAGCGGCTGAAACCCTATAATCCGGAATTGAAAGCCTACCGCCGGCTTTACCTACACTACCAGCCAAGCAAGACGGCCATCGCCGACGTGCTGGCGGCGGTGCAGGATGCGGGGCTGACCCTGGTCGACCTGACCACCGAGGAGTCCGACCTGGAGGACGTGTTCCTGCAGATCACCGGTTCCAACGCCGATTGAACCCCGCCGCCGCTTACAGTATGTATGAGCCGTCGGCGACATCCGATACCGCGCACCCGTAGCTCAGCTGGATAGAGCGCTGCCCTCCGAAGGCAGAGGTCACAGGTTCGAATCCTGTCGGGTGCGCCAATCTTTTCCTGAACGGCCGATCGTCTCGTTGCGAATCCAATCGCAGAACG
>JANQEE010000029.1 GCA_028278525.1 Minwuiaceae bacterium | reverse complement strand
AGACGAAGCGGACAGGCTCCAAGACCCGAAAATCAAACCGGACACATGGGCGAATTTGCTGCGCGTACCGGGCAAAGGGACGTTGAGCAAAGACCTACGCGTCGAAGACGAAAGGGACCGCGAACTCATCCGCAACGCCATTCTCATGACGGTCATGAAAACCAACGGCAATGCCAGGCAACGCGTACGCGAGGCTTTTAAGGTCAAGCAACGGCTGATGCGGCCTCTGCCGTGGGATGCTTCCCGTCGCGGCTTCGAAATCGTCGATCACCTCACGGTGTCGGGCCTGGAGCCGGGCCGTTTGGATGAACCGTTCGACACGGACCGCTTGAAATGTAAGCTCCAAAACCTTGCGAACGGGCAGCGCGCTCGCAAGGCGTTCAATTTTCTCAGTCGGAATGAGTTGTTGAATGCGGCGGACAAGCGGGCGCTCCTGGACTGTTCGGAGAAAATCCTCGATGACCTGTTGGGTTTCCAACCGCCGCCGACGGTCGAGAACGATAAGGATAAAGAAGAGGATTGCGCAAACATTGCCGCAATAGTGTTGCTGTGCCTTGCCAAGGATAAGGAATCGAACGGTCCGGACGGCAAACGGAATTGGAATTCAAGCGAATATTTAGCGGCGGGGCTGATTACTTATCTCCGGAAACCCCAGCAACTGGGCGCACTGCCAGGCGGCGTTGTGGACAACCGAAATGCCACCGAGCCCGCATGTGCCGTATTCCGCGAAAACGAATCGCGGTTCGACATGCGCGCTCGGACTCGCCTCTGGCATCAAATTGAGAATGGCAAGGCCGCGGAGATAGACGTCCAAATCGAAGAAGCATTTGAGCATCGAAACGTGAGCGAAGCGTGCTTCCTTCAGTTGAAGGCCATGCCAAGGCCGGAGAGGCGCTCTGAAACCATGCGGCTTTGGAAATACGCATACGTCGTCCTCGAGCAAGTCGATCGGGAGATCATCGCCAAGAACCCGCGGATTACGCCGGAGGATCGGCACGAGATTCTGTCTGACGCAATCTCTCAAATCGCCGGTTGGTATCATAGAGGGGACCTCGAGACTGTAATCCGTCCGTATTTCGGCGTCTCGAGAAGTACGCGTGAAGAACGGCAGCGGAAAGACCTGGCTGCGCGTCTATCCAACGGGTCACTGGAACCGGGACCTCTCGAAGACCTGTTCCAGCCGGAACGCGCGAAAGACCGGCCCCTCGCGGCTGAGATCTCGAACGCGGTAGGCGCCCCTAACGCCAACGCCAACGGCTTCCTGGCGATAGCCTTAAGCGTTCTCCATTACAAGGAACCGGAGTTATGGCAACTCGCGAAGCAGTGGCTGACGGATTCCCCGCCTGAACAACAGCATACGAGCCGATTGAAACAAACCGTCCGAGACTGCGCACAATCCGAAGACGAGGGTCTTAGACGGCTGGGCGGCTGGTTGTTGCTCCAATTCGGGGTGGAACTCAAAAACCTGATTATGAGCGAGGCCGGTCTGTCGGACTCTTGGGCCAACGTGGCGGCCGAAATTGCGCTCGAACAATTCGAAGAGCTCCGAAATCAGAACAACGAGCCCGAACCTCAGAACGCCGAACCCATCGAAACGGACCAATAGTGGACTGACTACCATGAACACGAACCTGGAAAGCGCCGAGCTGGAAGTCCGGCTTCGCCAGATCAACGAGACGACCCTGGAGCGCGAGGATATCGAAGACGTACTGGCGGCCTACGCCAAGCGCAACGGCCTGCCGCCGATGACGTTCGACGACAACGGCTTGATCGATCTCACGATCAAGGACGAGCTGCCCCTTGCCCTGATGCACATACCGCCGTTTCCGGGGGTGATGGCGAGCGTCGGCCTGCCGGAAGGGCTGGCGGCGCGCGACGACATCCTCCGCGACCTGTTGCGGGCCAATCGGTCCTGGGCGGCGACCGGCGGCGCCACCTTCGCCAAGCTGCCGGATGGCGGCGACTACGTTCTGTGCCGCTTGATCTCCCTTGCCGACCGGGACGACGAGGCTTTCGAACGCGCGTTTCTCGCCTTTGCCGAGTTCGCTCTCGAACACGTTCGGAGCATAGAACTGGCCTTCGACCTGCCGTTCGAGGGCGCAGGCGAACCGGCAGCCGGCGAGGCGGCCGCGGAGATGCGGAGCCCGATGAACGAGGCGGATGGCGACAATTCGGACGACTGGAAAGACGACGTTCCGCCCGGCGAGACGCCGGAGGACGCCGCCGCGTCCCGCCCGCGCCCGTCGGATTTCGCTTGACCCCTGTCCGGGCTTCTCCCCCTCTCGGCCCGGGACGCGGCAGTAAGGCCCGGCTACTGCGCCTCTATGAACGCGGCGGCATCGTCCAGCACGGTCGCCCGTCCGCGGAACGGCCGGGACAGCGCCAGCATAATGCCGATATGGCCGACGCCGGGGTAGGTGACGTATTGCGCCGTGCCGCCGGCTTCGGCGACCCGCTTGCTCAGTTGTTCGGAATTGCGCGGATAGACCGTGCCGTCGTCGGAGCCGTGCAGTAGCAGCATGGCCGGCTCGGAACCGTCGACGAAGGCGATCGGCCGCGCTTCGTCGGAATTGTCGATCCCCTCGAACACCGCGCGCACGCTTTTGTATTTCAGGGGATCGAACGAATAGGGGCCGGCCAGGCCGATCATGCCGCGCACCGTGTCGGCGGGTACGCCGGCCTGCGTCAGGTAGCGCTCGTCCAGGGTCAACATCGCCGCGATGTGGGCGCCGGCGGAATGGCCCATCAGATAGATCTGCGCCGGGTCGCCGCCATGGTCGGCGATGTTGTCGCGTACCCAGCGGACCGCGGCGGCTGCATCCTCGTTGAAACCGGGAAATTTGACCGCGGGGTAGGTTCGATAGTCCGGCAGTACGGCGACGTAGCCTTTGGCGCTCAATGCCTCGCCGACGAACCGGTAGCTGCCCCGGTTGCCTGTCTTCCAACTGCCGCCGTAGAGAAACACGACCACGCGTCTCGGCTTGTCCGGTCCGGCCGGTCGGTAGACGTCTAGCCGGTGGCGCTCGTCGGGGCCGTAGGCCACGCCCTCGGTCAGGTCGTAGCCGCCGTTCGGGGTGACGGCATTCAGCGCTTTCAGGGGAGAACAGGCGGAAAGGGCGGCAGCGGCCGCCGCCGCGGCGGCGAAATTGCGAAGAATGATGCTACTCCTCGACAGGACCATAACGCTTAGAGATACGCGCGCCAGCCTGTTTTGGATGACCGATCAGGTCAAGCGGAAGGTGGGTCAGACTGGCCAGGCGCTGCCGTGGCGGAGCGGCGAGGCGAGGATTTCCGGCAGCGCCGCGAGCCGGCGCTCCAGGAGCGTGCTGTAGCGGTCGAAATCGGCCTTCAGCCTGTCGGCCGATCCTTCCCGGTCTCCCAGGACCGACGTCGCGCGTGCCAGGGCGTCGCGCAGGTAATCGGGCGTCAGAACGGTCGTTAGAAAATGGATATTCTCCGGCTTCCAGAATTGCTCCCCGCCGGGCGCTTCCGACACCCAGAGCCGGGGCGGTTGGTCGCCGGACCGCGCCGCCTTCGGCCTGAACCAAGGGTTTTCCGTATCCGGATAGATCAGGCAGGACATATATTGCAGGGCGCCGACAGCATGGCCGTGGGTCGCCATCTCCCACCATTCATGCCACAGCGATTTCAGGGTCGAAAAGGCTGTTGCGAACGTCGCGACACTAGGCAACCAGGTGTCGGCGGGCCCGGTCCCGACCCGGGCCAGAATGGCGTCGCGCATGAAGCCGGTGACCGCAGTCGATTCCTCCGGCGTCAGGTGCGTGGCAAGCAAAGGCCGTTCGGCGAGCGACAGGCAGAACAGTTCGACGAAGTCGGCATATTCCGACTGCCCCTCGTGGTTGAGGTTCCAGTGCCAAGCGTTCAGGCAGATCGGCAGCAGGTAGTGAAACAGTTCGGGCTGCAGCCGTTCCCGATAGGCCAGGTCCTGGGCATAGCCCAACAGGTCCGCCGCGTTCGGCATGCCCCGTCGATGCTGGCAGAGGCGGCGGTACTGGCCGCTGTCGCCATCGATCGGGTCCTGCCAGATGTCGCTTGGCGGTGGCCGGCCGCCTAGGGACGACGGGAGCATTGGGATGTCGGAATGTGGCATTGCTGGACCCATGTAACGAGCGAGGCGGGCACGCGCCAATCGACGCTAATGGGATATGGAATACGTGCAAGCAATCGCTACCATTTCACTGGTTAGCAACGGGTTAAAATCGAGGCGGTATGTCGGGCGAGAAAGGGGAAGCGCGGCTGTAACCTGGGTTGCCGCAGGTGATTAGGGGGTTCGCACCGCGCTTCCAGAGTTATCTTGGAACTCGCTCCCATAATGAGCCGCCCGATCGCGCCGCGCAGCTATATAATCTGATAGGCTGGACGCACGGCATCGCAGGCATCGGCTCACTTCACGAACCTTTGAAAGCGGGTTTCCGTTTTTCCCGGAAGGCGGCGATGCCTTCCTTCAGGTCTTCGCTGCCGAACGTCGTCGCCACGTCGCGGCGCGCCAGGCCGGCCTGCTCCGACGGGCCGCGCGGCAGCACTTCGGCGACATGCCGTTTGAGTATGGACATCACCAGCGGCGCGTTGCCGGCGAGCTTCTCGGCGTATTCCCGTGCGGCGGCCATCACCTGATCCGCCGGCACGACCTTGTTGACGAAACCGGCCTCGTAGGCCCGTTGCGCACTCATCTCCTCGCCGACCAGGATGAATTCCATGGCCAGCTTGTGCGGCATCCGCGCCGCGATTGAACTGATCAGCCCGCCGCTGAAGCCGATCTTCGCCTCCGGATAGCTGAACCGGGTCCCTTCGCCGGCGACGCAGAGGTCGCAGAACTGGACCAGCACGACCGCGCCGCCGACGCACCAGCCGTTGACCGCGGCGATTACGGGCTTGTCGACGGGCACGCCGACGCCTGGCGCGAACGACCAGATTTCCGGCGCGTCGTTTAAGTCGGCGCCGACACTGAAGGCCTTCTCGCCCGCGGCGGTCAGGATCGCCACCCGGTCGTCGCCGTCGTTGAACCGGCGCCAGGCGTTCGCCAGCGCTTCGGCCACGGCGGGGTTCAGCGCGTTCAGCTTTTCCGGCCGGTTGATGGTGATGGTCGCGATCCGGTCGCTGGATTCGTATAGGACGACGTCCGTCTGCACTTGTGTCTCTCCCTAGGCGGTCATGTTGGCTTGCAGGCGCATCTTGCCGGAAGCGAGGCCTGCGCGAAACCGCCCGCGGCGGAAGGCAAGGAGTCAGCCTGACATCGTTACCACGAGTTCGGCGATGGTGACATGCGCCGGCTGTTCCAGCGCGAACAGGACGGAGCGGGCGACGTCCATCGGTTCCATGACGGACGGGAAGGCGCCGTAAAAGTCCTCGGCCCGGGCCTTGTCGCCGCTCCATCTGGCCTCGGCGAAGCCGGTTTTGGTCAGGCCCGGCAGGATTTCGATGACGCGGATGCCGCTGCCCTTGTAGTCGGCGCGCAGGCCGCGGCTCAGGCCATGCACGGCGAACTTGCTGGCGCTGTAATTGGCCGCCTCCGGCCCGACCTCGATGCCGTTGACCGAGCCGATATTGACGATGTCGCCTCGGCCCCGTTCCAGCATGCCGTGGACCACCGCATGGGTGACGCGGACCAGGCCGATCACATTGGTCTCGATCACGCTGGCCATGTTGGCGGCGTCGCCCCGGTCGAACCGCTGCCGCCCGCCGATGTCGTGGCCCGCATTGTTGATCAGGATGTCGATCGCGCGAAGCTCCTGCGGCAGCCGTTGCAGCAGGCTGTTGACCGAAGCGGTGTCGGTGACGTCCAGTTCGATCGGGTGGCAGTTCTCGCCCAGCCGTTCCTGCAAGGCCTGTAAACGACCGACGCGGCGGGCAGCGCAGATCGTCTTGCAGCCGCGGTCGACCAGCATCTCGGCGACGGCTTCGCCGATGCCGCTCGACGCGCCGGTCACAAGCGCGACATTGCCGGCGGTCAGCCCATTCGTCTCAGCCATTACTTCTTCCCATAGAAATCCGTCACGGCCTGCGGCCCGGCCCGCTCCAACCCGGCGCGGAAATCGTTGTCGTCGCGGATCCGCCACGACACCCGCTCGCTGTAGAACGGCATCAGGCCGTCCTTGGCCCGGCGGGCGAACGCGTCGAGCGTTACTTTCAGAGCATCCTCCACATCGTCCGCTCTGGTCCAGGCCGACTTGTATTGAATCACGCCGCCGCGACCGACGATCCAGGTCATGTTCGGTAGCCGACCGTAGCCATGATGGGCGGCGCCCTGCAGGTCGTCCAGCAGGATCGGCCGGCGCACCGCGAACTGCTCCTGGAACGCGCGGGCGTGGTGGCGCTTGTCATCCATCGAGGTGTGGTGGCGATAGTGCTCGCCGGGATGGGCTTCACGGGTGTAGACGAAGACCGAGCGCACGGCTTGGTCGGCGTAGCGGTCCGCCAGGTCGTCCATGGCGGCGGCCGCTAACGCGCAGTACGGTCACGTGAAGGAGCCAAACTCGATCACCACCGGGCCCTTGGCCCACAGCTCCTTCATCCGCACGGTCTCCCCGCTATCCAGATCCTCTAGCGGGAAGTCCGGCGCCTTGTCGCCGGCGTGCAGATGGTTCGGGAACGCCAGAAACGCCGGCTGCTCTCGTTCCATGTCGAAATCGACGTAATTGTAATCGGTCATACCCGTCCTTTCGGTCGCTGCCGTCCGATACGGCCCGTACATGGTATGGGCAAGCCATAGGCGGGGCAAATCGCAGTGCCGTTATCTCGGCCGACGGGCCGGCGGGTTCAATCCGGCTCCAGCATCACCTTGCACTGGTCGCCCGGCGTCCTTAAGCCCTCGAACGCGGCGGGGAAGGCGTCGAAGCCGACGGTGCCGGTCAACATGGCCAGAGGGTCGGCGCGGCGGCGCGCCAGCATTTCGATGGTCAGCTCGAAATCCGCCTTTTCGTACATAAAGACGTAATTGACCTGCAGTTCCTTGGTGATGGCCTTGATCGGCAGGGTCCGATCCGGCTGCATGCAGACGCCGACCACCACGACGCGGCCGTCGGCCGGGGCATAGTCCATGCAGATCTGCTGGCTGCCCGGCACACCGACACAGTCGAACACCACCGGCGGCCGCCCGCCGGCGATCTGCTTGGCGCGGCCGATCACGTCTTCGCGGCTGGCATCGATGCCGTCGGTCGCGCCCACCTTCGCCGCCATCTGAACCCGCCCGTCGGCAAGGTCGCTGACGATGACGTGGCGCGCGCCGAACATCCGGCACCACAAAGCGACCGACAGGCCGACCGGCCCGGCGCCGACCACCAGAACCGAGTCGCCCGGCTGCAGTTTCGCGGCCCTGACCGCGTGCAGTCCAACCGCCAGCGGCTCCACCATCGCGCCCTCGCGGTAGCTGACATCGTCCGGCAGCCGCAGGCTCTCGCCGGCGCCGACCCGGACATAATCGGCATAGGCCCCGTGCAGTTGACCGAGCCCGCTGTAAATCACCTCGGCGCAGCGCCGGCCGTGGCCGGTCAGACAGGCAGCGCAGCGGCCGCAGCCGATGAAGGGCAGGGCGGCCACGCGCTCGCCAACCGACCAGTCGCCCTTGACCGCGCTGCCGACCTCGACCACTTCGCCAGCAAATTCGTGGCCCATGACCGTGCCGCGCGGCAGCGGGCGCGCGCCGCCAGTGCGGTCGCACACCTGGCTCATATGCAGGTCGGAACCGCAGATGCCGCAAGCCTTCACCGCCAGGATCAGGTCGGTCGGCTGCGGTTCGGGTTCGGGGATGTTTTCGATACGAAGCGGTTCGCCCACCGCTTCGAACACTGCCGCTTTCATGGCCTTTACGCGCCTCCCTCTACTCTAGGAGGCCAGTGTCGCGGCCCGTGCGCGTGCCGTCAAATCGGGCGGGCGTCGGCCATTCTGTCGGCGTTGGCCTGCCGCGCCGGCAACGGCACGGTGGCGAAGCGGCGCTGGTACACCCAAACCGCCGCCGGCGGGATGTTGTCGAACACCCAGTCGGCGCGCTCGCCGCGAATGTCCAGGCCGGTGACAATGGAGCGCGAGACCGGCGGCGCCGGGCTGTAGGTGAACTGTATGTACTGGCCGTTGTCGGCCATCACCGAGAAGCACTGATCGATGATGGTCCGAACCGACCGGTCCGGGATCAGCGTCAGCGGCAGGCCGGACACCACGGCGGTGACGCGGGTGATGCCCTCGCGCCGCAGCAGGCGCCGCAGTTGCCGGGCGTCGCCGCACAGCACGCGCACCGACGGAAACCGCGACGCGATGAGGTTGCAGAGCGCCTGTTCGCGCTCGATGACAATCAGGTTGTCCGGCGCGACACCCGCTTTCAGCAGCGCCGCCGTGATGTTGCCTGTGCCGCCGCCCAGTTCGACGACGGCCCCATGCGTCTGCGGGTCGACCTGTTCGGCCATCGCGGTCGCCAGGCTCCTGCCGCTCGGCGCCACGGCACCAAGCCGGGCCGGCCTGCGCACCCAAAGCCGAAGGAAACTCACCATATCCCGCAAGGGACGGTGTTGGTCACCATCTGATCTCATGCAACCGCCCCGTGTTGGTTGTTATTTTCGGCGCTTTTCGGCCAAGGTAAGGCATTTATTCACCTACCCATCGACCGCCTCAAAGCCCCGAGATTTCAACCGAATCCCTGAAATTACTCACGGCAGTCTGCAATATATGAACGACGTTTTACAATGCAAGGCCGACCGGTGGAATGCCATAGTGTTGCCACGTTCGGTCGCGGACGGCGGCATGCGGGGTAACGTGCGGTGGTGAGGCGTTGCACGCTATGGTTTCGCGATCGGGCAATAGTTCGTTGGAGTGTCGCAGGATGTCGGGAAAACGAAAAAACGACCCTTCGGGCAAATCGGCCGGCCAGCGGCTGGCACAGGTGGATGTGACGAAGAGGCTGAAAACCAAGGATTACGAGAGACGACTGGGAGAGGTTCAGCAAAAGCTGCGTGAAGTGCAACTCGCCTATATGCGCGACGAACGCCGTGCCGTCATCATCTTCGAGGGATGG
Source organism: Minwuiaceae bacterium (assembly GCA_028278525.1). GTDB lineage: Bacteria > Pseudomonadota > Alphaproteobacteria > Minwuiales > Minwuiaceae > JANQEE01. The sequence continues at coordinate 81,806 of JANQEE010000029.1, read as the reverse complement.
GACGCGTCCGGCAAAGGCGGCGTGATCCGCCGCATGGCTTTCGCCCTGGACCCGCGCGGTTGCAAGTTTTGGCCGATCGCCGCGCCGCAGCCGGAGGACCAGGGCACGCACTACTTCTACCGTTTTTGGACGAAGCTGCCGCCGCCCGGCCGGCTCGCGGTATTCGACCGATCCTGGTATGGCCGCGTGCTGGTCGAACGGGTGGAAGGTTTCGCGAAACCCGAAGAGTGGCGGCGCGCTTTCGACGAGATCAATGCGTTCGAGCAAATGCTGATCGACGACGGCGCGCGCGTGATCAAGCTCTTCCTGCATATTACCTTGGACGAACAGTTGGACCGCTTCGCCGACCGCATCCGAGATCCGCTTAAGCGCTGGAAAATCACGTCGGAAGATATCCGCAATCACAACAAACGGCCGGCATATGTGGAAGCGTCGGAAGAGATGTTCGAGCGTACGGACACCGACGCCGCGCCCTGGCATCTGATTCCGGCCAATGACAAGAAGTACGCGCGTATCGCCGCGTTGCAGACCGTCACCGACCGGTTGGCCGAGGGTATAGACCTCTCGCCGGCCCAGCTTGCGCCGGACGTCGAGCGCGCGGCCCGCGATGTGCTCGGCCTGGAAATAAGCCACAACGTGAAAGTTGCCCGCCCGACCGATCATTAGGCATCGGCCGATTCAGAAGTCGACCACCTCGGCGATCCTTTCGACCAGCGCCTTGCTCCCGAACAGGGCGTCGTAGGCGATGCCGCCATCCGCCGGCTGTCGTTTGCTTTGCCTGATCAGGAAGCCGCCGCCCGCTTCGACCACGATTGCCTGTGCCGCACGAACATCCCAGTCGTTCAGCCAGGTCTCGAAGGAAGCATCCACCGCGCCACGCGCCGCCATCGCATGGGCGAAGCAGTCGCCGTATCCGCGGAGATACGGCGTTTGGGCGCGCAGTCGGCCGTAGGCGGCTTCTATGCCCGTTTCGGCGAATTGGCAGGCGTCGGACGCGGAGACGATCGCCGTGTCCAAATCGCGGCAGTCGGATGCACGGATAGGCAGGCCGTTGCAGGTGGCGCCAAGGCCTTTGCCCGCCGCGTAAGTCTCGCTCAACGCCGGCATATGGATGACCCCGGCCAAGGGTTCGCCGGTTTCCCTGTCCATCAATGCGAGCAGGGTGCCGAACGTCGGCAGTCCGTTGGCGAACGACTTGGTTCCGTCGATCGGATCGATCAGCCAGTAAAACCGGTGGCCGCCGCCGGTCGCGCCGAACTCCTCGCCGACGATGTCGAATTCGGCAGTCTCCGGTGCCGCCGCCAACACCTTGCGGATCTCCGTCTCGGCGGCCTTGTCCGCTGCCGTCACCGGCGATCCGTCGCCCTTGATGTCGACGGCCAGATCGGATTTGCGGAAATAGGACAGGATCGTCGTGCCGGGCGCTGTTGCCGCCGAGACCGCGACTTCCAGGCATCTGCCCAGCCGATGCTGATCCATCGTTGGTTGTCCCCGCTGTTTCGTTATGCCGCAAACTTTCACGGCCTTGCTGCATGTTTTACCATCGCGTCGCGGAATGGGGGACCGGATGCGGAAGTATGTCGCGGAAGTCGAGGACAAGCTGCGCGCCGCGGCCAAGGGGATCGATCGCGCCAAGGCCGAGGAACGCAAGCATTTCATGAAGGCGACGATGCCGATGCTTGGGCTGACCGTGCCGCGGCAGCGCCAAATTCATAAGGCGGGTTTCAGCTTTTCCGTGCTGCCGCGGTCCCGCCAGTTTCCGATCTGGGACGAAGTCTGGCGCACGGCCCGAACCCATGAGGGTAAGGTGCAGCCGCTCTACTTTCTCGACAAGATGCAACGGACCGAGGACATCGAAGCGGAGTGGCGGATCGTTCGCGGCTGGGCCGACGACATCAATTGCTGGGACCAGTCCGACGGCCTCTCCCAGGCCTATTCGGCCCTGCTGGAGGCAAGGCCGGACATGGTCTACCCGACGCTCCGGGCCTGGAACGGCGATGCCGACCCGTGGAAGCGGCGCCAGTCGATCGTCAGTCTGCTCTATTACGCGCAGCTACGAACGCGCATCCCGGCGCTGAACAAGATACTGCCGTTGGTGGAGAACCTGCTGGACGATCCGGACTATTATGTGCAGAAGGGTGTCGGCTGGACGTTGCGCGAGACCTACAACGTCTACCCGAAACAGGCGCTGGCATTCGTGCTGAAACATGCCGCGGCGATCGACCCAGCCGCTTTTTCAGCCGCGCTGGAAAAGATGACGCCGGCGGAAAAGGCCGGCATCAAGGAAAAACGCAAGGCGCGCCGCGTCCGTGCCGGTGCGAAGAACCGCAAAAGGAAGGGCGGGTCATGAACATCGAGCTCTATATGGCGTTTATCCTCGCCACCACGATACTGGTCCTGATCCCCGGCCCGGCGGTCTCGCTGATTATCGCCAACAGCATCGCGCATGGCGCGCGAGGCGGATTGATCACGGTGGCCGGCTCAAGTACCGCGATCTTCATGCATCTTGTCGTTACCGCGTTCGGTATGACGTCGCTGTTGCTGCTGCTGTCGGCCTGGTTCGAGTGGCTGCGCTGGGCCGGCGTCGCCTACCTCGTCTATCTCGGCGTTCAGCAATGGCGCGCCCGGCCCGTCGCACTGGACCCGAGCAACGCGCCCGTCGTGTCGGACAAACGGCTTTACATCCAGGGCTTCATCGTCAACGCGACCAACCCGAAGACGCTGTTCTTCTACGCGGCCTTCTTCCCGCAGTTCGTCGACTCCGGCCTGCCGCTCGCGAACCAACTGGTCGTGCTCTGCATGACGTTCCTGGTCATCGCCACCGTGCTGGACGGCGGCTACGCGGTGCTCGGCGGCCGGATGCGCGGCCTGTTCAACAACGTACGCCGGGCGCGGATCCGCAACCGGATCACCGGCTCGCTGTTGATCGGCGCCGGCGTCGGTCTGGCGCTCGCCCGGCGCAACTGACCCGGCACGGGGCGTCAGACAGGGGTGATGCGATAGGCGCAGCGCCGGGCGCCGCTCAGGATATGATCGGTGCGCTCGACCCTTGCCTCCGGGCTCATCACCGCCTGGAACACATCCAGTTCTGATCGGCATAATCCTTGGCAGGTCGCGGCCGCCGCGCAGATCGGGCAATGGTTTTCGATCAGCAGGAAGCCGCCGTTCTTCTCGCGGCGCCATTCCGCCATATAGCCTTCCTCTTGGCGCAGCTTGGTCAGCCGCCGCACCTTGGCGGCGAGGTCCGCGCAGTCCTCAGTCTCCCGCTTATACGCGGCCAGGGTGTCTGTCTCGCGCTTGGCGATCAGCCGGTCGAGCCCGGCGTCGCCGAACACCTCGCGCGCGGCCTCCAGGATCTCCAGAGTCAGGTGCGCGTGGGTATCCGGAAACCGGGCATGGCCCTGTTCCGACAACTGCCAGTACCGCTTCGGTCGGCCGACCGCCTCGCGCCGGTCCTCCGGCTCCACCAGCGATTGCGCCAGCAATTTGTTCAGGTGCTGGCGGGCTCCGACGGCCGTGATCCCAAGCTTCTTGCCCAGCGCCGCCGCGGTCTGCGGCCCCCGTGCCTTTAAGAGATGCAGGATCATTTCGTCGTTCGGTTTCGCCATGACGAAGGCATAGCAAGCGGCCCCATCGCGATCAATAAGAAAACAATTTGCTTAATTTATCCAGCGCCGCGAAAGCGATATACTGATCGCCAGCTAGGGAGGCGGCATGGATCTGGAACTCGAGGGCAAGACGGCGCTGGTCACCGGCGCCCATCGCGGCACCGGCGCGGGCATCGCCAAGGCGCTTGCGGCGGAGGGCGCACGGGTCGTCGTGCACGGCTTCGCAGCGGACGAGGCTGCGCCCGTCGCGGATGAGATCGGCGCCGCCGCGACGGCTATCGCCGGCGACATCCTCACCGACGACGGCGCTGAAGAGGCCGCCGACGCCGCGCTGTCGGCCGCCGGCCGGATCGACATTCTGGTCAACAATTACGGTAAGGCGGAGCGTGGCGCCTGGATGGAATCCGACAGCGCCGACTGGATCGACGTTTACGAAAAGAACGTGCTGTCGGCGGCCCGCATGGTTCGCCTGCTGGTGCCGGGCATGAAAGAGGCCGGCTGGGGCCGTGTGATCAATCTCGGCACCGTCGGCTCGACCCGGCCGGGCGCCCGCATGCCGCACTACTATGCCGCTAAAGGCGCGCTGGCCACCATGACCGTGAGCCTTGCCAAGGACCTGGCCGGCAGTGGTATCACCGTCAACACCGTCAGCCCCGGCCTGATTCGCACCGTCGAGGTGGAGGAGACCTACCGCAAACTGGCGGTGCGTAAGGGCTGGGGCGAGACCTGGCCGGAGATCGAGGCCGGCATCATGCGCGAGGTGATGGACAATCCGACGGGCCGTATCGCACGCATCGAGGAGGTTGGCGACCTCGTCGCCTTCCTGGCCAGCCCGCGCGCGGACTTCGTCAACGGCCAGAATATCCGCATCGACGGCGGGGCGGTCGATATCGTGCATTGATTGCCCTGCACCAATGGGAGGGATCGCATGGACATGGAAAGCTTCAAGGCTTCGCTGGAGGCCGGTGAACCGCCGGCCGGCCTAAGTCCGTTGCTGGAAGCGCTTTGGCACGACGCCAACGGCGAATGGGACAAAGCCCACCGGCTCGCCCAGGACCAGGACAACGAAACCGGCGCCTGGGTACACGCCTATCTGCACAGAGTGGAAGGTGACGAGAGCAACGCCGGCTATTGGTATCGCCGTGCCGGCAAACCGCATTGCGCCGCGCCGTTGCGGCAGGAATGGGAAGAGATCGCGGCTGCCTTGATGTGACCTCCCGGTTCTATGAGATTGTGCCGCCCGCGGGTGTTTACTCCGCCATTCCGAAACGCCTGACGCCGGTTGGTCCAACCGCCAGATAGTCGCCGATCGAAACGCCCTGATCTTCAGGTTCGTAGTAAATGTCGTCGCAGGTCTTGCGTCCGATGTTCATATTCGGGAACTGCGAACACAGCCGATCGCCTTCGATCCAGCTTTTTCCGGAGTCGCTGCCCCAGAACGTGCTGAAGGTCGCGGCTCCCTCCGTCGTGCGGCGCACGCGGTATCGATGCTCGCCGGACGGTAACTGCCCGACTTCCGTGGCGTCAAATATCAACTCCCGGATTTCCGCGCCAAGCAGACGGCGCTTGTCGGCGGATGAAAAATCGCGGGCGAAATGCGGCATTCCGGCGCGCTCCAGCCCCTGGAGCCAATGGTTGATGTCGCGGTTCAGCCGGTATTCGTTATGGATCCATTGGAGATGGCTGAGGCTTTCGTCCGGCAGAAGGCTCAGGATGGCGGCGACCTCCGCCTCGGCCTCCGGCATGCGCCCCAGAAAGGCGTAGCTTGGGGCGAGCCAGAATTTCTCAAGCGTCGAATCGGCAGTACCCGCGCCAGCGCGTCGGAGATTTTCGATTGCGTTGGAATAGTTACGCATGCCGAACTGAATGCGGCCCAGGATCAGGTTGTACGTCGCGGGGGGCTGCGGATTGAGACGGAACGCCGTCTCAATGGCTGCAAGTGCCTCGTCATGCCGGCCTGCGAATCCCAGAACGGTGGCATGCGTGGCGTGGGCGTCCGGGTTGCCGGCTTCCAACTGCAACGCTTTCTCTGTCGACTGCAGCGCTTCCTCATGTCTGCGCCCGGCAAGGTGCAGGTTGGCTAGTGCCAGGTATGGCTTGGCCAGGTTGGCGTTCAGTTCCAGCGCTTTCGTTGCCAATGCCGCCACCTGGCTGCGGCTCTCGCGCGGCCGCCGCACCAGGAATCGCAATCGATAGTCCAACGCGTAAACCAGCGCCAGGCTCGCATAAGCCTCGGCGAAGCGGGGCTCCAGGTCCAGGGCACGTTCCAACTTGGTGTAAGCAATCTCGAGGTTCTCGATCGAGAGACCGAGCATTGCCTGTTCCGCCTCCAAATAGAGATCGTAAGCTTCCCGATTGCCGATCGGCGGGGTCGATACCTGAACCTGTTCGCCGGCGGTCGGTTGCACCGGCAAGGCGGAGATGACACGAGCCAGAATATCGTCCTGAAGCGGCAAGATGTCTGCCGAGGTGCGGTCGTAGCGTGCTGACCAGAGATGGCTGCCGGTGGTGGTGTCGACGAGCCGGACGTTGACGCGAACCTTGCGGCCGGCGCGGTGCACTCTCCCTTCGACCAGATAACGGGCGCCAAGCTCCTCGGCGATTCGATGCGCCCCGATATTGCGGTCTCGGTAGGCGAGAACCGCGTTCCGGTCGACGACGAACAGGCCGGATACCTTGGAAAGTTCGGCGATCAAATCGTCCGTTATCCGGTCCGTGAAGTACTGCTGGTCGGGGTCGTCGTTAATGTTGACGAACGGCAGCACGGCGACGGTCGGCCTGTCGGTCACGATCTGGTTGGGTCCGACCCGCGCCCGATTTCCGCTCCAGCCGCTATTGGCTCGCCACAAGGAATAACCGGTCGCCACGATAGCCAATACCAGCATCAAAAGGCTCAGCGCCGCCACGGCGCGGCGTTTCGGGCCGCCGAGCAGGCCGCGGCGAGGCTTGGACCCGCGCCGGACTGTCGGGTTGATATGATAGACGGCGATAGGATCGGCGATGTTTTTGACGCTTTTCTCGCCGGCATAGTCGATGCCGATCTTCAGAGTTTTGCGGATCTGGTCGTGGACGGCTTTGGAAATACAGATACCGCCGACTTCCGATGTCTGCCGCAGTCGGGCGGCGATGTTGACGCCGTCGCCGACCAAGCCGTCGCTCTGGACAATGACATCGCCAAGATCGATGCCGATTCGGAGCAGCATCTTATTGTGTTCGGACAGAGTCTGATTGCGAACCGCCATGCCTTTCTGGATAACGATGCTGCATTCGACGGCTCGAACGGCGCTGTCGAACTCGACCAGCAGGCTGTCGCCCGCGGCGCTGACGATCCGCCCGCCATGGTCGGCGATCCTCGGGTCGATGAACTCCCGGCGATGGTTTGTCCAGGTGGTGAGCGTGCCGGCTTCGTCCTCGCCGATCAGGCGGGAGTAGCTGACGACGTCGGCCGATAGAACCGCCGCAAGTTTGCGTCGGACAGACTCCGGCTCCACTCTCGGCTCCCTATCCCCGGCTACACGCGAACATCCGATGGCATGCTAGCCGGTATACCCTGTTTGCGTCTCAGACTGAATGCCGAATGAACGGCATGGTCTGTGCGAAGGCGGATTTAGAAGTTCAGCCAACCGGAGACCATGATTCGAAGCTGGGTGTTGGTATCGTCACCGCCGGGAATCGGGTTGTCCACCACTTCGACACGGGCCCAGATACCTTCGACGCCGAGTTTGACACGGGGAATTGGCGACCAGATCAGATTGAGATGGATCGTATCCTGTGCCTGTGGGGCGGTAACGACGTTGCCAAGATCGTCTTTGTCGGTCTCCGCATGGCCCCAGGACAACGTCGACCTGAAGCCCGGGCTCCAGCGGTGCGTGAACGCCAAGACCGTGCCCCATTCGCGTATCGTATCCAGATCTCCGTTGGTCTTCAGTATGCTGCCGGGATTGGATGTCCGCATATAGCGCCCGATGCCGTCGCCGCCGTGAACGTTGACGGCGACCCAGTCCCGGCCGAACACCACGGCGGTCGCCGAGGCATGCAGGCCCCAGCCGAAGATGTCCTCATCCGTATCCGCGCCGGCGCCGCCGTCGTCCACGCCAATCCGTCTCGCGAGCCCGGACAGTCGCAGCGAGTATCCAGCACCTGTATAGCGGATCGAGCCGACGACGTCGGGTAATCCGTCGATACCGTTACCGGCGAAGGATTGTTCGATGCGGAACACGGGCGCCAGTCCGGGTACCGCGGGCTCTATGAAGCCGCCGGATTCCGGATTTTCCGCCGACAGGGCGATGGAAAGGTTGGGATTCGGCGCGAAGGTGTAACGGACCTGTGCTTGCCGTACGAGGGGCAGGCCAACCGGCCCGAAAAAGTCGAGGGTTTCCGGATAGGCGTCCAGGCCGACGAAGTTGGAATGAAACTGGCCGATCAGCAGCCCGCCGAGCGTGCCGTAAGCATGGCGGATGCGGAAAACCGACGAGTTCGAGAAGGTTTCATTGCCCCCGGTGCCAAAGAAGTCGCCTTCGATATGGGTGCGCACCTCGCCCCATCTCGATGGCGTCCAGGTCTTGAACCAGAGCCGGGATTGCCGGGTGTGGAACCGAATATGTCCTTCCCGGTTGTCCGCCGCTGACCCTTCCAATGGGATCGCGGAGGCGGCGAACCTATCTTCGTTCTGCGATCTGACGTCGTAGAGGACATCCAGCTTCGTGTAGCCGCCGAGCTGCAGGGATACCGTCGTGCCCGGCAGCTTGTATGTCCAGGGCTTGTCCCCGGCCGTGACCGCTTTGGCCGGTGTTGCGGCTATTGGTTGGCCGTCGTTCCGCGTGGTATCGGCTAATTCATCGACACGCCATTGCAGCTGGTCGAGTTGTGCCTCGAGGTCGGAGAGGGTTTCTGCACGAGCGGGGGGTGTCAAGCCCGTGTTGGCAGTCAGCAATATGCCGGGTAAACCGAACCAAGCCGCAAACGCCAATCCCCGCACTGAATGGCGGGAGCGATACCGTCTAACTGTTTTTCTCACGTTCCCCTTAACCGGTGAGCCAGATTGGTTCCGGGGGCATCAGCGATTGAGCCGATCTTATGTTTCGTGGCTCTGAATCGCAATTGTTGGCGGTATTGCATGGTACGCGGCGGCGGCTTGGCATCGGCGGCGCGCTCCGCCTATGCTCGCTCTCAAGAGAGGCGGGGAGGCGAGAAGGTGCCGAAAGCAAACGGCCGGCCGCCGTTCAGGGCGGACCATGTCGGATCGCTGCTGCGTCCGGCGAGCCTGATCGAGGCGCGCGGGAGGATGCAGCGCGGCGAGATTTCGGCTGAGGAACTTCGTACGGTTGAGGATGCGGCGATCCGCGACGCGGTGGCCCTGCAGGAACAGGTCGGCCTGCAAGCGATCACCGACGGCGAATTCCGCCGCACGTTCTTCCATATCGATTTTCTGGAACGGCTCGACGGCGTCACCGTCAAGGGCGGCATGCCGGTGAAGTTCCAGCGCGACGGCGAGCAGGTCGAGTTCGCGCCACCTAGGCTGGAGGTCACCGGCAAGATCCGACGTAGCCGCGGCATAGCGACGGACGATTTCGCGTTCCTGAAGTCGGTCACCGACCGCACCGCGAAGCTCTGCATCCCGTCGCCGACCATGCTGCATTTCCGCGGCGGCCGAGAGGCCGTGGACAAAACCGCCTATCCGGACATGGAGGACTTCTTCGCCGATCTGGCGGCTGCCTATTGCGAGGAAATCGGAGCGCTTGCCGACCTCGGCTGCATCTACCTGCAGCTCGACGACACCAACCTCGCCTATCTCTGCGATCCGGCGATGCGGGAGCGGGCGCGCCAGATCGGCGAGGATCCGGACCACCTGCCGCACCTCTATGCGCGCATCATCAACCAGTCGATTGCCACGCGGCCTGCTGAAATGACGGTCTGCATCCACCTTTGCCGCGGCAATTTCCAAAGCGCCTGGGTCGCGGCCGGCGGCTACGAGCCGGTGGCGGAGGCTCTGTTCAACGAGTTGGACGTCGACGGCTATTTCCTGGAATACGACGACGAACGGTCCGGCGATTTCGCGCCGCTCCGCTTCGTGCCCAAGGGCAAGCGTATCGTGCTCGGCCTCGTCTCCAGCAAGCTGCCGGCGCTGGAGCCGAAGGATGACCTGAAGCACCGCATCGACGAGGCGGCGGCCTATGTCGACCTGGACGACTTGGCGATCAGCCCGCAATGCGGCTTCTCCAGCACCGTCGAGGGCAACCGGATCACGGAAGCGGACGAGATCGCCAAGCTTCGGCTGGTACAAGAGGTTGCCGCGGAAGTTTGGAACTGAGGAGACGGCCTTGAAAACACCTGCATCCTACAGACCGGTCGACCGGGGCGCTCAGCCGCCTTATTTACATGCCGCCTACAAGTCGACAGTCCTGCGCGCGCCATCGAAGCCGCTGGTCAGGATTCCGCAAACCCTGTCGGAAATCACCGGACCGCAAGTCGGCGCCGAATCCATGCCGGGTGGTGACGACGACCTCACCCGCAACGCCGATACCGGTGTGGAGGCGATGGGCGAGCGCATAATCGTCACTGGCCGTGTGACGGACGAAGACGGCCGTCCGGTGTCGGACACCCTGCTGGAGATCTGGCAGGCCAATGCTGCCGGCCGCTATCACCACGATCGCGACCAGCACGATGCGCCGCTGGATCCTAACTTCACCGGCGCCGGCTCCTGCGTCACCGACGAGAACGGCGATTACCGCTTTACCACCATCCGGCCCGGCGCCTATCCCTGGCCTAACCACAAGAATGCCTGGCGGCCGGCGCATATCCATTTCTCCCTGTTCGGACCCAGCTTTCTGACCCGGCTGGTGACGCAGATGTATTTCGCCGGCGACCCACTGCTGCCGCTCGACCCGATCTACAACTGCACCCCGGACGAACGCGCCCGCGAAGGCATGCTCGCCCGGTACGATCACGAAGTCACGCAACCGGACTGGGCGCTCGGCTACCGCTGGGACATCGTGCTGCGGGGCCGCGACGCGACCCCGATGGAGACCTGACATGCCGCGCCAGACACCCTCGCAGACGGTCGGGCCGTTCCTGAAAATGGGGCTGATCCGCGGTGTGCAGAACAAGCTGGTGTCGGAGGCGACGGAAGGCGAGCGTATCCGCATCGAAGGCCGCGTGCTGGACGGCGAGGGCCAGCCGATCAACGACGCCATGCTCGAGATCTGGCAGGCCAATGCCCACGGCCGCTACGACCATCCGGACGATACCCAGGACAAACCACTCGATCCCGCCTTCACCGGCTTCGGCCGCGCCGCGACCGAGGAAGACGGCGCCTATTGGTTTGAAACCGTCAAACCCGGCTCGGTGCCCGGTCCCGGCAACGCCCTCCAGGCTCCGCACATCAACATCACCCTGTTCGCCCGCGGCATGTTGTTGCACGCCATCACCCGCCTCTACTTCCCCGACGAACCGACCAACGAAGCCGACCCCATCCTCAATGCCGTCGACGACGAAAATCGTCGAGGCACCCTGATCGCCGATGGCGGGCCGGCCGTCTACAGGTTCGATATCAGGGTGCAGGGCGAAGGCGAAACGGTCTTCTTCGATACGTAATGCGAGGTAATCCAGCTACCTAACGAAATTGCTGGCCGTCTCGCCGGCGATCCGGCCCAGCACCACGGCGGATAGCAACCCGTTGCCGGACAGGTAACCTTCCACCCTCGAGCCGGAGACCCCGCAGGCCGCGCCGCCGCCGGCCAGCAGGTTGGGCAGCGGCGTGTCGGTGCCGCGTTTCAACACCCGGGCCGCGCCGTCGATGCGGAGGCCGCCTTGGGTGTGGAATAGCGCGCCGGCGACTTTCACGGCGAAGAACGGCGGTTCCAGTCCCGGCGTCTTGCTCAAGTCGCGGCCGAACCGGTCCACACTCGTCTCATGTGTCTCGGCGATGCTGGCGGCGAGGGCATCCGCCGGCAGGCCGAGCGTGGCGGCGAGGGCAGCGGCGTCCGCTGCCGTCTTCACGGCGCCCTGGGCGTCCGCGGTCCGGTAATCCTCGAAGCCGCGGCCGAGGTCGTGCAAACGGCCGTCGTAGACGTTCCAGGCGACGCCGCCCGGCTGGCTGAGTACGGCAACCGACTGCTCGGAATAGCCGTGATGCTCGTTGGAGAAGCGCTGGCCGTTGGCGTTCACCTGGATGCCGCCTTCCATCATCAGCGCCCAGGTGATCAGGATGCGGTGCGGCATTGCGACCGAGCCGTGGCCCTGATAGGCGCTCATATGCCGGGCCTCGCCGCCGAGCGTCTCGCCCCAGCGCACGGCGTCGCCCTGGTTGCCGGGATGGCCGAAATATTCCGCCTCGGCCATCTCCGGGATGTGTTGCCGCACCATCGCCGCGTTGCCGCCATAGCCGTTGCAGGCCAGCACCAGTGCCTCGCAGCCGATGCGCTCGCCACTGCCGTCCGGGCGGGCGATGGCGACACCGCGCACGCGGCCGTCCGCCTCGGCGTAGAGCGTCGTCGCCAGCGCGTTGGCGACGATGTCGATCCCGGCCGCCTCCGCCGCGCCGGTCAGGCTGCCGATCAGCGCCGCGCCGGTGATCGCCGGGGGCGCGTGCATCCGCATTACGCTGTGGCCGGGATAGAGAAAGCCCTCGACCAGCTCGAAGGCGACGCCATGGCTCTCGCTCAGCCAGGCGAGCGTCCGCCCGGAGTTCTCGCACAACGCCGCCACCACCGCCGGGTCGGCCTCGCCTTCGGCCTTTCGTTGAATGTCGGCCGCCATCAGTGCGGGACTGTCCTCGATGCCCTTGGCGCGCTGCTGTGCGGTGCCGCAGGCCGGGACCATGCCGGACGACAGCGCAGTCGACCCCGACGGCACCGGATCGCGCTCGACCACCAGCACACCGGCGCCTTTGTCCTGCGCGGCCAGCGCCGCGGTGAGCCCGCAGGCACCGCCACCGACGATCAGGATCGGCACCTGAAGGTCGAACTGGATGCCATAGGCGGGTTCGACACTCACGGCCTCCTCGCCTTTGAATATCCGTTGTAAATCAATCTGATCATCCGATTTCTTTATAGCGTTATTTAATTACGAGTCGCGTCATCCAAGGTTATTTCGGTCGAGCCCTTCCCAAGCCCGCGCCGCCGCGTAGCATGGCCCGATGACGACGACACCGCCACGCCCGGCCCCGGCGCACCGCGCGACCCGCCTGCCATTCTATTACGGTTGGGTGGTGATTGCGGTCGCGTTCGTCACCATGGGCATCGCGATCAACACGCGGACCGCGTTCTCGCTGCTCTATCCGCCGATCCTGGAAGAATTCGGCTGGTCGCGAGCGACAACGGCTGCCGCGTTTTCCATCGGCTTTTTCGCATCGATGCTTTATTCGCCGTTCGTCGGCAGCATGATGGACCGGTTCGGGCCGCGCTTGGTCATTCCGTTCGGCGCCACACTGGTCAGCGGCGGCATGGCGCTGGCCGTTCTGGTGACGCAGCCCTGGCATCTTTATCTGACTCTCGGCCTGCTGGTCGTCGGCGGCAGCATCTGCATGAGCTACATCGGCCATTCTATCTTCCTGCCGAACTGGTTCGAACGGAAGCGGGGCCTCGCCGTCGGCATCGCCTTTTCCGGCGTCGGCGTCGGTTCGATCCTGCTGCTGCCGTGGCTGCAGGGGCTGATCGAGGGGTTCGGCTGGCGCCGCGCCTGTCTCTCCATGGCCGCGCTCACCTGGGTCATCCTCGTGCCGCTCAACTTCCTCCTGCAGCGCCGCCACCCGCACGACCTGGGGCTGGAACCCGACGGCGACCGCGCGCCCGATGGCGAGCGGCCCGCGCGCGAGGCCGCCGATAACGTCGTCGACCCGGCCTGGGCCGCGGTCGACTGGACGCTGGCGCGCGCCATCCGCACCGCTCGCTTCTGGTGGCTGTTCCTTGGGTTCTTCTCCAGCCTGATCTGCTGGTACACGGTGCAGGTTCACCAGACCAAGTATTTGAGCGAATCCGGTTTCGCGCCCGATGTCGCGGCCCTGGCGCTGGGCCTGGTGGGCCTGATGGGCATTGCCGGGCAGATTTCGATCGGTCATCTGTCGGACCGGATCGGCCGCGAATGGGCCTGGACCGTCGGCGCATCGGGCTTCGTGCTTTGCTACATCGCGCTGCTGCTGATCGGCCGCTATCCGTCGCCCATACTGATGTACGTGATGATCGCGGCGCAGGGTCTACTCGGCTACGGCCTGTCGTCGCTGTCCGGCGCGTCGGCGATGGAACTGTTCCAGGGCAGGCGCTACGGCACCATCTTCGGCACGCTCAGTCTGGCGTCCGGCCTCGGCGCAGGGATCGGGCCGTGGGCCGCAGGCGCGATCTTCGACGCGACCGGCAGCTATGCGCCTGCTTTTATGCTGGCGGCCGGATTCGGCGCGTTGTCGATCCTCTGCATCTGGAAAGCCGCGCCCCGCAAGGTGCGTCTGGTCGCCGGCCAGGCCGCCCGCCGCAACCGGGAAGCGGTCACATCTCCGTAATAGCCGCTTGCCAACCGCGGAGTAGGCGGATCACAATCATGTAACTACATGGCTTTCTGCGGGAGAGGCGAGATGACGGGGAGACTGTTCAGGGTTGCGTTGGGCGTCGTCGCGATTGGCCTGTTGGCCACCGGCGCGGCGCGGGCGGCGGACGTTCAGTGGTTTGGGCAGGCAGCGTTCAAGATCACCTCGCCCGGCGGCAAGGTGATCCTGATCGACCCGTTCATCACCAAGAACCCGAAAACGCCGGAAGAGTTGAAGGACCTGACAAAGCTCGGGCAGGTCGACCTCATCCTGGTCACCCACGGCCACGGCGATCATATCGGGGACACAGCGGAAATTGCGAAAATGACTGGCGCCAAGGTCGCGATGAACGCCGACATGGGCCAGACCTTCCGCACCCTCGGCATCGTGCCCAAGGAGCAGTTGATCCGCTTCAACAAGAGCGGACCGATCCAGCCGCTCGGCGAGGGCATCACCGTCACCATGGTCCGCGCCGAGCATAGTTCGGCGGTGATGTACAAAGACCCGGAGACCGGCAAGATCCGGGTTTTCCCGGGCGGCGAGCCGGCCGGCTACATCGTCGAACTGGAAGACGGCAAGACATTCTACCACGCCGGCGATACGGGCGTGTTCGCCGACATGGCCTTCATCGGCTCGTTCTACGACCCGAACGTCGCGCTGCTGCCGATCGGCGGCCATTTCACGATGGGGCCGAAGCACGCGGCCTACGCCGTCACGGAATTGCTCAAGACCAAGACCGTGGTGCCGATGCATTACGGCACGTTCCCGCCGCTCAAAGGCACGCCGGAACAGTTCAAGGCGGCGCTCGGCGACTACGACGGAACGGTGGTCGTCATGCAGCCGGGCGAGACCCGCAAGTTCTAGGGGCGGACTTATAATGCGAGATCTTTGCGAGCGGGAAGTCGTCGACCTTCACGTTTTCCTGCGCGATTGGCTGGCCGGCGTGCTGCCGCGTACACCGGATGCGTTCCGCCGTTTCGATAGCGTCATCGGTGACGACTTTTTCATCGTCAGCCCGCGCGGCACGCGCACCGAACGGGCGCCGTTGATCGAGGAGTTCGACGGTGCGCATGGCGCCATGGCCGAGAACGCCCGATCCTTCGAAATCTGGGTCGAGAACTATCGCTTCCATCGGCTGATCGGCGACCATGCGCTGGTCACCTACGAGGAATGGCACCGAGCCGGCGACGAGACTTCGGCCCGCCTCAGCACTGTCCTGTTCGGCCGCCGCGAGGGTGCGCCCAACGGCGTCGAATGGCTGCATGTGCACGAGACCTGGCTGCCCGACCTGGCGCCTGCAGCCGGCGAACGCTTCCCGGGGCAGGCCGGCTAGTCGGCGGTCAGGCTTCCGAACAGGTCGATCAGGCTCTCGCGGGTTTCGAAGCCGATCCCCGGCGCGTCCGGTGGGGCGACTGTGCCGTCGACAACCCGCTGTTCGTCGCCGAAGCCGCCGAACGGCTGGAAGTTATGCGGGTTGCATTCGGCGCCGCCGAGGCCGAGTCCGGCGGCGACATGCAGCCCAAATAGATGACCGCCATGCGGCTGGAAGTCTCGCGAAGACCAGCCGGCCGACTCGAACAGCTCAACAATGCGGATGTATTCCGGCAATCCGTAGCAGTGTGCCGGGTCGAAGGTCAGCACGTCGTGGCCGGGCCGGAGCCCGCCGTAGCGAAGCAGGTTGGCCGCGTCGGCGGCGGAGAAGAGAGCCTCTCCGGCCGAGAGCGGCGGTCCGTAAGCCTCGGCCACCGCCGCATGGGTCCGGTAGTCCAGCGGGTCGCAGATGTCCTCGAACCAGCGCAGGCGATAGGGCGCGAGTGCCGCCGCCGCGGTCAAGGCCTCGTCGGCGCTATAGGCGTTCATCGCATCGACGGCCAGGCGGTTTCCGTCCGACAACACCGAAATCACGGCTTCGATTCGTTTCAGCTCCTGCTCGACCGGCAGTGCGCCGATCTTCATTTTCACATCGCGGAATCCCAGGTCGACGAAGCGCCGAACCTCGTCCTCGAGACACCCGATATCGTCTTCCGGAAAGTAGTAGCCGCCACCCGCGTAAACCGGGACCGGGCTCTCGTCCAACGGCCGGCCGACCGTCTCGGCCAAGTATCGGTAAAGCGGTTTGTCCGCCAGTTTTGCCGCCAGATCCCAGACAGCCATGTCCAGCGTGCCGACCGCGATGCAGCGCTCCCCATGCCCGCCCGGTTTCTCGCCGGCCATCATCGCCGCCCAGGCCTTGAACGGGTCGACCGGCTGGCCGTCCGTTCCCGCCAGCGCGTCGTCTTCGGCCGCCAGCAGACGCGGCGCGAAGCGCTCCCTGATCAGCCCGCCCTGGGCGAACCTGCCAACCGACGAAAATCCATAGCCGACAACGGGCTCGCCGTTTCTTTTCGTATCCGACATCAGGGCGACGATGCTGGTGTTAAGGCCGCCCGACGGCAGGTCGGGATCGGCGTAGCGTGAGATTGGGACGGTCCGTTCCCGAACGTCGACGATGCGCATGGCAGGCCTGCCGCTATTGCCCGGTGAACGCTGGCTTCCGCTTTTCGGCGAAGGCGCGCTGGCCTTCGCGGTAGTCGGCGCTGTTGTCGCACTTTTCGACCCAGCGCCGGCAGAGCTCAAGGTCGGCGTCGGCCTCTGGTTTTGTTGCTTCGCCGACGATGACCTTCGCCGCCTGCACCGATAATGGTGCGTTGGCGGCGATGGTGCGGGCGTAGTCGTCCGTGAAGGCCGCCACCTCGGCAGCCGGGACGACACGGTTGACCAGCCCCATGGCCAGCGCGTCGTGGGCGTCGAAAACACGCGCCGTGAATAGTAGCTCCTTCGCGTGTTTCGCGCTGACGTTGCGGGTCAAGAGCCGCACGTCCTCGTACTTGTAGCCGAGGCCGAGCCGTGCCGGCGTCACCGCGAAGCGGGCGTTGTCGGCAGCGATCTGCAGGTCGCAGAGTTGCGAGACTTCGAGCCCGCCGCCGATGCAGAACCCCTGGATCATCGCGATGGTCGGTTTCGCCGCGCCGGAAATCGCCGCGTAGGCACGCTGGGTGGTGGCGTGGTAGGCGGCGATCTGCTCCGGCGTGGACCGCAATTCGCCGAATTCCGAGATATCGTTGCCGGCGGAGAACGCCTTGTCGCCGGCGCCGGTGAGCACGATTGCCTTGACTGCATCGTCCGCGGCGCAGTCGGCCATGACCGCCGGCACCGCCTGCCACATCGCCAGGGAGAAGGCGTTTCGCCGCTCCGGTTGGTTAATGGTCAGCCATGCAACGCCAGAGTCTTTTTCGATCGTCAGTTTGTCGGTGGTCATTGGCGTTGCCGTCCTTTCCCGATGTGGCAAAGATGTGATTTCGCGCGGTTTGGCCGATATCGTTCCCAAGCCGCGTCGAATGGCGGTAGAATAGGTTAGAAGTCTATGAAACGGGCATCGTATTCCGATCCAGAGAGGCAGAGATGAAATTTACCAGAATTTTGGTTGCCGGTGCCGCGCTTGCGGCCGCCGCGGCGTTTGCCACGGTGCAGGCGCAGGAAATGAAGTTCTTCAAGATCGCCAGCGGCAGCGCCGGCGGCACCTATTATCCGATCGCCGGCCTGATCGCCAACGCGGTCAGCAACCCGCCCGGCTCGCGGCCTTGCGACAAGCGCGGCAGCTGCGGTGTGCCTGGTCTGGTCGCCATCGCCATGTCGGCCAACGGTTCGGTCGCCAACGTGAACTCGATCCAGTCGGGCGTGGTCGATTCCGGTTTCGCGCAATCCGACGTGACCTACTGGGCTTATAACGGCTCCGGCGTGTTCGACGGCAAGGAACCGCTGAAGAAGCTTCGCGTCCTGGCCAACCTGTATCCTGAGCATATCCATGTCGTGGTACGTAAGGACTCGCCCTTCAAGAAGGTCACCGACCTGAAGGGCAAACGCATCGGCATTGGCCTGCAGGCGTCCGGCGCCAAGGTCGGCGCGGTGCTGATCCTGGAAGCGCACGGCATGAAAGAGAATGTCGACTACCAGGCCGAATACCTGAACAGCACCCAGTCGATCGAGCGGATGCGCGACGGCCAGTTGGAAGCGATGATTACCGTGACCGGCTATCCGCAGGCCGCTATTGCCGAACTGGCCACCACCGTCGGTGGACGCCTGTTGCCGATCGGCGCCAAGGAAGCGGCAATCGTCAAGGAGAAGGCACCGTTCTACTACGACGAAAAGGTGCCGGCGGGCGTCTACGAAGGCATCGATACCGACACCGCGACGTTGGCGGTCGGCGCCCAATGGCTGGTCAGCGCGGATGCGAGCGATGAGTTGATCTACGACATCACCAAGGCGCTCTGGAACAAGAACACCCGCAAGCTGCTCGACAAGGGTCACGCGAAGGGCAAGGCGATCCAGATGGAAAAAGCGCTGGACGCGGTCGGTATTCCGATGCATCCGGGCGCGGCCAAGTTCTACAAGGAAGCCGGCATGAAAGTGCCGGCCAACTGATCGGCTAACCCGTATCGGCCACGGCCGGGGACCCGTTCCATCCCCGGCCGTGGCCCTTTCTTTCTCCGTAGCTTAGGTCCGGCCGACGGACCGCAAGAGGCGTCGACCAGATGGCCAAGATCGACCTTGAGCGCGCCGCCGCGCTCGAGCACGAATACGACCCCGAAATGCATTTCCGGTCGGTGCTCAAGCCGGCCGCCTATCTGGTCGGCGCGTTGCTCGCCGGTCTTTCGGCGTTTCACTACTACACCGCCGGCTTCGGCATCCTGCCCGAGCACTGGCATAAGGGCATTCATCTGGGCTTCGTGCTCGGCCTGATCTTCATCGTTTTCGGCCTCACCAAACGGATCAATGACGCGGACCCCGCGTCGGTCTGGTGGAAGCCGGGCAACGTGCCGCTCTACGACTGGCTGCTGGCCGGCGCCGCGGTGTTCTGCTCGCTCTATCTGCCGGTTACGCTCACCTCGCTCACTTTCCGTATCGGCAACCCGAACCTGACCGACATGGTCGTGGGCACCACGATGGTGCTGCTGATCCTGGAAGCGGCGCGCCGGGCGATGGGCCTGGTGCTGCCGCTGATCGTCGGCGTGTTCATTCTCTATGCGGTGTTCGGCCAGTGGGCGCCCGGCGCCCTGAAACACCCCGGCACCAACTGGGACGGTTTCATCAGCCACATCTACATGACGACCGAGGGGATCTACGGCATCCCGGTCAAGGTGGTCGCCACCTTCGTCTTCCACTTCGTGCTGTTCGGCACCATCGCCACGCGCATGGGCCTGGGTCAGTTCTTCATCGACATCGCCCAGTGCGTGGCCGGCCGCTACAGCGGCGGGCCGGCCAAGGTAAGCGTGATGGCCTCGGCAATGTTCGGCACCATCTCCGGCTCGTCCATCGCCAATACCGTGACGACCGGCGCGCTTACCATTCCGGCCATGAAGCGGATCGGCTACCGGCCGCATTTCGCCGGCGCGGTCGAAGCGGCCAGCAGCACCGGCGGCCAGATCACGCCGCCGATCATGGGCGCCGCCGCCTTCGTCATGATGGAGTTTCTGGAGGTCAGCTACACCACCGTCATCCTGGCGGCCCTGGTGCCGGCGCTGATGCACTACATCGGCGTCTTCACCAACGTGCATCTGGAGGCGCGGAAGCTAGGCCTCAAGGGCCTGCCGCCGGACATGCTGCCGAACCTCTGGCATGTGCTGAAGACCGGCTGGCCCAACCTGATCCCGCTGATCATCCTCGTCACCATCATCATCCGTGGCCATACGCCGTTCATGGCGGCGTTCTGGGGGATTACCGCCTGCATCGTGGTCGGCTTCCTCAATCCGCGCAACCGGCTCACCATCGGCGCGTTGTTCGAGGCGTTCCAACTCGGCGCCAAATACGCACTCGCCGTCGGCGCGGCCGCCGGCGCGGTCGGTATCATCGTCGGCGTGGTGACGCTCACCGGCGTGCCGTTCCGCATTTCCTTCATCGTCACGCAGTTCGCGGTGACGACGGCGGAATTCGTCGACATGCTGATGCCGCTCGCGTTGTTCACCATCGATCAGCTTGTGCTGTTCTTCTCGCTGATCTTCATCGCCATCTGCTGCGTTGCGCTGAGCGCCGGCATTCCGACCACCGCGCTCTACATCATCGTCGCCACCATCGCCGCGCCGGTTCTGGTGCAGTTCGGCATTCCGCCCATCGCCGCGCATTTCTTCGTGCTCTTCTACGGCGTGCTGGCGGACATCACGCCGCCGGTCTGTACCTCGGCCTACGCGGCCGGCGGCATCGCCGGCGCCAACCCGTTCCGCACCGGCCTTACCGCCTTCCGCCTCGGCAATGCCAAGGCACTGGTGCCGATGGTGTTCGTCTACTCGCCGTCGATGCTGCTGGTGGTCGACGGGTTCAGTTGGTCGGAATTCATCATTGCGTTTACCGGCTGCACCCTCGGCGTCGTCCTGCTCGGCGCGTCGCTGACCGGTTACCTGCTGGCGCCGATGCCCGTCATGCAACGCTGGCTATTACGCTTCGGCGCGATCCTGTTCGTTGCGCCGGGGCTGAAGTCGGCAATGATCGCGCTTGTGCTGGTTGCGCCCGTCATGGTGCTGCAAGTCATGGCCAGGCGGAAGGAGAAGGCGGCGGTTGCTGCCGCTGGCGTATCATCCTAATGCTTGGGTAGCGCTCTGAATTCGCTTGCAGGCCTCGGTTAGCTCGTCCATCGATGCGGCAAACGACAGCCGGAAAAACGGCGATAGCCCGTAAGCCTCGCCCTGAACGGCCGCGACGCCGACCGAGTCCAGCAGATACAGCACCACATCCTGGTCGGATTCGATCACTTTGCCGTTGGGTGTCCGCCGGCCGATCAGTCCGCTGCAGTCCGGATACATGTAAAACGCGCCTTCGGGCTTGTGGCTGGTGAGCCCCGCCGCATCGTTTAACATCTCGGCCACCACGTCTCGTCGTTCTTTGAACGCCGCCGTCCGTTCGGCAACGATTTCCTGCGGCCCGTTCAGCGCCGCCACTGCCGCCGCCTGGCTGATCGACGATGGGCCGGAGGTGCTCTGGCTCTGTAACGTCGCCATGTTCCTGATTAACTCGGTCGGCCCGCCGGCATAGCCGATCCGCCAGCCGGTCATCGCATAGGCCTTGGAGACACCGTTCATGGTCAGCGTCCGCTCGTACAGCGACGGCGTCACTTGCGCCGGTGTCGCGAACGTCGCGCCGTCGTAGAGAATGTGTTCGTAGATATCGTCCGTCAGCACATGCACTTGCGGATGGCGCTCCAGCACGTCGGAGAGGTCTTTAAGCTCCGCCGCGCTGTAGGTCGCGCCGCTCGGGTTGCAGGGCGAATTCAGGATCAGCCATTTGGTGCGCTCGGTGATCGCCGCTTCCAACTGCGCCGGCGTCAGTTTGAAATCCTGGTCGGCCGGGCAGGGCAGCAGCACTGGCACACCCTCCGCAAGCAGCGTCATGTCGGGGTAGGACACCCAGAACGGCGCCGGGATAATTACTTCGTCTCCAGGATCAATCGTCGCCAATAATGCGTTGAAAATAATCTGTTTTCCGCCGTTCCCGGCGATGATCTGATCTGGCGCATAGTCCAGCCCGTTGTCGCGTTTGAACTTGGCCGCGATGGCTTGCTTAAGCTCCGCCGTGCCGTCCACGGCTGTATAGCGCGTCTCGCCCCGCGCCATCGCTTCCACTACCGCCTGTTTGATATGGTCCGGCGTTTCGAAGTCCGGCTCGCCTGCGGTCAGCGCGATGATGTCGCGCCCCGCCGCTTTCAGTTCGCGCGCCCGCCGGCTCGCCATGGAACTCGGCGACGGCTTGATCCGTCCCATCCGCGCGGCAATCAACGACATGTTGGATTCCTCCTTTTGACCATGCCGGTCCCCTCCCCCGTCCCCACCACCCACACGAGGGTACCCTATGGGTGGTTGGGACGGGGGAGCGGGCCGGCATGGCCGCGTCCGTGTCGACGGACAAACAACTACTTCTTCAATACGATCATCATCATGCCCGTAACGACCAACGCGCTGCCGACCAGGCGTTGCAGGGTGATCGGTTGCGTGCGGTAGGCCAGCAACCCGAAGTGATCGATGATCATCGATGCCGCCATGGTACCGACAATCGTCGTCGAAACGAAGGCGGCGGCGCCCAGTTTCGGCGCCAGCACCAATGAACTGAACACGAAGAACGCGCCCAGCAGCCCGCCGGTCCAGGCCCACCAGGGCGCCGCGGCCAGCGAGGCGACCTGCGGCATCGGCACCCGCAGCACGACGATCGCTACCACCAGAATCAGGCTCGCCACCGTGGTGTTGGTCAGGGCCGCCAGCAGCGGATGACCGTGAAACTGCGCGATGGTCGCATTGATCCCAGCCTGGACCGGATAGCCCGCGCCGACCATCAGGGCGACAAAGATGAAAAATAGGGTTTCCAGCGGCATCGGTGCTCCTTATTCGGTCGAGTGCCGGCCGAATCGGATCGGTCCGCGGCTTGTGCAAGATGGCCTGTCGTATATCAGCGCGGCGACTGGCGGAATAGGGCAGCGCCGGTGGGTCTTTCCGCGCCGCAAGGATTGCTTAGGCAAACCGCGTACATCAGTTTTCGTTCACGCTTTCGCCATGGTATCTGTGGGCGATTAACGCCCCCGCCTTGGTGACTGGCGCCAGCGACGCACTGCTCGTATGAACGACAATAAAAGCCGCGCGCCGGAATTGCATCGCCTGGTCCGATTCGTCGGCATCAATTCCGTAATACATCCCGTGGTGACGTTCTGCATCTCGGTCGTCATTGCCCGTACGCTCGGACCGGACGGGCGCGGAGCCTATGGCGCGGTGGTCGCCACGCTAGCCATCCTGCCCATTGTCGCGGCCGTTGGATTGGATTACTCGGTCCGCTTCTGGTCGGCGGGCGGTCAAGTCGACGACCGCTCGCTGTTGAAGACGGCGACGATCGCCGGCGTTTTGCTCGGGGCGCTCGTGACAGGCCTCATGCTCGGCTATGTATGGCTTGGCCTGCCCAATTCGCCGTTGCCGTCGGGGCTTGGAGATTGGGCAATCGCGGCCTTTTCGGTCTCCCTGTTTCTGATGACGCTGTCTCGGTTCTGGGCGGAATACCTGATCGGTCACGAGCGTTACGGCTACCGGACCTGGGGCACGACCATTGGCGCCCTGTTGCAGTTAGGCGCGATGCTGGTCGCCTGGCGCTTCGTCGGCCTCTCCGTCGACGTGGCGGTCCTATGCCTTGGCCTCCAAGCCGTTTTTTTAGCCGTCCTGTTTCTCGTCATTGCCCGCCGACCCCTGGCCGAGGCGGTCGCCGTCGCGGTTCTGCCGCTGTCGGAACTCAGGAAGATGGCGTCCTACGCCGGTTGGCTTTACGTCAGCAACCTGTTGTCGCAAGTGAACCTTCACGTCACCGTCCTGATGCTGGCGGCCTTGTCCGACCTGCGCGAAACCGGCCTCTATACCGCCGTTATCGGCGTGGCCAACCTGCTGCTGTTGCTCGGCGTACCGCTCGCCACCGTGATTTCCGCCCGGACCACACGTAGCGCCGACCAACCGGATTTCGCCCATCAGGTCGCGGTCGGCATCCGCCTGGTTTTGGCGGTGGGCGGCGCTGCTGTGCTGCTTGGCGCCGCTCTGGCGCCGTTTGCGCTGCCGTTGATATTCGGCGAACGGTTCGAGGACTCAGTCGGCCCGTTCCGACTGCTACTACCCGGTATCCTCGGATTGGCGTTGATCGCCGTTATCTCGCAATACCTGATCGGCGCCGGCAATACCGGCTGGGTGCTGGCCATGTCGATGGTCGCGGCCACGGTCGGCGTCGTACTCAATCTGCTGCTGGTCCCACCCTACGGCGCCGCCGGCGCGGCCATCGCGGTTACGACGGGCTACATCCTTGCGCTGATTCTGGCTTCCTATGCGTTCCTGAAAGTCAGCGGATTGCGGTTTTCGGAACTGGCGACCTATCGGTTGAGCGACTGGCGTCCGTTTTTCCGCGTGTTGCTGGCGAGATTGTAAAGATTCCGGCAATCGCGACCGGACCGGTCTGTTGAAAGACGACCGGCAGCGGCATAGGTTGGCGCGAAATGCGCGAAGCAGAGCGCTCGACGACGGGAGTCGGGCGTACGCGGCGAAGAAACCGGTGGCGCTGCAAAGGGAAGGTAGGGCATGCAGATTCGATTGGATGGCCGGACGGCGTTGATAACCGGGTCCAGCCTGGGCCTGGGCAAGGCGATGGGCGCGCGCTTCGCGGCGGCGGGCGCCAACGTGGCCCTGCTGGCGCGTCGCGCGGACGTGCTGGAGGAGACGCGGGCGGAAATCGCCGCCGTGGCGTCGGGCAAGGTCGGCGCCTATGTCTGCGACGTGATGGACCCGGCGCAGATCGCCGCGACGCATGAAGCCGCGGTCGCCGAACTCGGCCCCATCGACATCCTGGTCAACAATGTCGGCGCCTCCCGCACCGGAAGGTTCATGGAAATCACAGACGAGATCTGGCAGGACGACATCGATCTGAAGCTGATGTCGGCCGTGCGCTTTTCCCGCCTGGTCGTGCCGGGCATGCGCGAACGCCGCTGGGGTCGCATCGTCAACGTGCTGAACACCGGCGCCAAGGCGCCGCCGGCCGGCGGCGCGCCGACCGTAGTGACGCGCGCCGCCGGCATGGCGCTGACCAAGGCGATGTCCGCGGAGCTGGCGCCGGACAACGTGCTGGTCAACGCGCTGCTGGTCGGCCTGATCGATAGCGACCAGTGGGTTCGCCGGCACGCCGCCGCGGGCGACAACCGCTCTTACGAAGACTTCAAGGCGGAAATGGGCAAGGCGATCCCCATGGGCCGCATCGGCGAGGCGGAGGAGTTCGCCAATATGGCCTGCTTCCTGGTCTCCGACGCGGCGTCCTATGTCACCGGAACCGCGATTAACGTGGACGGCGGCCGTTCGCCGGTTGTTTAAGCCGCGACAGCGCCTATACCGTCGTCGCCCCCAAGCCGCCATCGCGAAGCCCGCAGGGCTGCGGCCATCTGGAAAACGCTGAGCGCGGCCTTTCCAGATTGCTTCACTACGTTCGCAATGACCGTTTCGGCGGATGGCCATCTATACAAGCCGCCGGCGCTATGCGTTAGATACCGCCCATGTGGACTCCGGAAATCGTCATCATTGTCGGCGCCGTGTTCCTGCTCGCCGGTCTGGTCAAAGGGCTTGTCGGGCTGGGTCTCCCGACCATTTCTCTAGCCCTGCTGACCGCGACCTTCGGGTTGAAGGAGGCGATGGCGCTGATGCTGGTGCCGGCTTTCGCAACCAACCTGTGGCAGGCGCTGGCCGGCCGCGACACTGCCGCTGTTGTCCGTCGGCTTGGCCCGATGCTGGCGCTCTCCTGCGTCGGCATCTGGTTCGCCGTCGGCGTGCTGGCGCGGTCGGATGCGGTTCTACTCTCCGGGCTGTTCGGTATTCTGCTCTGCGTCTATTGCCTGTTCGGCCTGACCGCGCCGCAGATCCCGGCGCCGGGACCGCGGGAGCGGTGGCTGTCGCCCGTCTTCGGCCTGGTCAGCGGGTTTTCCGCCGGCCTGACCGGCTCGTTCGTGGTGCCCGGCGCGCTTTATCTTCAGGCGCTCGGCATGCCGCGCGACATGCTGATCCAGGCCATGGGGATGACCTTCACGGTCGCCTCAGTCGCGCTTGCCGTCTCGCTCGGCCGGAACGATCTGCTGCCGGCGGAACTCGGTACACTCTCCGTCGCCGCGCTGGTCCCGTCCTTCCTTGGCATGGCGCTTGGCCAAAAGGTCCGGCGCCGTCTGCCCGAAGAGCGGTTCCGCCAAGTCTTCTTCTTCGCTCTATTCGCGCTCGGCGTCTATATCGTGGCGCGCGCGTTTCTGTAGAAGGAACCCCATCCACCGGGCCGGCGCCATGGTCACCGCTCGTTGCCGAGTAGGCGCCTCTGCCGTCAGGTTTTCTAAACGGTGCTGTGCGTTGTGGCTATGACCCGCGCATAGGTTTGCTGTATCGAAAGCCAAGCAAGCTGGGTGCTTTCCAGACCCCATGACCAGAGATTTTGAACGGCTGCAACGTACCACCATTCCTCGCTCGGTACGTATCGCGCAGCCTTTGCGTCTGGCAACATCATGCAGCGGTCCGCTAACTGGAAGCCGTAATAAAGGCCCTTGCCAAACCGCATTATGCTTTCGCTTAAACCCAGATCGGCGGCGGTGGAAATCGCCAGTTGTTCTACCTCTTCTTTGACCTTCGCCGCCACGGCCGAGTTGGTCTTGCTGGCGTATTTAAATCCGCTTGACGCGACCAGAACCGAGTGGCTTTGAGCAAGGCAACGACCTTGAGATATGTGCTTGGCAACTTGCTCACTGCACTGCTCGTCGCTTTGCAATTCGGCGTTGATTCTCGAGACCGTGGCAAGGTCGAAGTTCGCTATCTGCACGTGTTCGAGAACCAGATGTACCTCGGAGACGCTCTCACCCTTTCCCTGCGCCTTAAGCTTCTCGGCGAGACTCGCGTCTGTTGAAGCGGACGCCTTTATCAGGCTCTTGATCACCGCGTCTTCCGCTTTGTGCAGATTTGGCTTGGTCTGGACGCCATCGGCGTTGCAAACCTGAGCTTTTATTTTGCCGAACATGTCGACCAGATAGATCGAGCCCGGACCATAGGCGGTACTGGGCGGATCCATGGGCTGAAAATTGTAGTCGCGAACCGCTTTCTGAACGGGATCCGAACCGTAGAGGCCGAGCAGAAGCGGCGCCGCCACGGCTCCCGCCAACACGCTCGCCAGACATCCGAGGCCCAGATACCAGGCCCAACGCTTTTTTGGCGCGGCGCGCTCGGGCTCGCCAATTGGCGCGTCTCTCTGGCTCATGTCGGGCAGCAATAGTTACCGCATTTCGCATACCCATTGGGGCAGGCTTCCGCGCGTTCGGCCGTCACAATTCCAAGGAATGCGCAGACGGCGAGAAGGATTACGATCCTCATGAATCAACCCTTTCAAAGCTCTCATAGGGCCAGGGGCACCCATTTCATTCGAATAATCGTCCGCTTCATACAACCATAAGGTAAATGCTCTCTAAAATTTTTCAGCCTAACGGCATACGGAAAGATAATTTTTCAACTTGCAATGGTGATGCCTTTCGCCCGGCTTTTTTTTCGCCGCCGGCGACGGAATCGGCCGGGCTTCTCCGTGTAAGGAGGTAGTGGCGTCGCGTTCGACGCGAAAACCTTCTTTAAGGAGTATCGATATGCCTCTACTCGGACCTGCCAAACTGGTTGCCGCTGCCACCTTGGTTGCCTTTGCCGTGCCGTCCTCTGCCATGGCGCAAGGCGGCCCGCCGGCCGATCGTGGCTCTAAGGGCGAAAGCCGCATGATCCGGCTGTTGGATACCGACGGCGACGGCAAGGTCAGTCTGGCCGAGATCGCGGCGGAGCAGGGGCGGCTGATCGGCGCGTCCGACCTGGACGGCAACGGCACGCTGTCGCCGGATGAGTTCCGCCGTCGCGGCGGTCTGTTCCAAAGGCTTGGCACCACCACCCTGTTCGATTTGATGGACGCCGACGGCGACCGGAGTCTATCGGCCGAGGAGATCGCCAAGCCGTCGGAACGCTGGTTCTCGCGTTATGATGCGAATAGCGATGGGCAACTCGATACGAACGAAATCCCCATGCGCCGCTGGCGCGGCAAGCACCGCTGACCCGGCGGCGCGCCGCGTGCCTCCGGCGGCTCCACGGCCTGTCGTCGAACGCGCCGATATTGGCCGGCGCCGGGCCCCGGCCGCGCGCCCGGCATCGCCTGCACCGAACGCTGCCGACGACGACGATTTGGTCCGGCAGGTTGCCGGCGGCGACAGGCGTGCCTGGACCTCTCTGGTCGAGCGACACCTCGCGGCGGTCCACGGCACTGCCTGGTACATGCTGGGCGACCGGGCCGAGGCGGAGGACGTGGCGCAGGAGACCTTCGTGCGGCTGATGGCCAAGGCCGATGGCTGGCAACCCGGCCAGGCCGCTTTGCGCACCTGGCTGCATCGCGTCGCCGTCAATCTCTGTATCGACAGGCGGCGCGCCCGGCGCGCAGTCTCGCTCGAAACCTTAGGCGAGGTCGGCGACATGGCCGGCGGCGCGCCGTCGTCCGATGCGCGCATCGACCGGCGGCGCTTGGTTCATGCGGCCCTGGTTGCCTTGCCGGACCGTCAGCGCGCCGCCGTCGTCCTGGTTTACTACCAGGGCTTCAGCAACGGCGAAGCGGCAGCTTTATTGGGGGCGAGTGTTGAAGCGGTCGAGTCATTGCTTGCCCGCGGGCGGCGTAGCCTTAAGCAGCAGCTTGGAGCGCGGGCCTCGGATCTGCTGGGAGAACCGTAATGGTTGAAGATAATCGACAATTGGCATCCGGTCGTACGGCGATGTCGCTGGACCGTATGGCCACGATCCTGGATGCCTATGGCGCCCATTCCGACCGTTGGCCGGAGTCTGAGAAAGCAGCCGCGCTGGCGCTGCTCGCCGGCTCGGAAGAGGCGCGCCGCCTGCGGGACGAAGCCGCGGACCTCGACATTGCCCTGGGCGACCTGCAACCGCCGGCGCCCTCCGGCGCGCTGCGGCAACGGCTTATGGATGTCGTGCCCGCCGCCGAAAGCGGTGCGCCGCCGGCGCCGTTCTGGCGTTGGATATGGGGTGAGCCGGATTTGCGCCCGGCCGCTTTCGCCACGGCCTTGCTGCTGGCATTCATCGTCGGATTGCTGATGCCGTCGCCGTTCCGCGAGATAGCCGGGGAGGAGGCGGGTCGGCCGGCGGTTGCGGACGGGCCTGTGCCCGATGTCGCGGCGCTGCCGCTGGTCGACGAAAACGGGGAACAGACCGACGCGGCGGAAACGATTCTCGCTGCGATCCCGCTGCAATAGCCACGCTTATCCGGTCACAAATGCTCCCGCTCGGTCGTCATGGTGTGCAGGAAGCACCCATTTCGATGGAGAGAGTAATGACCAATTCCGACCGAATTCGCCTGCAACGCCATGCCCCCGACGCGCTGGCCGGTTTCGCCGGCGTCCAGGAAGTGCTGGAGAACTCCGGCCTGGACGCCAAGTTGCGCCACCTGGTCAAGCTTCGGGCGTCGCAGATGAACCGCTGTGCCTTCTGCGTTCGCATGCATAACGCCGAAGCGCGGGAGGACGGCGAAACGCAGGAACGTCTGGAGACCGTCGTCGTTTGGCGCGACGTCGACTGCTTCACTGAGGCGGAGCGGGCGGCGCTGGCCTGGACGGAAGCGTTGACCGCCCTGCACAACCCGGGCGGGCTGGAAATGCTGCATGGCGATCTGACGCGTCATTTCGACGACAAGGAGATCGCCGCCCTGACGAGCATGATCGCGATGATCAATGTCTGGAACAGGCTGCAGGTCGCATCGCACGGCGGCCATCGGCTGCCCATCATGGCGTAACGAACGTGGAGAAGGCCAAGCTGTCATCGCGAGGCACGAAGTGCCGCGGCGATCTCGCGAACGTTGGGTTCGGCTCCCCGAGATCGCTTCCCTGCGCTCGCAATGACAGCTTGGTCGGATCGCTTCGCATTGTCGTCACGCGGCGGCGATGACCTCGATTTCCAGCAGCCAGGTGGCGTCGAAGATGCCGGTGATGAAACAGGTCAGAGCCGGCTCCCGGCCGGCCAGCACGGCCTGTCGGAGCTTCCGGAACTCCATCGCGAACTTCCGGTCGCTCAGGAACGCATTTACCTTCAGCACGTTATCCAGCGTCATGTCGGCGGCCTTCAACTGGGCTTCGATGTTCTTCCAGATCAGGCTGTGCTGCGCTTCGAAGCCTTCCGGCACGGTCCCGTCCGCTTCCGCCGGGATCTGGCCGCTGACGAACAGCAGGCGCTTGTGGCCCACGATTTCCGCGGCCTGCGAATAGCATCCGATCGGCTGCGGCGCCTCGGGCGCGTTGATGCGGCGCATTTCCATTGCACACTCCAATGTCAGGTATGTGGGTTGATACGCGGACTGTACGCGGGCCGCGCGCCTCTGCTCAAACGATTGATTTTGCGCAGTTGAAATAGAAAATCTATTGCAGCAGGATGGCGCTCGATTTACCCCGTTTGGACATTGCCGATGAGTTACCGCCTGCCGCCCCTGAACGGTCTGAAGGCATTCGAGGCAGCCGCCCGCCATCTCAGTTTCAAGAAGGCGGCCGACGAACTGTCGGTCACGCCGGGCGCGGTCAGCCAGCAGGTCAAGTCCCTGGAAGCCGCGATCGGCGTGACCCTGTTCCGCCGTCTGCACCGTTCGCTGGTGCTCACGCCGACCGGCGAGGCCTATCTGCCGATGATCACCGATGCTTTCCTGCGGATTTCCGAGGCGACGGAAGCCGTCGCCGAAAACCTGACGGGGCGCCGTCTGCGCCTCGGCATATCGCCGCGGGTCGCGGCGGACCCCGCCGCGGCGATGGCGCGCCTGACCGACGGCGCGCGCCGCAACGACTTCGTGACGGTGTCCGTGGAGGACGATGTTGCGCTGCTGCTCGACGGCTCGCTCGACGCCCTGTTGCGCCTTGGCGACGGCCCCTATCCCGGCCTGCATGCGGAGCGTGTCGTGTTGCGTGATGCATTCGTCCCCTGCGACGAGGCTACCCTCGTCGTGCAGCCGGGCCTCGCCACCTGCCGTGAGTACCGGGCGACGAAAAAGCTGCTGAGCGGTCAATAAGGCGCTCGTTATGGTGCCGGACGCCCAGGTACGAGCGTGGCGGTGATCTCGCCAATGTCCGCGTCGATCTCGGGATAGACTGGTCGACGGTGGACCTCGAACTGTCCGGGGCGATAGGTGCCGATACCGTGGGTGGCGACTTTGATTGGGGTCGCAATGCCCTCGAACGACATCTGGAAATGGTTGCCCGATTTGGCGACCACGAAGTCCTGCTTCGCGATCCGGATGCCGAGGCTCTCGAAGCAATTCACATCCTGGCTCAGCCCGGCGCGCGAGGTGAGAATCAACTTGACGCCGTCGACGTCAACCACTGCGGTCTCGCCAAGCGATGTCACCTGTCCGGCAAGCAGCGGTCCTTTCATTGTGTAGACGCCGTCGCTCAACCGCAGCACCGTGCCGCTGACCTCGATCTGTGGCACGCCCGTGGAAAAGGCGCCGCCGACCTTCACGTCAACCCGCCGGCCGACGCCCGCGGCCTTGGCGGCATCCACCGCCGCTGGGTCGGTCAACGGTATGGCGGCCTTCAGGCCCGGCCCACGCGCGAGCGCTGCCGCTAGAATGTCCGTGCCGTCGCCGGGCGCGCCGGCCAGCACCCGGTCGCCGTAATCGCCGATCACGAACGGCCGTTCGGCGCCGCGAGCAAAGATCTGATCGATCGCCGTGGCGGCATCCGGCAGTTCGTCCTTGAACTCGCCGCGTCGGCGCCAGAGTTCCTCGGCAAGCTGAACGCAGATCCGCGCCGCGGCCGTATCGTCCGCGTCCGCGATGGCAATCACCACCTGTGCCATGTCCGGCACGTCGATCAGCGGCATAACGTTGCAGATCGATATGTCGAGGACGGCGGGATGCGCGCGCATCCATGCTTTCGCCATGGCGTGCATGTCCTTCAGCGGCCCGTCGGTCGTCTCGTTGTTCCCGGCCGTCAGCATCGGCACCCGCGTGACCGCGGTGACTGGCCGGATCGTGCCGGTCGCCTTGCCGACTGCGAGCCGCGCCGCCGTGGCCCCGGCCTCGGCATAGTCCGAATGCGGGTTGTGTTTGCAGGCGGTGACGATGTCGGCATTGACGAGCATCCTGTCGGTCACGTGCGCATGCAGGTCGAGCCCGATCCCGATCACGGTATCCTCGCCGACCGCCCGTCGCAGCCGTTCCAGCAGTTCGCCTTCGGGATCGTCCATGTCCGTCGTGGTCATGGCGCCGTGCAGGTCCATCACCACCAGGTCGGGTTGGACGGATGCGGCTTGCTCGACGATTCTGGCGGCGAAGCGCTCGAACACGGCCTGAGCCACTGGCCCGCCGGGCCGCGCGGTCGCCGCGACTGCCGGCACCACCGTCACGTTCAGCCGCGCCAGTTCGTCGAGCGCACCGCCGAGAACCGAACCGGTTCCCGAACAGGCGGAGACGACGTCGGCTCCCTCGACCACGTCGAAATCCTCAAGGACGGTCTCGATCCGATTGAAGCTGTTGCCTTCATGGAATAGCTGCGCCGCAAGCGCCTTGAGCATCGGCGTAACCTCGTGCCTCGTTCCGTCCCGACGCCGCGGCCTATCGCTTCTCCAAACCCCAGACTTGGAGGGTCAGCGCCCGCGGCACGTTCATGATGTTTGTCCGCCAAGCGATCGGCTGCAGATACTGGCCGGTATTGTAATAGGGGAAGGTCTCGAAATAGCGCTCTTGTATCTGCTGCGCCAGCCGTTGCTGCTCGTCGGGCGCCAGCGCCTCGATGAACCGGGTGCGTAGGGCTTCCGTCTTTTCGTCGCACGGCCATCCGAACCAGTTCTTCCGGTCACAGGTGGAAACCAGGGGGATGTTGGTTAGCGGCGATCCGAATTGAACGTGGGTCCAGGCGGTGCCGAAAAGGTTCCAGCCCGGCGACCCTCGTCCCGGCGGCTCTTTGCTGGTGCGGCGCGACGTCAGTGTCGACCAGTCCATCGCGTCGATCCGAACCTTGACACCGACATCGCGAAGCGCCTGCGCCGTCAATAGCGCGATGGCGCTGCTGACGGGAAAGTCGGTCGGCTGCATGATCACGACCTCCTCCCCCGAGTACCCGGCTTCCGCGAAAAGCTGCTTTGCCTTCTCGATGTCGGGTCGGCGCCAAGGCTCGGCATGGGCGTCGGTCTCCAGCAGCGTGCCGCACATGTAGATCGAATGGCACTCCCGCTGGAAATCCGGGTTCCCGACCATGGCGGCGAGATACTGGTTCTGGTCGATCAGAAGTTGCAGGGCCTGTCGCGCTTTCGGATTGTCGAATGGCGGGAACAGATGGTTCGGCCGCAGATGTCCCATCCAGCCGATACGGTCCAGCACGTCCACCCCGACGTTCGGGTCGCGCTCCAGCAATGGCAGGATGTCGTAGGACGGTGCCGCCAGGATGTCGACCTCGCCGGCGATCAGTGCCTGTGCGGCGGTATTCAGATCGGCGATGTAGATCCATTCGACCACGTCGACGTTGACGACCTTGCCGCCGGCGAAGCCGTCCGCAGCCTCCGGGCGGGGCTTGTATGCCGCAAACTTGCGGTATACCACCTTGTCGCCTGGCCGCCAGGCGTCCTTGTCGAATACGAATGGGCCGGAGCCGATCACGTCGGTGACCTGGGTGAAGGGATCGGTCGCGGCCTCTTCCTCGCGCATCACGAAAGGCGGCAGTGTTGGATTGGCGAGCACTCGTATCACCTGTCCGAACTTGCGCGCCAGATGTAGTTCGAAGGTCAGATCCTCCGTGGCCTCGAACCGGGCGACCCGTTCCATGAGCGCCTTGCCGCCGGCATTGCGGGCGGCCCAGCGTTTGATCGAGGCGACGACGTCGCGCGCCTCGACCGGCGAACCGTCATGGAACACCATCCCCGGCCGGAGCGAGAAACGATAGGTCATGCCGTCGTTCGAGACTGTGTGAGAGTCCACCATCTGCGGTTGGGGCTCAAGGTTCGTGTCCGTCGCGAACGGCGTGTCGTAGACCATGTAGCCGTGGTTCTGGGTGATGCCGGCAGTGGTCCAGTGCGGATCGGTGTTTTTCAGGTCGGCGATCGGGACCACGCGTAGGACCGTCTCGGCCGCAACCGGAGATCCGCCGATAAACGCCGCCGCCAACAGCGCCGCAACCGCGCGTCCGGCACGTCGCGTTATCAAGAATCTTGTCATTTTTTGCCTCCCATATCCCGGTTGTGGGATAGCGCCCATTTTTTGTAAGCTGCGTAAAATATATTTTATATCACAAATGAGCGTACCGAAGCCTTGGCCGAGCGTCAACGCCGCCCGCATTTCGATATTCAGAGTCCTCAGAGAATTAGGCGGTTAAGCCCGTCGTATCGCCGGCTGAATCGGCGCCGTGGAAAGCCGCCATCTTTCTTTTGTAGATTATGAAATATAAAATCAGGTGAAGCCGCCGCGAAACGTCGCGCCGGCAGACGCCAACGTGAGGCCAGATGCTCGACTCGTCGGATCAACGCACCTATGAGGCGCTTTCAGCCGGTCTGGTGCCGTTGGAGATGCACAAGACCCTTACGGACCGTGTCTACGCCAGCATCCGGGGCGCTCTACTCTCAGGTGCCTTCGTTCCCGGACAGCGCATGCCGATACGCGACGTCGCCGACGCACTGGGCGTGAGCCTGACGCCGGCTCGAGAGGCTCTCGGTCGGCTGGTCGCCGAGCGGGTGCTCGTGTCTACGCCGAACAAGTCGGTCTTCGTGCCAAGCCTGACACGGCAGGAACTGGCCGAGATCTATCAGCTCCGCCGCATGCTGGAGGGCTTTGCGGCGCAGGAGGCGGTGCCTAAGCTCGGTTCGGCCGGGCTGGCAATGTTGGAACAAACGCAAGTCGAGCTGGTCGCCGCCATGGACCGTAAGGACTATGGGCAGGTCCTACTCAAGAACCAGGCGTTTCATTTCGGGCTCTACGCCGCGGCTGAGCTGCCGCTCGGGCTCCAGATCATCGAGACGCTTTGGCTCCGCATCGGCCCCTACCTCAACCTTCTATATCCCGAGTTCGGTCGGAACCGGCGCGGCGTAGCCCACCACGCCGAGGCGCTTGAGGGCCTCAGAGACGGCGATCCCGATGCGGTTCGCAGGGCGATCGAGGCCGATTTATCGGACGGCGAGCGGCTGCTGGCGCACCAGGTGTAGGCGTCTATCCGGTCAATCGGTGGGGCGCGTCGAAGGTCCTGGTGTTCGTCGATTATCTTGCTCGGTGTCTGGATGCGTTCAACCGCGCCCGGCGGCGCTAGCTGACCTGTTTGCGTCCCGCGACATGCGCCCGGCCGCCGACCATCAGGCCGCCGATCCGCCCGTCATCGCCGATGTCGAGCCGTGCCGTCAGCAGGCTGGGCGAGGGATCGCTCATGAAATGGCCCTGTTCGATCAGGACGGTGTCGCCACCGATCCCCAGCCGATCGTGCAGGAAACAAGCGAGGGGCCCGGCGGCCATGCCGGTCGCCGCCTCCTCGGGGATGCCGTAGGCGGGTGCGAACATACGCGCCGTCGCATGCCGCTCCCGGTTCCCGGCCTCGGTCGAGAACGGGTAGTAACCGACCAGGTCGAAAGCCTCGCTGATCCGTGCGACGGCGTCCCGGTCGGGCTGCAGCGTCGCCAGCGTATCGCGGCTTCGAAGCGGCACGATCATGAAACTGTTGCCGGTATTGACGATGACGGGCTGCATTCCCGGCAACAGGTCGCCCGGTGCCAGATTGAGCGAGTCGAGGACGTCGGCAATCCGGATTCCCTGAGGCCAATCGGCTTCCTCGGTATAGGCCGGCGCGGTCTGTTCCATGAACGCTGAGTCGCCTTCGATGATGATCTTACGCGGCCCGTCCACGGTCTCCTTCGAGGTTTCGCCCTGGCCGACCCGGCCGGTCTGCGCCAAGTGCGAGAAGGTGGCGATGGTCGCATGGCCGCAATGCGCGATGCGGCGCGTCGGCGTAAAGAAGTCGAGCTTGAAGTCGGCGATCTCGGAACGCGAAACGAAGGCGGTTTCGGATAGTCCGACGGAGGCGGCGATCCGTTGCATGTCGGCGTCGCCGAGATCGTCGGCGTCGAAGACCACCCCAGCCGGGTTACCGCCCGATCCGGCGTCGACGAACGCGTTGATGATTTCGATCGCGATCCCTGTGCCGGCCATTTGCCGTTGCTCGGTTTCAAAAGGATTGGTCATGTGACTCTCTCCCGTGTCCCGTCGTTTTATCGTACGCTAGTCCATATATCGGGCCTTCTGTGTTGTGGGCAAACGAGATCATGGCATATATACATGAGTTAAAATCATATATAGATAGGCTATGAATCCGTCGTCCTCCATGCTTTCCGCCCTGCCGATGCTCGATGCGGTCGCCCGGCTGGGCAGTTTCAGCGCCGCCGCCGAGGCGCTCGGTGTGACCCAGAGCGCGGTCAGTCATCGCATCAAGCAACTCGAGACCGATCTGGGTTTACCGCTGTTTCGGCGGACTACCCGGCATCTTGAGCCGACCCCGGAGGGTGATCGGCTGGCCCGCGTCGCCAGGGGCGCTTTGCGCGATATCGCCGGCGTGCTCGAAGACTTTCGCCGATCCCATGCCGAGGGCGACCTGTCGATTTCGGTTCTATCGTCGCTGGCCGTGAAGTGGTTGGTGCCGCATCTCGGCGACTTCCACGCCGAGCATCCGGACCTGCGCGTGTCGGTGCTTGCGCAGGACGATCTTTCGGACTTGCGAAACGGGCGTGTCGATGCCGCCGTCCGCTACACCAGGCGGCCGGCCCCGGGCTTGCACGCAACCCGCCTCGGCGGCGACTGGCTGGTCCCGGTCGCGAGCCCGAGTTTGTTCCGCGGCCGGCGGCCGCCCGGCACTCCGTTGCAGCTTACCGAATTTCCTTTGCTTGCCGACTCGATCGGCGAGGCCGACGGCACCGACTTTTCGTGGAACGCCTGGTGCGGCGCGTTGGGCCTGGACGGTACGCGGTTCGCCGACCGGATGTCGTTCAACCGGGCCGACCTGATGATACAGGCCGCGGTGGGCGGCCAGGGCATTGCCCTCGGCCGCGCCATGTTGCTGGAAGAAGACATGCTTACGGCGCCTTTGCTGGTGCCCGTCGGGCCGGCCGTGCCGGCGAGTGCCGGGTACTTCCTCGTCACGCTGCCGGACCGGGCGGCATGGCCGAAGGTGGAGCGGTTCAGAGCCTGGATCGTCCGCGAGCTTGCCCGTTCGCGCAAACGGATGGCGGGATTGCTGCAGCCGGAAGACGGCGGTGTCTCGGATAGCCGTCAGCGGTGATATTCGACGCCGCCGAGGATCATGTTGACGGTCGCGCCATCCGGCGAGAGCGGCAATAGGAGCCGGGAATAGCGGATGAAATCCTTCTCCACTGAAATCGTCCGGTTCGGGAAGTAGTCCGGCCTGCATTCCGTATAGACCGTCCAATAGCCGGCAAAAACCTGTTCCCGGTTGTCGATGCGTGCGCTGAAATCTTCGACCGTAAACCCGGTGCGGTCCTCGCCGAATTGTTTGCAGAGTTCGGTGCCGAACAGCCGGAACTTGAACTTGCCCAGCTCTTCGGCCGTGTCCATCAGCAGCAGGTTGGGCAACAGGCCGGGGATATCCAGCGGGTCGATATCTTGGCGCCGCGGCATAGACCGACCGCCGCACTTGCTCTGCCAGTACGCGTAGAGTTTCTTGAGCTTGGTTTCGGCAATCTGGAACGTAGGGTTGTGCGGCATCTCTTATGTCTTGCGGATGGTGAATCAATTCCCCCGGACCCGACTAAGTCACGCTACGGCAGCAATGCTCGGGTGTCGAGCGCGTGCTTCCCGCATGCTTCACCCGTAAAAATTGATTACGGGTTACCGGCCGCACTCAAATAATCGTGATTTTCTGGAACGATCCCGCGCCCTCATCGTCTTGTTTGGGTAAGGGCAGGCGAATGCGGCGCTTTTGGGCGATGGCTTCCCATTCACCAGCGGGATCCGCGGCGCAGAATCGGAACTGAAGTTCTGTTGGCATGAACGATTTCAATGACGAACGGGGCCGGGAATTCGAACGTGTCGTAGCCGAGCAACTCGATGGTCTTTATCGGGCGGCGTTGCGGCTGCTGGGCAATGCGTCGGATGCCGAAGATGCGGTTCAGGAGTGCTGCGCCCGTGCCTGTAACGGCCTACGAAAGCTGAAATCCGATGACGCAATCAAACCGTGGTTGTTCCGTATTCTCAGGAACGTCTGTATCGACCGGCTGCGCTGGCAGTCCCGGGTTCGGCTCGTCTCTACCGACGAAGCCGATTTCGCCGCCGGGCCGGACGATTGTCGCGCGGTGAACACGCCGGAACAGCTCTGCATCGGCGCGGCACTCGGCCGATTGGTCGACGAGGGCATGCGCGGTTTGCCGTTCGAACAACGCGCGGTGGTGATTTTCGTATTGGTCGAAGGCTTCACGTATGCCGAAGCGGCGGAGGCCCTGCAGGTGCCGGTAGGCACGGTCCGGTCACGATTGAGCCGGGCCAGGGCGCATCTCCGCCAAGTCATTTCATCCCGCGATAAGGCGGTTGAGCGCGCAGGCACACCCCGGCTTTCGCGCCTGCTTGGATGAGCATCTGTCATGGTCGAAACGTGTAGCGGTTTTGATTTGGAAAGCTTCGTCGACGGCGAATGCACGGCGGAGGACGCGGCCGGCATCCGCCGGCATCTTGCCGAGTGCGCTGTGTGCTCGGCTTCGGTCGACGAACTGGAGACGCTCGACCGCCTGCTGCGCGAGACGATGACGGCGGAGGTGGCGCCGAGAGACTTGCGGCAACGCGTTCTGGCGCAGGTGGAAAACTGCCTGGCACCGCCCAGTCGCGCGCCGCTCTCCGTTGGCCGCCGCGGTTTCGCTTTCGCCGCGTTCGGCGCACTGGCCGCCAGTGCGGTTGTCTTCACGGTCGGGCCGAGGCTTTTGGCGTGGCGTGAGAGCCGGCATCAGATCGTCTCGACCCTGATTAGCGACTTTGAAACGTTTCTATTTGCGGAACGGGTACTCGACTTCACCGCAAGCGAAGTCGCCGGCGCCGTCGATTGGTACGGCTCCAAGCTGGATTTCCAATTGCCGGCCTTCCCGGTCGAACCCGGCGGCAACCGGTTGATCGGCGGCCGGCTTTGCTGGTTGTTCGGCCGCCGGCTCGCGTCGCTGAGCTTCGAGGGTACGGACGGCGCGCTGGCCCTGTACGTGATGTCCGCCGACGGTCTCGCGCTGCCGGAGAATCAGGCGGGGCTCGACGTCTCCGTCCACCGCAAGGGCCGCTTCACCAATGTGGTTTGGCGACAGGGCGACCTTGCCATTGGGCTGGTCGGGGACGGCCCATCCGGGCGCGTCGAGCAGGTCGCCCAAATTCTGCTCAACAGCATGGGCTGACGAGACTACGGCGCCGGCCTGCGGGTTGGCTCAATCGAAACGACTGAAGACAGTTTTGGGGAGGCATGGCATGGATCAAGATAAGGACAGACCTTTCTGTATGAATCGTCGCTCGGCGATTACCGTCATGTCCGGCGGCGTTATGGCGGCATCGTTCGCACCGGGCGATGTGGTCGAGGCTGCGGAAGGCGAAGCGAGGCTCGAAGACGGCGTCTATCCCGAACTGAAGATCGGCACGCTCAGCCGGATCGAGGTTGGCGAGCCGTTGGCCTTCGCCTACCCGCTGAAGCAGCAACCGAACTTCCTCGTCAGGCTGGGGGCGGAAGCCTTGCGCGGCGTCGGGCCCGACGGCGATATCGTCGCCTTCAGCGCACTCTGCACCCATATGGGCGGCAGCCTGCGCGGCCGCTATCGCCACGACGTCAAAGCCGTCGGCCCGTGCCCGTTTCACTTCTCGACCTTCGATCTCCGCAAGGGCGGCATCCCGGTCCATGCCAGCGCCACCCAGAACCTGCCGCAAGTCGTCTTGCGCGTGGACGGCGACGACATCGTCGCGGTGGGCGTGATCGGCCTGATCTACGGCTATCGCAGCAATCTGGCCGATGGCGACATCGCCGACGGCGCTACCCCGGGCCGGCCGGGCGGCCCGGTCATCATGCGCGGCTGACCGCATCAGGGAGTAAACCGATGAGCAACGAAATCGATCGCCGCGCGTTTCTCGCCGCGCGCACGCCGTCCGTCGACCTCGGCACCTACGATTTGCCGGTGGACGAAGTACCGATCCCGCCCGCCGATGCGGAGGTCCTGCCGACCGCATGCGAGTACTGCATCGTCGGCTGCGGCTACAAGGTCTATCGCTGGCCGTATCACCGCAAAGGTGGCTCAAAGGCCGACGCGAACGCTTTCCACGCCGACTTTCCGGTCTCCGCCGCCAGCGGCAAGTGGGTCAGCCCCAACATGCACAACGTGGTGCGCCACAACGGCGAGCTGCATCATGTGGTGATCGTGCCGGACGGCGAGACGGCGGTGAACCGCAAGGGCAACCACAGCGTCCGCGGCGGTACGTTGGGCCTGAAGCCGTACAACCCGCGCCGCCCGACGGCGGAGCGGCTGCAGACGCCGCTGGTCCGCATCCGCAACATGCTGCATCCGATCTCCTGGGACGACGCCACCGCCATCGCCGCCGAACTGTCGACATACGCAATCGACAAGTGGGGCGAGGCCGCCTGGGGCTGCAAGTACTACTCCTACCAGTTCTGGGAGAACACCTACGCCGTCACCAAGCTGGCCTACGGCGCCATCGGCACGCCGGCCGGCGCGGAGCACGACAAGCCGACGGCGTCCAACGACGCGACCGGTGTCGACGATGCCGGGGTCGACGGCTTCTCCGCCGCGTACACGGATTGGCGGGACGCCGACGTGGTCTACATCTCCGGCGTCGATCCATACGAAAACCAGACCATTTTGTTCACCGAGTGGATGGCGCCGGGCGGCGCTAAGATCGTCTTCGTCAATCCGCGCAAGAGCCCGACGGCGGCCTATGCCGAACGGACGGGCGGCCTGCACCTCCAGGTCTGGCCCGGCACCGACTCCGTCCTGAACAACGCCATCGCCCGCTACATCGTC
This sequence comes from Minwuiaceae bacterium, assembly GCA_028278525.1. Classification (GTDB taxonomy): domain Bacteria; phylum Pseudomonadota; class Alphaproteobacteria; order Minwuiales; family Minwuiaceae; genus JANQEE01. The sequence continues at coordinate 41,088 of JANQEE010000029.1, read as the reverse complement.
GAACGGGGTTGGGAAGACACTGACTTTATCGAACGCCGGACGGCGACCCGCGACGACATCGCGAAGGAGGCGAAGAGCTGGCGCCGCCACCGCTTCGGCATGACCTTCGACGAGTACAAGGCGTTCCTGCTGGCGGACGACGCTTACACGATCGAGAAAGCCGCGGCGACCACGCGCGTTCCGGCGAACAAGATCGTGCGCGCCGCCGAGATGCTGGCCAAGCCGCGCGGCTCGCTCCGGCCCAAGGCCTCGTTCATGCTGGAGAAGGGCAACTACTGGTCGTTCAATTTCCCCAACAGTGCGTCGTTGTCCGCGCTCGGCCTTACCTGCGGCGCCGGCGGCCGGCCGGGCCGCGTGATCAGCCGCGCCGGCGGCCATCAGCGCGGGATGATGAAAGCGAAGGGCTACCCGCTGTCGAAATCGCCGGTCGCCTACCACGACGCCAGGCCGGACGATCCGGGCGGCGCGAAGATCCCGCTTAATTTCGACAAGTGGGCGATGGAAGGCAATCTTCGCCTCGCCTACGTCGTCGGCCACAGTTGGGTGACCGCGATGTCGGCCGGCCAGTCGCTTCGCGACAAGATTGAGAAGCTGACCCGCGGCCACCCGGTCCAGGTCACCGGCTTCGGCCGCGACAGCATCGTCGCAGAACTGAAGCGGCGCATGGACCAGGGCGGCATGGTGCTGATCCAGCAGGAGACGTACCAGAACGACCTGACCGAATATGTCGACCTGATTCTACCCGCGGCGACCTGGGGCGAGGTCGACTTCACCCGCGCCCAGGGCGAGCGGCGTCTGCGCATCTACTCGAAATTCTACGATCCGCCGGGGGAGGCAAAGCCGGACTGGTGGATCGTCGCCCAGATCGCCCGGAAGATGGGCTTCGACGGTTTCGACTGGAACGACGGCAACGACATCTTCGAAGAGGCGTCGGCCCGATCCAAGGGCGGCCAGTACGACTACTCGAAACTGGTCGAGCTGGCCGAGGCCAAGGGTATGCGCGCGCACGATCTCCTGCGCTCGCTCTCCACCACCGGTATCCAGCTGCCCGCCCGGCTGGCGGACGGAAAACTGATCGGCACCGTCCGTCTGCATGACGAAACCGTGCCGGCGGACGAAGAGCACAACAAGATCGTCAAACAGTTCAAGACGGCCAGCGGCAAGGCGATCTTCATGCGCGGCGACTGGCGCTTCGTCGACAAGATCTATAGCCGCTTCCACCCGAAGCAGGACGAGCTTTGGGTGCTGAATGGCCGCATCAACCACATCTGGCAGACGATGTATGACGACCTGCGCAAGCCCTATGTGCGGCAGCGCTATCCGTCGAACTTCCTGTTCATCAATCCGGCCGACGCCGGCCCGCGCGGCATCGAGAGCGGCGACCTGGTGCATGTGCAGAACGACGACGTGGTCAACCAGCTCGGCGAAAAGACCACCGGCGTTCTGGCGCTCGTCGCCTACGTCACCGACGAAGTCGCGCCGGGGGTCAGCTACACCTACGCGTTTTATCCGGGGCAGAACTCGAACACGGTTGTGCCCGCCGTCACCGACCCGGTGACCGGTGTCTACAACTACAAGATCGGCAAGGGACGGGTGACACGGGTCGGCGAAACGCCGCTCAAGAAAGTCACCGGCGCTATGTCCTTCGTGCCGCGCACGATCGGCTGAGGAGGCGGCGATGAGAAAAATCGAGGCCTTGTTCGCCGTCGCGGCCGGGCTGGCCACCGTGTCGGCGGTAGACGGCGCAAATGCGCAGCAGCCGGGTGCCGATCCCGCATTGCTGGAGCACGGCAAGGAGATTTACCGGCGCGAATGTGTCGCCTGCCACGGCGTCGAAGGTGACGGCGCCGGGCCCGGCGCCTACATCCTGAGCCAGCGTCCCCGCAACCTTCAACTCGGCGTATTCAAACTACGCTCGACGCCAAGCGGCGAGAATCCGACCGACCAGGATCTGTTCGAGGCGATCACCCGCGGGGTCGAAGGGGCGGCGGGTGCCATGATGCCGAGCTTCGCCTCGTTGCCGGAGCGGGACCGCTGGGCCCTGGTTGCCGTGGTCAAGGACTTCGCGTTCATCGAGGATCCGGGCAAGCCCATTTCCGTGCCGCCCCGTCCCGCGCACGCCGATCTGGCGTTGGGTGCGCAAGTCTACGACCGACTGCAATGCGCTTCCTGTCATGGGGCGGACGGTATGGGCGACGGCCCGTCTTCGCTTACCCTCAAGGACGATCAGAAGCGGCGCATCTGGGCGACCGACTTCACCGATGGCCGCTACAAGGGCGGCGCCGCGCCGGACGAAGTGTACACCCGCATCTTCACCGGCCTCGATGGGTCGCCGATGCCGGCCTACGGCTCCAAGGCGACCCCAGACGAACTCTGGGCGCTGACCGAATACGTGCTGTCGTTCGGCGCTACCTCAACCGACAAGATTTCGGGAGATACCGAGTAATGACGATCAATCGCTATTTGTCCCGCCGCACCATGCTGTCGACCGGCGCGGCGGCGTTAGGGGTCGCCGCCCTGCCGCGCCTCGCGGTCGCTGACTATACGGAACAGCCGGACATTGCCGGCGGCGTGTTGAAAGGCAAAGTCATGCTTTCCGGTGCGCCGCCAAAGCCCGAAGAGATCCTGATCAGCAAGGACCACGGCCATTGCGGGGAGGGGGCTATCGTGCCCGATCCGGTTCGGGTCACGGCGGACGGCTATCTCGCGGACGCGGTCGTTGCGCTTAAGGATATCTCGCAAGGCAAGCCGTGGTCCGATCCAGGGACCGTGCCGAAGATCGTCCAGGCCCGGTGTAAATTCGAGCCTTACGTTCAGGTTGCCCGTAAAGGCGCCGAATTGACGATCCTTAACGAAGACCCGCTGCTGCATAACATCCACGCCTACGAACTGATCGGCCGTGCGCGGCGTACGATGTTCAACATCGCCCAGCCGCAGGCCGGCCAGGTCGACAAACACGTCCTCAAAATGCGGCGCGGCGACGTCATCGAGATCGACTGCGACGCCCACAATTGGATGTCCGCCTGGATCTACACCGCCGATCATCCTTATGTCGGCGTTGCGGATTCGAAGGGCGAGGTTTCGATCGATCGAATTCCGCCCGGCAGTTACGAACTGACGGCCTGGCACCCGGTGTTCGGCGAAACTGCCGGCGACGTCGCCGTCAAGGCCGGCGAGACCAGCGAATTTTCCGTTCAATTCAAAGTCTGACGCGCAAGGAGATCCGTGCAATGCGCAAATCGACCCTGCTCGCAGCCTGTTCCGTTGCCGTCCTGTCTCTGGCGCTTTCGTTGATGATCGACAAAGGTGAGGCCGCATCCGACGATGCGCCGCCGCCGCTTGCGGCGTTGCCTCCAGTCCCGGTGCCGGCCGACCAGCCGCTGACGGAAGATCGCGTGGAACTCGGCAGGCTGCTGTTCTTCGATTCACGCCTGTCCGGCGATGCGTCGATCTCCTGCGCCGACTGCCACGACCCGAAGAAGGGCTGGGGCGACGGCGGCGACCTGTCGCGCGGCTATCCCGGCACGGTCCATTGGCGCAATTCGCAGACGATAGTGAATTCGGCCTATCTCGATGCCTGGTTCTGGACGTCCTCCGCCGCGACGCTGGAAAAGCAGGCTCATTCAGCCATTACCGGGGCGCTCGCCGGTAACCTGAAACCGGTCCTGGCGGAAGAGCGCCTGAAGCAGGTGCCTGTCTACGTGGATCTGTTCCGCCGCGTGTACGGCGAAGCCCCAAGCTACGACCGGGCGCTGTCGGCCATTGCCGCCTACGAGCGCACGATCGTCGCCGACGACGCGCCGTTCGACAAATACATGCGTGGTGACAAGTCGGCGCTGAATGACGCCCAGTTGCGTGGCAAGGCGCTGTTCGAAGGCAAGGCCAACTGCATCGTCTGCCACAACGGGGCGCTAGCCACCGACCAGGAGCATTACAATCTCGGCGTTCCAACCAACCCGGCGTTCGAGGAAGACCCGCAGCGCCAGATCGCCATGCGCGAGCGGATGCGCTCAAAGGGCTTCGAGGAACAGGACTACATCCACCTCGACCGCGATCCCGGCCGGTACCGCGCCACCAAGGACAAGGCGGACATCGGCAAGTTCCGCACGCCGCCGCTCCGCTACACGCTCTACTCGGCGCCCTATATGCACAACGGCGTCTTTTTCACCCTTGAGGAGGTGGTCGACTTCTACGATGAAGGCGGCGGCGAAGACCCGTTCGGCACCAAGACCGACAAGATGAAACCGCTCGGCCTGACCGACGACGAAAAAGCCGACCTGGTCGCCTTCCTGGAGAGCTTCAGTGGCGAGGAACTGATCGTCGAGCGAGCGAAATCCCCGCCCTACGGCCTGCTGAAGTTCCCCATGGGTAACCAGTGGTGATTAATTTTTTCGGCGGGACGGACAAAGTCCGGGCTACGTTCGCCTTCCGTCGACCCGATTTCGTCACCCCGGCGGAGGCCGGGGTCCAGACCGAACCGTAGTATGGATTCCGGCCTTCGCCGGAATGACGAGATTGGCGCTTTGGGAGTTATCCGCCAGGAGCCTTTGATCGCCTCGCCGCCAACCGCCTATGTTGAATACTGCGCGAAAGCCTGTGTCCCGGCGCGGGCGCGGTGGTCGGTCTTGATGTTCACCACCGCGACCATGCCTTCGTCCACCTTTGCCTGGGCTCGTTCCAACGCGGCGCGGATCTCGCCCGGCGCCTCCACATATTCGCCGTAGCAGCCGAGCGACTCCGCCATCTTGTCGTAGCGTGTGTAGCCCAGCTCGCGGCCCGGTTTGGAGCCGTCGGCATCGGCGGTCCAGCCGCCGTTCAGGCTGATCACCACCAGCACCGGGATGTTGTGCCGGACGGCGGTGTCCAGTTCCATGGCGTTCAGCCCGAACGAGCCGTCGCCATGCACCACGATCACTTGGCTGTCCGGTTTGGCGACCTTGGCGCCGAGGCCGAACGGCAGGCCGACGCCCATAGTGCCGAACGGGCCGGAGTTCAGCCGATGTCCGGGCGCGAAGGTCGGCATCGACTGGCGGCCGAAGTTCAGGATTTCCTGGCCGTCGACCACCAGCACGGCGTCGCGCTGCATGAAGTTCTTGACCTCCTCGCAAAGCCGGAGCGGATGGATCGGCTCCTCGTCCGACAGGCTGTTGCCGCCGGGCCGGGCCCGCTTCTCCGCCTCGTCGTCCGCCAGCCGTTGCCGCCAACCCCGGTAGCGTTCCGGTGTCACCTGGCCGTCCAGCGCGGCGTTGATCTGGCCCAGCACCGCCTTGGCGTCGCCGACGATGCCGATATCCACCGGCCGCGGGCTGGTCGAAACCTCGTCCTCGTCGATGTCGATCCGCACGATCGTCGCATCGGCGTTGAAGCGCGGCGGCGCGGCATGCTGGATGATGTAATTCATCCGCGTGCCGATCACCATGATCAGGTCGGCCTCGCGAAACGCCGCGGAGCGTACCGTCAGATAGCAGTAGGGATGGTCTTCCGGGATGACGCCGCGGCCCTGCGGCGTGGTGTAGAAGGGGATGCCCGCCGCGTCGACGAACGCGTGCAGTTCCTCCGACGCTTCCGACCACAGGATGCCGCCGCCGGTCACGATCACCGGCCGCTCTGCCTTCTGCAGCGCCGCGATCACCTCGTCGATCTTGGCCGGGTCGCCGTGCGGCCGCGCCCGAGGCAGCGCCCGGCCGGAGATCGTCCAATCGACCTCCGACTCGTCGACTTTCTCGTAGAGGACGTCGCCCGGCAGGTCCAGGTAGACCGGCCCCGGTTTGCCCGCCATCGCCTTCTGAAAGGCGACATTGACCATCTCGGGGATCCGCCGCGGGTTGTAGACGCGTTCCGCCCACTTCACGCAGGGCCGCATGAACGCGACCTGGTCGATCTCCTGAAATACCTGGCGGCCATATTGGTTGTACGGACTGGATCCGCCGATCGCCACGACCGGCACGCAATCCACCAGCGCGTTGGCGACGCCGGTGACCAGGTTGGTGACGCCGGGTCCGCTCGCCGCCATGCAGACGCTCGGTTTGTTCAATAGACGGCTGTAGGCCTGGCCCATGAAAACCGCCGCCTGTTCGTGGCGCACGTCGATCGGCCGGATGCCTTCCTCGATGCACGACTTCTCGGCCAGCAGCATCGGTCCGCCCATCAGGAAGAACAGCGTATCGACGCTCTCCCGTCTCAGCGCCTTCGCCAGGATTTCGGAGCCCGTCAGTTCCGCCATGGTTTTCTCCCTCGTGTTTGTTGCGGCCGATCCGTTAAATCGTGCCGTCCGATTTCAATCCGGCCACGTCGTCGGCGCTAAGCCCGAGCCAATCGCCGAGCACGTCTTCGGTATGCTCGCCAAGCAGCGGGGCGGGGGCCACCGGCACGTCCGACTCCGACATCTTCACCGGCCACGCGGGCATCTTGAAATCGCCGCGCTCCGGATGGTGCATGGTCTGGAACATGCCGCGCGCTTCCAGGTCGGGGTCGTTCTGCAATTCCAAAGTGTCAAAGGTCGCGCCCGCCGGCACGCCGGCGGCACCCAGCAGTTCCATCGCCGTCCGCTTGTCGTGCTGCATGGTCCATTCGGTCAGTAACGCGTCGACTTCCGCTTCGCGTTCCAGCCGCTTGTTCGGAGAGTCGTAGCGCGCGTCGCCGATCAGGTCCTCGCGGCCGATCGTCTTCAACAGCCGCTCCCAATGCTGGGCGTTGGCGCGCGAGGTATAGACGTAGACGTAATCGTTCGGCCCGCCCGGCTTGCAGGGATAAGTGCCGCTTGGCGCGTTGCCGCCGGTCAGCACCTTGGCGCCGGCGCGCCTCGCGGCCTGCCCGGTCCGTGCCTGCACGGCATAGGCGATACGGCTGTACTGCAACATCGCGTCCTGCATCGCGATCTGGATGCGCTGGCCGACGCCTGTCCGCTCGCGCTGATACAGCGCGCTTAGAACGCTCATCCCCAGCAGCATGCCGGTTCCGGTGTCGCCGATGGTCGGTCCGGGCTTCAGCGGCGGGCCGTCCGGCTCGCCGGTAATGCTCAACACGCCGCCGACCGACTGGCCGATCATGTCGAAACTGAGGAATTTCTCGTACGGGCTGCCTTCTGCGAAGCCTTTGACCTGGGCGTAGATGATGCGTTCGTTCTCGGCGCGGATCGCGTCGTAGCCGAGGCCGAGCCGGTCGATCGTACCGGGCGAGAAGTTCTCCATGAAGATGTCGGCCTTCTTGGCCAGGTCTTTCACCAGCCTGACCCCGCCCTCGGTCTTCAGATTGCAGGTCACGCTTTTCTTGTTGGCGTTGAACAGCAGGAAGTACCAGGAGTCGATATCCCGGTTGTCGGCCGAGGCGTAGCGCCCCTGGTCGCCGCCGTTCGGGTTCTCCAGCTTGACCACTTCGGCGCCCATCCAGGCCAGCGCTTCGGTGCAGGACGGCCCTGCCTCGAACTGGGTCAAATCCAGTACCCGCACTCCGGCCAGGGCGCCCTGGCCGCCGTTGCCTGCCGTCATCTCTCCCTCCCTCGAAGCCTGCCGACGCCGTTTTCACACGCTGCCCGGGCATTGCGTTTTGTGATTGTACCGGAGTCGGCCCGTCGGAAATAAGAGGGGCAGCGAAGAAAAATCGGCGGCTTGACGTCGGCCCGGCCGGCACAGCAAGCTTTGGTCCAACGAAACGATGGGAGGAGCGGACCGATGGAACTCAACGACGTGATGCGCACCACTTTCGCGGCCCGAGACTATACCGGCGATCCGCTGCCCGACGACGTGCTGTACGAGATCCTAGAGGTTGCCCGTTTCGCACCCAGCGGCGGCAACCGTCAGGGCAACCGCGTTATCGTGGTCCGCGACCAGGCGACCCGCGACAAGCTCGCCGACCTCTGTGAGCCGGCGGCCAAGCGCTATGCGGCCCAGATCCAGGCCGGCGAGAGCCCGTGGAACGCGGTCACGCCGACCAAGGTGACGGACGATCAGATCGCCGCGACGCCTGCGCCGGCCGCCTTGACCGAAACCCACCGCAACGCCTCTGTGGTGCTGGTCTTCGTCGTCGACCTCAAGGTGGTGGCCTCGATGGACCAGAACCTCGACCGCATCGGCGTGATCAGCGGCGCGTCGATCTACCCGTTCGTCTGGAACGTGCTGCTGGCCGCGCGCCAGGCCGGTTTCGGCGGGACCATCACCACATTGGCGGTGGCGGAGGAGCCGAAGGTCCAGGCCTTGCTCGGCATCCCTGCCGATCACGCGGTCTCCGCCGTCGTGCCGCTCGGCAAGCCGGTCAAGCAGCTGACCAAGCTCCGGCGCAACGCGGTCGAGGAGATCGCCTTTCGCGAAAGCTTCGACGGCCAGCCATTTACGAAAGGCTGAGCCAGCCTAGTCCAACTCCAACCGCACGGCGATGGCGGCGCTGGCGATGACGGCGACGTCGCCCAGGGCCTCGTCAGGCACGTCCAGGCCGCCCTTGACCACATCCACCGTCACCGTGCCGTGGGGCAGGGTGGCGGCGACCGCTTCCCGGTCGACTTTGTCCGGCTGCTGCACGCCGATGGTGACGTCGACCAGCATGCCGCCCGGTTTGACGTCCAGGGTGCGGATCATGGTCAGGGAACTATGGTGGATCGCGTCCTGCACGGCGCGGATCGCCGCCTTGGTATAGTCGCCGCCGTGCAGGTCGTTTCCGGCGCCCAGTTCCAGGATAACGCGTCTCGCCGTCATGGCAGATCCAGATAAACGACGGCGGCTGCGTGGGCGATCAGCGTTCCGTCGTCGCCGGCCTCGTTCGCGATCTCCAGCCCGCCGTCGACCACCTCCACGGTGCCGCTGCCGTGCGGCAGCACCGCGAGCACTTGTTCCTTGTCGACTGTTTCCGGCCGCGGCACGCCAACCGTCACTGCGACCTGCATCGAATCCGTCGGCAGGCCGAGCGCCTTGGTCACGGTTACCGAGTTGTGCCACAGCGCATCGCGCAGCGCCCGCACCGCGGCCTTGGTGCTATCCGTCCCGCGTATGTCGGTGCCCATGCCGATTTCCAGCACCATACGCTTCATGGCCATGGCTGCAATCCCTGATGGCGGTCTACGGTGTCAGTCCCGATAGTCGTCCGCCGGCTTGTCGAGCAGCCGTTTCAACGCCTCGAAATGGTGATGCGCGTTCGGTTTCCCGCCGTACTTCGGCGCCTTCTTGAACTCAGCAATCGAATGTTGGACGGTTTCGTCGGGCAACAAATGCAGCGGCTTACCGGTCCACATGGCGTAGAGCTGCACCTGCGCCACCCGCTCCAGGTAATACAGCCGATCGTAGGCTTCGGCGACCGTCTTGCCGATCGTGAGCGCGCCGTGGTTGGCCATGATCATGATTTTCTTGTCGCCCAGCGCCTCGACCAGCCGTTCGCCCTCGGCCGGATGGTCCAGGGCGGGGCCAGTATAGAGGTCGTCGTAGGCGGTCTGCATCATCATGGCGATCTCGGTCTGCCCGATCGGCAGGATGCGCGGGTCTTCCAGCCGCGCCAGGGCGCTGGCGTAGGGCATATGCGTGTGCATGACGCAGGCGGCCTCCGGCACCAGCCGGTGGATCGGCTCGTGAATGCAATAGCAGGACCGCTCGATCTCGCCTTCGCCGCTTAAGAGGCTGCCGTCGAAGCCCACTTCCATGAAGGAACTGGCGGTGATTTCCGACCAGTGCAGGCCGAACGGGATCTGCAGGTAGCGGTCGTCCGTGCCCGGCACTGTCAGGGTAAGGTGGTTGAAGATGCCCTCGTTGAAGCCGTGCATCACGGCCAGTCGGTGTGCCGCCGCCAGGTCGACCCGCGCCTGCCAGGCGGCGCTGTCGGCTTCCTTCGCGCGAAGTGCCTGTACGTTCATCTTTGCGATCCTTCCTCATTCCGCTCTTGGCCGCAGCATGCCACCGGTGGGCACACGGGGTAAAGCCGCTGACCGCGCTGCGGAATGACGCTATTCTTGGGCGTCATGAGCAAGGCTTTCACCAAGGAAACCGACTCGGATCTGGACGAGGATCTCCCCGAACCAGCGGAATCCCTGCCGCGCGGCATGAAGAACTACATGACGCCGGCGGGCCACGGCCGGCTCGTCGCCGAGCTCAAGCATCTAAAAAGCGTGGAGCGGCCGAAGGTCGTCGAGGTTGTCTCCTGGGCCGCCGGCAACGGCGACCGGTCGGAGAACGGCGACTACATCTACGGCAAGAAACGGCTGCGTGAGATCGACCGGCGCATGCGCTTCCTGATCAAACGGCTGGAGATCGCCGAAGTGGTCGACCAGAGCCGCCAGACCAACCGCGATCAGGTCTTCTTCGGCGCCACCGTCACCTATGCGGATTCCGCCGACCGCGAGCGCACGGTGCGGATCGTCGGTGTCGACGAGGCCCGCCAGGAGAAGGGTGAGGTGAGTTGGATCTCGCCCATCGCCCGCGCCCTGCACAAGGCCGCGGAAGGCGACGTCGTGAAACTGCGTACGCCGAATGGCATCGAAGAGATCGAGGTGATCGAGATCGCCTACCGCGAACCGGAGGATGACGGTGAAGATTAACGATAGTCTCGACTTACAACCGCTGCCGGGCGCCACTTTCGGCGGCCTGGTGCGCGTCTCCGGCGCCGTCGACGCGGCGGTCGAGGCGCTGGAGGCCGACCCGGAGCCGCTGCTTCGCGCGTTCTATGATTGCGATGGCCTGCTGGTCCTGCCGAACATGCACGCGATTACCGGGCGGCCGGACCTGTTGGTCCGCCTAAGCCGCCTGTTCGGGCCGGAGGTCGAGGACTACCGCCGGACCCTGACCGAGCGGACGATGGTGCACGACACCGTCTCGGAGATCTTCATCGTCGCCAATCGGCCGCCGGTCAACCGCGCGCCGCCGGCAAGACCCGAACCGCCCTACACGGAAGACGGTAGCCTGCCTGTACAGTTTCCCCATCGCCGCGGCTGGCACACCGACCAGAGCTTTCGCCGCCCGCCGCCGGACATCTCGCTGTTTTACGCGGTGGTTCCCACACCGAAAGGGCAGGGGCAGACCCTCTATGCCGACGGCATCGCCGCTTACGACGCGCTGTCGCCGGCCATGAAAGAACGGGTGGAAAGGCTTGAAGGGATTCACGTTTTACCCGGCAAGGGCCGGTCGGAGCAGGCGGTACGCGCCGGCGAGACGCCGGAGCCGCTGCTGCCGCATCAGCGTCCGCAGCGCCAGCCCGTCGTCCGCGTGCATCCGGTGACGGACAAGCGCGCCCTCTATCTCTGCGAGGCCGGGCAGATGGATTGGGTCGAGGGCCCGTTCGTCGGCATGCAGCCGGGGCCTGACGGCGACGGCGCCGCGCTGCTATACGAGCTGATGCGCCATTTCACCCAGCCGCGCTTCGTCCACGTGCAGGAATGGACCGCAGGCGACCTGGTGATCTACGACAACCGTTCCCTGATCCACGCGGCAACCTGGTTCGATGCAGAGGCGAACGGCCGGGTGATGTGGCGCACCACCGTCCGCGGCAACCCCGGCGACGCCTATACCGGCGAAAGCCGAAGCTGGATCCCCGAAGCCGCCGCCGGCTAACCCGTGCTGCTGCGCTCGTACTTCGGCAGGTCGTCCGCCAATTCGATCCACGGTACCTGCTCGGCGCAGTGAACGTGGAAGCCGGGCTTAAAACCCGACGAATCCTCCAGGCTTGCCGCGTAAAAATGTATCTCGTCGGGGAAGCGGTCGCTGTCGTAGGCCATCGGGGTACCGCACTTGCCGCAGAACAGCCGCCGGACGCCCGGCGAGGACTCGTAGATGCTCGGCTTTTCCCCGGTAAACCGGTAGGCCTCGTTCGGCACCCCGAAAAACGTGGTAAACGGCGACGACGTGTTGCGGCGGCAGCTCTCGCAATGGCAATGCCCGCGCCAGTTCTCCGGCCCCGAATACTCGTATGTGACACTGCCGCATAAACACCGCCCTCTGGTGATGGTCATGTGAGCATCTCCATGTAGAATCTGCAGGGACCAAGTCTACTGTGTCGTTTGCATAAACCGAACCGAGAAGACCGCAATGGAAGTCAGAACAAGCGCCGCCTACGAGATCGAAAACCGGGAGATGGTCGCGGAAGGTGCCGACCTGCGTGTCCAGGTGCTAACCCTGGCCGCCGGACAGTCGGTGCCCTGGCATTACCACACGGAGATCACCGACAGCTTCGTCTGCCTGGAAGGGCCGATGGTCGTCGAGACGCGCGCACCCCGCGCCACCCATCTGCTGGCGCCCGGCGAGCGCTGCGCCGTCGGCCCGAAAACTGCCCACTTCGTACAGGGGCAGAATGGCGGGCCCTGCAAGTTCATGATCGTTCAAGGCGTCGGGACCTACGACTTCATGCCGGTCGGTGGGTGAGCGAAGCATACTGGATACTTGCTTGCCGACGCAGAGACCGTTCCCTGGCGCACGTTGGCCTCCGCCGACGGGGCCGACGGCATGGACCTGGGCATCGCGAACGGCCGGTCTGTCCACGCAACGCGTTCGCGCCGCCCCGCAGGCGAAACTCCCGCTGCATCTCCACGAGGGGCCGGAACTTGCAGTTAGATGCAAGCTGGGTTCAATATTTACCCTCAGCGCGTTTTAGGTGTATCGACACGACGCGTCCCTTGGCCGAGGTCTTTTTCTTCCCCTTCTTGGGCGCTTTACGTTCCCATTCGTCGTCTCCGACACGCTCGCCGCCGAGCAGGCAGTCCTTGACCAGCCAGATATTCGCCTGTTTCGGTGTCCAGACACCGGACGCCCTGGGGTCTGCCGGCTCCGGCGTCATGATTAGCAAGGTGACCTGGTGAGGGCTTTGAGCGATCGTCATCTCGAATCCGGCCTTGACGATCAACCAATAGCTCTCGATCGGTAGCTTTTTATCGATTGCGACCTTCAAGGTTTTGATAATGCCGATGCAAAACGCCGGTTCGATGGGTTGGAGATGCGGCCACCATCCGCCGTATTCATTGAACCAGTACATCTTCAGATATTTGACGACGCTGTTCGTATCGCCGATTTTGCACACGTCAAACAAATGTTTGCGGAAAACCTCGGCACTGCCTTGGTAACCCGCATTTTTTAGGCCTTGCAGGTCTTTGCGTAGTTTGCCCAGACGCTTGACAGCGTCGGACCTCCTGGAAACCTTGTCGAGACAGTAACAGAGCGGCCCTTTCGAAATATGCGGGCCCGGCGCGAATCCTCCCATAATGCCACCCCTTTCAAATTTTGTTTGTCGGCTGAATTGATTCTCCGCTACATACCTGTCCAGTGTTATGAGTCAGTTGACTTCAACTGAAAATTGTATCATCGACGGTGCCATATTGCCAACTCGCTCACGCGATTTTGCGACTATGTGCAGCGAATACGGTATTCGATGGCTGGAATGATTTGCGGCTCTGCTTTCCGCTGAGATGCAAGCGACAACGTTGCATTTGATATCGTCGTTGATACGTAACGACAGGGATTTGCTCGCGCCGTACGTACGATGACAGTGCTCCGACGATGCGATCCGGTCACGGACAATCGTCGAGAATGGCCTTCGCCTCCTCCAAGTCGGGCGTGTTGTGCCCTTCCTCGAACCAGGCGTAAACGTCGGACAACAGCTTCCTGGCATCCGCTTCCCTGCCTTCGCTTATCCGCAACCGGCTGATGCTCATGGCCGCGCGCAGCTCCAACGATTTTGCTTGTTGCCTGCGAGCGATTTCCAGGGCGTGCATCATGCATTGCTCCGCCTCGGCCTGATTGCTTTCCGAGACGGCCAGAAGATAGACGCCTTTCAATCGCTGCATCTCGGCGTCCCAGATACGCGCCCCTTTTTGTTGGACCAGTTCCATCGCTTCCGACAAAACGGACTGGGCCTCTTCCGTGAGCCCCGCGTTTGCATATCCCTCGGACAGCCTTAGCAGCGATCCCGGACGGCCCAGTTCGGTGCCCGTGGATCGCAGCGCCGAAAGCCCTTCGTGCAACAGGGCGATGCCCTCGCCGACATTGCCCAGTTGGGTCAGTGCGCAGCCCCGTTGGATTGCGCCTTGCGCCACGTAGTACGCAAATCCCTGTTCCTTGGCGACGGTGATCATTTCACGGGATACTTTTTCCAGTGTGACGTGGTCGCGGCGACACTGGTGTATCCGGGTGGCGAACATCAGGACGAACACGCGGCTGTAGGGATGAGCAATCCGCCGGGCGATGGCAAGAGCTTCGTCGATCCGTTGCAGGGCCTGGTCCGGATAACCCAGGAACCATAGCGCCCAGGCGGCGTAAGAAAGGCAGAACGCTCCAGGATCCTGTCCATACTGGAGGGCATGGGATTGGTGTTTGCGCGGGTCGTAGATCGCGATTCCGTCTTCCAGGTGTGTCCGGGCGGTCTGCAGGTCGCCCAGGTGAAACGACGTCATCCCAAGGGCGATGCGCGCTTCCAGGATCATGTCCGAATCCTGCATGTTCGAACCGAGATCGAAAAGCTGTCGTGCAAGATGATGGGCCGTTTCCACGTCCGCGCGCACGAAATGCGATAGTGTCAGGCTCCAGAGTACGGGAAAGAGCTGGGGCGTTTCCGGCAGTCCGCGACACAATGACCGCGCTTTCGTGTAGGCGTCGACGACCTCGGGCGCTGCGTAGCCCCGCGTGGCGCGCAGGGCGCCGCCGCGGGTCATCTGCAAATCAAGTTCAAGCTGTCGGCGTGTCGCGGTATCCGGCAGGCTTTGAGCCAGTCTGACGCCCCTTGTCACATGATTGATCGCTTCGACGTGAGCCGACCGCCTGATCGCCTGTTCCGCCGCACGATGCCAATACCGAGCCGCTTCATCGGCAATTAGCGCTTCGGAGAAATGATGGGCCAGCAACTCGGGATTGGTTTCCGCGGTCTCCGGGACATGTCGTTCCAGCGCCATCGCGATGCGCTGATGATATTGCTGTCGCGTCGTCCGTAGCAGCGATTGATAGGCCGAGTCCTGGATCAACGCATGTCTGAATACATAGGTTGCCTCCGGCACGATGCCGCGTTGCGAGACGATCCGAGACCGGACCAGACGCCGGAGGGCATTCGCGAGCTCGGCTTCGGACAGACTGGCGACCTTGCTGATCAGTCGGTACGAGAACTCCCTGCCGATCGTGGCGCCAAGCTGGGCGATGTCCTTGGCCGACGCGAGTTGATCGAGGCGCGCCATCAGCGAGTCTTGCAAAGTACTCGGAATGGCGAGGGGAGGGGCAGTCCCAGTGAGATCTCGGCCTGTCGACCGTGCTTTCAAGCCATCGGACTCGAGCACGGTTTTGGTCAGTTCCTCCACGAAAAGCGGTATCCCGTCCGTTTTCGCTAGAATCTCATGCAAAACCCTGCCCGACAGCTCGGTGTTGCCGGCGATTTCGGTGACGAGTTGCGCTCCGTGAAATTTGCTTAGGCGATTCAACCGCAAAAAGGTCACGTGGTCGCAAGGTAACCAGGGAGGTGCGAATTCACGACGGCAGGTCACGACAAGCAGCACGGGGTGTTTCCGCACCACCTCGATCATCTGACTCAGCATTTCCAGCGACGTCGGGTCGACCCAGTGCGCGTCCTCGAAAATCATCATCACCGGCTGCCGCTTCGCGACCACCAATACCTGCGATGTGACCGCCGACATCGTTTCCTGCAACTGTCGCTTGGGACTCATGTTCAGAGGCGGGTAGCGTTTCTCGATGGGCAGCAGAAGCAGGGCGCCGAACAGAGCGGCCGTTTGCTTTCTGCGCTGGTTGGTCGTCCCTAGAGCAGCTTCCAGTTTATCCAGCCGCGTTTCCGGCGGGTCGTCTGCTGTCGTTTGCGTTACATGCTCAAGGTTTCGGATGACCGGGTAGAAAGCACTGTTCGTATGGTGAGGCGAGCACTGGTAGTGCAGCACTGAATGCTGTTCCTGGCCGATCTGTTCGCGCAGCTTCTGCACGATACGCGACTTGCCCACGCCCGCTTCGCCGGACAGCACCACTACTTGGCCGTTACCGGCCGCCGCTATCCGCCATCTTTCTTTCAACACCGCCAGTTCTCGCTCGCGGTTGACGAACGCCGTCAGCGCGGGGCCGCGCGCCTCGAACCTGCTCTGCACCACCCGTTCGCCGATGACACGCCATGTCGGTGAGGGTTCCACGATTCCTTTGAGGCGATGTGTTCCAAGGTTCTCCAACCGAAACGTCTCGCCGACCAGTTTGCGCGTCACCGCGCCGATCACGACTTCGCCGGGGTTTGCCAAGGCTTGCAGCCGTGCCGCCAGGTTCGGCGTTTCTCCCACGATTCCGCCCTCCAGACCGCCTCCCGGGCCGGTTGTGTCGCCGACGACCACCAATCCGGTGGCGATGCCAATTCGGGCTTCCAGATGTTCGCCATAACCGGGATCGAGGGTAGACAGCGAACCCAAGATCTCCAGCCCGGCGCGCACTGACCGTTCTGCATCATCTTCGTGCGCATTCGGCCAGCCGAAGTAGATCAGGATGCCGTCGCCCAGGAATCTGGCGACATGGCCGCCGAAGCGATGCACCACGTCGCAGGTGGTCCGTTGATAGCGTTGCATGACCCGGTTCAGGTCTTCGGGGTCCAGGCGGCCGGACATAGCCGTGGACCCCACCAGATCGCAAAACACAACGGTTACCTGGCGTCGTTCGGCTTCCTGCGTATGTAACGGTGCCGCCGACCGCCGGATCGGACCTTCGGCATGGCGTCCCAGATCGGCGATGGCCCTGAGAAGGCGTTTGCGGTGCCCGAGAGGAATTCTGAGTTCTCGCAAATCGGCGTCCGTGAGGCTTGCGAGCACGTCCGGCCCGATCGCGTTTTCCGCAAACTGGTCCGCGTACTGCCGGAGACCGATGTCTTCAAGCCACGAGGTCATGTCCATGTGCGAGACATCCCCCAATCCAACGCCGCCCGGTTCCGAAACCGATAATATTGAGAGGCTGCTACTATCGTAGCGAGCTTGTTGGTCGAGGCAAAGACATCGAATTTGGCCGGCGTACCGTCCCCAAAGGCCCCGGCGGACGTCCGTATCTTCGGGCCGTCCGCACGATACGCGTCGGCTGTTCGGTCCACCTGACGGTCTTCAGGCCGTCATATTGGCGGTCGGCCTTGTCGGCGCTGATCCCGCGACTGGGCTCAGCTTTACTCCGCTCTTCGGTAAAAGCTCGGATCTACGGCCGCGCTGTAATCCGTCAGGGCGCTGGCGATCTCGCCTTGCTGTTGAAAGAAGTCGGCGACTTCCTTCAGGAAGGTCTGAACCCCGCCGCCCAGCCAGCGGTCGGTTAGTTGCTCGTCGCGGGTATAGAAGTCGAATAGCGACAGCACGATGTCCGACTCCTTCAGGCTCATGCCCGCGGCATCGGCGATCACCGGCTTAGCTTTGTCAGGCGTGTCGTCCAGATATTCGATGGCGCGGTCGGTCACGCTGAGGAATTTGACGACCAGTTCCGGGTGCTGTTCGGCGAAATCGTCGGTCACGGCGATCACGTCGAAGGCGCGAATGCCCAGCCGGTCCTGTTCGTTGGCGGACAGCAGTTCCCAGCCATGGCCCTTCATCCGGCGCAATGGTCCGCCCCAGGAGCAGCCCATGGCAAGTTCGCCCCGCATGAACACGTCGTCGATGTCGTGCGGCGACATGTCGACTACGTCGACCTTGCCGACATCCACGCCCAGAAAAACCAGGGAGCGCAACATTTTGTAGTGCGTTACGGTGTTCAGCGGCACCGCGACCTTGCGCCCCTCCAACTCGTGGGCGTTGGCCCGGTCGATCGCCTCTTTCTTATAGATCACGCAATTGTCGGCGCCGCCGGTATCGACAGCGACGCCGACCACCTTGATCGGCGCGCCGGCCGTCACCGCCAGCGCGAACGGCACCACGCCCATGGAAAACGAGATCTGCACCTCGCCGGCGACCATGGCCTCGGCCATTTCGACCCCGGTGTCGTAGGCGCGCCATTCCAGGTTCACGCCCATTTCCTTGTCGTACCATTTCTCGGCCTGCGCCACCTGATTGGCCGTCGGCCATTCGCGGAAATAGGCGACCGTGATCTTTTCCGGGTCAGCCGCGGCCGACGGACCGGCCGCCGCACCCATGATCGACGCTACCACCAGAACCGGCGTGAAAAGTCTTTTCATCTCTCTGCCTCCAGTGGTTCGGTCCGCTCCGGCGGCTGTTGCCGCTAGTCGGTGTCGACCAGGGGAACGATCAGCGTCGGCACATGCGACCGGCGTAGCACGCTCTTGGCGACCGAACCGAGGAAGGTGTGGCTCATGCCCCGCTCGTGCGAGCCGATGACGATCAGGTCGCAGTTGTGAGTCTTCGCAGCCTTCAGGATTTCCTCGGCCGGATAGGATTCGCAGACCGTGACGGACTTGATCTGCTTGCGCACCTTCCGGTCTTCCTCGCTCTGCGCCGACCAGAAAGTCTCCTGGCGCTCATCCAGCCGGGCGCGCGCCTTGTCGACCCGCTGTTCGATGATCTCGTGGCGTTTCTTATCGTCCAGCAGATAGGCCTGAAGCGCGAACATCGCGTCGTCAGAGAGCTTCTCCAGCACATGCAGCAGATGGATGTTGGCGCCGGTCAGCTTGGCCAGATAGGCGGCATAGCCGAAGGCGATGAGCGTGTTCTGCGACAGGTCGGTGCTGTACAGCAGGTTCTTGATGTCGTGTTGCATCTGTTTGGTTCCTTGTCGCGTTTCAGCCGGTCAGTATCCGAATACCCGCGGCAGCCAGAGCACGATTGCCGGGAAGAAGGCGATGATGAACACGGCGATCGCGTTGACGGTCGCGAACGGCAGGGCCTTGATCGAGATTTCCTCGATCGACGTGTTGGAGATGCCGGAGGCGATGAACAGGTTCTCGCCGAGCGGCGGGGTCTGGAACCCGATACCCAGGGCGCAGACCATCACCACGCCGAAATGCACCGGATCGATGCCCAGGCTATAGGCGATCGGCAGCAGCACCGGCGTCAGGATCAGGATCGTCGCCAGCGTCTCCATGAACATGCCGACGAACAGCAGGAACAGGATCAGCATGGTCCAGATGATGTAGATGTTCTCGGTCGCGCTCAGCATCGCTTCGGCGACGATCGCCGGGATCTGGTTTTCCACCAGCAGCCGGCCGAACACGGTCGCCGTAAACAGGATCAGCAGCACCCGGCCGGTCAGCCAGGTGGTGGTTTCCAGCGCCCGCCCCAGCGCCTTTAAGTCCAGTTCGCGGTAAACGAAGAAGCCGATGGCCAGCGTATAGAAGATGGCGACGATGGCCGCTTCCGTCGGGGTGAAAAAGCCCGAATAGATTCCGCCTAAAATTACCACCGGCGCCATGATCGCCCAGAAGCCCTTATAGAGCGCGCAGAGAATGTTGCGGGCGGAGAAGCCCTCGGCCGAGCCTTTGTAGCCCCGCTGCTTGCAGGTGATGTAGTTCATAACCAGCAGGCTGCCGGAGATGACCAGGCCGGGCAGCACGCCGGCGATGAACAGTTTCGGGATGGAGACCGATTGGAACACGCCGAACTTCTCCACCGCTTCCGGCGGCGGCTGCATGCCGAGCGCGGCGATGCCGAAAATCACCATCGGGATCGACGGAGGAATGATGATCCCTAAGCTGCCGGAGGAGGCGGTTATGGCGGAGGCGACGCCCTTGTCGTAACCGCGGTCGATCATCGCCGGGATCATCAGCATCCCGACCGCCGCCGTGGTGGCCGGGCCGGAGCCGGAGATCGCACCGAAGAACAGGCAGGCGAATACGGTCGCCGCGGATATACCGCCGGTGAACGGCCCGGCGAAACTTTCCGCGACGTTGACCAGCCGCCGGGATATGCCGGCCGCCTCCATCAATGCGCCGGCCAGGATGAAGGCGGGCAGGGCCATCAGGGGGAAGGAGCCGACGGAGGTGAAGGCGATCTGAACGAACTTGATCGGGTTTTCGTCCAGGTACAGGAACGAGATCATGGCGGAGACGCCCAGCGCCACGGTGATCGGCGCCCCGATTAACAACAGGGCCAGGAATGACCCGAACAGTACGAGGACGATGGTCGTTTCCATAAAACTGCTCCCCCAAAATCGCGGCCCAAGCTGCTTGGTGTTGGCCGCGTCCTCCCAATGTCGTCCGGCTGTTGTTTTTAGGTGCCGGTAACGGGGTTATTCCGCGCCTTCGCGGATCATTTTTTCGACTTCGGCTTTTTCCGGATCGCGCACGTCGATGCCTTTGACCAGCTTCAGGTAGTTGGCCTGGATGATCCGGATGGTCATCAGGGTGAAGGCGATCGGCAGGATCAGGTAGATGTACTTCATCGGTATGCCGAGCGTCTGGGACTTCCAGAACAGGTTCATCTTGAAGAAGACGAAATTGAAGCTGAGGTAGACGAAGTAGACGTTGAAGGCGATCCAGAACAGATCGGCGAAGCCCTCGATTAGGTGCGCCACCCGCTTCGGCAGCATGTTGAACTGAAAGGTGACGCGGTTGTGGGCGTACAGCTTCGCCGCATAGCTGGCGCCGAAGAACACGAACCACACGAACATGTAGGTCGCCAGTTCCTCGCTCCAGGAAAACGAGTAGCCGAAAAGTTCACGCGACAGGATCTGCGCGAACAGCAGGACGACGAAAAGCGCCAGCAGCGTCCGGCAGATGTAACTCTCGATGTTGTCGAGGATCCGATAGATCGTCAGGCCCATGACGTATTTCCTCCCCCGATCCCCCGGTTAAAGTGCGCTCGGGCAGGTGGGAGGGGTAAGCCGCCGAACCGCGGCGTCCGCCCAAGCGCACTTCCGTTAAGCCGGTACTTCCCTCCCGCTTCGGACGGGCGTCAGTTGACCGGCGGCCGTCCGACGGACTTCAGGGCGGCGTTGACTTTCTCCACCCCGCCGATGCTCTTGTAGAACTTCGGCCACACTTGGCTGGTCGCGGCCGCGATCCATTCTTTTTCGTCGTTGGCCGGATCGTCGATCTGCATGCCTTTGGCGATCAGGTCTGCCTTAAGCTTGGCTTCGGTGTCGGCCAGATACTGAGCGCTGAACGCCGTCGCTTCGGCGCCGGCTTCCAAAATCGCCTTCTGCACCTCTTCGGACTGGTCCTGGAACACCGACTCGCTAACGATGATCGGCTCCAGCAGGAACAGGTAACGCAGGTTGGTGATGTACTTCTGTACCTCGTAGAACTTCATCGCGTGAATGGTGATGTACGGGGTGTCCTGTCCGTCGACCACGCCCTGCTGCAAGGCGGTAAAGGTCTCCGACCAGGCCATCGGGGTCGGGTTGTTGCCCCAGGAGTTGTAGGTGTCGATCATGATTTCGTTCTTCGGAACGCGAACCACGATGCCTTTCAGGTCGTCCAGGGTCTTGATTGGCTGCTTGGAGTTGGAGAGCACCCGGAAGCCCGCATAGGACCAGGCGATGATACGGACACCGGCGTCCCGCTTGGTGTTCTCGACCAGTTCTTTGCCGATCTCGCCCTGGGTCAGTTTCACCGCCTCTTCGAGGCTGAGGATCATGTAGGGCAGGGTGAAGATGCCGACCGTCGGGGAGAATGGCGTGATGTTGTTGATCGCCAGAACGGAGAAGTCCAGCGTCCCGATCGCGGCGTCGTTGACCGTGTCCTGCTCGCTGCCCAACTGACCGTTGTGGAACATCTTTATCTTATGCTTGCCGCCGGTCTTTGCCTCGAATACCTCGGCGAATTTTTTGCCGGCTGCGTCCTGTGTGCCGCCGGCCGCATCGCCGAGCGCCATCTTGAAGGTTTTCGCGGATACGGCGGTAGCGCCGAAAATCAGTGCTACGGCAAGGCCGGTGGTGGCCGCCAATTTTCCTGCAAATTTCATTATTCTAGCCTCCTTGGTTCGCATCGCGGGCCGGTACGGCATGCAAACCCCGCCAAGCCCGCTGTTCGTAACGGTCCACTGGTCGAGAGAACTATTTCGAAATTGTACCACCTCTCCCAGCGATCCGGTTAATTGTTTGACAGGCAGCCGACTATCGGCGTTGCCGTATCGGTTTATCGGACCGTGCCTTTACCGCTACCATGTGATTTTTGTTTCACATAGAGTAGGGTTTAGAAGGAAAGTTTCATTAGGATGAAACATAACGATGGTTCGGAAAGCGCATCTTGGGCGCGTTAGCGACGTCGATATCCGACTCTTGCGCGTATTCCGCACGGTCGTCGCCTGCGGCGGTGTATCTGCCGCGGAGCTCGAGCTCAATGTCGGCCGCTCCACCATCAGCCGGCATTTGACCGACCTGGAGCTGCGCCTCGGCGTCAAGCTATGCGACCGCGGCCCGGCCGGATTCGCTCTTACGGACGAGGGCGCCCGCGTGGTCGAGGCGTCGTCCCGGCTGCTGTCCGCGATCGACAACTTCCAGTCGGACGTGGACGAGGTCCACCAGAGGCTGACCGGTCACCTCTCCATCGCCTTGTTCGACAAGACCGTCTCGAACCCGGAGGCGCGGCTGCCGCAGACCATCGCCCTGTTCGACGAGATCGCGCCCGAGGTGACGATCGAGGTCCATGTCGAGCCGGTCAACGCCATTGAAAGTGGGGTCCTGAACGGCCGCTTTCAACTGGCCATCATCCCGGGCCACCGCCAGTCCAACAGCCTGGACTACTACCCCCTGTATGCGGAGCAGATGTATCTCTATTGCGGTGCCGGCCACGCCCTGTTCGACCGGCCGGAGAAGGCGGTCTCTCGCCGTGACCTCAGGCAATGCAAGTATGCCGGCATTGGCTTCCATTCGCCGAATATGATGGTCAGCCATAAACTGAGGCTGAAACGCAGCGCCGACGCCTATGACGAGGAGGCGCTGGCCGCCCTCATCCTGTCCGGCCGCTATATCGGCTTCCTGCCTGACCATTATGCGAAAAGCTTCGTCGAACGAGACGCGATGCGCCGGCTGCGTTCCGATGTATTCCACTACCAAAGCGATCACGCGGTGATCGTCCGCCGCTCGCCGAAGCCGTCGAGATTGGTCCAGGAATTCCTCGACTGCCTGCGCCGCGCGCACGGAACATTGGGCCAGTCCGGCTAACGGGTGTCTTGCCGTCCTATCGCCGGCCAAGGGCGAGAAGCGCGGTGAGCGCCAACAGCACCAGCCCGACCAGAGACTGCGTTCAGCCCGATCACGCTTTCCGACAAGCCGCGCCGTTCGAGCATCAGCGAGATCAGTGGATAGGTCAGTCCTTGCGCCACCGCGAACGCAGTAATGCCGAGAATCACGGCCGTAATCGCCGCCCAGTTCGGCATGAACCTGTCCGGCGCCTGCGGCGCTTCCGTATCCACCGGACCGATGTTCGACTGCACGCGGTTCGCCTTCCATCTATGATCGTCGTAGCACCGTACCGTGGCACAGCCATAGCGCACCAGCCAGCGTGGCTTGCAACATGGCGAGGCCGTGGTAGCCGACCTGCGGATTGGCAATCTCACCCAGGTGGGCGATGGCGAGCGGCCCGGCGAAGTACCCGAGTCCCCAGGCGAAGTAATAGCTGCCCGAGACGGCGCCCCTCGACGAATCCGGAACGCATTCGTTCAGATATGCCATCGACGATACGCAAAACACGCCGAGCCCGAAGCTCGCCAAGGTCAGCGGCAGATAGGTCCAGGGGAACGGAAACGGCGCGAACGCGGCGAAGCCCGTCGCCGCCATGGCGAGGCCCGCGATCATGAACGCGGGCCGCCCGTGCCGGTCGGAGAGCGGTCCGACAACGAGTTGCGATACACTGATCGCGACATAGAACAGCGCAAAGAGCACGCCGATGGATCGGGCGTCGAACCCCTTCGAAAGGACGAGCGAGGCGGGAAGCACGGTAATGAAGATGCCGTATCCTGCCCCGTATAGTACCGCGCCGCAGAGCGTGAGCAGGGGCGCGCTGCCTGTGAGCCGTTTTGCGACGTCCCGCAACGTCGGCGCTGCGCCGCTGGACCGTCTCACGGCCGGCATGTTGGGGAGGAACAGCATGACGGTAACGCCGACGAAACAAAGCGCGGCGAAAACCAGGAACGGCGTGCCGCCTCCGCCGTCGGCGAACAGCATAATGCCGAGCAGCGGGCCCACGGTTAGCCCGATATGGATCGACGCGTTGTAGATTCCGATCGCCTTGCCCTTGGCCTGTGGATAGGCGAGCGACAGGAGGGCCGGGCCCAACGCCCATATCGGGGCCTCGCCCGCGCCCTGGATGAAGCGGCCGAGAAAGATCGCTTCCGGCGACCCGGCGGCAAAGAAGGCCAATCCCGACAGACAGCACAACGCATAGCCGAGGATTAACAGCGGTTTGACGCCAAACCGATCCGCGATCCTGCCGATTGGCAGTTGGACAGCCAGATAGGACAGAGCGAAGACGGATGCCAGATAGCCGACGCTTTGCAGCGAGCCCGATAGGTGCAGAACGCGCTGCGGCAGCAGCGCAACGATCATGCCGACGCCGGTCATTGCTAAAGACGCGGCGACGCTGACGACAATAAGAGTTCTTAGTCCGGACATAGGGTGTCCCCCGAACGGCGGCAGCAGGCCCGCCGCCGAGACGGCGCGGGCGCTGTTGCAAATCGAATGGAGAGGGGGCGTTAGGAAATTGCGCGCGACATTAGTCGCCGACGTCGATCGAACGACGCGACATGTGTCTCAAGCGAAACCCTGGCGCTTCCCCGCGACTGGCTGCTCCCGTCGGCGAACCTGTTCCGTCCGCCCGAAGCGCCTTAGATCGCGCGCGGGGGAGGTGGGGAAGACGGCGATATGAGTGCTTTGAGTGCCTGGCCCATGACCTGACGATGTCCCAAACGCTGTTTACCGCCCGGTTGCGGCGGCGACCCTTTATACAGCCTTGCTGCGGGCGTCGGCAAATGCTGCCTGACATTCACTCGCCGCGTTGAGCGAGGTCAATGTGACTCCGGCGTGTCCGTAGGCATATGGCGTCAACGATTGAGCGACATGTGTCATGAAGGAGGCGAGAGCCAGACCATGCCCGAAATGATGAAAGCGGCGGTGTTTGTCGAGCCGGGCCGGATCGTCCTGGATGACAAGCCGGTACCCGACGTCGGCCCCAACGACGCCCTGATGCGGATCACCACGACGACGATCTGCGGCACCGATGTCCATATCCTCAAAGGCGAATACCCGGTGGAGAAGGGGCTCACCGTCGGCCATGAACCGGTCGGCGTGATCGAGAAGCTCGGCGCCAACGTGCACGGCTACAGCGAAGGCCAGCGGGTAATCGCCGGCGCGATCTGCCCGAGCGGCTATTCGAACGCCTGCCTGGACGGCCTGTACGCCCAGGACGGCCAGAGCTGCGGCCATGGCCTGAAGCCGATGGGCGGTTGGCGCTTCGGCAATACCATCGACGGAACCCAGGCGGAATACGTCCTGGTGCCGGACGCGATGGCCAATCTGGCGCCGGTGCCGGACGGCCTGACCGACGAGCAGGTGCTGATGTGCCCCGACATCATGTCGACCGGCTTTGCCGGGGCGGAATCGGCTAACATCAAGATCGGCGATACCGTGGCTGTGTTCGCGCAGGGCCCGATCGGTCTCTGCGCCACGGCGGGTGCCAAATTGAAGGGCGCCACGACGATCATTGCCGTCGAGTCGGTGCCCGAGCGTATGGAAATGGCGAGCCGCATGGGTGCCGATGCGTTGGTGGATTTCAGCAAGACCGACCCGGTCGACGAGATCATGCGTCTGACCGATGGCCGCGGCGTCGATGCCGCGATCGAGGCGCTTGGCACCCAGGCGACCTTCGAAAGCTGCCTGCGGGTGCTCAAGCCCGGCGGAACGCTCTCCAGCCTCGGCGTCTATTCCGGCGATCTCAGCATTCCGCTCGACGCCTTCAACGCGGGCCTCGGCGACAACCGGATCGTCACCTCGCTCTGCCCCGGCGGTAAGGAGCGGATGCGACGGTTGATGAACGTGGTCGCCTCCGGTCGGGTCGACTTGAACCCGCTGGTCAGTCACCGCTACAAGCTGGACGACATCCTGGATGCCTACGACCTGTTCGCGAACCAGCGCGACGGTGTGCTGAAGGTGGCAATCACGCCGTAACGCACCACCGTGACAGGGCCGAACCCGACCGAAATCAGCCGTTCGGCCCGATCGCGCCGCCCTCGTAGGCGAATACCGTCGTCTCCTGGTCGTCGCCGAGCACGCCGAGCGCCAGGATCCCGTCGACGATCCGGGCGTACTCCGGATCGTCATCCAGCCGGTCGATGGCTTGCCGGCTTTCCCAGATCGTCAGCGTTGTCCACCGGTCGCCGTCCGAATAGAAGATTACGCCCCGATTGCCCGGCCGCGACAATAGGACGGGTAGGGACGCCTGGTTCGCATACTCGACCAGCCTGTCTTTACCGTTGACGTCGAACGACGTCCGCCAAATCCGTACCAGCATGGCTGCTGCTCCGTAAACCGTACCGTGCGTCCGGCGGATCCTAACGCCGAATTCACCGCAAACAACTGAAACACAATTCCTGCCGCCGAGACATTCACCGGAAACATCGCATTTCCAGGTTGTCGACCAAGCGTCGGGCGGTTCCGGCGCGCGGTTTTCCGCAAACCGTTTCCGGCACGGTCCACGCGACGCCGTGGCTGCCGATCGAAATTGGAGGAGAGATCCAATGCGTAAGCTTAGTTTTGCTGAGTATATCTGGCTGGACGGCAGCCGGCCGGTCCAGGGTGTGCGTTCGAAGATGCGCGTCGTCCAGGTCCCGGAGGCGCCCGGCCCGCGCGACTTCCCGGCCTGGAGTTTCGACGGCTCCTCGACCGAACAGGCCAGCGGCGACAATTCCGACTGCCTGCTGGAGCCAGTCTGCGTGGCGCCGGACCCGTTGCGTGGCTGGGGCAACCATCTGGTGCTTTGCGAGGTGCAGAATGCCGACGGCACGCCGCACGCGACCAACCGGCGCGCCGGCCTGCGCGCAGTGCTGGGCGAGGTCGAGGCCGAAACGGACCCGTGGGTCGGGTTTGAGCAGGAATACACGCTCTATCGCGATGGCCGCCCACTCGGCTTCCCGTCGAACGGCTTTCCCGGGCCGCAGGGGCCGTATTATTGCGGCGCCGGCGCGGACCGCGCCTTCGGCCGCGATATCGTCGAGGCGCATGCCCGCGCCTGCCTGGACGCCGGCCTGCAGATCTACGGCCTGAATGCGGAGGTGATGCCGGGCCAGTGGGAGTTCCAGATCGGTTATCGCGGCATCGACGGCGAGATCGGCGACCCGCTTATGGTCAGCGATCATATCTGGATCGCGCGCTGGCTGCTGCATCGCATGGGCGAGCGGCACGGCGTGGAGGTCTCCTTCGATAACAAACCGGTCAAGGGCGACTGGAACGGCGCCGGCATGCATACCAACTTTTCGACCGCCGCGACCCGCGATCCGGTTCGGGGACAGACGTCGATCCAGTCGGCCATCGAACGGCTGGAAAAACGCCACGGCGATCACATCCGCAACTACGGCGATAAGCTGGACGAGCGGCTGACTGGCCTGCACGAGACCTGCGACATCGACACTTTCAAGTGGGGCGTCGCCCACCGCGGCGCGTCGATCCGCATTCCGCATCCCGTCGCCCAGCGCGGCTACGGCTACCTGGAGGATCGTCGGCCCGGCGCCAACGCCGATCCTTATGCGGTCGCCGCATCGCTGATCGCGACGGTCTGCGATGTGGAGCTCTCGTTCGATGCCGTGGACCAGTCGGCGGTCGCCGCGTGACGTCATGGGGTTGGGAGCGGCGGCGCGCCCAACCCCCGTCCGTCACGTCGACGCGATGATCGCTGCGGCGATCCGCTTTGCCGTCTTTCCGACCGCGCCGAGCGTGCCGCTGAGCGGCGGGCGCATGCCGTTGAACCAGAGCCCGGGCCAGCGCGGATCCTGCTGGTCGCCGTGGACAACCGGCGCCTCGCGCTCGTCCAAAACGCCGAGATGGCCGAGCATCGGCGCAAGGCCGGTCCGGTAGCCCGTCGCGGCCACCACGATATCCGGTTCCAGGCGTTGACCGTCGGTCAGTCGGACCGCCGTCGGCTCGAATTGCTCGATCTCCGGCACCACCGTAACCTTGCCGGCCTTCAGCGCGGCGACGAAACCTTTGTCGATAGCCGGCGCCGTGCCGGTTTCGGCCAGCCGTGTCGCGCCGCCTTGCCAATGTCGCGGTAGGCCGTGTTTTCGCAAATTGCCGAACGCCAGCCATTCGGTCAGGTCCAGCACCCGGTCCGCCGCCGCTAGCGGTAGCGCATCCAGAAAGGGCGATATCAGTTGCGTCGGAAAGCCGAGGAACCGTGTCGGCGCCATCGCCGGTCCGTGCCGGACGGAAACCCAGATCTCGCCCGTATCGACGGTTGCCAGATGGTTCAACAGGTCGGTTCCTGAATTGCCGGCGCCGACGATCAGAACCCGCCGGCCGCGATAGCGCGCCGCATCGCCGAAGTCGGCCGCGTGTAAAACCTCGCCGCTGAATCCGTCCATCCCGGGCCAGGCCGGCATGTATGGAACTCTGTCCGCCCCGGTCGCGATCACCACGTTGTCGGCGTGCAGCGCGTCGCCAGGCGTTTCGACCCGCCATCCGGTCTCCGCCTTGTCGATTCGCGATACTGGCGCGTCGAAGGAAATTCGCGGGGTCGTCGCCGCATAATCTTCCAGATAGCGAACCATGTCGTCCCGCGCCGGAAAGGCGCCGAACGCTTGGGGCATCTTCATGCCCGGCAGGCCCGACAGTCGGCGATGGGTATTCAGGCGGAGCTGGGGATGACGGCCGCGCCAGGCCTCGGCCACGCGCGGTTCCTTTTCCAGCACCTGCACTTGCAGGCCCGTGGTTTCCAGGGTTTGCGCCGTCGCCAGACCGGTCGCGCCGGCCCCGACCACGATGACGCTTGTCATGCGGGAACGTCGTACACGCTTTGCACCATCCCGCTGGCAAAGCTCTTCGTTTCGACGTGCCGGAGTTGGATGTCGCCATCCAGTGGCCCGAACAGCGGGATGCCGCTGCCGAGCAGGACCGGCACCCGGGTGACGATCAGGCGCCGGATCAGTCTGGCGCGCAGAAACCGCTGTATCGTCGCGCCGCCGTCGATGTAGAGGTGCTCGAACCCCCGTTCCGCCAAACGGTCGAACACATCCTGCGGCGAGCCGGCCATCGCTTCGACGGATTGCGTCAGAATTGCGGGCAGGTCCATTTGCCGCGAACTCAGCACCACCACCGGCTTCTCGTACGGCCAGTCGCCAAAGCCCAACACAGCCTCGTACGTATGCCGACCCATGACGATCGCGTCGACCGCCGCCATAAAGGCGCTGTATCCGTAATCTTCGCTCTCTGCTGGACCGTTCCCGCCGCCGCCATCCGCGCCGGGCAGCCAGTCGAGCGCGCCGTTTTCGCGCGCGATAAAGCCGTCAAGGCTGGTCGCGATATAGACGGACGCTTTCACGCTACTGCTCCCCCTCGGCCCCGGTTCCGAGCGATACCGGTGGTCTTACGAAAGCTGCGCGTGTCAATCAAGCGC
This sequence comes from Minwuiaceae bacterium, assembly GCA_028278525.1. Taxonomy (GTDB): domain Bacteria; phylum Pseudomonadota; class Alphaproteobacteria; order Minwuiales; family Minwuiaceae; genus JANQEE01. The sequence continues at coordinate 11,700 of JANQEE010000029.1, read as the reverse complement.
GAAGCGGTTCGCTTCCGGCGGTGGAAGCCCTACATTGCCGCCATGAGACGGTTGTTCGCTTTTGTGGCGTTGCTGGTCGTTGTCGCATGTGCCGATACGCCGCCGTTGCCGCCGGACACCGGCGGCCCGCCCGCTCACATCGTCTATGTCGTCAGCAACGGCTGGCACACAGCGGTCGTCATGCCACGCGCGGCGCTTGCCGACACCGGCTTACTGCCGGAAGCCGATGACTTCCCGGATGCGGCGTTTCTCGAATTCGGCTGGGGCGACCGCACCTACTATCCCGCGGAGGACAAGACCGTCGGCATGACACTCGGCGCGGCTCTCACCGCGACGCCCGCAGTGATGCACGCGGCAGGGCTCGACCACGCGCCGCAGCCGGCGGGCGCGGACCGCGAGGTAGTGTCTGTCGCGCTCACGGCAACTGGGTTCCGCCGCCTCACTGCCGCCATCGCAGGCGACTTTCAGCGTCCGGAAGGCGGACGCGCCACGCCGGTTTCGCGAGGCCTTTATCCGAACAGCAACTTCTACCATGCGCGGGGCACGTTTCATCTGTTCAACACTTGCAATACCTGGACCGCCCGCATGCTGCGCGCGGCAGGAGTGAACATATCGCCCTCCGGCGTCGTCACCGCCGACCAACTAGTCACGCGCCTCCGGGCGGCGGTCGGTTGAGGCTGGCTGCCTGCAGGTTAGTCGAACGTTGCCTGCAGCAGGGCGGCCATCTGCGCATTGCCCTGCTGCTGCGCCAGGCTGAGAGCGGTATTCCCGGACGCGTCGCGGATCGAGCGGTCGGCGCCCTTCGCCAGCAGCATGTCAACCTGCTTATCGCGGCCGAACAACGCCGCCATCATCAGAGCGGTTTGACCGGCGGCGTTCGTCGCGTTCACGTCGCACGCCATCTGCAGCAGGCGCTCGGCCATACGGTCGTCGCCCTTGAAGGCTACGCCCATCTGGGCCGTATTGCCCCGATTGTCGGCGGCGCAGGGGTCGGCGCCCTTTTGCAGCAGAAACTCGACCGTCCGCATCCGTCCGTTGTAGGCGGCCAGGACAAAGGCCGTGAAGCCGGCCTCGTTGCGGACCTCGATATCCGCGCCGGCCTTGAGAAGATCGTCGAGGATGTCTGACCGGCCGCTGCGGGCCGCATCGAAGTAGATCGCCGAGATCTGCGCCGGCGAGAGCAGTTGGTTCTCCGCGCCGGCGGGGAGGGGCGCTGTGATTGCCAATGCGCACAATGCGGAAAACATGACCTGACGAACGTTCATGGTGTCGCTGCCTTTCGGGAGTAGGTGTTGCCGGAAGAAACCGGGTCCGAAGCGTTTGGCCCCGGACCCGGCTAATCGGCGGCTTCCTATTGCAGGCTCGCCTGCCTGATCCGCTCGACACTCACATCCACGGCCTCGGCAAGGCGTTCGCCGAACTCCTTGTCCGCGGCGTAGAAGTGGCTGACCATGATTTCCTTGGTCTTCTGGTCCCGTACCTGGCCCAGGTCGCCGGCCAGATTCGCGATCAGGTTGGTCCGCTGTTCCGGCGTGAAGGCGCGGTAGGCATCGCCAGCCTGTTTGAAGGGCTGGGATTTCTTGATCGCCAATTGCTGGGTCAGGCCTTCCAGCGCGTAGCGGCTTTGCCGCCTGCTATTGTCGTCGGCGAAGACATTGTCGTTCGTCTTGCGCGACGGCTGGTAGTTCACCTCGCCGGTTTGCGCGACGAAGCTCAGCGTGCCGTCGCGGTTATTGTTGTTGACCGACACTTTCGGCACGTTGATCGGCAGCGACTGGTAGTTCGCGCCGATTCTGTAGCGCTGCGTATCGGCGTAGGAAAACAGCCGGCCCTGGAGCAGGCGGTCCGGCGACGCCTCGACCCCCGGCACCATCACGCCCGGCGAGAACGCCGATAGTTCGGTCGCCTGGAAGAAGTTGTCCGGCACCCGGTTCAGCGTCATGGTGCCGAGCTTGATCTCCTCGACACCCGGCCAGACCTTGGTCGCGTCGAACGGATTGTAGTCCAGCCTCTCGATATCTTCGGGCCTGAGGATCTGGACATGGAGATCCCATTTGGGAAAGTTTCCGGCCGCGATGTTCTGGTAGAGATCCTTTGTGGCGTAGTTGAAGTCCGCCACCGCCGCTTCGGCTGCCGTCAGGGTCCTGACGCCCTGATGGCTTTTCCACCTGAATTTGGCGAACACGACATTGCCGTCCGCGTCCACCAGTTTCAGGGCGTGCACGCCATGGCCGTCCATCTCGCGCAGCGAAGCGGGCGTGCCCAGGTCCGAATAGACCAGGGTCAGCATGTGCGTCGATTCCGGGATGTGCGAAAAGAAGTCGAAGAAGCGGTTGGGGTCCTGCACGTTGGTGACGGGGGAGGGTTTCAGGGACCGAACCATGTCCGGAAACTTGATCGCGTCGCGGATGAAGAAGACCGGCAGGTTGTTGCCGACCAGGTCCCAGTTGCCTTCGTCCGTGTAGAACTTGGTGGCGAAGCCGCGCGGATCCCGCAATCCTTCCGGCGATCCCTTGGGATGGATGACGGTGGAGAAGCGTACGAACACCGGCGTCGCCTTGCCTTGCTTGAACAGCGACGCCTTGGTGAATTCGGAGAAGTCGCGGCTGGCCACGAACTCACCGTGCGCCCCGGTCCCGCGTGCATGCACGACACGCTCAGGAATTCGCTCCCGGTCGAAGCGCGCGAGCTTTTCGATCAGGTGAAAGTCTTCCAGCAGCACACCGCCGAACGGGCCCGCGGTCTTGGAGTTCTGATTGTCGCCGACCGGCGCGCCGCTGTCTTGCGTCAGGGTGGGCGGGGTGTCGGCAACCACCTGACCTGATAGCGAAATCAGCGTGCCTGCCACAAACAATCTGGAAATTTGTCTGACGAACATCGGCTCATCCGTTCCTGTTGAGGTTGTGGGGGCCGCCGACGGTATTCGCTATCTCCGGTAGTGTCTATTTGAATTATATTGATTCTAAAAAACATCACAGATTTTTGAAAAACAGTAAATTCGAACTGAACATTTCTCGCAAATTTGGAATGTTTCGCCACCATAATCGGGAAGTGCCGAGTATTCGCGTAGCCCTGCGGTGTCATTCTCGGCGCCTGAAAATCACTCATTAGTTGCTTTTCCGGCGCCGGTCAAAAGGCGTGATCTACCGCAGCAGCCCGTAGAGCCCGACACAGATCAACAGGCCCAGTGCGACACGGCGGTAGAGTTGTTCGCTGGATTTCCGGAACAGTCGGCCGCCCAGCCACGCGGCCGCCATGAATACCGGCAGCAGCAGCAGGGCGCGCAACACCGCCGGCCAACCGATCAGGCCGGTCGCCGTCATCCAGGCGATGAGCGCGAGCAGGGTGATTGCAAAGTAGCCGGTGAAGTTCGCCCGGTTGCGCACAGAGCTGTCGCGGCTCGACAGCAGGTACAGCATGACCGGCGGATTGCCCAGGCTGGTCGAGGCCATCAGCACGCCGGAGACGGCACCGACGCCCAACGATGCCGGCAGCGGCTTGGCGCCTTCGTATCGCCATCCGGTCAACAGCACGGCGGAAAACCCCAGCACGATCAGCGCCATCCCGCGCCCGATCGCGTCTGCGTCCAGAGAGACAAGCAACCAACTGCCCGCCGGCATGAACAGCGCCGCGACCGTGCCCATCGGCGCGATCGTTCGCCAGTCGATGTCGCGGCGGACCCCCGGCATAAGCTGCGCGGTGACGACGATCTCCATGACGATGATCGTCGCCACCGTTTCGACCGGCCCGAACAGCAGTACGAAGATCGGCGCCATCAGCATGCCGGACCCGACCCCGGCAAAGCCCCGCATCAACCCTGCGGCACAGGCAACCGCGGCGGCTGCTGCCATGGCGATGTCGAGTTCGGGAAAAGCCATGGCGCCTCCCGGCTTTATCCGGGTTTGCGGGCGACGATCATCGAGGTGATTTCGGGAATCATGGTTTCGTCCTGAATCTGATCGAAACCGGCTGCAACGATGGCTGGGGTGAGTTCTCCTGCCGTGAACGATGTCGCATCCGGCTGGTGCGCGATGTAGGAGAGGAAGAACAACGCGGCCGAACTCGGCCCGGAGCGGTTCTCGTCCAGCATGAAGTCATGCAGGATCAGCCGCCCGCCGGGCTTGAGCGCCGCGAACGCCCGCGCCAGCAGGTCCGGTATATCCGTGCCGTCGACCGCGCTCAACAGGTAGGACATCAGCACCACGTCCTGGCTGTCGGGCCACGCCGCCTCGCGCGCGTCGCCGCTTTTCAGCGCGATGCGGTCGGCCATGCCGGCCTCGTCGATATAGCGCCGGGCGACGTCGATCACCGTCGGGAAATCCAGGATCGTCGCGTTCAGGCCCGGATTGCGCTGGCAGAACACGATCGAATAGGCGCCGGTGCCGCCGGCGACGTCCAACAGTTTCGTCGCGCCATTCAGGTCGAGCCGTTTCGACAGCATGATCGCGGGCCCCAACGATCCCGCATGTTGCGCGCGGGAGAAATCGTCCGCCCGCTTCGGGTCGGACAGCCAGCCGCTCATCCTGTTGTGCGCCAGGCCCGCCTCGTCGCCTATCAGACCGGCGTCCAGATGATCCATGATGCCGTACATCTGCCCGCCGATCTGAAACCGGTAATAGTCGCCGAAATAAGCGGGCGCCCCCGGCACCAGGTAGGTCTCGGTTGCCGGCGCGTTGGCCAGGCCGCCGCCCTGGCGCACCAGCACGCCCGTGCTCACCAGCGAGGCGATCAGCGTCTGCAGGCGATGGTCGGGAATGCCGGTCAAGTTGGATAGTGTTTCGATGTCCCGCGCGCCGCGGGACACATGCCCGAACAGTTCGACGTTCAGCGCGGCGAACAGCGCCTTTGACGCCATGAAGCCGTAGGCAAGTTTGGAAATCTGTCGTACGTCAGAAAGCGGTTCGATCATATTAAATCCCCTTTGATCCGCTTGACGCCCGGTCGGAAGATAACCAAAACATCAGTGCCGGTCTCTATGACATTCGTCACAAATTTGGCCGGACGATTGACAAGGCAGTGGCGGTGTCGCTAGGTCCCATGCATCTCCCGTCAGCGAGGAACCATGTCCGAATTCACGCAGCTAGGGCCGGCTACGCCGTTCTTTATCATCTCCGATCTTGCGGATTCCCTCGCTTTTTATACGCGCCACCTGGGTTTCGAGGCCCGGTTCCAGGCGCCGCAGGAAGAGCCGTTTTTCGCGATGGTCGGCCGCGACGCCACGCAGCTCATGTTGAAGGTCGTCGCCCAGGATGTCGGCCCGCTGCCTAATCGTGCGCGCCACCCTTGGGCGCCGTGGGACGCATTCGTTCACGTCGCGGATCCCGATTCGCTTGCGTCCGAGTTCGAAGGGCGGAGCGTCGCTTTTACCCGGCCGCTCGGCGATACGGAAGATGGATTGCGCGGATTCGAGGTTGCGGACCCCGACGGCTACGTCCTGTTCTTCGGCCGGCCGCGATAGATCATCCCGATCCGCTCAGCGAGACGCCGACCGCCAGATAGAGCCACATGGCCATCAACACCAGCCAGCTTGCGAAATAGACCGCGATCCGTTTCTTCAGCCGATTGCCGCCGGTATGCACGAACGCATGGACCGCGCGAAGGCCGACGTAGAGCCAGGCCAGCGCCTGGAATGCCGCCGTCGCCTGGCCGGCCACCATGGCCGCCAGGCAGGCGATATAGAACAGGGTCGGCGCTTCGAAGATGTTGGCGAAATGCCGCGACAGCTTGACCGAGGATTCCGGTTCCACCGCGCCCTGGTAGGTGCGGAAACAGGTCACGCTGATCTCCCCGGCGCTAACCGCCCGCGTCCGGGTCCGAAACAATGCGATCAGAACGACGAAGGTCAGCAAGACCATCGCGACCATCGGGTAGATCAATCCAAGTTCTTTCATTGCGGGAGATCCCTATACTCAACCGGCTGATACGACATTGCTACCATTGTGCGGTGTCCGGCCCGGACTGAATATCCGGATCGGGGGCGCAAATCGGCCCCAGACCCGGGGAATACTAGCGCAACCGATCGCCAGCGTGAGAGCCGCCATAGGTTGACGAAAGAGGGTGAGCGATGAACATGGAAGACCTGGGCAACTCGAAGCTGCTCAACTGGCTCTTCAAACCGGCGGGCAGGGTCATGGAGAGCCGGCTTCGCCACCGTCTCTCGGATCCGGTCAAAACCCTCCAGGGCGCCGACCTCCGGCCCGGGCAGACCGTTCTGGAGGTCGGCGCCGGCACCGGGTTTTTCACGGTGCCGGCCGCGCGGATGATCGGCGCGCAGGGCCGCCTGATTGCGATGGAGTTGCTGGCGACCTATGTGGACCGCCTGACAGAAAAGGCCGCAGCGGCGGGGTTGCGGAACGTCGAGGTCGTACAGCGCGATGCGTTAAGGACCGGGCTGGACACTGCCACCATGGACAGGGCGCTGCTGTTCGGCGTGTTGCCCTACCTGTCGCTACCCTTGAACCGGCTGCTGCCGGAAATGCACCGCGTCCTGAAGCCGGATGGCGTCATGGCCGTATGGATGTTTCCGGTCGCCGGCTGGGTGCCGGGGTCGATCCGCCGCTCCGGATGGTTCGACTACCTGCACAAGCGAAACGGCGTCTACTGTTACCGGCCGGCGGTCCGCGCCGCCGATGCGCCGGCAGTCACGCCGTCGCGGCCGCGGTGATTTCGCTCTCCAGGTGACCGACCAACTCGGCAGGCAGGGATAGGCGGCTCGCCAGTCCTTCCAGATAGGCCTGTTCCATCGGATGGTCCGGGTCGATGGCGAGGCGGGAGGCGAGATAGAGTTCCGTCGCCTGTTCCGGCCCATTGGCCAGGTCGGCGATGTCCTGCAGGCTCGGCGGGTTGCCGAGCGCGTCGAACACGAACGCCTTGTCCTCGGCCTCCAGCGGCAGTTCCCCGACCTTGTCGAAGATCGCCTTCTGTTCGTCCGCGTCGACATGGCCGTCGGCGTTGGCCGCCGCGATCATCGCCATGACCAGCGCCAGCTCGAACGGCTTGCCGTTGGCGGCCGGCGCGGCGCCGGGCATGAATTTCGAATCCGGCGGCGGCAGCGCCGCTTGCTCCGTCGCCGCAGGGGCGGATTGGGGGGCGGACTGAGGAGACGCCTGCTGCCCGGACTGCCAATTCTGATAAGCGCGGAAAGCCAGCGCGCCCAGCGCCGCCGCGCCGCCGTATACCGCGACATTGCCGGCGACCTTACCGGCTGTCTTGCGCGCTTTCTTATTGCCGAGGAGAACTCCGAGCAATCCGCCGGCCGCGAGGCCGCCGGCAACGCCGCCCAATCCGCTGTTGGCCAACTTGCCCTTGGCGCCCTGCACCGCGCCGCCGACGCTTTGGCCCGCGCCCGGGCCGAGAAACTGATCCAGAAGACTTTGGGGATTCATGCTCTACCTCTCGAATGGTCAATAAGTCACATAGGAAGAGCGGCGCGGAATGCAATCGGCCGTCAACCGGCAACGACCGGCGGCTGACAGGTCTCGCAGACGAAGGCGCGGCGTCCGTCGATCTCGAAGCGCCGGATCGCTCCGTTGCAGGCCGGGCACCGATCCTTGGCGAAGATGTTCACCCGTTCGCGGTAGCGGCTTTTCGACGGCGCCGCGCCGTCGACGGTGATGATCGCGTTGCGCCGCACGCCGATGGCAAGCAATGCCTTGGCGTCCTCCCAGATGCGGTCGAAGGTCGTGCGGTCGATCAAGCGGCCCGGGGTCTCCGGATGAACGCCCTGGCGCCACAGGATTTCCGTCCGGTAGATGTTGCCGAGACCCGCCATGACCGACTGGTCCATGATCAGGCGACCGATCCCGGCCCGGCTTTTCGCGATTTTCTTGTAGGCGCGTTCCGGTTCCGCATCGGCGCGCAGCACGTCCGGCCCGATCCGCCCGACCAGCGCCAGGAACTCTGGGTCGTCCAGCACCCGGCAGATGGTCGGCCCGTTGATGTCGACGACATGCGATGGGCCGACCAGACGCACCCGCACCGCGCCGCGCGGTTCGGCAAGTGGCAGTTTGTGCTTGTTGATCCGGCCGAACAGGCCGAGATGGATATGCAACGCGTCGCCGCCGTCGAACCGGTACAGCAGGTGCTTGCCGTAGGCTTCGACGTCCAGACAGCGGCGGCCGTCCAGCCGAGCCGCGCCCGCCGCGAAACGCCCCTGCGGCGAGGATACGCTCAGCACCTCGCCCGCCAGCACCCGGCGATGGTCGCGCGCCGCGCGATGAATGGTATGGCCTTCCGGCATCAACCCTCTTTCCGGCTACCAAGGAGCCCGGAAAGATAGACCGTATCGAAAAGTATGGAAGGCTTTTGCTGCCTAACGCTCGGCCCGGATTGTCACGGGAACGCCCTGTTTGAGCGAGTTGCTGACCATGCAGCTTGCCTTGGCGCGGTCGATCACGGCTTCGGCGTCGGCGCCGTCGGTTGTCTCGCACGTCACTGCCATCGTCGCCGACGTGGCGATAAGCGGATTGCCATCGAGGTCGACGGTCACGGCAACGGCGATTTTGCCGAGCCCGACGCCCATCTCGTGGGCGACGTAGCGCAGGTCGTTGCAAAAGCATCCGCCAATCGCAAGCGCCAGCAGTTGCGCACCGTTGAAGCCGAGCCCCATGCCGCCCGCTTTGCCCTCCGGCCGGTCGACGACAATCGTGTGGCCGCCGGCCCAGCCCATGGCTGCCTGTGTGCCTTCGATATTGTGCAGTTCGACGGACATAGAGACCATGGCGGCACCTCCTGCATTGCGGCTTAACGATGTAACTAGTCTGGTCGGCAAAGCCGTTGCCGTTTGTGGCATTGGTCACTCCGGCAGTCGTGAGGTCCCGGGCAGCGACGATCGCAAGTCCGGGTTTGCTTGACGTCGCTCCCGTGGTGCCGGAAGATCGTGTCGTAGCCTAGTTCGGGGCCGAATTGATACGGGAGCCGACAATGGCAATCGCACCACAACTGAAGACGTATCTGAAGGACGCCGGCATTGCTTACGATGTCGTGTCGCACCCGCGCACGATGACCACTACGGAATCGGCGCAGGCGGCGCACGTATCCGGGGAATGCGTGGTGAAATCCGTCGTCATCCATCATGAGCTGGGATACTTCCTGGCGGTCGTTCCCAGCACGCACCGGATTGACCTCGGCACATTGCAGGCCTTGGCGGGCAAACGCCTGGGCCTGGCCGCGGAAGCCGAGATCGGCGAGATCTTCACCGACTGCGACCTGGGCGCCGTGCCGCCGGTCGGCGAGGCGTACGGTGTCGACGTGATGCTGGAGGAAAGCCTGGCCGACCTGCCTGAAGTCTATTTTGAGGGCGGCGACCACAAGACGCTGATCCACGCCAGCGGCGACGCCTTTGAAACCATGATGAAGGACGCCCGACGCGGCCGGTTCAGCCACCACGTGTAAACGCCCGGAGCGGACATGCCGAACTTATGTGGCGTCATCGGGCCGAGCTGAGCCGGTCGGCTCGATTTCGTCCCGCTCGGCCGCAATCATGTCGCCGATGATGTCTGGCGAGAGCCGCAGGCGCACGGCCAGCCAGAAGATGGCCAGGGAAAAGACGGTCAGGATCGCCATGTCCAGCCCGTCCGGCACCACGCCGAGCCCGCCGTCGTAGTTCCCGAGATAAGACATCAGCGCCAGACCCGCATAATAGGGCCACAGCCATGCCGTCGCCTTCAGTTGCAGCGGCGCGCCATGGCCATGATCCGTGAAGCGCAACACCGTCATGACGCCCAGGCCGGCGAGGGCGATAAGCAGGATCTTCCAGTTGGTTTCCCAGCCGGTCCAGTAGACGATAAATCCGGCGAGCACGAAGGCCGTCGCGGAAAACGCCGTCGCGGCCGGAACGCGAAAAGGCCGCGGCCGGTCAGGCTGTTGTAAGCGCATGACGAGCAGTGCGATCGGCCCGAAGGCGAAAGACAAGACCGCCGCCGTGCTGATGAATTCGACCAGTTGGTTCCACCCCGGCAGCGGCAGTACGACGACGATGCCGACGAGGAAGTTAAAGACCAGGCTCCACGCGGGCACCTGGAAACGATTGAGTCGCGCGAAGACCGACGGGACCTGGCCCGCTTTCGCCATCGCATAGTTAAGCCGGGCGGTCGAAGCGACGAAGGAGAAGCCGGTCCCGCCGGGCGATACGATCGCGTCCGCGTAGAGCAGGATCGCCAGCCATTGCAGGCCGAGGATCGCAGCGAATGCCGCGAACGGGCCGCCGGGGGCGGTTTCCGTGATTGCGGCCCACCCCTTTTCCAGGTGCGAGGGCGGAATGGCGCCGATAAACGCGATCTGCAGCAGGACGTAGAGCACGATGCAGAACACGACGGTGCCGATGATCGCCATCGGCACGTCGCGCTGGGGATTCTTGGCCTCGCCCGCCATGTCGACGACGCTTCGGAATCCGTAATAGGCGAACATGATGCCGCCGCTCGAGACCGCGCTGAAGATCCCGGTAATCCCATAGGGCGCGAACCCGCCATGCTCGTAGACGTTTTCCCAGCGGAACCCGAACACGATCAGAAGTACCGCCGCGGCGAGCGGTATCGTCAGTTTCCAGAACGTGATCGTGGTGTTCGCGCGGGCGAAGTACTTCACCCCGAGCAGGTTGATCCCGGTGAATACCGCCAGCATGACGATCGCCGCCGCGACGCCCGGCGGCGTGAGGATGCGCTCGCCGTGTTCGTTGATCGTCAGCCAGGGCAGATAGTTCGACGCGTAGTCCAGGACGGCGATCGCCTCGAGCGGCGCGGTGGCGACGAAGGCGATCCAGCACAGCCAGCCGGCCATGAAGCCGCCGACGGGTCCGAACGACAGATACGGTATGCGCGCCAGCGCGCCGGCGACGGGCAGCATGCCCGACAGCTCCGCATAGACCAGCGCGATCGCAATCGTGACCGCGCCGCCGATCAGCCAGGAAATGACGCCTGCCGGCCCTGCCAACTGCGCGGTATAGAGCGCCGCGAACAGCCAGCCCGAGCCGATGATGCTGAGGCCCGTGAACAGCATCGCGACCGGACCCATTTGCCGGTTGAGCGTTGCCCCGGCATCGTGTGTCGGCGTCGCCATGGCCTTCCGGTCCCCCAAAGAAAGCACACTGCCGCCGCACCGTATGCCACCGTACGTTGTTCCTCAAGCCGTATGGTGCTCAAAAGATGCATCCCGGGACGCATTTTGGGACAGACACTTACTGTGGCGGGTCCTCGGCGAGGATGAACACCGCGTCCATCGCCTGCTCGCGGGTCGGAATCGCCGACTGGTAGGTATCGGACGCATACCAGTCGCGCGCCGCCTGGGCGTCGGCGAAGCGGATGATGACGGCGCGCTGGTGGTCGTGACTGCCGGCCAGTACGTCGCTGACATGGGCCGCCGAGATCAGCTCGCCGCCGGCCGCCTTGATCGACGGGCCGGCGACGGCGCCGTATTCCTTCAGTTTCTCCGGGTCCTTGATGGTCGCGTGCGCGATGACGTAGGCGGCCATGGTCGCTCCCTCCCTCGGACATGGCTGATCGACCGGCATCATAGGCGCCGGCGGCGGCCCGGTCTAAGAGTCTGTTCAAGAGAGCCTAGCCGGTCCGCTCCCCCGTCCCAACCACCCATAGGGTACCCTGGTGTGGGTGGTTGGGACGGGGGAGCGGGCCGGCTAGGCTCTCGAAAATGCGTCCCGAGACGCATTTTTGGAAAGACACAGAGTCTCCGGGCTCGCGCGAGTGG
>JANQEE010000068.1 GCA_028278525.1 Minwuiaceae bacterium | reverse complement strand
ATTAGAGCATAGTGTTTTGGGCCAAGCCGGCCCGCTCCCCCGTCCCAACCACCCCGAGGGTACCCTGTATGGGTGGTTGGGACGGGGGAGCGGGCGGCCGGGCGATTCTAGCAAAACACATCACGCTCTAGGCCGCCGCGTCGCAACCGTCGGCGTCGATCGGGTCGAATTTGACGACCATCGACTTGGGCAGGCGCAAATCCTCTTTCAGCAGGCCCGTGGCGCCGCTGGCCCGGCGCAGGTTGCCGAGCGGCAGTAGCGCTTTCAACACCGCCCGGATCTCCGCCAGCGCGATCTGTTCGCCGAGACACCGGTGCGGAGCGAGGCCGAAGTCGAGCGGCTTGGGCGACGGCCGCGCCGGATCGAAACGCGACAGGGCGCGCGGATCGGGGAGTCCCGGTACGGCGGCCGGATCGCGCATCGCGGCGCCGGCGACGACGAAGACGCGGCTGTTCGCCTCCAGGCGCTGATTGCCGGCCGTCTTCACCACCGCGCCTTTCGGACAATCGCGCACGATGATCGGCGCCACCGGATTGAGCCGCAGAACTTCCTTGATCACGGCATCCAGGTCGGCGTCGCAGCCGTCCCGGTCGACGGCCTGCTTTGCAGCCGCCATCGCCAGGGGGTCGGTCAGGAGATAGTCCATCACGTTGGCAATCCCCTTGGCGGTGGTGTCGATCCCGCCGACGATCAACTCGACCAGCAACATATGGACGTGATTGCGGAACGCGTTTTCGTCCGGATAGGCGTCCGGGTCGCGACGCCGCAGGTCCAACAGACGGCCGAGCAGGGTATCCGGCAGATCGGCGCAATCCGCCTCGACCTCTTCGATCGAACGCTGGACAAGGCCGACGATCATCCTGGCCGCCTCGGTCGCCGCGTTCCGCAGTTCGGTCGCATTGACCATGTTGATCAGCAGTTCCAGCACGACCGTCCGGGCCAGAAAGGCGAGTTCGGCCGCCGGCTTTTGCTTATCCGTATATGTCGGAAAGGCATCGAGCCAGCCGGCTTTCGTCGGAAGTACAAGATCTTCCTGCCGGAAGTACCAGGCGCGATGGAAATCGGAGATGCCGTCGGGCGGGCGGATGCCGAAGCAATGCATCACCCGCTGCACCGGAACCGCCAGCGCGATGTCGTTGACAAGGTCCAACCGTCCGTCTGGGCCTTTATCGTTCAGCGCCTTGGCAATCGTTGCCGCCGCGCATTGCGCAATCGGGTGTAGCTGTTCCGCCGACCCGAAGGCCGCATGGAAAATCGCCAAGCGGGCCTGCTTCTCCGGATTGTCGGACTTCATGCCGAGCAGCATCGGATGATCTTTGGCGAAATGATCGATCTTCTCGGCATAGCTGTCGACGGTGAAGGTGAGATCGTCGGACAGAACCTCGCAGGCCTGATCGTGGCAGGCGACGTAATAGACATGCTGCTGCCTGGAGACAGCGCCGTCCTCGTCGTGCCATTCGACATGCAGAGCGTCGATACGGCGTTCCTTAAACAGCGCCGCAACATCCAGATCGAAGGCATGATCGACCAGGTCCGGCGTATCGGGCAGCGGGTCGGCGGACGGTTCCGCCGGCACGTCATCGCGGAAACTGCCGAGCATCAGGTCGTGCAAGGCGGTGATCCCGGGAACCAAGAAGTACTCGCCGCCCCGCACGGTGACGAAACGGGGCAAACCGGGCAGCACCTCGCCCTTGCCGGGCAGCGTCAGCGTGTCGCCCGGCGCGCCGTTGTTGCTGCCGACGACCGGGTCCCGGTTCGGACTGAACTGGTCGACGAAATCGCCCTTGTTGATCCATTCGCCCTGCAGGAACTCGAACTGCGAGTCGATCCGGGCGTTAAAGCAGACGAACAAAAGTCCCTGGTCGCCGCCGTCGCGGTAGGGAATGCCGCGGCGGATGATGCGGCGGCGATTGACCTCGTTCGGGTCGCGGTCGTCGCGCGGATTGACGCGGCGCACATGCGACGCGTAGGGGCAGACCATCCCCTTCGGGTCGTGCCCGGATCCGTCGTCGCCATGATAGCGGAACTGGTTCAGCCAGGCCGGCTTGTAATCGCCGTCGTAGGCGCGCGGCCCGTCGGGGTTGGTGACCAGCGGCGTGCCGTTGCGCCAGCGGCCCATCATCTGCGCCGCCAACGTTTCCCGCTCGACCGCGCCGTCGGCGTTCCGTTCCAGGAAGTCCTCGAAAGCCGCGACGTTCTGAGACAGCTTGCGGAACACCATATAGGTGCCGTTCTGGCAAAGCGGCTGGATTTGCGGGTCGACTTCCAACTGGTCCAGACCGTCGGAATCCTTCTGGCCCAGAATGATTTCACCGGCCGCGATGTCCTTCCACTGGCCGTTCGGCCCCGGCGAGCCGCCGCCGGGGTCGCGCCGCTCTCCACTGCCGGCGAGATACGGCTGGCTGACGCCGTCGCGAAATCCGAACGGTTCTATGTCGTAGGCATTGTTTTCGGCGGACATCCGTTGCCCGCGCTCCCGCCAAAGCACGCGGGAGCCGGGGAACGAAGGCTGATCCAAATCGCCGATCTCGTCCTGCTGCTCGACGCCGGCCTCGACGATGCATCGCCAACGTTCGGCGATATCGTCCTTCTCGCTCATGCTGAAAACGGAAACCACGGCATGCACATCGTTGCTGCCGTAACCGCGCTGCCACTTCTCCGGCGCGGAATCGGCAGTATCGCCGAGCGTTTGCGCCCGCGCCGCCATCCCTTCGCGGAACGCCCGCGGCAGGCTGGCCAGATACCGGCGCGCCACGCCGAGCCGCCGCAGGCCCGCATAGGTGAAGGCGATATTCATCGCCGTCTCCGGCGGGCGGCGTTCGAACAGATAGCCGGCATGGGTTTGCGCGTCCTCCAGAACGCCGGCGCGCAATGCGCAGCGCACAGCCCGGCTGAACAGATCCGGGTCGGAGACGGTGAGGAAGTAGTAGCCGGCGAATTTCCAGCGAACGCCTTTGACGATGTTGCCCTGGATATCGTTTAGCTGTTGTTCAAGCCCGCCGGTTTCCATCAGTCGCCCTCCGCGACGACCGGTCCCGACCGGACCGGGCCCTGAACCTCCAGCAGCATTTTCGTCAGCGCGTCCAGCATGGCGGTGTCGTTGCTGTGGTGACGGTCGCCATGCAGTTCCGAGACCATGGCGTCGTACCTGGCCTTGAGCGCGGCCAGCAGATGGATCTGGGAGACCGTCAGCCCGCGATAGGCACTGTAGAACGCCCGCGAGGTGACCTGGTATTTCTTGACGTAACGCCAGAGCTGCTCGAACTCCTTGGCGCCGTCTTCCGGATAGCCCTCGCAGTTCTGCCAGACCCGGTCGATCATGTCCGGCATGGTCAGCGAGAAGGTCCGGAAGTAGTGCTTCATGTCGCCGTCGAAATTCGACGTGAAGATCAACTCCGGCCGCCCGCCCTTGGGCTCGTGAATGACCCAGCGGGCATAGTGGATCGTCTTTATGACCCGGATCGGCGTCGGGATGTCCTGCTCTTCGCGGTTTTGCACGGAGTCGAGAACGTTTTCCAGACGTCTGCGATACGTCCTGTATTCTCCCGGAATTCGGCCCGGCTTGATCGGCGTGATCAGCGTGACCTCGCTAACCGCACCGACCCGTTTGGATTCGGCGTATTGGTCCATGGTCCCCTCCGAACGTCCCCTGACGATTACGGGTTCCCTGCGCCAATACGATTTCAAGCCCGCCGGAGCATCGCATTGAAGCGGACAACCCCTTCAACCAACAGTGCACCTGACTGTGCGCCAGATTTATCCCCCGCGGCAGCGGAATTGACCAGTCGTTTATCCAATCGGCCGCCCAATTTCCGCCGGCCAAGACGATCCGGCCGACGGTTACGCCCGCAAAAACTACTATTCCCAGAATAGAAACTGTATTTCAGCAATTATTAGGTGCTGCACAGTAAGCTATTTGGTTTTTCCTGAGAGCCTTCAGCAAACCACACGCCGATGACCCTGTTTTCGTCGCGAGTATTGGGGGAATGCTGCCTCTATTCTTTGAGTAGAAATGTGGGTTTCCCCACAACTCATTGGCGAACGGGCAGGAGGCTGCCCCGCCGCCGCAGGATCTGCGTGGGCGGCGGGGATGGTTTCGTGCGGTTCGGTGCGGCGTAACGCGCTTACTGCTTCAGCCGCGCCTACTGCTTCAGCCGCGCCTACTGCTTCAAGAGGACGCGGCGCAGCTTTGTGAAGATCTCGTCCAGATGCGCGCTTTCGGCCACCAGCGGCGGCGAGACGAGGCAGGCATCGCCGGTCATCTTGATCATCACGCCTTCTTCGAAGCAGTCCTGCGTCATCTTCACGCCGCGCTTGCCGGGCATGCCGTCCAGCGGCGCGATGTCGATGCCGCCGAGCATGCCGTAGCCGCGGATGTCGTTCACGACGGGGATGTCCGAGAGACCCTCCATGCAGGAGAGGAATTCCGGCGTCATTTTCGCCGCCCGTTCGACCAGGCCCTCACGCTCGAAGATATCGCGGGTCGCCAGACCGGCGGCGACGGCGACCGGGCTGCCGGAATAGGTGTAGCCGTGCATCAGTTCGACGCCCCAATCCGGCGCCGCCTCGACCAGACCGTCGTAGATGGCTTCGCTGCAGGCGACCGCGCCCATCGGCACGACGCCGTTGGTCAGCGCCTTGGCCATGGTGATCATGTCCGGCACCACGCCGAACGCATCGGCGCCGAACTGATGGCCGGTGCGGCCGAACCCGCAGATCACCTCGTCGAAGATCAGCAGGATGCCGTGGGTGTCGCAGATTTCGCGCAGCCGTTCGAGATAGCCCTTCGGCGGGGCAAAGCAGCCGGTCGAACCGGCCATAGGCTCGACGATGCAGGCGGCGATGTTTTCCGGACCGTAAGTGTCGACGAAGCCCTGCAGGTCGTCGGCCAGTTCCGCGCCGGTCTCCGGCTGGCCGATCTTGCGGTAATGGTCGGGCAGTCCGGTATGGCGCATGTGGGCGACGCCCGGCAGGCCCAGATTGAACGCCTTCTTGTTGGAACCTATGCCGGCCACGGAAAGGCCGCCAAAATTGACGCCGTGATAGGCCCGCTGCCGGCCGATGAAACGGGTGCGCGTGCCCTCGCCGCGCGCCTTGTGATAGGCGATGGCGATCTTGAGCGCGGTGTCGACGGATTCCGAGCCGGAGTTGGTGAAGAAGACGTGATTCAGATCGCCCGGCAGGATTTCGGCCAGACGCCGCGCCAGTTCGAACTGCTGCGGATGGCCGTGCTGAAACGCGGGGGCGTAATCCAGGTTAATCAACGTGTCGCGAACGGCGTCCGCAATCTCGACACGACCGTGCCCGGCGGCCACGCAAAACAGGCCGGCGCTGCCATCGACGATCTGATTGCCATGGTGGCTGGTGTAATACATGCCGGACGCGCCGGTGATCAGCCGGGGATTCGATTTGAACTGCCGGTTCGAGGTGAACGGCATCCAGTATTCGGTTAAGGAATTGGGGTGTGATTGAACGGTCATATGCTCGCCTCCCGGATCATAGATTTTCTGCCGACTGAACGAATTCTCTGCCCATTGCCACCGCGCTGAAAACCGCATTCTCGGCAATCATGCGTGCACCTATTCGAAACATTGCCGCACCGCCACGCGACTGTTACATGCGCATACGGTCCGATTTGGGGTCGTAAAGCGGCTTTAGGCTCGCCTCGGCGACAACCCGGTCTCCGGCAATTTCGATTTCGTACCGGGACCCGAGGATTTCGGCCGCCTTTTCCGAGGCATCGCAGGCGACGTAGCCGAGGCCGATGGCCGCGCCAAGGTGATGCCCGTAATTGCCCGAGGCGACATAACCGGCAATCCTGCCGTCGCGCCAAATCGGTTCGTTATGGTAGAGCAGGGGCTCCGGATCGCTAAGCCGGAACTGGATCAGCCGCCTGGACAAGCCCTGCTGCTTGCGGCTCATCACCGCGTCCCGGCCGAAGAAGTCGCCGAAGCGGGATGCCGCCTTGTCGACCTTGACGGCGAAGCCGAGGCCGGCTTCCAGCACGTGATCCTCATCCGATATGTCGTGGCCGAAATGCCTGAAGGCCTTCTCGATGCGGCAGGAATCCAGCGTGTGCATGCCGCAGAGGTGGAGATCGTGGCCCTCGCCGGCCTCGACGACCGTGTCGAAGACATGGCGCGCCATGTCGGACGACACGTAAAGCTCCCAGCCCAGTTCGCCGACATAGGAGATCCGGTGCGCCCGGACCAGGGCCATGCCGAGTTCGATGTCTTTCGCGGTGCCGAACGGAAAGGCCTCGTTCGAGAGATCGGTACCGGTCAGCGGCTGCAGCAGACGGCGCGCATTGGGCCCCATCACGCAGATCACCGCCTCCGCGCCGGTGACGTCGGTGGCGATGCAATGGGCATCGTCCGGGATATGACGCCTCAGCCAGGCGAGGTCGCGCACGGCGGACGCCGGCGCGGTCACCACCAGGAATGCCGTTTCCGTCAACCGCGTGACGGTCAGGTCGGCCTCGATCCCGCCCCGCCCGTTGAGCCACTGGGTGTAGACGATACGGCCCGGCGCCACGGCGATGTCGTTGGCGGAAATGCGCTGTAAGACGGCTTCGGCATCGCGGCCTTCGACCCGGAACTTGGCGAAGGACGTCATGTCGAACAGCCCGACGGCCTGGCGGACGGCGCGATGTTCGGCGGCGGCGTAGTCGAACCAGTTCTGCCGCTTCCAGGAATAACGGTATTCCGGCTTAACGCCGCGGGCGCGGTCTTCCGCGGGCACGAACCAGTTGGGACGTTCCCACCCCGCGACCTCGCCGAAGCAGGCGCCGCGGGCCGCCAGGCGTTCGTGCAGCGGCGATTGCCGAATGCCGCGCGCGGAGGCGTACTGGCGGAACGGGAAATGGTCGGCATAGAGCAGGCCGAGGGTTTCCTTCGACCGCTCGAACAGATAGGTGCGGTTGCCCTGCACCGGCTGCATGCGCCGGATGTCGACGTCCCAGAGATCGAACGGCGGCTCGCCGGCCTCCATCCATTCGGCCAGAGCCTTGCCGGCGCCGCCGGCGGACTGGATGCCGATCGAGTTGAAGCCGGCCGCGACGTAAAAGTTGGCGAGTTCCGGCGCTTCGCCGAGCAGGTAGCGGTCGTCCGGCGTGAAGCTTTCCGGCCCGTTAAAGAAGGTATGGATGCCGGCGGTCTCCAGAATCGGCAGCCGCCGCACCGCCGCCTCCAGGATCGGCTCGAAATGCTCGATATCCTCGGGCAGCTGATCGAAGCAGAAGTCTTCCGATATGCCGTCCATGCCCCACGGTTTGGCGGTCGGCTCGAACGCGCCGACCAGGAGCTTGCCGGCGTCTTCCTTGTAGTAGGCGCATTCGTCCGGCACCCGCAGCACCGGCAGGTCGCGCGGCAGATCCGCGATCGCCTCGGTCAGGATGTAGAAATGCTCGCAGGCATGCAGCGGCACGTTGACGCCGGCCATGGCGCCGACCTCCCGCCCCCACATGCCGGCGCAGTTGACGACGCAGTCGGCCTGGATGTCGCCCTGGTCGGTCTTGACGCCGGTGACGCGGCCATCCGCCTGGTGGATCGCCGTGACCTTGGTGTTTTCGAAGATTTTCACGCCTGCCATGCGGGCGCCCTTGGCCAGGGCCAGCGCGATGTTGGCCGGATCGGCCTGGCCGTCCTTGGCCAGGAACACGCCGCCTTCGACGCCGTCCGCTTCCAGCATCGGATACATCTCGCGGCATTCGGCGGCGGTAAGAACCTGGACCTCCAGATCGAACATCTTGGCCATGGAGGCGCCGCGCTTCAGTTCCTCCAGCCGTTCGCCGGTCAAGGCAAGCGCGAGGGAGCCGTTCTGCTTATAGCCGGTCGCGATGCCGGTTTCGGCCTCCAGCCCGAGATAGAGGTCGGAAGAGTATTTCGCCAGCCGGGTCATGTTCTGGGTGGCCCGGAGCTGGCCGATCAGGCCCGCCGCATGCCAGGTGGTGCCGGAGGTGAGCTGCTTGCGTTCCAGCAACACCACGTCGGTCCAGCCGAGCTTCGCCAGGTGAAACGCCACCGAACAGCCGATGACGCCGCCGCCGATGACGACGGCCCGGGCGTGGTCGGGGAAATTACTCATGGGTCAAACTCAGCCTCTCACGATCTCAAGCGTTCGTTGTCGGGGTCGTACAACGGCTCCCGCGCGACCACGGCGGCGCAGCGGTTGCCCAGGATTTCGATCTCCAGCGCCTCGCCCTCGACCGCCAGGTCGGTCCGCAGGTAGGCCAGCGCGATCGATTTGCCGATCCTGTGGCCGTAGCCGCCGGACGTGACCAGACCGACTTTCTCCCGCCCTTTCCAGACCGTGGAACAGAACGGAGCGTCGGCGCCTTGCGCTTCGACGATCAGGGGCACGAAGCGTTCGGGCACGCCGGCCTGCTGCTGTTCGACCAGGGCGTCGCGCCCGATGAAGTCGGGCTTGTCGAGCCGGACGAACCGGTCGAGCGAGGTCATCAGCGGGGTGTATTCGCTGGCCAGGTCCTGCTTCCAGGCGCGGTAGCATTTCTCCAGCCGCAGGGATTCCATGGCGTACATACCGAAATCGCGCATGCCGAAGGCCGCGCCGGCGGACCAGAGCGCATCGTAGGTGCCTAACAGGTTCTCCATCGGCATGCGGATTTCCCAGCCGAGTTCGCCGACATAGTTGACGCGGATCGCCACGCCACGGCCCATGCCGATCTCAATCGGTTGGTGGGTCAGCCAGGGGAAGGCGTCGTTGGAGAGATCCGTCTCCGTCACCCGGGCCAGCACGTCCCGGGCGCTGGGCCCGGCGAGGACCAGGGTGCCCCAGGCGGCGGTGATGTTCTCGATATCGAAGGCGGCGTCGACGGGGCGGTGGCGCATCAGCCAGTCGCGGTCGTGCCATTCGCCCGCCGCCGGGCCGATCAGCCAGAAATGGTCGTCGGCGAAGCGGGTGATCGTCATTTCCGTGACCACGCCGCCGTCCGGCGAACAGAAATAGGCGAGCATGATCCGGCCCGGCTTCGGCAGCGCCCCGGCGATCATGCCGGTCAGCCAGTCGGCCGCGCCGGCGCCCTTCAGTTCGAAGGTGGCGAAACCGGTGAGGTCGAGAATGCCGGCCGCTTCCTGGACGGCGCGGCATTCCTCGGCGACCGCGTCGAACCAGTTGGGCCGGTGGTAGGTGAGTTCCTGCCGGGCTTCCTCGCCTTCGCGCGGGAACCAGACAGCCCGCTCCCAACCGCCGCGGGCGCCGAACATCGCGCCTTTGGCCGCCAGCCGCGCATAGACCGGCGAGGTCTTGGCCGGCCGGCCCGCAGGCCGTTCTTCGAACGGAAAGCCGATGGCATATTCGTGCTGATAAAGCTCGACCGCCTTGGCGACGTTGTAGGACTTGGTGGCGAAATCGGTGTAGCGGCGCGGGTCGACCACCCACATGTCCCATTCCGGCTCGCCCTCCAACACCCACTCGGCCATGGTCTTGCCGGCGCCGCCGGCCTGGGCGATGCCGAACGAGAACACGCAGCATTCGTAGAAGTTGGTGAGCCCCGGCGCCGGGCCGATCAGCGGATTGCCGTCGGGCGTATAGGGGATCGGGCCGTTGATCACCTTGGTGATGCCGGCGTTGCCCAGCACCGGCACGCGTTCGCAGGCTCTTTCGATGTACCATTCCAGCCGGTCGAGATCGTCGGGATAGAGCTGGAACGAAAAGTCCTCCGGCATCCCCTCCAGCCAATGGGGCGTCGCCTGCCACTCGTAGGGGCCGAGGATCAGGCCGTCCCGTTCCGGCCTCAAGTAATAGCTGTCGTCCGGGTCGCGCAGCAGCGGCAGCTTGCCGGGCAGGTCGGCCAGTTCCGGCACGGTCTCGGTCACCAGATACTGATGCGACATGGCGACGCTGGGCACGTCCCGGCCGACCATGCGGCCGATTTCGGCGGCACGGTAGCCGGCGGCGTTAATGACGATTTCGCAGCCGACCGTGCCTTTATCGGTGGTCACCCGCCAGTCGCCGCCATCGGTGCGGTCGATGCCGGTGACGGTGCAGAAACGGACGATCTTCGCACCCATATCGCGCGCGCCCTTGGCGAAGGCCTGGGTCAATTGCGCGGGGTCGATATAGCCGTCGCGCGGATCCCAGAGCGAGCCCTCCAGGTCGTGCAGTTCGACGAACGGATAGCGTTCCACCAGCTCCGCCGGTGTCTCGACTTCGAACTCGAGCCCCTGATGCCGGGCCATGGCGGCGACATGGCGGAACTCGTCCATGCGATCTTTGGTATGGGCCAGGCGAACCGAGCCGGTCACGTGATAGTCGATGGGATAATCGACCTCGTCGCCGAGCCGCGCGTACAGGTCCATGGAGTAGTTCTGCAACCTGATCATGTTCCAGGCGCCCGAGTAGTTCGGACAGTTGCCCGCGGCATGCCAGGTGGAGCCGGAGGTGAGCTCGTTCTTTTCGATCAGGACGGCGTCTGTGCAGCCCATCTTGGCGAGATGGTAAAGCGTGCTGGTCCCGACGGCGCCGCCGCCGACAATTACGATACGGGCATGGCTCGGCAGATCGCTCATGACACCGCTCCCTTAGTAGACCGGCGGCGCGATCACCCAGATCACGACCGCCTGCTGGTTGCCCGGATTGCGCCAACGGTAGGGTTCCCGCTTGAACCGGAAACTGTCGCCGGCATGCAGATGAAAATGCCGCTCGCCGATCCAAAGCTCCAGCTCGCCCGAGACGATGTAGCCGGCTTCGTCCGTATCGCGGCTTTGTTCGTCCAGCATTTCAGCGCCGGGTTCGAACACGCTGCGCAGCATTTCGAACGGGGCGCTTAAGTCCGGCGACAGCAGCTCTTCCATCAGGCCGGAATCGGCGCTGCCGATCACCCGCCGGGCATCCGCACGCACCACATAGCCGACCTCGTTCTCGTCCATCGTGTCGTGGACGAAGAACCAGCCGACCGGCACGCCGAGCGCGTTGGCGAACTTACGCAGGTCGCCGATGGAAACCTCGGAAAGCCCGCGTTCGACCTGACTGACATAGCCGACCGAGCGACCGACGCGGAGCGCCAGTTCCGTGAGGGTCAGGCCCTTGGATTTACGCAGCGCGCGCAGATCGTTGCCGAGCGCTTCCGCACTGGTCGGGATTTCCGGCGATGTCTGACGGGCCGATGCCGTGGACGCCATTCGAACGCTCCATTCGCATACTGCTTTGGAGAATTATGGCGACCGGCCGCGGCGATTGCCAGAAAGAATTTCACGCAATTGAAATTTTATTTGATTTTTTCACCAACGGCCGCGGCGGCGCGGTCGAGTCGCGGACGATCAGGTTGGTCGCAATGGTGTCGTTGCGCGGCACGACGTCGCCCGCCAGCATTGCCAGCAACGTCTCGGCCGTGCGCGCGCCGATAATGTCCATGGGCACATGGACGGTAGTCAGCGATGGGATCATCTGGCTCGCCATTTCCAGGCCGTCGTATCCGGTTATGGAGAGGTCCCCCGGCACGTCGATGCCCATTGCCTGGGCCTCCAGCAGAGCGCCGATCGCCAGCACGTCGTTACCGCAGACGACCGCGGTAATCTCGGGCGCCACCCTAAGGAGGTGACGCAGGGCGGCACGCCCTTCGGTGACGGTAAAGCTGCATTCGACGACGCGTTCCGGCGGCAGGGTCAGGCCACGCTCCGCCAGCGCGTCCTCGACACCCTGGCGGCGCAGCTCGGCGCGATCGTTGCGCGCGGCCGGCCATTCCATCATGCCGATGTCCCGGTGCCCCAAATCGAGCAGGTATCCGGCCGCCGCCTTGGTACCGGCCCGGTTGTCGTAGCCGACGCAGGGCGCGTGATCGTCGCCGGGGATGTGGATGCTGGTCAGGACACAGGGCAGCCGGCGCGCGGCGATCATGTCGCGAAGCTCGGCCGACCGGCGCGCGCCGGTCAGCACCAAGGCATCGATGCCCGCTTCGATCAGGCCACGCGCTTCTTCGAATTCCAGCTTCTCGTCGAACTCGTAAACGCCGATCAACACCGCATAGCCGGCGGCGCGAAGCCGTTTCTGCAACGCCTCCACAAACTGGGCGAAGATCGAATTCTGCACGGTCGGCAGCAACACACCGATGCGGTGGCTCTTTTGCGAGACGAGCGCCCGCGCGGCCGGATCGGGTACGTAGTTCAGCTGCGCGGCAATCGCCAGAACCCGGGCGCGTACTTCCAACGACACCCGTTCCGGCTGGTTGAAGGTGCGGGATACCGTTGCCGTCGACACCCCGGCCATACGCGCCACGTCGCGAACGCCCGACGCCGACCGTCCGGGGGAACCGCTATCGGACTTTGCCCGTGGCATAGCCTCACCAATAAACTGAAAACGGTTACACCCTAAAGATACCCACAACGCCATAGTTGTCAAAACGCACTTGATTTTCTTACGCAATCAGCCCTAATCTTTATGTAAACGTTTACATGCCATGCAAAATGGCTTTATGGGAGGCAAGACGATCGACAACCCGGTCATCGAATTGCGCAATGTCTGGAAGGTTTTCGGGGATCGCGCATCGGAAGCCCTGGCGGCGATACGCTCCGAGGGCATCGGCAAAGCGGAAGTTTTCGAACGCTTCGATTGCGTCGTCGGCGTCGCCGACGCCAACTTCGAGGTCCGCCAAGGCGAAATATTCTGCGTCATGGGCCTGTCCGGCAGCGGCAAGTCCACCCTGGTTCGCCACATCAACCGACTGCTGGAACCGACCGCCGGCGAAATCCTGATCAACGGCACCGACGTCATGGCCAAAGGCGAGGAAGAGCTTCGCCTGCTGCGCGCCAACCAGATCGGCATGGTGTTCCAGAACATCGCGCTGCTGCCGCACCGCACGGTGCGCGACAACGTGGCATTGCCCCTGGAAGTCCAGGGCATGAGCAAGATGGAGCGCTGGGACGTCGCCGAACGGTCGCTGGCGATCGTCGAACTGACCGGCTGGGAGGACAAGTTCGCGCACGAACTGTCCGGCGGCATGCAACAGCGCGTCGGCCTGGCCCGGGCGCTTGCCGCCGACCCGGATATCCTGCTGATGGACGAGCCGTTCAGCGCGCTGGACCCGCTGATCCGGCGACAGCTTCAGGATCAGTTCATGGACCTGTCGGCGCGGCTGAAGAAAACCACCGTGTTCATCACCCACGACCTGGACGAGGCCATCCGGATCGGCGACCGGATCGCGATCATGAAGGACGGCGTGATCGTTCAGATCGGCACGCCGGAAACCATCGTGACCCAGCCGGCGGACGATTACGTGGCCGATTTCGTCGCCGGCATCTCGCGGCTGAAACTGGTCTTCGCCCATTCGATCATGGGATCGATCGATGCCTATAAGAGTAAAGGCGGCAACAGCCTGGATACGGCACCGCGCGTCACGGAAGACACCGACCTGGACAACCTGATCGACGTCGCCGTCGAGACCGACGGCCCGATCATCGTGACCGACAGCGGCAATGTGGATATCGGCATCATCACAAAAGCCGACCTGCTGCACGGCATTCAAGGCGGGAAGGGGTAGAGGCCATGGCCACCGAAGTCGAAACCGCGATTCCGACCGCCGGCACGAACGCCGAGGGCGCCCAACCGACCAACGGCGACGACCTGATCGCCGAGTTCGCCGTCGAGAACGCCGATCACTATGTGCGGCAGTTCCACAAGATCGGCGCTACCCAGAGCTATGCGTTTACGTTCAACCCGTGGGCCGCCCTGCTTGGCCCGTTGTGGACCGGCGCGCGCAGCCTGTGGGGCGTGTTCTGGCTGTTCGCCCTGGCCGAAATGCTGGCCATCGTGCAACTGGGCCGCGGCCTCTGGGGCGAGTTGGGCGCGGAACAACTGGAGCGCGCCGCCAAACTGACGGCGCGGGCGGAGGAACGGCAGGCCGCCGCCGTCCAGGCGATCAAGGATGCGGCAACCAACGCGGAGGCACTGCAGAAAAGCGCCGAAACCCTGGCCAAAGCGGCGGCCAACGCCATGGCCAACGCGGAAGTCGCCTTAGCGCAGGGGCCGCGCCTGATCGTCATCGGATTGGTCCTGCTGGTCCTGGTCAAGCTGGCCGAGGGCATGATCGCCGACTGGGCGCTGGAGCGCCGTTTCAGCCAATGGCGGGCCGACCGGACGTTGCGCGCGGGGTTGAGCCACGCCGGGTTTATCGGCGCCGGCATTTTGATGCTGGCGATGTATCCGATGACCATCTACCGCTTCACCGTCGCCAACCCGCCTGAAATGCTGACCACCTTCCCGGCCGACCGGGATCTGCGGATCGCCGTTTCGGAGTGGCTGGACAAGGGGTTCGACCTCATCACCGTCAACGGCGAGGCCGTGTTCGACTCCATCACCTTCGGCGTCCGAGTCCTGCTCGACGCGTTGGAGACCATCCTGGTCGGGACGCCCTGGCCGGTGGTAATGGCGGTGATCGTCGTGCTGGCCTGGCGGCTGGCCGGCCCGCGCGTGGCGGTATTCACCGTGGCGGCGCTGGCCTACCTGGCGTTCCTGGGCTTTTGGGAAAAGAGCATGTCGACGGTCGCCCTGCTGGGCGCGGCAGCATTCATCTGCATCGCCATCGGCATCCCGGTCGGTATCTGGTGCGCCAAGAACAAAACCGCGTTCACCATCGTCCGGCCGATTTTGGATTTCATGCAGACGATGCCGGCCTTCGTTTACCTGATCCCGGTGATCGCGTTCTTCGGCACCGGCAAGCCGCCGGGCATTCTGGCCACCCTGGTGTTCGGCATGCCGCCGGTCATCCGGCTGACGGTGCTGGGCATGCGCGGCGTTCCCGCATCGGTGCGGGAGGCGGCAATGGCGTTCGGCGCGAATAAGCGATACCTGCTGTTCAAGGTGGACCTGCCGCTGGCCATGCCGTCGATCATGACCGGCATCAACCAGACGATCCTGATGTGCCTGTCGATGGTGGTGATCGCATCGCTGATCGGCGCCAAGGGCCTGGGCGAGGACGTGCTGGAAGCGCTGCAATACGCGGCGGAAGGCCAGGGCATGCTGGCCGGTTTCGCCATTCTTTTCTGCGCCATGATCCTGGACCGCATCGTCCAGGGGCGCGGCGGATCGGCTTCGAACTAACGATACCAACGGCAACCGCAAAACCGCTTACAAGGAGGTGTACGACATGGTCAAAAAACTAACGGGTCTCGCGACCACCGCGATGCTTACCGCCGGGCTGTCCGCCGGGGCATGGGGCGCGGACGTCACGATCGGCGTGCCGAACTGGCCGTCGGTGAACATCACGGCAAATATCATCAAGGTCATCGCCGAAGACAATTTCGGCGTCGACGTGGAACTGGTGCCGAGCAGCAACGCGGTGATCTTCAAGGCGATGGACCGGGGCAAGGGCGACATCGACGTGCATCCGGAAGTGTGGATGCCGAACCAGGCCAACCTGGCGAATGAGTATGTCGAAAAGAACAAGACCGTCAGCATGAGCGCCAAGCCCTATGCCGCCGTGCAGGGGATCTGCGTGACCAAGATGACCCAGGAGCAGCACGGCATCAAATCGGTGCTGGACCTGGTCAATCCCGACGTATCCAAGCTGTTCGACAGCGACGGCGACGGCCGCGGCGAGTTGTGGGTCGGCGCGCCGGGCTGGGCGTCGACCAACGTGGAAAAGGTCAAGGCGCGCGACTACGGCTACGGCGAGTTCTTCGAACTGACCACCATCGAGGAAACCCTGGTCCTGGCGCAACTGGACGACGCGGTGACCAAGAAGCGCCCGTTCGTCTTCTTCTGCTACGGCCCGCACCACATGTTCCAGCTGCACGACCTGGTTCAGCTTGAAGAGCCGGCCTACGAAGAAGCGAAGTGGAAAATGGTGCAGCCGACCGACGACCCGGATTGGTTCAACAAATCCAAGATCAACGTGGCGTGGCCGGCGACCAACGTCCATATCGCCTATTCCAAGCAACTGGACGGCAAGGTTCCGGAAGTGACCAAGCTGCTGACCAACATCCAGCTCAACAGCGCGCTGGTCAGTTCCTGGACCTACGCCCTGGTCGTGGACAAGCAGGAAGCCGCCGAATACGCCAAAAAATGGGTGGCCGACAACCCCGATCTCGTCAACCAGTGGCTCGGCCTCGGTTCGTAGGCCTAAGCCCCGCAGACCTGAGGGACGGGCGCCCCGGTGGCGCCCGTTCCATTCCGGCGCACGCCATCTGCGAAGCCCGAGTCGTGAGAACGGAGGCAGGAACGCGCGATGCTTAAAAAGATACTGGTGGCCGTGGACGGCTCCCAATCGTCGTTTCGGGCGGTCGACCTGGCCAGCGCGATCGCGGACAAGTTCGACGCCAAGCTGATCACGATCTACGTCATTCGAAACATGCAACTGCCGGACGCAATGCGCCAGATGGCGGAAGTCGAAATGGTGCAGGAAACGCGGCTGACGACGTTGCAGACCGTCGGCCAAAAGATCCTGTCGGAAGCGAAAGACCGCGCCAAGGCAAACGGCGCGAAGAACGTGAGCGCCGAAATCCGCCCCGGCGACCCGGCCGGCGCCATACTCCGCTACGCGGCGGAGGAAAAGATCGACCTGATCGTCATGGGATCGCGCGGCCTCGGCCAGATGGAGGCGATGATCCTGGGCAGCGTCTCCAGCAAAGTCAGCAACCTGGCGAAAGTCGGCTGCCTGACGGTGCACTGAGCCGCGACCGAGATATCGGACCCGGATTGCCGCCAGGCTACCTCAAAAGATAGGTAGCGCCCCCTTGCCCGACAGCCGTTACATGCGGCATAACAATCCCAACGGTGTCATGATCACAGAAAACACACAACTACCGTATTTGTCGAATAAGTAGGGTGCGGTATTCGTCGCAAAGTAGGACGAACGAAACGCCTTCGGAGCGTAACATTTGCGTTGTGTCGTAAAACGCTCGTCCGCGCATATCGACAAGACTTGGAGAGGCATCGTGGCCAAGAAATTTCTGAGCCTGGGAGCGCGCCGCGCAGGCGCCGAACGGATTTCCGTTGCACCAGACAGCACCCGAACAAACGCACATGACGGCCGGCGCCGCCGGTCGACGGCGGCACGCCTGGCCGGCATCGCCGGGCTTGCCGGCCTGGTATCGCTGGCGGCCGGCGCGGCCGAGGCACAGACCGCGGCGGAAATGCGGGAGAAGGTAAACCGCGGCACCGTCGGCATCGTGTCCGGCAGCGTGACCGGCACCTACATCCGCATCGCATCCGACCTGGCGGCCGAGCTGAACAACCGCGACCTGCGCGTTCTGGTGACCGCAGGATTGGGATCGGTCCAGAACATCGACGACCTGCTTTACCTGCGGGGCATCGATGCGGCGATCGTGCAGTCCGACGTGCTTGAATACATCAAGCGCGAGAAGATCCATCCGAGCATCGAGAAGCGCATCAACTACGTTTCGAAACTCTACAACGAAGAGTTCCATCTGCTGGCGTCGCGGTCGGTGACGAGCATCGAGGAACTGCGCGGCCAGCCGGTGGTGCTGGGCAATACCGGCAGCGGCAGCCACATGACGGCGTCCATCGTGTTCGAGACCCTGGGCATCGACGTGCAGCCGGTGCCCGCCAAGGACCACGGCACCGCTTTGCAGATGCTGAAAGACGGCAAGGTGAAGGCCTGGGTGCGCGTCACCGGCAAGCCGAACGCATCGCTCGGACGGCTGAAGCCGGAAGACAACATTCACCTGCTGTCGGTGCCGCAGACGCCGGATCTTTTGCAGACCTACCTGCCGTCGCAACTGAGCAACGAGGATTATCCGGGCCTGGTGCCGGAAGGGCAGACCACCAACACCATCGCCGTCGGCGCCGTGCTTGCCGTCTATGCCTGGGAGCAGGGCCACCCGCGGCACACCAAGGTCGCACGGTTCGTCAACGCGTTCTTCGACGAGTTCGTGAAAGAGGAGTTTTACAAACCGCAGCGGCAGAAGAAGTGGCGCGAGGTGAACCTGGGCGCCGAACTGCCGGGCTGGAATCGTTTCGGACCGGCTGCCAACTGGCTGGCGCTGTCGACAACGTCCCTGAACGCGGACAGCGAAACCCCGCTGACCCCGGATCAGGCGCGGCTTCTCAAGGCGTTGCAAACCAACGACATGTCGGGCCTGTCGCAAGAGGAGCGGGAGTTCGTCGAGACCTTCCGGTCGCTCACGCGAAGCAAAGCCGCGCAGTCGCAATAGGCCGCCGGCGGGTCTTGGACATCATCCGAGCATGACGACAAAGCAGCGCTTTCGCATCGCCACGGCCGGCCGAACCGTTCTCGGCGCCGTGGCGGTCGCGCTGCTTACCGGGCCCGCCGCCATGGCCCAAACCAGCACCCTTCCCGGGGTCGACGACGCGGCCTACGCGCGGTTCGAGCAGGCATCGAAGGCGATAATCGATACGTTCCAGGCCGACGTGCCGAAAATGCTGGGGATCGATGCGACGGCATCGCGCTTCTGGTCGTCGGTCGATACCTACCGCACCCAGGACTACATCCTCTATCGGCGCGATGCGGAAAAAACCATCTACCGGCTGGTCGACAAGGTGAGCCGATGGTCGGCCGCTGAACCCGCGTCGCCAGAGACCGCCGTCGGCCAGCAATGCGCCGCGACGTTCCAGACCTGCCAGAACGGCGGCGCCGTGCTTCAATGCGGCATCACGTTCGTTACCTGCCTGGGCGAGGGACTGACGCGTTAGGCGGCGGGTTGGCCGGGCTCTTCTTCCTCGGCCCTTTCCTCTTCGGCACCGGGCAGGGACTTGCGATCTGTCGATCGATCGTCGAGACCAAGCACGGCGGCAGGCTTTCGGTACAATCGACGGTCGGCGCCGGCACCGCCTTCACCATCAGCCTGCCGATGGGCGACCCGGTCGGGGCAAAGGCGGAGACGGAGAGCGCCGCCTAGAGCTTCTGGACGACTTCGAAGCCTTCGAACTTCGGGTGGCCGAGATAGAGGCCCTTGTTGTTGCCGGCGTCGCGATGCGCCTTGCGAAACGCCTCTGATTTCGTCCAGTCCTCGAAATGGTCGCGGGACGCCCAGACGGTGTGGGATGAATAGAGGGTATGGTCTTCCTCTTCCGGACCTTTCAGCAGATGGAATTCGACGAAGCCGGGCACCTCGTTCAAGTGGGTGTCGCGTTCTTCCCAAACCCGTTCGAAATCCTTACCCCGGCCAGGGGCAACCTGAAACCGGTTCATGGCTATAAACATCGGACACTCCTTTTCCTGTATCGATAATGGGGATTCACCGGCGGGCGCCTAGCGGAGCTGAAACTGGATCGGCACGACCAGCGCCAGTTCGGTCTTGTCCATGTCGTCGGGCATGGCCGGCATCGGCTCGGCCCGCCGGATCATGTCGGCGACCTCTCGATCGAGGAGCCGATAGCCGGAACTTTCCTCGATACGGTGCTCCAGAACCTGGCCGTCCCGGTCGATCACGAAGTAGAGCTTCACGACGCCTTCCTGGCGCCGGGTGCGGGCGCGGCGCGGATAGGTCTTGTGCTTCTCCAGCCACGCCTGAAGCAGGGTCACATAGTCGGCAGCCGCGCCGGGCAAGCCGCCGCCGGCGGTGCTGTGGCCACTGCCGGCCTCGGTCGAGTCCTGGGTGCCGGACCGGCCGTCGGAACCGGGAGGGCTGGACCGCACCGCGGCCGTCTTAATCCGGTCCAGGATTTCCGTGGCCGTCGCCGCGACCGGCTCAGGCGCCGGATCGGGTGTTGGCATCGGGGCCGGTTCCGGTTGCGGCGCCTCGGCAATCTGGGTCACCGGTTCCGGCGGCCGCGGCTTCGGCGGCGGTGCCGGCACCTTGGCTTCCACGATTTCGGGTTCTGGTTCCGGCTCGCTCTCCGGCGGCGTTTCGACCGGCTGCGGTATTTCCTCGACAGCCGCCACCTGCGGCTCCACCGGCGCGGAGTCCTCGACCTTAGGAAGGGGGTCCGGCTCCGGCATAGGCTCTTGCAGATTCAACGCATCCGGGACCCTTGCCGCTTGCGCTTGCGCGACGGCGACATCCTGAGCGGGGACGTCAGGTGGAAAATCGGCCTCGACCGGCTCCACCGTCGGCTCAACGGTCGCTTCGGGGGTCGCTTCCGCTTGCTGCGTCGGCTCGGCGACCTCCTCAGCCTCTTCCACCGCTTCAACCGGCGTCGCCCCCGGCGCGCCGCCGGCCATGCCGAGCGAAACCTCGATGCCGGTGGCACCGGTGCCGACGGCGCCCGGCGGGTCCGGACGGACCAACAGGGCATAAGCCACGCCGCCATGGGCGCCGACGGCGAGCGCCAGCGCCAGCGCCCAGTGACGGCCGGACAAGCGCATTAGTTGGGCTCCGTCACGGTCAGCAGCCTCAGCCGCTCGACGCCCGCGTCGCGCAGCACTTCCATAACCTCAACAACCGCTAAGGCCTCGGCCGCCGCATCGGCCTTGACGCGCACCAGGTTTTCGCCGCCGTCGCCGAGGCGCTGCTTCAGTCGAGCCGAAAGGGCGGCCTCGTCGACGATCTCGCCGTCCAAGGCGAGCTGGCCGTCGGCGCCGACGAGCACGACCAGATCGCGCTGCTCCGCCGGATGGACGCTGACGGATGCCGGCGGATCGACGCGGAACGGATCGCCGGCGCTGAGCCGGCCCGCCAGCATGAAAAAAATCAGCAGCAGGAACACGACGTTGATCAGCGGCAATATCCGGTCGTCGTCGGATCGGCGCGAGGTGAAACGTCGGAGTGCCATTGTCTGCCGCCTGCCGGTCCGCTACCGCGTCAGGGAAATTTGCGCGATGCCGGCCGCCGAAAGACGGTCCAGCACCGCGATGGCGTCCTGCAACGGCACCCCGGCCGCCGGCTGGACGACGAACCGCCGGTCCGGCCGGTCGGCCGCCATGGCACGGGCGCGCGCGGCGATATCGCTCAAAGACACCGGATCGCCGGACAGGCGAACCGATCCGTCCTGCCTGAGCTCGACCAAAATCGCGCCTTCCAAGGCGCCACCGTTCGCCACATTCGCCGGCGGGGCGAGCGAGATCGACCGCCAATCCAGAAAAGAGGAGGCCAGCATGAAGAAGACGAGCAGGATGAACACCACGTCGATCAGCGGCGTCAGCCCGATCAGGGCCCGGCGCCGCCGGGTGTCACCGGCCAGTCGAGGGTACGGCCGGGCTGAGATCATTTGCATCTGCGGTCCAATCGGCGGCGGGCGGCGCGGCAAGGCCCAAATCCTGCGTGAAAACCTGGGTCACCAGGCTTTCCAGATCGTGGGCAAGGCGTTCCAGCGTGCGCTCGAACACGTTGAGCACGGCGACGGTCGGAATGGCGACGGCGAGGCCGACGGCGGTGGTGAGCAGCGCTTCCCAGATGCCGCCCGAGAGGATCGACGGGTCGACCTGAGTACCGGCCATTTCCAACTGCCGAAACGCTTCGATCATGCCAAGCACCGTACCGAACAGGCCAAGCAGGGGCGCGAGGGCGGCGATGACCTCCAACGTGCGGAGATGGCTGCGCAGGGGTTCCAGCATGTCGCCGGCGGCGCGCCAGACTTCCTCGCGAACGCCCGCTTCGGGCAGGTCGCTGCGAAGCCGTCCGCGGAGCGCGTGGGCGACGACGGCCGCGGCGACGCCCCTACCCGACTCCGCCTGTGCCAGCGCGGCGGTCATACGGCCCTCTCGGCAGAGCGCGACGGCCTGGCGGGCGGTGCGGCGCGCCTGCACGCCCACAACCCAGAATTGATAAAACTTCATAAACGTCACGGCCAGGGCCACGACGGAACAGCCGAACAAGATCAACACGACAGGCCCGCCGGCCAGCAAAAACTGCATCGCCTGTTCCCACGGCCCGAGCGTTGCCGGGCCGGCCGCCAAATCCTGGCCAGTCAGAGGTTCCTGCACTGTGGTCATTCCCTCAATCGAGTCCGGCCGGCCGCGGGCATACGCTACGGCACCGGACAATTCAATCCGCCGCGATTTAACAGCAGGTGCAAGTCATTCGCAATAGCATAATCGACGTCTTTCTCGACCCGGCGCCAGCCTGCCATGTGAGGTCAAGCCCAGGAAAGGGCGATGGCTGCGACAAAAAGGTACCGCGCGACTTTCCCGATTGCGACGAGAATGACGAAGGGAAGCAACGAAGTGCGCAGCGCGCCGGCGATGACGGTCAGCGGATCGCCGACGATCGGCACCCAGGCGAACAGCAGCGACCAGAGCCCGTAACGCCCATACCAGCCGACGGCCTGGTCGTAGCGCCGGGGCGAGACCGGAAACCACCAGCGGCCGCGGAACGCGGAGAGGAAACGGCCACAGACCCAATTGACGACGGAGCCGAGAACGTTGCCGGTGCTGGCGACGGCCAGCAGCAGCCAGGGTTCGCCATTGCCCGCGACAAGCAGGCCGGTCAACAACGCCTCGGACGAACCGGGGACCAGCGTCGCCGCCAGGAAGGCGCTGAGAAACAGGCCACCGTAAATCGAGAGGTCGGTCATACCGGCATCGTTCGAGAGTTCCACCGCGGCGTTGCCCGAGCGTCTTGCCGGCCGGTTCGGAGTCCGGCCGGCGAACGACCCGCCACCGTCCACCAGACCGGCGCACTGTAGTCAGAGGTCGAAAAGACACGCAACCGTCGGTGGGGCATCTGAACTCACCGAAGAAGTTGACGCCGTCTACTTTGCGAACCATCGTGGTCGACAATGTCAACTTAGGAAGGGATGCCTGCTGGACAACGCAACGCCGCACATGCTGATGCGCATCGGCTTGGCGGTCGGCAAGGCGCCGGCCGATTGACTGAAAACGGGACGGCTTGACCCTCCCGTTACGTGAGGGTGAACAGTGGGCCCATGCGACGGATCAAAACATATCGGGTAAAGGACGTAGCGGCTGTGCATGCGCCGCCACTATCGCGGTTCGCTATGACTCACTAAACATCAGGCGGCGCAGACTTCTTCAGCAGCCTGCTATTCTACTTCGTCCTCTTGCGGCTCACCCATGTAGGCGGCAAATCCGACGATATCGTTCAGTCGCTCGATGTACTCGTCCGCGTTCTCGAGGCCGGCATTGAAGACCTCGTCCTTTTCGAGGTAGACCTTCACCTTCTCGGCGGCTTCCCGCATCTCATAAATCTGATTCGGTTGTAGTTTAATGCCACTTCTGACCGCTGATTTCGCCACCTCGGCGGAGGCCTGCAGGTCGCGGTGCGCCTGCAGGAACTCTTTGTTTTCCGCCGTGGAATGCTGGAACGGAACCTTGTCCAGCATTTCTTTCGGCCAGACATTTCTTCGGAAGAAGCGTTCGGCATCATCGACCTTCATCCGGTTGAAGCGCTTCGTAACGACGTCTTCGAGCAGCGCTCGCGCAATTCTGTGCCAACTGCCGTGGTGTTGGTCGCCATTGCGATTGTCGCCGCCATGGACTTCGTCGTCGCCTTGGTCGTCGCCGTGTCCGACCTTCGCGGCCTCAGCATTAAACCGTCGAAGCAATTCGAGCCTGTGCTCCCCCCCGGCCCGCAGGATCCGCCTCCTGTAGGGGTCCGCGCCATCGTTCACTTCGGCGTGCTTCTTCATTTCCCGCAGGATTTGCGGTGTGTCGTCGGGGCCGGGCTCCCAATCGGCGTAGTCATGTGCGTTTCTTTGCAGTTCGGCATTTTGCACGCGAACGCTCCGATAGAGGCCGAGCTTCTCCTGACCGGGCTTTGCCCGAGACTCGCTCATTGGGGTCCATAGCCAGACACGGTCTTTCGTGCTGTCGGCCAGCCGTTCAGCAATGGAATGGCGCCGCTCCATGCTCGACGCCAGGGGGTCCTCGTCGTCGTCATCCAGGAGTCGGGTGAACGCATCCGCATAGCTTACGACCGCCATCGCGTCGGATGCGCTGCGGGCCCTGTTGGGACGGTTGCCAATCGCCTCCCGGGGGTCCGGTTCCATCAAGCCAAGATGCATCCCGTCGTCCGGGGCGTCGACGGGCACGCCGTGCTCGATATCGTGTTTGCGGAGCACGTCCGCATGTTTCTGCAGTTCGGTGTCGACGGCCTGCAGGTGGCGGTTGAATTCCGACTGGGCGTTCTCGTAATCCATGTCCGGGCGGCTGCGCAGATGAGTCAGGTTGTTGCGCAACTTCGCAAGGTGCGGCAATGCCTTCCCGATCGCGGCGTCCGCCGCTTTCAGCGTCTTCATTTCCCGCGCAAGATTTTTGACATCCGTTGGGTCCATGCGTCGCATATCATCTTCGCCGCCCGCTCCACGCCGGACCGACCTGGTATTGCGCTCGATGGTTTCGCTCAGATCCTTGATCTTTTCTTCGATGAGCGCGCGATGGCCCAGAAGTTGAGCCACGACATGGTTCGTGGCGAAACGCAAGTGCTGCTGCTCGGGCAACGTCGGCTCGCCACCCAGCTCCCGGTCAAGCGTTTCGCGCGCCAATTGGAGTGTCGATCTGAAATTCGCCTTCACCCCGGACGTGACCCAGGCAAAGCCGAAGCGGCGTTTGGCAAGGTCCATCTTTTCAATGGCCTTTTCCGCCATGGCGTCCACTTCGTCGGGATTCGCACGCGGTCCGATCTTGTCGAGCTTCTCCTGCAGGTTCTTCAGCTCCTGCAGCTTCTCTTCGTATTGCGGGTGCTTGGTCTGGGCCGCCTTGAACTTGTCGGTGATGATCTGCACGGTGCGTTTGGTCGCTTCGATCTTCGGGTTCACCACGATCACGCCGGCGCGTTGGTCCCGGGCGGATTTCCGCACGCGTTCGACCGTCTTGTCCAAACGATACAGATCGGCCCGCGATACATGGGTTGCTGTCGTCAGATCGCGGCCATAGAGATTCGCGTAGTCCTGCAAGACGCGCCGGGCCAGGGGCAGGTCATTGCCGAGGTAGTTCAACAGCGCCGTATGGACCGTTTTTGCCCCCTCGTTTTCGAGCAGGACGGACCACTCCTCGGACGACACCTTCTTGTCTACCGCCTCGTTCCTGTTCTGTGCCGTGTACCTGTCGGCGATGTCCTTGAGTTGTTCGGGGGTTCTCCGCGCCGCTCCTCCCCAAACGCCGCGATAACGAAGCGCCGCGAAGACCCTCCGCCCGCCGGTTTTTTCATCGGGCAAATCGGCGCGTATCGACATGTCGGCTCCGGCCCGGTCCGGCGCCAAGGCGTATCTGTCCACGATCCTTTTGAAGTCAAGGTGCTTGTCAGACATCGGTTTTGCACTCTCCTTTGGTGCCACCGGAACCTATGGCGCTGTCGGTTCGGATAAGCCGCGCCACCAAGTCCGGTTGGCTCGTCGGTTGGCCCGTTGCGTGCCTGGCTTCCAAAGCCCGGGGCTGCCCGCCGGCGCCTAGACGCGCACCGCGCCAGCGCCGTTCGGCGCCGCCGGCGCGCCGGCGGCGTTCGCGGCGCTTTGCTCGGGGTCCATCTCGATGATGTCGATCCATTCGCCGAGCTTGCCGATGAAGTTCCGAAGAACCGTGGCGAGCTTGGCCGCGTCGAGGCCGTCGACCGCGATGTCGGCGATCTGAAGCACCGCGCCGTCTTCGCCGTTCACGGCCATGCGCACGCCGCCCGTCTGCCGCCACATCGCGTTGTAGGCGAGCAGCAACTCGTAGCAGACCAGGCGCGCCGAGGGATCGGGAACGCCGGCATCGGCGGTGAGGAAGAGCCGGTTATCGGCTTCGAAATATTCGGCGACGACCGCGAGTTCGCCATCGACGTCGAGAACCCATTGCGCCTCTCCATTGATCTCCACGATCCCGTGCAATTCCAGGATCGGTCCGACCTCGACCATGAGATCGCTTACGAGTTCGGCATTCGACACGGGGCGTCTCCCTCGGTTGACCCGGGCGCCACGGCGCAACATCGTTGGCGGCGGGTGTCGGCGCCCGCCAGCGCAAAGCGCGGCGGTATCCTTCGCTTACCGATGTATCACTGCGGGAGAATCGGCATCGGACCAAACCCGGACCATCGGCGGTTTGTCGGCAATGGAACTCGGTTGAGCAAACACAGAGGCGTTGAAATCGACGCCGTCGCTCCTTGCCAGGAGGCGGTATCGTTCGCGCCGGTTGTCGACTATCACTGGGGCGCAGCGATGACGCACCAGTGAGGACAAGGCGGAATGAAATTTGCGGTTATGGGCGCCGGCGGCGTGGGCGGATATTTGGGCGCCAAATTGTCCGCGGCCGGGGAGGATGTCAGCTTTATCGCGCGCGGCGCCCATCTGGAAGCCTTGCGCCGGACAGGGTTGCGGATACGGGGCGTAGAGAACCTTCACATCACGGAGTTAAGGGCGACGGAGGCGCCGGCCGACCTTGGCACTGTCGATGTCGTGTTGTTCTGCGTGAAGCTCCACGACACCCTTGCCGCGGCTGAGGCCATCGCGCCCATTGTCGGCGCGAGCACGACGGTGCTGACCCTGCAGAACGGTATTGAAAGCGTCGCCCAGTTGAAGTCCGCAATCGGCGAGCATGCCGTGCTGGCGGGCGCCGCCTACTTTCCGGCCAGCATTACCGGACCGGGCGAGATCACCTATTTCGGAAAAATCGCGAACCGTCCCCACGTTATCTTCGGCGAACCGGGCGGCGGTGAAAGCGCCAGGGTAACGGCGCTGGTGGAGCGTTTCCGCGACGCAGGGGTCGTGGCGGAAGGCAGCCCGGACACGGACGTCATGTTGTGGGAGAAATTCCTGCTTGTCGTCGGCAGCAGCGCGGCGACCGGCGTGACGCGTTCCACCGTCGGCGCCGTGCGCAGCGATCCCGACATGCGATGGTTGCTGCGCGAGGCCATCGCCGAAGCCGAACGGGTCGGGCGCGCCGCGGGTGTCGCGCTCCATGCGGATGTCGTCGACACTGTGATGGAAGCGCTGGACGCCAATCCGGCCGATGGCAAGGCGTCGCAGCTGGTCGACCTTGAAGCCGGCCGCCGGCTGGAACTTGACGGGCTGTCCGGCACCGTTGTCCGCCTGGGCAGGGAATTCGGCGTCCCGACGCCGGTTCACGCAACCGTATACGCGGCGCTAAAACCGTTTCGTGGCGGTGCGCCCGAGGCTTGACGGCCGGCGAACGTGTCTTCGCAAATCGCGGCTTCTTCAAGGCAGAGGTTCTACGACGACGCCGGCAACCAGAACCCTCCGCCACGGGGGCAGGAAAGCCAGGCTATGTGCGCGGTTTCAGGTTCTCCGGGTCGTAGAGCGGCTCGTATCCGACCCCGGCCACCTCGACCGGGTAGGCCTCCCCGAAATACTCAACATGGAAGGCCCGGCCTTTGACCGCATGCTCGTGCGGCAGATAGCCCAACGCAATGTTCTTACCGACGGACGGGCCGTAGGCGATGGAGGTGGTGAAGGAACGGCGGCCTTGCGAGTCGACCAGGGTTTCGCCGGTTTCCGGGTCCACGATCGGCAGAATGCCGACGGGATAACGGGCCACGCCCCTTGAGTCGTTGTTGTCGGTCATCACGAGGGTGCAGAGCGTGGCCGGCTGATGGTCCCGCGCACGGTGTTCCAGATAGGCCGCCTTGCCGACGAAGTCCGCATCCTTGACCTTCGGACGCGCCAGGTCGGCTTCCAGAAGATTGTACTCGGTCAGGAGGTCCGCGTTCTGAAGGCGCAGGCTCTTTTCCATCCGCCGGGAATTCGCATAGGTCTCCACCCCGAACGCCATGACGTCCAGCGCGCGGAGCGCGTCCCAGACCGCGAGGCCGTCCTCGTATCTCATGTGCAGTTCCCAGCCCTGCTCGCCGACATAGGAAATGCGAAAAGCCGTCACGTTCTTGCCGGCGATCTCGATCTGCCTGATCGAGGCGAAGGGGAAGTTCTCGTGGGCGAGGGCATTCGGCTCTTGCACCAGCTTCTGCAGAGTGGACCTGGCGTTCGGGCCCCAGAGCCCGATGGTGGTGAAATCGGTCGAGACGTCCGTAATCTCCACATCGTAGCCGAGATCCTCCGCCATACGTTTCATGTAGACGAAATCCCGGTTTCCCGCATCCGCGCCGTCGACGAAACGGAAGCGATCCTCCATGCGGAACACCGTGAAGTCCGCTTTCACCATTCCCTTTTCGTCGAGGAAGTGCGTGTAGATCCCCTTGCCGACCTGATTGTCGGCGCCGACCCTGGCGACGCAGAGATACTCCATGAACGCGACGTGATCCGGTCCGGTCACATCGTACATGGCGAAGTGAGAGAGGTTGACCATGCCCACGTTGGCGCTCATCTCCAGGTGCTCGGCGTTCGAGACGCGCCAGAAATGCCGGTTGTCCCATTCGTTCTCGCGCACCGGGACCTGATTGCCGTACTTCTCCAGCAGGTGTTCGTTGCTTGCGTAGCCGTGCGCACGCTCCCACCCGCCGAGTTCCATGAAGTAGCCGCCGAGTTCCTTCTCGCGCTCGTAAAAGGGACTGCGGCGTACGCCCCTGCCGCCGGCGAAAGGCTCCCTGGGATGCACCGCCGGATTGTAGATCTTCATCGCCGTTTCGGTGCAGCGCGCGTGGATGAAATCCTCGCCGGTCTGGAAAGGATAGAACCGCGCATAGTCGATCGCGTGATGGTCGATTTCCGTGCGCCCGTCCGTCATCCAATCGGCGATGAGCTTGCCCATGCCCGGGCCGTCCTTGACCCAGATCGCGACGGCGTACCAAAGGCCGCGCACTTTCTGGCTTTCACCGATCGAGGGACCGCCATCCGTCGTGACCTGCAGCAGGCCGTTGAAGGACCGCTTCTCGTCGTAGCCGAGTTCCGAAAGAACGGGCGTCAGTTCCATCGCCCGCTCCAGCGGTTCCATGACCTGTTCGATGTCCAAGTCGCGCTGGGACGGGGACAGGCGCGCCTGCGTTTTGTCCAGGAGGTCCCGCGGGTGGCAGAGGCGTGGTTCGGTTTCCTCGTAATAGCCCCATTCGATCATGCCGCCTTCGGTCGTCTTGGGATCGCCCGTGTCGCGCATGTAGGCGGAGTTGCCCTGGTCGCGCAGAAGCGGCCAGCCGATGTCCTTGCCGGTGCCGGCGAACCCGTCGTAGGGGCCGAACCAAAGCAGCGGATGGTCGACCGGCATGACGGGCAGGTCCTCGCCGGCCATTCCGGCGACAAGACGCCCCCAGAGTCCGGCGCAGACAATGACGTAGTCGGCCAGGATGCTGCCGCGCGGCGTCTCGACGCCCCTGATGCGTCCACCCTCGACGATCAGGCCGGTGGCCGGCGTGTTTGCGAAGGATTTCAGCTTGCCGGTCTTCTCTGCGTTGTCGACCAATATGCCGGCCACGACCTGAGACCGCGGAACGACAAGCCCGGCGTCGGGGTCCCACATGCCCCCCTGCACCAGGTGTTCCTCGATCGGGGGGAACTTCTGCTTGATTTCGGCGGGGGTCACGAGCCGCGCGCCGGTGCCGAAGGCCTTGGCCGACGCGACCTTGCGCTTGATCTCGTCCATCCTGGCGTCGTCGCCGACCCGGGCGACTTCCAACCCGCCCACCTTGGCGTAGTGCCCCATCTTTTCGTAGAAATCGATGGAATAGAGCGTGGTCCAGCAGGAGAGGAAATCGTGGCTGGTCGCGTAGCAGAAATCGGAGGCGTGCGACGTGGAGCCGATATCCGTCGGGATCGAGGATGTATCGATGCCGACGATATCGTCCCAGCCCCGCTCGATCAGGTGATGGGCGACCGACGCCCCAACGATCCCGCCCAAGCCAATGATGACGACTTTCGCCTTTTCCGGAATCTCCGCCATGTGTCTCTCCGCAAGCTGGGCGCCCTGTCGGCGCCCCCTTCAGCCTCTTAGAATCCTGAGACTAGCTCAGCCTTACCGCCAAAAACATCGGGCCTGAAAACCGGGAATTTCCCCGCCTCCCGCCAACGCCAGGCGGTACGCCATTCGGTTTCCGCGTCCTATTTGACCCCGAAAAGGGACACTATCCATCGCCCGGAGGAATGTCTGAAAACGACGCTTTTCGCAGAAGGCAGGCTATTCGCCACTCTGTTCCGGTGCGAAGGGGCGTATCGCCAGTTGGGCGCAGGCTCGAATACGCCCCCCGCAACCATCGATATCAGCAAGTACTCTTCCAAGCGGCGACATGACGGGCCAGCCTAGTCCATGAGATCGCCTAAGTGGCTGACGTCGGCCAGAAACGGCCGCTGGGAGTAAGCCGCCTTTGCGGCTGGTTCGGACTGCAAAGCGGAAGGTCGAGTGTCGTGGCGCGGACAGTGACGTTGTGAAGAACTCTTGGCCGTCTGCGGCTCAAGAGATTCCGATAGGTCGATGATCCAGGCGCTAGTAGCGCGCCGCTCGCCGACCAGCCTATCCGGCTGGATGGTGTACACGGAGGAACGCCAGTAGCTCCTGTTGGAACAGGTCAGGAGCTTCCAAATGCGGCCAATGGCCAACCTTCGGGATTCCCTTTACCGTGCAAGCAGCGTCGACAGCCTGGCTTGCATTGGCATAGCTGTCCTCACGTACCGGCGGAATGTCCGTGCCATAGACGATCAATGTCGGCACCTCTATGTTGCGCACGATCACCTTTCTATCTCGATCCGAGAAGGGGGCGCTATAGTAGCCGAGCGCTGCTTGTGTCCTCGCTGGGTCTGAAAAAACTGATTTCACTTTGCGGATATGGGAGTCGGGGACCCGCCAGTGCGGACTCCATCTCTTGTATAGCCGATCGATTTCGCGGAAGTCGTTGCGCCTTAACCACCAGCAAGCTGGCTTCCCGAAACCGAGATAGAAGTTATGCGGTCGCGCGCAAAATTCTCGGACACCGCTCTCGAGCAACGGGTAGGGAGCGATAGCGAGCGTGCAGATACAGGACAAACGATCCGCCCCAATCGCAGCGGCGGCATAGGCTGTATGAGCGCCCCAGTCATGGCCGACCAGTGCGGCCTTCTCTTCGCCAAACTGAGTAATAACAGAGAGCGCGTCGGCCGCCAGGCTCTTGATCGTGTAGTCCCCATCTGCCGGGATGTCCGAAGGCTCATAGCCTCGCATGAACAGAGCGACCCCCCGATATCCGTTATCGGCCAGAACCGAAAGGGTTCGTGTCCAGGTATAGGCTGTATCCGGAAAGCCATGGAGTAGAAGGACCAACGGTCCTTTCCCACTCTCCAGATATGAGAGGTTGATGCCGCCAACGCTTACGCACGACGTTCCCGGGAAGTGAGTTTTGATCTCGCCTTGAGGAACCAGGTTCAGCTCGCTTTCCGGCGAAGACATAAGGATGGACCTGTTTTCG
The DNA here is from genome assembly GCA_028278525.1 of Minwuiaceae bacterium. Lineage (GTDB taxonomy): Bacteria > Pseudomonadota > Alphaproteobacteria > Minwuiales > Minwuiaceae > JANQEE01. Next base: position 5,885 of record JANQEE010000068.1, on the reverse strand, counting down.
AAGGTCGAAGGCCGGAGCGTGTCATGTCGCAAAACCGGCTAAAACCGTATCGATCCATTGTTCCGACATAAGAACCGCGACGCCAATCATCAAAGACATGAGAAACCGTGCGGTAACCAAATAGACGCCTGCGGAAAGTATCAGGGCAAGCCCTTGTACGACTGTCATTGCACCGAAAGATGGGCCGAGAACAGCGCCAATCGCGCAGGCAGGGAGAATGTCGAGGAAACGGCGAAGCTTTTTGCTTTCTCCCAAATAGGTGCCAATCAACAGCCCGGCAGCGCGATATCCAAAGGCGATGGAGGCCATAATCCCAATGGTGATGAGAAAGCGGGTATCAGTTGTCATCGTCCCCGTCCCCGGCGCCGCGAAACCAGGCGATCGATGCGCCGAGTGAAACGCCGATCAAGAATGCGGCCGGCAATGGGAGTAGGAAGCTTGCTCCAAGAGAAGCAAGTGCCGCTGCCGACCACGGGAGATGTCCCATGGAGGCGTTTCGCACGACCAACAAAAGCAGGAGGACCAGGAAAAGAACGCCGGCGAACCGAAGCGCCGAAATCACCTCACTTTCGAGGCTTGCGGCCACAATGGCTCCGAACAATGTCCCCAGGACCCAAAGGAGAAGAATCCACAGGCCGGCTGTAACATAGAACGCAAAGCGGTCAACCTGCTCTTTCTCTGCAATAGTCGCAGCCCAAGCACCGTCGGTGAGCACGAACATTGAAAAAAGCCGAACCGGAAAGGGCCGCGCACGCAAATGTTGCGCGATCGAAACGCCCATCAAAAGCAAACGGTTGCATATAAGCAGGCTGGAGACCGCGATGGCGGCGTAGGATACCGGCTCGCTTAACATGCCGAGCACGGCGAACTGCACAGCACCTGAAAACACGAGCACGCATGCCAGGGCCGCGAGTGCGGGCGACACCCCTAGTGCCGTGCATGCCGCGCCATAGAGAATCCCGAAGAGACCCGAGCTCACCGCCAGCGGCGTTGCGCGCCGGACACCCAGGCGCAGACTGCTCGAAAAGCTATGAGGGCCAGGCGGCTGCTCCTCCTCGTTACTGGTTTCCAACCACTTGTATTTCAGCAAGGCTCCCAACCCCTGTCGCCCCGGTTTCAACGTTGCCAAATGGCTAAACCTATTTTACTTATTACTCAAATGCATAAAGAGACTAAGCGTTAGCAGTTTCTGTGATGAGTGACTTGACACTCGATCCGAGCCTTCTGCAGGCTTTCGTGGCTGTATCTGATCAGCGTTCGTTCACGAGCGCGGCCCGACGATTGAATCGGACACAGTCGGCCGTGAGCTCGCAGATCAGACGGTTGGAAGAGCAACTGGGCCTCAGACTCTTCGAGAGAACGACCACTCGGGTCGAGCTCAGTCCGGCCGGCGAAAAGTTCCTGGGATATGCGCAGCGGATTCTGGCGCTGAACCAGTCCGCCATTCAGCATCTGCGCAAGCACGAGACGTCCGGGACGGTTCGATTAGGCGTGATGGACGACTATGGCACGATCATCCTGCCTGCTTTGCTCAAGTCCTTTTCCGCCTCCTATCCTCTTGTCGAAATCCAGATGGAAACCGGACTGACGTCGTCCATGCTCGATCGGATCGGATCGCACTATGACATTGTCATTGCGATGCACCCGGCCGGCGAAACGCTTGGGCATCTGCTCTGCCAAGAAAGAGCTTTATGGGCTGGAAGTCCGCTCTTCGAATTCGGTAGAGCAGATCCCTTGCCGGTGGCGCTCTATCCCCCAGGGTGTCTGTTTCGGAGTTGGGCCATGGAGGCATTGCACGGCTCGGGGCGGCCTTGGCGCCTGGCCTACGTCAGCCACAGCCTCTCGGCTGTGGAAGCTATCGCAGCGCAGGGCCTGGCAATCACAGTCGTGAAAGAGGGGACGATGCCAAGTTCACTATCCCCCTTGGGTCAAGAGGAAGGCCTGCCCGAATTGCCTTCGGCTGAAATACGGCTGCACAGTGCAGAAGATCTTTCAACGGCAAGCGGACTGCTTGCCGACCATCTAATGGAGTTTTGGAAACACCCAAGGCGACGAATCTCAGCAAGCGACCAGGAAATAGGTTGGTAGCGGGGTGATTTGAACCTGCGACCTCTTGACCCCTGGATGATGCGCCAGGGTTTGGCATACCCCGCCGAATCAGGAAATCCGAAGCATTCTGCGCGTTTTCGCGGTCAGGGACGACGCCCGACTGGCACTCCCGGCATCTTGGAGTCGTCGGCGGCGGAGCGCAGGCCCACCTGGCCGTGGCTCCGCCGGGTCTTTTGGCGTCAGCCGTGGCAGACGCAGCCGGTGTGCTCACAGCCGGCGCCCTTGGGGTGGCCCTCAGCGCAAGCGTCGCTGCAATAGTTGCGCTCGCCCTTCTTCACGGCGTCTTTCACCTCGACGATGCAGACACAATCGGCGCAGGCGCACTTCTGCTGGGTCACATTAACCATCAATCTTCTCCTTCGTGTGGCTCATCGGAACCGACCTGTTCGTGAAGGAACAGGTGGTTGATCATAATCTTGAGAACGTCACGAACGCAGGCATCAGCCATCGAATAGAACACCTGCTTGCCCCGCCGCTCCGCCCGTAGCATGCGCGCGGCCCGCAACAGACGGAGGTGGTGGCTGACCAGTGAAGCTGAGAGACCCAACTCTTCGGCGATGTCACCGGCCGCAACCTCCCGCTCCATACAGACCACCACGATCGACAGGCGTGTCGGATCTGCCAGCAGACCGAAGGTCTCAGCCAGTTGGGCCCTTTGATCTGACTTCAATCCAACATCCATCATATTTATACAATTAAACTATTGTTCAAGTGTTAGCAAACTAACTTTTGTACGGCCCTGCCCAACGGCGCGCGACGCGCGCCAGTACGCGGCCTAGATCTGCGGCAGGTGCGGGTCAGGGGGCGAAAGCCGAAACTGTGGTACAGGTTCCAGGCGGCGGCATCGCCCCGCCCCCGCACCAGCGGTCAACAGGCGGCTGCTTGAAGGCGATCTGGCGGGAATCCTGACGCTGGCGGCGAGCAAGAAAACACCCGCCGATCCTGTGGATGGGCGGGTGCTGCTATCGATGGTTTCGGGTGTAGGCTTTGAGCCGTCCGCGCTCTTTGCGCGGGCTATTCGCCGGTGCTCGAGCTTCGGCCTAAAAAGGCTCCCCCGGAGCCTTTTCTACACGGCCTCAGCCTTCAAGTTATGAGCGCTCGCTTGCGCTCGCAGCCATAGCCTTCATGGGCGCAGACTCGAATACGACTCCCACAACCAAAAAACCCCCGCCACGGGGGCGGGGGATTTTGGTTGCGGGGGAGCGCAACCGTCGACAGCAGCATGGCCTTTTCCAAGCAGCGGCATAAAGCGCCAATCCAACCTATGAGAACACCTGAGTGTGACGGTTCGGTCAGAAGCGGCCGTTGGTAGCGGACCCCCAATGACCGGAAAGAGCCCAGGTTGCCTGATCCTACGGCTCACACTAATGGCCGCTTCTTTGGGATGATGCCTTTCATAGTTCCTACCCTATACTGTTCTGATGGACGAACAGGATTTGACCGTGACGCTTGAACAGCTTCTAGTCTTTCTTCCGGCAGCGCTGCTTCTCGGGGCGTCGCCGGGAGCCAACAATCTGCTGGCCTTCGTTTCCGCAACCAAGGCTGGATGGCTGCGGACCGCCAAAGGTATATCTGGTCGTTTGGCTGCGTGGGCCGTCCTTGTCGTCTTGGTCTCTCTGGGCCTCGATGTGTTGCTCCGAACCTCCGAATTCGCCTTCGTCGCATTGAAGTGGATTGGCGTCGCCTATCTTCTCTATCTCGCGTGGAAATTCTGGACTGCCGAAGTCTCTACAGAGATCGAAGCTCCGGAGGTTTCGACCCTGATGCGTCGGGAATTCTTGACGCTAATGGGAAACCCCAAAGCCTACCTCCTGTTGACAGCTTTCCTTCCGCAGTTTGTGAACGATGGCGCTGCATTGATGCCGCAGCTTTTCACACTCGGCGCACTTTATCTGCTCGTTGAAGGAGTGGCTGCGCTTCTGTGGGTTTCGGCTGGTACGCTGGTCGGGGCGCACACCCTAACACCCCTCCGGCGCAGGATCATCAACCGCGCTTCGGGCGGACTGATGAGCACCGCAGCTCTCTTGCTTGCGCGAACCGAAAGGGCAGCATAACGCCAAGATGCGGGCTTTCATCTCGTTCGGATGGACGGCAAGTTTGTCCCGCATAGCTGTCTTTCCACTGGCCACAGCCGAATGACCGCCTTGGGACTAACCGAACCAATTGGTCGCACCGGTCGTTAGCAGGTCTGGACGCTGTTGGTTGCAGGGTGATTTGAACCTGCGGGCTAAGTTGTTGATTCTTGGAGACACGAAGAAGGCGAGCTTTTGGGCCGCCGTGTTTTATCTTTGATCTAATTGGATTTTCTTAGCTGGATTTGGCTGCGGGGGAGCGCAACCGTCGACAGCAGCGTGGCCTTTTCCAAGCAGCGGCATAAAGCGCCAGTCCAATCTATGAGAGCGCCTGAGTGTGGGAGCTCGGTCAGAAACGGTTATTGGTAGCGGACTCCGCAATAACCGGAAAGAGCCCGTTGCGGGCGTTCACTTGAACCCGGTTCCGCAAGGTGACATTCGAATAAGCGATCCTGTTAGGCTGCACCGTATCGAGAGGAGCCAATCTGCCGTGTATTCAGATCTGAATGAATTCAATCGGAAACCAGAGCCGTTTTCCCGTTACACAACCGATATGCTCTGGACCGATCCCTGGATCGCGCAGCAAATGCTAAAAGCGCATCTGGACGAGAGCACTGACTTGGCCTCGCGCAGGAGTCAGACCATCGACGACATTGTGGGATGGTTTGACCGAAAGATCGGCCTGTCGGGCAAGAACGTCTGCGATCTGGGCTGTGGGCCGGGTCTCTATGCAAGGCGCATGGCGACAAGAGGCGCCAGGGTGATTGGCGTCGATTTCTCGGCCGTTTCACTCGACTATGCGAGGTCCGAAGCCGCCGCCCATAATCTGGATATCGAATACCGAAAAGCAGACTATCTGATCGACGATCTGCCCGATGAGCAAGATGTCATTAGCTTGATCTGGTGTGATTTCTGCACGCTCCCACCCGAGAAACGACGCGCCCTTCTGGAGCGGATTAAGGGAATGCTGAACCCCGGCGGGACATTCGTTTTCGATGTGTCGACCACGCAGCAGTTCGAGAAACGGCGTGAGATCATGACCTACGGACGCCGTCCCATGGGAGACTTTTGGTCACCGGACGACCACTTCGGTTTCCAGACCACCTTTCTCTATGATCAGGATAGGATCGCCCTGGACCGTTATCTGATCGTCGCGCCGGAGCGTCGGTTCGAGATTTTCAACTGGATGCAGTATTTTGATCCTGAGATGATCTCGAGCGAAGTGCGCGAAGCCGGACTAGTCGTAGAGGAAGTCCTTGATGTTATGACCGGCGAGCCGTGGACGCCGGAAGCAGAAGAACTTGCCGTTGTTTCACGGGTGTGAACTCTGTTTCTGTCGCGGTTTGGAACGTAAGTCCGCTTCGTCCGCATCGCGGTCATTTCACTAACCACAGCCGAATAACCGCCTTGGGACCAAGCTCTTTGCGCGGGCTGTTCGCCGGTGCTCGAGCTTCGGCCTAAAAGCGCTCCCCCGGAGCGCTTTTTTGACGGCCTCAGCCTTCAAGTTATGAGCGCTCGCTTGCGCTCGCAGCCATAGCCTTCATGGGCGCAGGCTCGACTACGACTCCCTTAAACCAAAATCCCCCGCCACGGGGGCGGGGGATTTTGGTTGCGGGGGTAGGATTTGAACCTACGACCTTCAGGTTATGAGCCTGACGAGCTACCGGGCTGCTCCACCCCGCGGTTGTTTTGTGGCGGTTTGTT
>JANQEE010000001.1 GCA_028278525.1 Minwuiaceae bacterium | reverse complement strand
CGCCCTGCTGCACCGTCTGGACGATGCGGCGGAACTCGCTCATCGGCATGCGCTCGGCGGCGGCGATGTTGGCAACCTCGCCGCGCAGCTCCTTGATCTCGCGCGTCAAGGCCAAGGGCTGGAAGGAATTCGCCAAGAAGCATCGCGACGAGATCAAGGAGCTGCGCGGCGAGGTTGCCAACATCGCCGCCGACGCGCGCATGCCGATGAGCGAGTTCCGCCGCATCGTCCAGACGGTGCAGCAGGGCGAGCGCGAGGCCGGCCGCGCCAAGAAGGAGATGGTCGAGGCCAACCTCCGCCTGGTCATCTCGATCGCCAAGAATTACACCAATCGTGGCCTGCAATTCCTCGACCTGATCCAGGAAGGCAATATCGGCCTGATGAAGGCGGTCGATAAGTTCGAATACCGCCGCGGCTACAAGTTCTCGACCTACGCCACCTGGTGGATCCGCCAGGCCATCACCCGCTCCATCGCCGACCAGGCACGCACCATCCGCATCCCGGTGCATATGATCGAGACGATCAACAAGCTGGTCCGCACCTCGCGCCAGATGCTGCACGAGATCGGCCGCGAGCCGACGCCGGAGGAACTGGCCGAGAAGCTCGGCATGCCGCTGGAGAAGGTGCGCAAGGTGCTGAAGATCGCCAAGGAGCCGATCAGCCTGGAGACGCCGATCGGCGACGAGGAAGACAGCCATCTCGGCGACTTCATCGAAGACAAGAATGCCGTCCTGCCGTTGGACGCGGCGATCCAGTCGAACCTGCGCGAGACCACGACGCGCGTGCTCGCCTCGCTGACGCCGCGCGAAGAGCGCGTGCTGCGCATGCGCTTCGGCATCGGCATGAACACCGACCACACCCTGGAAGAAGTCGGCCAGCAGTTCTCGGTCACCCGCGAGCGCATACGCCAGATCGAAGCCAAGGCGCTCCGCAAGCTGAAGCACCCGAGCCGCAGCCGCAAACTCCGCAGCTTCCTGGATAACTGATCGTTCCCGATCCTGCTTGGACCGGCTAGCCGGTCCGCGCCAGCCTTGCTATAAGCGCTTCTCGCTCACCCGAACTCCGGGCCCGTAGCTCAACTGGTTAGAGCCGGCCGCTCATAACGGTCTGGTTGCAGGTTCGAGTCCTGCCGGGCCCACCAACCCCTCGATTTCGGGTCCGCAAGTCCCGCGAAAACCTTGGGTATGCTATTGGCGCCTGTTTGGTGGGACCTATGGCCGTCCGCCGGGACGGCGCTCGGCGATCAGGTGCAGGTGGGTGGCGCCCGGCTCGTCGCCGGCCACGCCGTCGCAAAGCCGCAGCATGTCGAAATCGGGATCGATCATCTCGATCAGGCCGCGCGCGTCGCAATAGAAATGTGGATGCGCCTTCTCATGATCGTCGCCGTCTTCGATGACGAAGGTGTCGGCGGCCACCTCCCGACCCTGACCGTAGAGCCGGTGGCGCTTGGATAGCATGGTTGCCTGAAACAGCCCGCCAGGCCTCAAGATCCGCGCAATCTCATCCAGGCAATGCCGGACCACGGGACCATCGCCGTGATAGATGACGTTCCAACTGAGCACGAAGTCGAAGCTGTCGTTGTCGAACGGCAGGTCGGTCATCTGTGCCTGTTGAAAGGCGATCTTGAGACCGGCGTCTTCGGCTGCGCGTCTCGCAAAGTCGAGACCGCTTCGGCTGGCATCCAGCGCGGTGACGTCGAAACCTTTGCCGGCCAGGAACAGGCTGTGCCGCCCGACCCCGCAGCCAAGGTCCAGGACACGCTTCGCCCCTGTGTCCTGCAATAGCGGCACGACGCCTTCGACTTCGGCGGCCGCGTCCAGCCATTCGCTGCGCTCCGCGGCGTCCTGCCAGTTCCTGTCCCAGGCCTGATGTGCGGATGCCCGTTCAGCACCGTTCGGTTTCAAATTTGGCACGCCTATCCCTTTCAGATGATCCGCCGGCGCACCGCGGCGCCGGCCCGCTCGACGCCGAGCACGAGCAGGAAGATGGTGAGAATTATCGTCGCTGCTTCGGCGTATTGAAACATGTCCATCGCGACCTTCAATTCGATGCCAATGCCGCCGGCGCCGACCAGTCCGAGCACCACCGACGACCGCGTCGCTTTCTCCAGACTGAACATCGACGTATTGATGAAGGACGGCAGCGCCGCCGGCAGTACGGCGCAGGCGACCACGTCCAGCCGCCGGGCGCCGATTGCCGTCAGGGCTTCCGACGGGCCCGGCTCGACCTCTTCCATCGCCTCGGCGAAGAAGCGGCCGCAGAAGCCGATGGTGTCGACCATGATGGCGAGCGTTCCGGCAAAAGGGCCGAGCCCGACCGAGGCGACGAAAAACAGAGCCCAGACTAGGTCCGGCACCGTGCGGAAGAAGGCGATCAGAGTGCGGGCGGCGTGGTAGACCAGCGCATGCGGCGCGTGGGTGCGCGTCGCGGCGACGGCAAGCGGCAGGCTGGCCAGGACGCCCAGCACGGTTCCGACCAGGGCCATCTGGAACGTCTCCAGTAGCGCCATGGCGACGGAATCGAGCCGGTCGAAGTCCGGCGGGACCATCTCCCCCGCCAGCCGCGCCATGTGCGGCAGTCCGCTGAAAAAATCGGTGAGAGACAAACCGGCGCCGTCTACGGAGACGACAAAGAACAACACCGCCAGCAGATAGGCGAGAAAGCGTGCCGGAGCCGGCCGGCCGAACCGGGCGGGCGCGGCGACGTGGTCGTTTGTCGCCATCGCCTAGCCGTATATTCCGCGCAGTGCGTCGACATCCAGCCGCGCCGCGGGCTGGTCCAGCGTCAGACGGCCGCCGCGCAGGCCGATCACCCGGTCGGCATAGGTGAGGGCGTGGTCCAGGTCGTGCGAGACGAACACCAGTGTCAGCCCCCGCCACCGCGTCAGGTCGACGAACAGCCGCATCACCTCTTCGCCGGCGGCCGGGTCGAGGCTCGCCACCGGCTCGTCCGCCAGCACCAGGTCGGGCGCCTGCATCAGGGCGCGTGCGATGGCGACCCGTTGCGACTGTCCGCCGGACAGTTGGTCGGCGCGGCGGCCGGCAAGATGGGCCAGGCCGACCCGGTCCAGGCAGTCCATAGCCTCCGCCCGTTCGGTATGCGGCGCCAAGCTTTGATACCAAATACGCGGCCCGCTCCGCCTGGCCTGCGCGCCGTGAAGCACGTTGCTCAGCACGGATAAACGCGGCACGAGGTTGTGGCGTTGCGAGACCAGTCCGACGCGGGCCCGCAGGCGGCAGAGCCTCGCGCGGCTGGCTTTGCCGACGTCCGAGCCGAACAGTTGAACCGAACCCGAGTCCGGCTCGATCAGGCGGAGCGCGCAGCGGAGCAGGGTCGATTTGCCGGACCCGTTGGCGCCAATCAGGGCCACGGCCTCGCCGCGCCGGATCTCTAGATCGATGTCGCAAAGCACCGGTCCGGCGCCTCTGAACGCCTTGCAAAGCCCGCCGACAGCCAGGTCTATGGGCAAGTCGGACGTCCGCGCCGCTTTGGGCGCGGACGTCTCGGCCAAACGAACGATGGCCGGCATTACTCGCCGACGAACTCGGCGTATTCGGGATAGCCGATCGTGGCGTACATCTGCCGCACGTAGTTGTAGTCGTTGTCGCCAACTGACGTCAGGAACTTCATGCCCTTGTATTTGGCATTATCCTCGCCGACCAGAATGGCGTCGACCAGTTCGGCGGAGTGCTCGGCGAAGGCCTTCCGCATGGTCTCGACAACCGCCTTGTCGGCATGCGGCGCGGCCAGCAGTACGTCGTTGGGCAGGTCGGGACCGCGGGCGATAACCCGATAGGCGCCGGGCTCGAGTTCCTTTTCCTTGCCCCGGAAGCGCAGGAATTTGCCGTAGTTCGTGCCGAGGGCCGCGACGTCGCCGCGCTTAAGCGCTTCCCAGGCAGTGTTGTAGCCGATATGCATCGGCTTCACTTCCTTGCGCGGGTCCAGGCCGTAGTCGGCCAGCACCTGCATCGGCGCCAGATGGTTGGAGGTTGAACCGACGTCGCCGAACGCGACCCGCTTGCCGGCCAGTTGCTGCACCGAGGTGATGCCGCTGTCGGCCAGGACGACGATCCCGGAGAAGTAGTCCGGGCGCGAGAATCCGGCCACCGGATAAGCCTTGGTCTTCTTGTGCATGACGACATATTCGGCCGGTCCGGTCAGGACGAATTCGATCTTCTCGCTGCGGAGAGCCTCGACGGCCGCGGTGCGATTGGTAACGGCATAGAAGTCGATCTCCAGGCCGGTTTTGGCGCTAAGGACATCGCGAAACTTGCCGAACTCGCGCTGCACCTGTTCCAGGCCGACAAGGTCGGTGATCGCGAAACGGATCTTATCCGCCGCCTGGGCGGCGCCGGCCAGCAGCATCACGGCGGCTGCCAGAGACAGGGCTTTCAACGTCTGACGCATTGTTTCTCTCCCATTGCTGAATATGTATCGACTATTGGCTTATTCCCGCGCTCAGGATACCAGCCGCGTGCTCATATCGCGCTCGGCCTCGGTCTGCGCGCCCATGTCGAACTTCGGGCTCCGGTCAAGGTAATCGTGGCTGTGCACGACAACGGCCCGGTCGTCGATCAGGACAACGGCGTAGGCCGGCGGCTCGTGGCTGCCGAGCGGATTTTCGACATCGCGGAAATCCAGCCAGCATTGATGATTGGTGGCGCGTAGCGTGGAGACCGGGATGCCGAGCCAACTGCCGGATACCGGCCGGTGCACGTGGCCGAAGAACAGGTGCCGGATCTTGATGCGGTGCGGCTCAATCAGCGCCGCGAACGCGTCGGCCTGCGCGATCCCAATCGCGTCGAGCGACGGCATGCCGATGTCGAACGGCGGGTGGTGCATGAACAGATAAAGCGGCGTCGCACCGTCTGCAGCGCATAACTGTTCCTCGAGCCAGGCAAACCGTTTGTCGCAGTACCAGCCGGCATGCGTGCCTTCGAGGTTGGTATCCAGGTACAGAAAGCGGCCGGCTGAAACGTCCTGGACGCCTTGAATGAAGCCATCGGCGTCGACCGGGGCATCGGGGAAGTACTCGCGAAATGTCGGCCGGTCGTCGTGGTTGCCCAATATGGGCACCACCGGAACGGTCAGGGCGGCAAGGCTTTCCTTCAGGTTTTGGTACGCGGCGGCTTCGCCCCAATGGGTCAGGTCGCCGGTAATGACGCAAAGCTCCGCGTCGCCGTGCTGTTCGTTGATATCGGCAATGCAGGCGTCCAATCGTTGGCGCGGATCCAGGTCGTAGAGAATGCCGCCCGGCTCGACCAGGTGGGTGTCAGTGATGTGTATGAGTTTCATCAGGGTTCTCGTGCCGTGGAAAAAAGAAGGCGGATCGATATTAAAGGCTACTATCGACCCGCCAGGGCAGGGGGCCTCTCAGGAAGTCTTTTCAGGCAACAGTTTCTGGACGTCGCGCACCATGTCCTCGAGAACCTTCAAAGGCTCTTCGGCGCGCTGGCCGGTCACGATCGACTGCATGTCGTCGTAGATCACGTCCGTAATCTTGAGACCGTTCTTGCCCGGGAACGCGTACCAGTTGGTCAGCAGCGGAAGCTGCTTGACCGCCGCCATATGGTTCGGGTGCGCTTTGTAGAAGTCCTTCAGGTAAAGCTCGTTGGCCTTCCGGTTCGGCGGCATGTATCCGGTGGTCTCGGCGACGACCGCCGCGCCTCGGCCGCTGGTCGTGAACTTGATGAATTCCCAGGCCGCGGCCTGCTGTTCCGGGTCGGTGGCCAGCATCACTGCGCCGTTGCCGCCGGCCGGCAGCTTGCCGATATCCGCTTTGACGCTGGGATAGGGACCGGTCTGCATGACGAACTTATCGCCGACTTGCTTCGAGATGTTGGCCAGCGCCGACGTGGACCAGAAGAACATGCCGACCTTGCCGGCGACGAACACCTGGAATGAGTCCTTCAGGCCGAGATTGGGCATCTTGGCTTCGTTGTTGAAGCGCGCCAGGGTCTCGATCGACCATTTGCCGATGTCGCCGCCGAACACCACCTTTTGTTCCTTGGCGTCCAGCATCGCGCCGCCCTGGCTGAAGTTCAGTGCCTGCCAGAACCAGTTGCCGGTGATGTTCCAGCCGAAGAACATGCCGTGCGTGTCGGGGCCCAGCGCATCGATCTTCTTGGAAAGGGCGATTACTTCCTCCCAGGTATCGGGCAGGTCGTTCGGGTCGCCACCGGCCTGCTTGACCAGATCCAGATTGTAATAGGCGATCGGCAGCGAGACGGCGAAGGGCAGCGCGTAGACCTGGCCGCCGTAGGTGCCGATGTCCAGCATCGCCTTGTGATAGCCCTCTTTGGAGAAGTCGGCTTCCTTGGCGATGAACGGCTCCAGCGGCTGCGCCAGATCGCGCTCGACCAGCACGCGGACGCGGTTCAGGCCCTGAAACGTGACGTCCGGCATCTTGCGGGTGATGGCTTCCTTCAGCACCTTCTGGCTGCCGTCTTCGTAACTTTCGTACGGCGAGCGGAACTTCACCGTGATGTCGGGATGTTCTTTCCGAAACGCCTCGTAGATAACCTCGTGGGTTTCGTTGAACAGGTGCCCGTAGGGGTACTGCACCTCGATCGTGGTCTCGGCATGGGCCGTGCCCAAACCGGCTGCGACGGCCGCCGCGACTATCAGGGACTTCTTCATGGCGCGTTCACTCCTATGCGCGGTTTGCACTACTTCATGCCGGTGAAGGCGATGCCTTCGATGAAACGCCGCTGCGCCAGCAGGAAGGCGAGGACGAGCGGGGCGATAATCACGGTGGCCGCCGCCATCAGCGGGCCATAGGCGTTCCCGAATTCCTCGTTGCGGAAGGCGGCGACGCCGAGCGGCGGGGTGTAGAGTTCCTGCGAGCTGAGCACGATCAGCGGCCAGAAATAGTCGTTCCAGTGCGCGACCACGGAGAAGATGCCGAAGGCGACCAGGGCCGGCACGGCGGTCGGCAGCATCACCCGCCAGACGATTCCGAACTCGCCGATTCCGTCCATGCGCGCGGCGTCGATCAGGTCGTCGGGCACGGTCTTGAAGAACTGGCGCATCAGAAAGATACCGAAGACCGATATCGTCCACGGCACGACCAGGGCCGCGTAGGAATCCAGGATGCCCAGCTTGTAGAACAGCAGGTAGACCGGGATCGCGACCGCGTGCGGCGGGATCAGCAGGCAGAACAGCACCAGCGCGAACAGCGTTTCGCGGCCGAGGAAGCGCAGCTTGGCGAGCGCGTAGGCCGCCGGTAGCGCGATCAGCACCTGCAAAGCGAAGATCGAAGCGGTGACGATGACGCCGTTCAGCATGTAGCGGACCAGCGGTATCGCCGTGAACGCCTCGCGGTAGTTCTCCACGCCGTAGAAGTTCTTCGGGATCAGGTGAAGCTCGGCGCTGAACACCTCGTCCGGTGGCTTGACCGAGGTCGAGACCATCCAGACGAACGGGGCCAGGATCACCGTGGCGCCGGCCAACAACACCGCGTGGCGCGCGACCGAGGCGACGGGGTGGGTTTGTCGCGCGCTCATCCGTAGTGCACCCGGCGCTCGATCACCCGCGCCTTGATCACGGTCAGCGCCATGACGAAGACCAGAAAGACGACGACCAGCGTCGCCGCGTAGGCAGAGCGGAAGAACTCGAAGCCCTCGGCGTAGACGCTGTAGATCAACACCTCGGTCGCCTTGTTCGGCCCTCCCTTGGTCAGCACATGCACGGTGTCGAACACCTGGAAAGAGCGGATACCGGTGATCACCACGACGAACATGGTCACCGGTCCCAGCAGCGGCCATGTGACGGTGCGAAAACGGTCTAGAGCCATGGCGGCGCCGTCGATCTCCGCCGCGTCGTACAGGTCGCGCGGGATGGCGCCCAGGCCGGCCATGAACAGCACCATGTTGAAGCCGAGCGCCTGCCAGACGCCGATGCCGCAGATCGTCAGCAGCGCCGTGCCGGGATCGTTCAGCCAATTGAAGCCGTCGATGCCGAACAGCCGGAGCGTCAGGTTGAGCAATCCGAAGTCGGGGTTCAACACGACGCTCCAGACGATCGCCATGGCGACCAGCGTCGCCATGACCGGCAGGAAATAGACCGCGCGGTAAAACGCCTTGCCGATCGTGCAGCTTTGGATCAGCAGCGCGAAGCCGAGGCCGAGGAACACCGAAACCGGAACGACCACGGCGACGTAAATCAGTGTGTTGGCGAGCGACTTCCAGAACACCTCGCTCTCGATCATCTCGCGGTAATTGGCCAGGCCGACGAAGTTCAGCGTCGTCTCGCCGAGTTGGTAATCGGTGAACGACATGCCGACGACCGCGATTACCGGGCCGATCAGCAGTAGGAAGATCAGAAAGGTGGCTGGTGCGACCAACAGGCCGGCGACCGCGCCGTGGCGGACGGTCCGTTCGCCGTCCCTGGGCCGCGTCGGCGCAGCGGCGATGCCGCTGCTGATTGCCTGGTCAGCCATGGGCGGCCAGACCTGCTTCCGGCGCCGGCGTGGCCGTCAGGCGGTGGCCGCCCGCTGCGAACAGCAATGCTTTATCCAGAGCGACATCCAGGCTGACGTCGTCGCCGACGGCGATGCCGGCTGCCTGTTCCGGCGCGAGGCGCGCGACGACTGGTGCCGCGCAGCCGGAGACGTCGAGGTGAAGCAGAACTTCCGAGCCGAGATTCTCGGTGTGTATAACGCGTCCGCCAAGGTCGGCCCCGCCCGTCATATTGAGATGCAGGTGTTCCGCGCGCAGGCCGATCTTGGCGGCTCCGGCATAGCCGATCTCGGCGACCAACGGGAGCGTGTGGCCGAACAGCGAGACGGCGCCGTCGCCGCGCAGCTCTACGGGCAGGATATTGATCGCCGGGCTGCCGATAAATTCGGCGACACGGATATCGGCCGGGTCGCGGTAGACCTCGTCGGGGGAGGCGACCTGCAGGATCTCGCCGTCCATCATTACCGCCAGACGGTCGGACATGGTCATGGCTTCGGCCTGGTCGTGGGTTACATAGACAAACGCGGTGTCCAGCCGGCGGTGCAGTTGGGCGATTTCGGCGCGCATATGGACCCGGAGCTTGGCGTCCAGGTTCGACAGCGGCTCGTCCATCAGAAAAGCTTTCGGCCGCCGCACCATGGCGCGGCCGAGCGCCACGCGCTGGCGCTGCCCGCCGGAGAGCTGGCCTGGTTTGCGGTTCAGCAGATGCGAGATGTCCAGCAACGCGGCGATATCCTGCACGTCCCGCTGGATCTCTCGGCGCATCTCTCGCCCACCCGGCATGACCGCGCCGACGACCGGCAGGCGCCCGGCAAAGGACAGGCGGCGCATGCGTAAGGGAACCGCGATGTTCTCCGCCACCGTAAGGTGGGGATACAGCGCGTAAGACTGGAACACCATCGCCACGTCGCGCTCGGCCGGCGCGACGCCGTCCACGGTGCGGTCGCCGATGGCGATACTGCCGCCGTTCTGGCTTTCCAGTCCCGCAATTATTCTCAGCAGGGTCGACTTGCCGCAGCCAGACGGGCCGACCAGTGTCATGAACTCTCGTTCGCCGATATTGAGTGATACGCCGCGCAGAACGGGCGTGTCGCCGAAACGCTTGTCGATGGATCGGATATCGACCCCGGTCATGTACACGCCCCCACGGTAAAGCCGGTCTTGGCCAGCTTGTTCGGGCGGACCGTAGGGAGGCCGCGTGACGGGTCGGTTACATCTACATGATTATATGATTACGGGCGGGCACCACCGTCTGCCGAGGGCGTGGCCGACGGCATTCGTCGAACAGGCGCGCGCGCTTCACTTTTTCGTCAGGTTTTCGCGGTCCTCGTGGACCGGAGCCGTTTTCGCAAAGCTGCAATCGCGTTGTCATCCAAGCTTCACGAACGCTCGCCATAGTCGCGGCCGATTAAGCTTTTGTTAACCACGTTCTCGGGGCCGGTTCGGCCTCAAGTTGAAGTCATCGCGGTCTGTGTCGGGCGGGGGAAGTTGCCTCTCGCTGACGTTCAAGTGCGTACGCTCGACCGGTGCCGCGTGTTTGGTCAATCAGGGTTGGAGCCGCGTCACCATGCAAAATCCGGTCATAAACGAGTTTGTCCGCAATCACACCGGGACTGACTTCCGCGAGTATGTCGAGATTTTCGGCGACCCGGACACCGATCTTTCCGATTTCTGGGTGTTGCAGATCGAAGGGGACAACTCCCCGGCCGCGGGCACGATTACCAGCGCGACGCGGGTTGGCTCGACCAACGCCGATGGCATCTGGGTCAGCGACTTCACGGTCGGCCAGTTCCAGAACGGTACCCAAACCTTGCTGCTGGTGAAGGACTTCACCGGAACGGTCGGCCAGGACCTGGACACGTTCGATGACGGCGAAATCGACGCGATGCCGTTCTCGGAAATCACCGACAGCGTGGCGGTGACGGACTCCAACGCGGTCGCCAACGGCGACATCACCTAT
Organism: Minwuiaceae bacterium; assembly: GCA_028278525.1. Taxonomy (GTDB): domain Bacteria; phylum Pseudomonadota; class Alphaproteobacteria; order Minwuiales; family Minwuiaceae; genus JANQEE01. Next base: position 21,374 of record JANQEE010000001.1, on the reverse strand, counting down.
TCCTCGACGGTCCTTGACGCCGGTTTCGACGGCGGTGTGTTCGATGTCGGCGGCGCCTCCCGGATTCCGAACGGGATAGACACCGACACCGCGGCCGACTGGGTGCGGAATGACTTTTTCGGCGAAGGCCTGCCCGGCCTGTTCAACGTCGCCGCCGACGAAGAGGCGGTGAACACGCCAGGCGCTCTGAACGCGCTTGGCGCGGATGTCGATGACCCGGACGAGCCCGACCCGGTCGAGCCGCCGCTGGTCCGCATCTACGATATCCAGGGCGCGGGCCACGTCTCTGCCTTCGTCGGTCAGACGGTCAGCACGCTCGGCGTGGTCACGGCCGTCGATTCGAACGGCTTCTACATGCAGGACTCGGCCGGCGACGGCGATATCGCGACGTCGGACGGCATCTTCGTCTTCACCGGCGGCGCGCCGGGCGTCTCGGTCGGCAACTTCGTGACGGTGGAAGGTCGCGTCGACGAGTTCTTCCCCGGCGGTGAGGACACCGCCAACCTGTCGATCACGCAGATCACCGGCTCGCCGGTCGTCGAGGTGGTTTTGGAGAACGTCGAGGTGCCGGACGCCGTCGTGTTGGGCGAAGGCGGCAGGCAGGCGCCGACCGAGGTGGTCGAGGACGACGCGTTCGGCTCGTTCGATCCGGGAACCGATGGCATCGACTTCTACGAAAGCCTGGAGGGCATGCGTGTCACCGTGCCGGACGCGGTGGCGGTTGCGCCGACCAACGGCTTCGGCGAGATCTGGACCGTCGCCGATACTGGCGACAACGCAACCGGTCTGAACGGCCGTGGCGGCATCCAGCTTGGCGAAGACGATCAGAATCCGGAGCGGATACAGATCGATTTCGACGGCGGCATTCTGCCCGGCTTTTCCGAAACCGTGGATGTCGGCGACAAGCTCGGCGACGTCACCGGCGTGGTCACCTACAGCTTCGGCAACTACGAAGTCGCGCCGACCGAGGAATTCGACGTCGTCGACGGCGGGCTGGAGCAGGAGACCACGGATCTGGTCGGCACCGACGACCAGGTCACCGTCGCCAGCTACAACGTGCTCAACCTCGACCCGAGCGACGTGGCGCAGATCGAAACGCTGGCGCAGCAGTTCGTCAACAACCTGAAGTCGCCGGACATCGTCGCGCTGCAGGAGATTCAGGACAACAACGGCACCGTCAACGACGGCACCACGGATGCGAGCCAGACCTTGCAGGCGCTGGTCGATGCCATCGAGGCGGCCGGCGGTCCGACATACTCCTTCTTCGACGTCGCACCGGAAGACGGCACCCAGGGCGGCCAGCCCGGCGGCAACATCCGTGTCGCCTATCTCTATAACGACGACCGGGTCGATCTGGTGGACGGCTCGGTGCAGGCGCTGGACGACCTGGAGGCCTTCGACGGCTCCCGGATTCCGCTGCAGGCCGAATTCGAATTCAACGGCGAGCAGTTCACCGTCATCAACAATCACTGGTCCTCGAAGTTCGGCAGCACGCCGATCTACGGCGCCGTCCAGCCGTTCGTCAACGCCGGCAACGAAGAGCGCAAGCTGCAGGCCGAAGCCCTGAACGAGCATGTCTCGGGCCTGAAGGATGCCGATCCGGACGCGAAGGTGATCGTGCTCGGCGACCTGAACGACTTCGAGTTCTCGGAGCCGCTGCCGCTGCTCAAGGGCGAAGGCGACGAGCAGATCCTGTTCGACCAGATCGACGAGTTGGACGACGACGAGGTCTACACCTTCAACTTCCAGGGCAACTCCCAGGTGCTGGACCACTTCCTGGTAACCGAAAACCTGAAAGAGAAGACCGAGTTCGACATCGTTCACGTCAACAACGACTTCGCCAGCTTCGGCAGCGACCACGAGCCGCTGATCGGCCGCATCAAGTTCGACGGCCCGAGCGCGCCGCAGCCGACCAACGAGATCACGCTGAAGGCGATCGGCACCCACGAGACCGGCATCTTCGACGACAGCGCGCAGGAGATCGTCGCCCACGACCCGGAAACCCAGCGGCTGTTCGTCACCAATTCGGCGGAGAACACCGTCGACGTGCTGGACATCAGCGACCCGACCGACCCGCAGCAGGTCTTCCAGATCGACTTGTCGCTGACCGGCGGGCCGAACAGCGTCGACGTGCATAACGGCATCGTCGCCGTCGCGCTGGAAGACACGACATCGACGGAGAATGGCATCGTCGCCTTCTTCGATGCCGACGGCAACCTGCTGAAGACGGTGTCGGTCGGCGCGCTGCCCGACATGCTGACCTTCACCGACGACGGCATGCGCCTGCTGGTCGCCAATGAGGGCGAGCCGGACGACGGCGTCGACCCGAACGGCTCGATCAGCATCATCGACCTGTCCAACGGTCTCGACGATGCCGAGGCGATCGACGTCGACTTCACCAGCCTGAACGGGCGCGAGGAGGAGTTCATCGCCAAGGGCGTGCGCATCTTCCCGGGCAAGTCGGTCGGCGAGGACGTTGAGCCGGAATTCATCTCCGTGTCCGGCGATGGCAAGACCGCCTTCGTCGTTCTGCAGGAAAACAATGCTTTCGGCGTCATCGACCTGGAAACCGGCGAGGTTGTCGACCTCGTTCCGCTCGGCGTGCAGAACCGGGACGAGGGCGCGCCGACCCTGCAGACGTTCGACCTCACTTCGGCGCTGCCGGACCTCGGCACCACCGATGCCGGCCAAACCATTAAGCTCGGCGGCCTGTCCGGCCTGCACTATGTCGGCACGACCGAGGACGGCAAGTGGACGTTCGCCACCGTGCCGGACCGTGGCCCGAACGCCGATACCGTGGACGTGGACGGCGACGGCGTGAACGAACGGCCGCTGGCGCTGCCGGACTATCAGGCGCGCATCGAGTACTTCGAGGTCGACCCGGAGACGGGCGAGGCGACCTTCACCGAAAGCACGTTCCTCACCCGGTTCGACAGCATGGGCAACGAGGTCCCGATCACCGGCCGGCCGAACATCGACGGCCAGGACGAAGAGCCGGTCGACCTGTTCGGCAATCCGCTGGAGCTCGACCCGTTCGGCGCCGACATGGAAGGCGTGGTGTTCGCCGGCAACGGCGACATCTGGACGGTCGACGAATACCGTCCGGCGATCTACCAGTTCAATTCGGACGGCCTGCTTATCAACCGCTTCGTGCCGGAAGGCACGGCGGCGCTCGCCGGCGAGGTGCAGGGCAGCTTCGGCGCCGAGACGCTGCCGGAGGAATATGCCGAACGTCGACCCAACCGGGGCTTCGAGGCGGTCGCGCTGGATGAGGAGGCCGGCATCGTCTACGCCTTCATCCAGACGCCGCTCGCCAATCCGGATCGGGCGACCAGCGACGGCTCCGACGTGATCCGTATCCTCGGCATCGACATCGCCACCGGCGAGCCGGTGCAGGAGTTCGTCTACCTGCTGGAAGGCTCTGACTTCCGCGACTCCAAGGTCGACAAGATCGGCGACGCGGTCTACGCGGGCGACGGCAAGTTCTTCGTCATCGAGCGCGACTCGTCGCTGGAGGACAGCGCCAAGAAGTTCATCTTCGAGATCGACCTCAAAGGCGCCACCAACCTGCTGGACCCCGGCGCGCCGGCGCTGCCGCCCGGCGAGACCCTGGAATCGCTGACCGCCGACGAACTGGCCGATCTCGGCATCGACGCGGTCAACAAGGTCAAGGTCGCCAACCTGCCGTCGCTCGGTTACCAGGCCGGCGACAAGCCGGAGGGCCTGACCATTCTGCCGGACGGCTCGCTCGCGGTGCTGAACGACAACGACTTCAGCCTGACCGGCGATATCGACACCGACAACGGCACGCTCGGCCTGACCGACGAGACGCTGCCCGTGGTGCTCGGCATCATCTCGTTCGAGGGCAACGGCCTGGACGCCAGCGACAAGGACGGCATCGACATCTCGAACGCGCCGATCTACACGATGTTCCAGCCGGATGCGATCGACTCCTACGTGATCGACGGCAAGACCTTCTACGTCACCGCGAACGAGGGCGATTCCCGCGACGAGGATGTTCGCGTCAAGGATATCGTGCTCGACCCGGAGGCGTTCCCGAACGCGGCGGAACTGCAGCTCGACGAGAATCTCGGCCGCCTGGAGGTTTCCGCCATCGACGGCGATATCGACGGCGACGGTGACTTCGACCAGCTCTTCGCCTTCGGCGGCCGCTCCTTCTCCATCTGGGACGACCGCGGCAACCTGGTGTTCGACAGCGGCGACCAGTTCGAGCAGATCATCGCCGAGCACATCCCGGAGTTCTTCAATTCCAACAACGACGATAACGACAGCTTCGACAGTCGCAGCGACAACAAGGGTCCGGAGCCCGAGGGCCTGACCATCGGCGAGATCGACGGCCAGCACTATGCCTTCGTCGGCCTGGAGCGGGTCGGCGGCATCATGGTCTACAACATCTCCGACCCGACCGAGCCGGAGTTCGTGCAATACATCAACAACCGCGACTTCGGCGGCGACCCGGAGCTCGGCACCGCCGGCGACCTCGGGCCTGAAGGCCTGACCTTCATCCACGCCGACGACAGCCCGAACGGCAAGCCGCTGGTCGCGGTCGCTAACGAGGTGAGCGGCACGACGACCATCTACGAGGTCGAGCTCGATGAGACCCCGTCGAGCTTCCAGCTTCAGATCCTGCACGCCTCCGACCTGGAAGGCGGTATCGACGCGATCGCCGCGGCGCCGAACTTCGCCGCGATAGAAGCCAAGCTGGAATCTGAGTTCGAGAACAGCATCACCATCTCGGCCGGCGACAACTACATCTCCGGCCCGTTCTTCAACGCCGCCAGCGACTTCGGCTTCAATTCGATCTTCGTCGACTTCTACAACGAGTTCTTCGACCTGGTCGACGAGAACGGCGAGCCGGACACCGACATCGACGGCGACGGGAACTTCGACTTCTTCTCGGAGATCGACAACTTCTCCGGCCGTGTCGACATCTCCATCATGAATCTGATCGGCTTCGACGCGTCGGCGCTCGGCAACCACGAGTTCGACCTGGGTCCGGACGTCGTTGAGAACATCATCAACTTCGATCCGGGCAACCCGGGCGGCACCACCAACCTGCTGAACCTGTTGCAGGAAGTCGACTGGCCGGGCATCCAGTTCCCGTACCTGTCGGCCAACCTGGACTTCAGCGGTTCGTCCGACCTGGCCGACCTGTTCACCAACGAGATCCTGCTGAACACCGACTTCCAGACGGATCTTTCCACGGCGCGCGACGGCGGGCCGGCCCAACCGAAGATCGCGCCGTCGACCATCATTGACGTCAACGGCGAGGAGGTCGGCGTGATTGGCGCGACCACACCGCTGCTCGAGTCGATCTCGTCGCCGGAGCCGGTTGGCGTCAACGGTAATGTGCCAGGCGACCCGAACGACATGTCGGCCCTGGCCGCGATCCTGCAGGTGGAGATCGACCGGTTGACCGACCTGGGTGTGAACAAGATTATCCTGACCAGCCACCTCCAGCAGTTCCAGCTTGAGCAGGAACTCGCGACGCTGCTGCGTGGCGTCGACGTGATCATCGCCGGCGGTTCCGACACGATCGTGGCCGACGACGAAGACGTCGCGCGCGGCCTGCAGCCAGGCGACACGCCGGACGTGCCGGACTATCCGCTCTTTACCCAGGACGCGGACGGCAATCCGGTCGCGATCGTCAGCACCGACGGCGAATACAGCTATGTCGGCCGGCTGGTGATCGAGTTCGACGCCGACGGCAACGTCATCCCGGCCAGCGTCGACGAGAATGTCTCCGGCACCTTCGCCACGACCGACGAGGGCGTCATCGACCTGTACAACGAAGAGGGCGCGCTCAGCGATCAGGAGGCGCTGGACGCAGCCTTCGCCGAGGGTACGGTCGCCGACAAGGTCAAGGACCTGACCGATGCCGTGACCGACGTCGTCAATGTCCAGGACGGAAACATCCAGGGCCTGACGGACGTATTCCTGCAGGGCAGCCGAACGGAGATCCGCACCCAGGAAACCAACTTCGGCAATCTGACGGCGGACGCCAACCTGGCCGCGGCGCAGGACTTCGACAACACGGTCATGGTCTCGATCAAGAACGGCGGCGGCATCCGTGCGCCGATCGGCCAGATCATCAACGACGGCGATACCACCACCTTCCTGCCGCCGCAGGCCAACCCGGCGGCCGGCAAGAACGAGGGCGAGATCTCGCAACTGGATATCGCCAACTCGCTGCGGTTCAACAACGGCCTGACGCTGATCACGCTGACCAAGGAGCAGTTGCTTCAGGTGCTGGAGCACGGCGTCGCGGCGACCGGTCCTGGCGCCACGCCGGGTCAGTTCGCCCAACTCGGCGGCATCGCGTTCAGCTTCGACGCGACGCAGCCGGCCGGCAGCCGGGTCCAGTCGGCGGCGTTGATCGACGAGAACGGCGACCCGACCATGGCTTTGGTCGAGAACGGCAACGTCGTCGGCGACCCGACCATGGCGATCCGCATCGTCACTCTCGACTTCCTGGCCGACGGCGGCGACGGCTATCCGTTCGACGATTTCGTGGCCGCCGATCCGGTGTTCGCGAACCGGGTCGATCTGGAGGACGAGACCATTCCCGACGGTGCTTCGACCTTCGCGCCGACCGGCACCGAGCAGGACGCCCTGGCCGAGTTCCTCCGGGAGAACTTCTCGGCCACGCCGTTCGATAAGGCGGAAACCGACATCGCCGACGACGCCCGCATCCAGAACCTGGAGTTCCGTGACGACACGGTGCTGGACGGTCTCTCCAACGGCAATCCGGATGCCATTCTCGGCACCGAAGACGATGACGTCATCGACGGTACGTCCGAGGACGACGACATCGAGGCCCTGGGCGGTGACGACCGGGTTCGCGCCGGCGACGGCGACGATAACGTGCTCGGCGGCGACGGCGAAGACAGGCTCAAAGGCGACGACGGCGACGATGTCATGAGTGGTGGCGACGGCCGTGACCGTGTCCGCGGCAATGACGGTGACGACGACCTGCGGGGCGACGCCGGCAGGGACCGGGTATTCGGCGACGACGGCGACGACCTGCTGGACGGCGGCGACGACGATGACTGGCTGTTCGGCGGCGAGGGCGACGACGTGCTGCTTGGCGGCAACGGCTTCGATGCGATGCGGGGCCACGAAGGTAACGACCTTCTGAACGGCGGCGCAGGCGCCGATGTGATGAGGGGCGGCGCCGATGCCGACGAGTTCGTGTTCGACGTCGGTACGGGTCGGGACAAGATCGTCGATTTCGAACCCGGCATCGACACGATTTCGCTGAACGGTTTCGACCTTGCGACGTTCCAGGACGTTTTGGATGCCACGACGCAACTGTCCGACAGCGTGATCATCAACTTCGACGACGCCAACATCGATCGCGTCAGGTTGGTCGGCATTGACAAGGACGACCTGTCCGAAGGCGACTTCGTTCTCAATCCCGCTGCCGTGGCTTGACGACGCGACTCCATAGCCGGGGGCCGGCAGCGGCCGGACCCCCGGCGTTCCGTTCATCCGTATCCAGACTTGATTCCGTAACGATGTGACCGACCGCAAAAGATCCAAAGAAGACCGGACCCCGGTGCAACAGGCGTTGAGACAAGCGCGTGGGATTTTTCTGTGCGTCGGCTTCTTCAGTCTGTTCATCAACGCGCTCATGCTGGTCGGCCCGCTTTACATGCTGCAGGTCTACGACCGGGTGCTCACCTCGGGCAGCCTGCCGACCCTTGTGTTCCTAACGGTCGCCGCGGTCGGCCTGATTCTGACCAGCGCATTGCTGGAATTCGTTCGCGCCCGTGTATTAGTCCGCCTCGGCGGCCAGTTGGACGGTCAACTCGACGAGCGTTTGTTCTCCGGCCTGTTGGGATTTGCCCTCGGGTTCAATGGCAACAGCACGGCTCAGCCGCTGCGCGATATGGAGACGGTGCGAACCTTCCTCACCGGGCCTGGCATCATCGCCATGTTCGATGCGCCGTGGACGCCGCTTTTCCTTGCCGTGGTATTTATGTTCCATCCGCTGCTCGGCTTCGTCGCGTTGGCGGGGGCCGCGATTTTGTTCCTGCTCGCGGCGATCAGCGAACTGGCGACGCGCAAACCGTTGACCGAAGCCACGCGAAACAGTCTCGGCGCGCTGCAGTTCGCGGAATCGACTACCCGCAACGCCGAAGTCATCGAAGCGATGGGGATGTTGCCGGGGCTTCGGCAGCGCTGGCTGTCGGTGCATCGGCGGGCGCTGGCGGAACAGGCGAAGGCCAGCGACCGGGCGGGCGCAATAACGGCGGCCAGCAAATTCGTGCGTCCGGTATTGCAGGTCGCCATGCTCGGCACCGGCGCCTATCTGGCTTTGCAGCAGATTATTACGCCAGGCGTCATGATCGCCGCGTCGATCATCATGGGTCGCGCCCTGGCGCCGGTCGAAGGCGCGATCAACAACTGGAAGAACCTTATTCTGGCGCGCGGCGCCTATCGCCGGGTCAACGATTTCGTCCGCGACAACGGCGATCAGGAGCAATCGATGCGCCTGCCGCGCCCGGTCGGCGCCGTGTCGGTGAACCGATTGGTCGCGGCGCCGCCCATGGGGCGGTCTCCGGTGATCAAAGGTATCTCTTTTTACATCGCGCCGGGCGAAGTGGTCGGTGTGATCGGTCCGAGCGCCGCCGGAAAGTCGACCCTGGCGCGGCTGTTGGTCGGCGTCTGGGCGCCGTCCAGCGGCAATGTCCGGCTGGACGGCGCCGACGTGTCGAAGTGGAATCATCTGGAGCTCGGCCCTTACCTCGGTTATCTGCCGCAGGATGTCGAGCTGTTCAACGGGTCGATCGCCGAGAATATAGCTCGCTTTTCCGAGCCCAATCCGGAACAGATCGTGCAGGCGGCCCGCGCGGCCGGCGTGCATGAGCTGATCCTGCACCTGGAGCAGGGTTACGACACGGTCATCGGCGAGGGCGGTGCGATTCTGTCGGGTGGGCAGCGTCAGCGGATCGGTCTTGCCCGCGCGCTCTACGGCGATCCGGCTTTCGTCGTTTTGGACGAGCCGAACTCCAATCTGGATGGCGAAGGCGAAGCGGCCCTGAACCGCGTGCTGCTCGACCTGAAAGCGCGGGGCACCACCGTCGTCATCATCGCCCACCGGCCGTCTGTGCTGGCGGTCGTCGACAAGATGCTGGTGCTGCGCGACGGTATGATCGAGATGTACGGCGCGAAGGACGAAGTGCTTCCGAAGGTGACGCGCGCCGTATCGAGCGTACCGGCCGATGAGGGCTCGGCGCTGCCGGCGGCGGAATCGGACACGGCGCAGGAGGCAGGCTGATGACCTATCCGGATTCCGCGGTACGCCCGCCGGCGCCTTGGTTCCAGGATGATCGGCCGGCGCCCGTGCGCGACGCGGTCCCGCGCAATTCGAAGCCCATCATCCTGGTCGGTCTGATCGTGGTCCTGCTGGGTATCGGCGGTTTCGGTACCTGGGCGGCCGTTGCCGACCTGGACAGCGCGGTGATCGCCAACGGTACGGTCAAGGTGTTCAGCAACCGGAAGAAAGTCCAACCGTTGGAAGGCGGTGTCGTAAGCGAACTGCTAGTCCGCAACGGCGATTACGTGGATATCGGCGACGTTCTGGTGACTCTGGATAAAACCCGCAACGAGGCGTCCTACGCCATCGTACAGGGCAACTTCGATGCGACCACCGCCGCCGTTTCCAGGTTGCGGGCCGAGCGCGACGGTATGAAGGAAATTCCATTCCCCGGCGATCTGACCGGCCGCGCGGACGATCCCGCCGTGGTGGAGATTCTGCAGGGCCAGCGCGCCTTGTTCGATGCGCGTCGCGAGTCCCTGGATGGCCAGATCGGCATGGTCCGCGAGCGCGTCGGCCAGTTGCGGGAGGAAATTCGCGGACTGCAGGCTCAGGTTGATGCTCAGGCCGTTCAGATCGATCTGATAGAGCGTGAGCTGATCGGATTGCGGCAGCTTCTCGAAAAGGGCTACACCTCGAAGACGCGCGTGCTGGCGCTGGAACGCGAAGCCGCCCGGCTGCGGGGAGAACGCGGCCAGCAGATCGCCGCCATCGCCCGGGCCCGGCGCCTGATCACCGAAGCCGGCCTGGAGGTTATCCAACTTAAAAACGACTTCTCGGAAAAGGTCGCGGCCGAACTGCGCGAACATGAGAACGAGTTGTACGATCTTGCCGAACGGCGCAACGCCGCCCGTTACAACCTTGACCAGATGAAGGTCAAGGCGACGGCCAATGGATTTGTCGTAGGGCTCGATGTGCATACGGTCGGCGGCGTGGTCCAGCCCGGCGCCGTCTTGATGGAGATTGTGCCGGCGGACGAGTCGCTTGTCGTGGAGGCCCGCGTGCGTCCGATGGATGTCGACGATATCAAGGTCGGGTTGCAGGCCGACGTGCAATTCACCGCCTTCCCGCAGCGAACGACGCCCAAGCTGCTCGGCGATGTGGTCTACGTCTCTGCTGACAGCATGCTCGATCAGAAAACCGGGGAATCCTACTTCCTCGCCCATGTCTCGGTTTCGGAGAGCGAGGCCCGCCGTCTCGGTGACCGTGAATTGCTGCCGGGCATGCCGGCAGACGTGTTTATCAACATCGGGGAGCGGACCCCCTTCAACTACCTGACGCAACCGATCAAGGACGGCATGAGCAAGGCTTGGCGGGAGCCGTAAGCTCTCCGCTTACGCCCGGGGTCATTCAATTGCGTTACGCATCCGATCCACGTCTTTCGTACTGGCATTTCGCCACTGTTTTTGGGATTGTGGCGCGTCGATTCGTGGTGAATTGCTAAAGTAGCGGTATGAGCATCTTCACGGGACGAATAGCATCGGCAATTGCGGTTGTCGGGGTCACTCTCACCTGGGCGGCCGTCGCGTCGGCCCGTATCTATTACGATCCCAACAGCACCGCGATCCGCGATCTTGAAACGTGGCAGTTGGTGGTGGTCGCCGTGGTCGCGCTTGTACTTACGGGGCTGCTCGTTGCAGGGCTCGTCAAGCTCATCAACCGGTTCTTCTCGAAGAAGTAGCGCCGTCTCGAAGCATCGGTGCCACCAAACCACGACCTTTTCGGCAGCCCGTGTCATAATCGAACATCCCAACGTCGATTCGCCCTTTGCGGGCGCCCGAGGACCCTTTGCCCATGCGCTTTCACGTGGACGTCCAGATCCATTCTAAGTATTCCCGCGCCACCGCCAAAAACGCCGATCTGGAAAACCTCGCGTTATGGGGCCGCAAGAAGGGCATTGCCGTTGTCGGCACCGGCGACTTCACTCACCCGGCCTGGTTGGCGCAAATCAAGGAACAGCTCGTACCGGCGGAACCCGGCCTGTTCCGACTGCGCCCCGACCTGGAGCGGGAGGTCGACCGCCGGACCCCCGCCGCCTGCGCGGTGACGCAGCGCTTCATGCTGGAGGTGGAGATTTCCACCATCTACAAGAAGGGCGACAAGGTGCGGAAGATCCATCATCTGATCTTCGTACCCGATATCGACGCAGCGGACCGGCTGGTTACCAGCTTGTCCCGCATCGGCAATCTCGCCTCCGACGGCCGGCCGATCCTGGGCCTGGATTCGCGCGATCTGCTGGAGATTACGCTGGAGACCGGGCCGCATTCCTACCTGATACCGGCGCATATCTGGACGCCGTGGTTCGCCGCGCTCGGCTCCAAGTCAGGCTTCGATTCGATCGACGACTGCTACGGCGACCTGGCGGAGCACGTCTTCGCCGTGGAGACCGGGCTTTCCTCCGATCCCGCGATGAACTGGCGCATCTCGTCGCTCGACCGCTTCCGGCTCGTCTCCAACTCCGACGCCCACTCGCCGCCGAAGATCGGCCGCGAGGCGACGACCTATGACACCGACCTCGACTACTTCGCCATGCTCGACGCCTTGAAGACGGGAAACGGCTTTGCCGGCACGGTCGAGTTCTTCCCCGAGGAAGGCAAGTACCACATGGACGGGCACCGCAAATGCGGCATCCGCTTCATGCCGGAGGAAACCAAGGCGCATGGCGGCAAATGCCCGGTCTGCGGCGGCGACCTGACCGTCGGCGTCTCGCACCGGATCGATTCCCTGGCCGACCGGACGGAGGCGGAGGCGATTGCGTCGCCACCGCCCAAGGCCGCCGAAGTCTTAAGCCTGGTGCCGCTGCCAGAGATCCTGTCCGAACTCAAGGGCGTCGGGCCCGGCAGCAAGAAAGTCGCGCAGAGCTACGAGCGCCTGCTCGGTCAACTCGGGCCGGAACTCGCCATTCTCGAAAAGGTGCCCATAGAGGATATCGAGCGGGCGGGCGAGCCGTTGCTTGGCGAGGCCATCGCGCGCCTACGCCGCGGGCAGGTGATCCGCGATGCCGGTTACGACGGCGAATACGGCGTGATCCGCCTGTTCGAGGACGACGAATTGCGCGAAGCCGCATCCGGTGGCCGGTTGTTCGACCTGCCGGCAGCGGCGAAGCCAGCATCGCCGCCGAGTAGGAAACCGCCGGCCCAACAGCCGAGCCAGCCGGAACCGGCCCCAAGCAGACAGGTTGTTGAGGTTGATGCTTCGGCCAGGCCGCTCGACCGGCTCGATCCCGATCAGCGGGCCGCCGCTGAAATCGTCGACGGCGCGGTCTTGATCGAGGCCGGTCCCGGGTCCGGTAAGACGCGCACGCTGACCCACCGCATTGCGCATTTGGTGAGCGAATGCGGCGCGCCGGCGGAAAGCTGCCTCGCCATCACCTTCACGCGTCGCGCCGCCCGGGAGATGACGGAGCGGCTCGCCAAACTGCTGCCGGACGATTGGCGGCGCGTTCCGATTCACACCTTCCACTCGCTGGGCCTGACCCTGTTGCGTGAGAACGCCGAGGCGGCTGGCCTTAAATCCGATTTCCGCGTCGCCGACGAGGCCGAACGTCTCGCCTTGATCGTCGAAAGCCTCGACGTATCCGAGAGCCGAGCGAAAAGCCTGTTGAACGCGATTTCCCTGGCCAAACGCACCGGACAGACGGAAACCGACAAGACTCGCGAGGCGCTGCAAGCCTACGAACAGGCGCTGGCGCGGCACAACTGGGTCGATTTCGACGACCTTGTCCTTCGCGCCCTTCGCCTGCTGGAAGCGAACGCCGATTTGGCGGGCCGGTACCGCCAACGCTTCCGCTGGATCTCGGTCGACGAATTCCAGGACGTGGACGCCCAGCAATATGCGTTTCTCAAACTTCTGGCCGGTGCGGATGGCGATCTCTGCGCCATCGGCGACGCCAATCAGGCGATCTACGGCTTTCGCGGCGCCGACGCTGCCGCGATGCACCGCTTCCCGCACGACTATCCGGCCACTGCCGTCGTCGGCCTGAAACGCAACTACCGGTCGACGGGCACCATTGTCCGCGCCTCGTCGCAGGTGATTGCATCTGCCTCGAACCCGGACGGAATCGCCGAAGCGGTGCGCGACATGGCGGCGCGGATCGAGATCCACGACGCGCGGAGCGAGCGCGCGGAAGCCGAACTGATCGTGCACACCATCGAGCAGTTGCTGGGCGGGCACAACTTCTTCTCGATTGACAGCGGTCGCACAGCGCAGGGCCGGGAAGCGCAACTGTCTTTCTCGGACATCGCGGTGCTTTACCGCACCGAGGCCCTGGCCGAACCGATTGTCGAGGCGCTGGACCGCTCCGGCATGCCGTTCCAGAAACAGGCGAACCGCCCGCTGAAGGCCCATTCCGGCGTCGCGGGTGTTCTGCAGGCGCTCGCCGATCTCGAACCGGATGATGTGCCGCTTGGTGAACGGCTCAAGGCGGCCACTGCTGCCATCACTGGTAGCGGGCGGGATTGGGACGCTGACCTCGACATCGCGCTCAGGCATCTGAGCGAGCTGGCGCAAGCCTGCGATGGGGACGTCGCCCGCTTTACCGAGGCGGTGGCGCTGGCAAGCGAGTCCGACCTTTGGGATCCCCGCGCTGACCGGATCTCGCTGATGACCCTGCACGCCGCAAAAGGCCTGGAGTTTCCGGTCGTCTTTATCCTCGGAGTCGAGGACGGCATCCTGCCGCTCTACTGGGGCGGCCCGGACCCAACTACGCTCGAGGAAGAGCGGCGTCTGTTTTATGTCGGCATGACGCGGGCGGAGGATCGGCTGTTTCTCAGCCGGGCGGAAAGCCGGCTCTGGCGCGGGTCGGTGCGCGAGATGCAGCCCTCGCCCTATCTTGCCGACATCGAAGCAGCCTTGACCGAAAAGATCCGGCGCGAGGCGCAGGCGCCGAAACCGGCCGACACGCAGCTCAGCCTGTTTTCCTGAACGCCGCGCTCAGCCGGCGCCCTGAAGCGGGTTGGCGGCGAGGGCGTCGATCTGGCGCAGCAGGTCGGCGTATTCGGGCGACGCTTCCGTGGCGTAGTTGAAATTCTTGAACAGCCCGGTGAGGCGGGTGAAGTAGTCGCGCACCGCCGTTTTGTCGGCGAAGTCGTAGTCGCGGGTAACGAGGCCGTAGATCTTGTTGAAGGCGAGCTTCTGGCGGTCGAGCGGGACTGTGGCGTCGACGGCGTCGAACGCATCCTGCTGCAGGTAGACCATGTCGACGAACAGCGCCTTCTGCTGGGTGACGAAGTCCCCCAGGGTGACGCCTTCCTCGCCGGTTACCTGTATCATCTGCAGCACGGCCTCGCCCCGTTCCAGCAACTGCTGCATCTCCTCGACCCGGTTCGACCAGCCGGCCTCGAAATGCTCGTCGAACCAGCCGTGGAGCTGGCCGAGGTAGCGCGACCAGGAGATCAGCGGGTCGACCGCCGGGTAGAAGCGCTTGTAGGCGCGGTCGGCAGAGAGGCCGAGGAAGCACTTGACGGTCGAGAGCGTCGACTGGGTGACCGGCTCGTCGAAATTGCCGCCTGCCGGCGAGACGGTGCCGATCATGGTCAGGCTGCCGACGCTGCCGTCGTTGGTCTCGACGACGCCGGCGCGCTCGTAGACTCCCTTGATCGAGGATTCGAGGTAGGCCGGGAAGCCTTCCTCGCCCGGGATCTCCTCCAGCCGGCCTGAGGTCTCGCGCATCGCCTGGGCCCAGCGCGAGGTGGAATCGGCGATCAGCAGCACGTCGTAGCCCATCTGCCGGTAGTACTCGCCGAGCGTGATGCCGGTGAAGATCGAGGCTTCGCGCGCGGCGACCGGCATCGACGAGGTGTTGCAGATGATCACCGTGCGGTCCATCAGGGTGCCGCCGGTTTTGGGGTCGGTCATCTTCGGAAACTCGTTGATGGTCTCCACCACCTCGCCGGCGCGCTCGCCGCAGGCGACCACGATCACCACGTCGACCGAGGAGTAGCGCGAGATCAGGTTCTGCAAGACCGTCTTGCCGGCGCCGAACGGCCCCGGTATGCAGGCCGTACCGCCGCGCGCAATCGGGAAGAACGTGTCGATCAAGCGCTGGGTAGTGACGACCGGCTCGTTCGGGTAAAGTCGGCGCGACAGGCCGCGCTTCAGCAGCGACGCGTTCAGCGGCCGGCGCACCGGCCATTTCTGCGCCAGGGAGACCGAGCGCTCGCGGCCTGCCTTGTCCTCCAGGCGGGCGACGACCTCGCGGACATGGAAGCTGCCTTCCTGAATCCAGGTGACGCGGAACGCGCCGGGCCAGCCGAACGGCACCATGATCTTGTGGGTGAAACGTCCTTCCTGAACGGTACCGAGGGTGTCGCCGGCGGCGACTTCCGCGCCGCTTTTCACCGTCGGCACGAACGACCACTTGCCGGTCATGTCCAGCGGCGGCACGTCGACGCCGCGCGGCAGGAAGATGCCGTACTGCACCGCCATCTTGGGCAGCGGCGCCTGAAGCCCGTCGTAGACTTGGCCGAGCAGCCCCGGCCCCAGCTCGACCGACAGCATTTCGCTGCTCTGCTCGACCGGGTCGCCGACGGCGACCCCCTGAGTGCTCTCGTAGACCTGGGCGTCGGCTGTGGCGCCGCGCACGCGCAGGACTTCGGCCTTCAGCCTTTCCTGCTCGCCGCGCTCGTTCGGAGCGCTGGGGCAGATGTAGATCACTTCGTTCTTGACCAGATGCCCGCGCTCGCCGTCGCGGCCTTCCGCCGCCTCGATCTGCACCAGATCGTCCTGTACCGCGACGATGCGGGCGGTTGCCTCAAAGTTGTCGCCCTGTTGCTGGCGCGGCTTCTCCCGGGTCTTCGTGGCCATCAGGCCTCTCCTTCGAATGACAGTGTCGCAAACGAACCGAGCCCCGCCTCGGTCAGGTCCTCGAAGCGGCGCGCCGCCGCCTCGGCGTTGTGGCGGGCCCAGCGGTCGACGATGCTCCATTTGAGGACATAGATGACGACCGCCTCGAAATCGAAGGCGTGCTCGCCGGCCCGGCGCTGCAGGCTCTTGTAGGATTGCTCGAGGATCAGCCGCTCCAGCGCGATGGTGTCATCGTCGCGCATCAGGCGGTCGGCATCGTTGAGCCATGGGAACGTGCCGTCCAGTCGGAAGGTCGCTTCGGTCCAGTTGCGGGCGATGTGACCGACCCAGCGCCCGAAGCCCCAGGGCGTGCCGGCCTGGGGCGGGCCCTCTCCCCGGGACCGGCGTCTGAGCGCCGCGATACAGGTGCGGATCTCCAGCCGGTCGCGGACGATCAGTTGCAGCGTCTCGTTCTCAATCCGCGTCATCGCCTGACGGCCGTGGTCGATGACGTCCTGCTCCGAGGCGGCCATCTGCAGTTGCCGCCAATCCAGGGCGTCTTCGACCAGCTTCAGGGTCGCGGCGTCCTCGGGCGTCAGCACGCGCAGGCGCTGGTCCAGCTTCAGCCGAGAGAGCGGTGGCTGTTTGGCCAGGAACAGCGCCTGCACGCCCGGCAGGCTCGAGATCAGCATGACGTAGGCGTCGGTGTCGCTCATCGCCGCCGCATCCGGTTACTTGACGATGCCTTCGAGGATCGCCCGAAAGCGCGGCTGGAGGTGCTGCAGGAGAAGCGCGGCGACGGCTTCCTCGGTCAGGTCGACGGTGATGTCACTCTCGATCATGCGGACCCTGACGCCCGCGGTCACGTCCTCGGACGCGGAGAAGGTCACGCCCTCGCGCAGCATCTCGCCGGTAAGGCCGAGCACGAACCCGGTCGGCACGCCCTTTTGCAGCTCTTCCGGATTGCCGCGCAATTCCTCCAGGCCGACCGCGGCCTCGGGCAGGATGACCTCGATCTCGGCCTCGTCGCCGACGCCGGCGTCGGCGCGGACGCGGCCGACTACCTCCAGGATCATCTGTTTGAGCACGTCCGGGTCCTGGAGCTGATGCGAGACCAGGCGCTTCACGTCGGCGCTGAAGCGCTGCATCAGGGTCGCCTTCATGTCGAGCACGGTGTCGCGCATCGCGGTCTTCAGCGCCGCCTCGCCGGCGTCGCGGTAGGCGTCCGATTCCCGGCGCGCGGTTTCCTGTCGCTCGCGCGCTTCCGTGTTCGCCTTGTCGAGGATGCGTTTCGCCTGCGCGTGCGCGTCGGCGACGATCCGGTCGGCCTCGTTGCGCCCGGCCGTGACGCCTTCCTCGCGCAGCCGGGCGATCAGCGCGTCGACGCCGCTGGAGAGCCCGTTGCCGTCGGTCGCTTGGTCGGCCATCACGTCGCCACCGGGATGCCGGCGCTGACCACCAGCGCGAAGACGAAAGCGAAAACCGCGAAGCCCTCGATAATTGCGGCCGGCGCGATCGACAAGCCGAAGATCTCGGGCTTTTCCTTGAACGCATTGATCGCCGACGCGCAGGACTTGCCCTGCCAGATACCCGCATAAAGAAACGCGAGACCCGAGAACAGGCCGATCCCGAACAGCGCGCCGGCGTTTTCGGGTGTCACGTCGCGATTGAGCGTGAACATGATCACGATGCCGTAAATGACGACAGACGAGGGCAGAGCCGACAATCCGATGTAACGGCCGTAGCCGCTCTCGGTCTCGAGCATCGCACCGATGCCGGCTTGGCCGGCGATGGCGCAGCCGATGGAGGAGCCGATCGCGCCGATCGCCATCGGCGAGTAGATTCCGCTCCACCCCAAAGCCAGAACAAATTCGTTCACGGTTGTACCTCCTTGCGGGCGAATTTCCGGAACGCCGTACCTTCGCCGGGCATTCCCCATTTGTAGAATTCGATGAAATTGAGCCGGAGGCCGTGGACCACGCCGCTTATCACGGCCAGGCCCAGATTGATGGCGTGTCCCCCGATCAGGATCAGGATGGCGAACAACAGGCCCAGCCCCGGCACGCTGTCCTTGACCTGCATCGCCATGCTGTTGAAGGTCAATGCCAGCGACGCGCTTGCCAGCCCCAGCGCGAACAGGCGCATGTAGCTCAGCACGTCGCCGAAAACCCCCATCACGCCGGTCAACGCCCGGAAGCCGTCGAAGATCCGCCATAGGTAGTCGGCCGGGCGGTTGGCGATCCGGCGGTCGCTGGAGAACAGAAAGATCGCAAGCGATCCGGCGATCAGCAAACCCCAGCCGGCCTGCGAAACAATGCCGCCGCCCTCGCCGTATACGACGGTCGTGCCGCCGATCATGCCCGCGATCCAACCGAGGTTGGCGATCGCGGTCGTCCGCGTCCGGTTGACGTACGCCACCATGGCATTGGCGAGCACCAGGTGCAGCACGCCCACGATGATCGAAAGCCGCATCATCGCCGCGTAGTCGTTCATGTCGATGACGTGCAGCGCAGCCAATGCACCGCCTTCAGGCGGTTCCACGCCGAAATAGCTGCCGACCATGGCGCCGTAGGCGATGGTGCAGCCGAACATGGAGAGCCCGAGCAGGCGATAGGAACGGCCCTGCCGGCTCCGGCCGAGCCGCTTCCAGGCGATCAGCAGCAGGCCCATGAAGATGGCGCCGTAGCCCGCGTCCGCCAGGATCATGGCGAAGAAGATCGAGAACGAGAAAAACAGGACGGCGCTGGGATCCCACATCCGGTATGTCGGTACCGTATAGAACATCGCCAAATCGACGCCCGCCGTCATCTCGGGCGCGTCCTCGATGAGCGTCGGCGGCTCTTCGTCGGGACGGACGTCCTCCAGAAGGCAGGCCAGTCCCGTTCCCGTCGCGAATTCCTGGACTGCCGCAATGGCATCTTCGGGCACCCAACCCTGCACCGCGACGATGCCGTCCTCGTCGCGCGTTTGCTGATCCGCATGGGCAAGTGAGGCGTGGTTTTCCGCTTGCGCCAGGTTGACGCTCAGCAGGTAGATGTAGCGCGTCAGCGCCTGGCGCTCGGCGACCAGATCCTCCAGCTCGATCTCGATGTCCTCAAGCTGCGCTTTCAATTCGACGAGCGGCAGGGCGCCCGTGTGGGTGCGCGGCACGGGCAGAATATCGGCCGGCGGTTCGCGCTCGGCGATCAGCACGACATAGGCGAAGCGGTGGTCCTTGCGGACGATCTGCCAGGGCAGGTCGACCCTTTCCAGGGCGCCAAGCTTGCCGAGCGGCAACACGTAAAACCAAAGCCGATAGCCCGCAAGCGTTTCGCGTGGCGGGAAGAAAATGTCGCCCCAGGGCTCGACGGCGGCGATGCGGTCGGCCAGGAAGTCGCGCCGGTCGGTCGCGTCGCGCAAGTGCTGCTTCAGGTCGAGCGCTGAGCGGACAACCTGTTCGACGTCGAAGCTGGGATCGCGGACGACCTGACGCCGCTTTTGCGGCATGTCGGTCAGAAACCTGAGCGCTTTGTAGGCCGCTTCCGCGCGCGGCGAGGCCGCCCTCTCCACCTCGGCCGGCGGCGGCCGCAACGGCAGCAGGTGCATGCAGCCGAGTTCCTGCAGTCCTTCCAGCACCTGCCGCTTCTCGGTCAGCAGGCCGCAGAGGGTGACCTTCTTGAGGCGGGCGATGCTCATGCCGACCGCGCCGTCGCATGCTTGCGCTTGGCGATCTTGGAGCGGACCACCGCGGCCATCTCCTCGTCCGAGAGGTAGATCCTGATCCGCTTGATGTTCGCCTTGGCTTTGGGGATCAGGACCTTGTCGAACAGGTTGACCCGCTGCGTGATGGTTTTGACCGCCGCGTCGAGCAGGGCGACGCGGCGTTCCTCCACCTGCGCCCGGACGCGCAGTTCCAGCATCTCGCGCAGCATGGCGGCGGCATTGTCGACCCAGTGCGGCTTGGCGAGCAGCGCGTAGGGCCTAACCTCTATGTCGACCGCTTCGATCACCGGCAGATGGGTGCCGACCAGGTTCTCGGTGCCGAGGCGGACGTCCGTCAGCCTGGCGAGACCGGTCAGATCGATGTTGAGATTGGCGAGCATCGGCAGCGTTCGCCCGACCTGCTTGGCCAGGGTCTCCATCTCACTGCGCGTTTCCGCCAGGGCGTGGCCGGCTTTGGCGCGCTCCGCCATCAACTGCTGACGCTTGAGGTCGAGCGACGGCAAGAAGCGCTCGTAGGTGCGCAAGCTCTTCGCTTCGCGCGCCAGCGAGGATTTATTGAGCTGCAGCCGCGCCATGGCCTTCTTCTTCGATCAAGAATTCGGCATCGATCGACGACGACACATCCTCCGGGAAGAACTTGTCGATCAGCTCCTGTTTCATCAGCAACTGCTCAGGCCGGAAGCACTCGGCGAGCGTTTCCCAGCAAAGGTCCAGGGCGTCTTCGAGCGGCATGGACACGTCGATTTCCATGAACCGGTCGCGGAACAGGCCGCCGAACTTCAGAAGCTGATGGTCGAATTCCGACAGATCGAACGCCATCGCCTGTTTCTGCTGGGCGTCGCGGGCGCCCGAATAAAAGCGGATCATGGTGTTCATGATCTGGCCGTGATCCTCGCGCGTCACCTTGCCGATGACGTTCTGCTTCAGCCGCGACAGCGAGCCGAACGGGTCGATCACGCCGTCATGCAGATAGAACTGGCCCTCGGTGATATAGCCCGTGTTGTCCGGCACCGGATGCGTCACGTCGTCGCCGGGCATGGTGGTCACGGTCAGGATCGTCACCGACCCGCCCTTGGCGAAATCGCAGGCCTTTTCGTAGCGGCGGGCGAGTTGGGAATAGAGGTCGCCCATATAGCCGCGGTTGGACGGCACCCGCTCCATGGAAATGCCAACCTCCTTCAACGCGTCGGCATAGGCGGTCATGTCGGTCAGCAGGACCAGCACGCGCTTGCCTTCCTCGACGGCGAAACGCTCGGCCACCGCCAGCGCCATGTCCGGCACTAGCAGCCGCTCGACAATCGGATCCGAAGCCTGATTGACGAACATCACCGTGCGCGAGAACACGCCGGCATCCTCGAACGTCTTCCGGAAGGTGTAATAATCGTCGAAGATCAGTCCGAGCCCACCGAACACGACGATGTCGGCATCGGCCTGAATGCCGATCCGCGCCAGGAACGGATTGAACGGCTCGCCCGAGACCGAGAAGATCGGGATCTTCTGGCTCTCGACCAGGCAATTGAAGATGTCGATCATCGGCACGTTGGTG
>JANQEE010000053.1 GCA_028278525.1 Minwuiaceae bacterium | reverse complement strand
GGCCCGCTCCCCCGTCCCAACCACCCATACAGGGTACCCTCGGGGTGGTTGGGACGGGGGAGCGGGCCGGCTCGGCCAACCGACAAAACCTAAGCGCTTCGCTCGATGGCGTCCATATCGTCGTCGGAGAAGCCGAAATGGTGCCCGATCTCGTGGATCAGCACATGGCGGACCACATGCGCCAGGCTTTCGCCGGTCTCGCACCAGTAGTCCAGCAGCGGCCGTCGGTATAGGAACACCATGTCCGGTTCCGCCCCGGAGTCCTGCACGCTCTTGCGGTCCAGGCTGACGCCGCGATAGAGGCCGAGCAGGTCGAACGGGCTCTCCAGCTCCATCTCGACGACGGTCTCATCGTCCGGGAAATCGTCGACCCTGATCAGCAGGTTGGTGACATGCCGGCGCAGCGAAGCCGGAATGGTGAGCAGCGCCTGTTCGGCCAGGGCTTCGATCTGCTCAAGGGTCGGCGCGGTGTCGCTAATGTCTGCCATCGCCCCCGATGCTAGATCAACAGGCCGCCGTTTTACACAGCCTCTGCCATGTTGCCGCCGGCATCCTCGTCCGGATCCACCAGGCGGGTGGCCGGGAAGGTGGCGGTCACCGTGGTGCCGATGCCCTGGCCGCTTTCGACCGTAAGCACGCCGCCATGCAATTCGGTCAGGGATTTAACCAGCGGCAGGCCGAGGCCGGTGCCCTGAACCTGTTGGCCGCCGGCCGGCGCATCCAGTTGCACGAACGGCTCGAGCGCCTTCGGGATCTGGTCAACGGACATGCCGACGCCGGTGTCGATCACCTCGACATCCAGCTCGCCGTCGTCGGCCAGCGCCAGGCTGATCGTCACCGAACCGCCGCGGTCGGTGAATTTCAAGGCATTGGACAACAGGTTCGCCAGGATCTGCTTGACGGCCCGCGCATCGGCGCGCAGCCACGGCAGGTTGTCGGCGGCTTCGACCGTCACCGAGACGCCCGACTGGTCCGCCCGGTTTCGAAGCATGCGAACCACGGCCCGCGCGATCGGCGCGACGTCGATTACGTCCTCATTGAGCCGGAACTTGCCGGCTTCGATCTTCGACAGATCCAGGATGTCGTTGATCAGGTCCAGCAGGAACAGCGCGCTGGAATGGATGTCGCCGGCGAATTCGCCGTACTGGTCGGCCAAGCCGACGCCGTACAGGTCGTCGCGGATCGCTTCCGAAAAGCCGATAATCGCGTTCAGTGGCGTTCGGATTTCATGGCTCATGCGCGCCAGGAATTCGGACTTCGCCCGGTTCGCGGTCATCGCCCGCTCCGTTTCCGACAGATCGCGGAAGATGACGAACCAGCGCGTCGCATTCCCTACACCGGGCACCGGCACGGCTTGGCACTGCAGCCTCAGCCGCTGGCCGTCGGCGCGGCTGAGCGAAACCTGGGTCATCGACGGCCCGTCGCCGATAAGGCCTTCTTCCGCCGGTTCCAAAACCGTCAAAAGCCGGCCGGTCAGCGCATCCGGCGAATGGCCGGTCAGGCGGAAAAAAACCGCATTGCCATGAACCAGGCGCAGACCGTCGCTGTCGGGATCCGCCTCCACCGTGATCACGGCATCGGTCAGACCCTCGGCGATTATCCTTACCATGTCCAAAGACTGCGGTTCGAAAGACATAAAAATCCCGGAAATGCTTCAATAATTTGCAGTATAACGTTTTATAAACGAATAACAAAGAAATAAAAGAATTGGATTTATTTACAATTTTATTCAATTTATTAACCAATCTAACAAAGCGACCAAAATCAAAACGTTGCCCCTGAAACCGAAGTCAATACATCATCGTCCCCGGACAAACGGGCGGTCTCGGCCCCGGCGCTTGCCAAGGCGATGCCGTTTAGCCACCTTCTTACCCAAGGTGGATCCGGATGGTCGGTTAAGGGAGAACGGATATGGCGGAGAAACTAGCCGGCGCGGCACGCCAGTCGGCATTGGCGGCGCTGGACGGCTGGCAGGAAGTCGACGGCCGCGACGCGATCAGCAAGGAATTCCGCTTCGCGGATTTCAACGCCGCGTTCGGCTTCATGACCCGGGTCGCGCTGGTCGCCGAAAAAATGGATCACCACCCCGAATGGTTCAACGTCTATAACCGCGTGGACGTAACCCTGGCGACCCATGACGCCGGCGGCGTGACCGAGAAGGACACGACGCTCGCCGCGTTTATGGATGGAATTGCGGGGTAGAGGGATTCCTTGTTCGGGTCTTGCCGGCCCGCTCCCTACCTCGGCTGCATGCGGATCGCGCCGTCCAGGCGAATGGTCTCGCCGTTCAGCATCGCGTTCTCGCACATATGCCGCGCCAGTTGGGCGTATTCCGTAGGGCTGCCAAGCCGGGAGGGAAACGGCACGCTGGCGCCGAGCGACTGCTTCACGTCGTCCGGCAGGCCCTGCAGCAGCGGCGTATCGAACAGGCCGGGCGCGATGGTGTTGACGCGCACGCCGACGCTGGCCAGGTCGCGTGCGATCGGCAGCGTCATGCCGACGATGCCGCCTTTCGACGCGGAATAGGCGGCCTGACCGATCTGGCCATCGAACGCCGCGACCGACGCCGTATTGACGATCGCGCCGCGCTCGCCGTCCGCCATCGGTTCCTGTTCGGCCATCTCCGTCGCCGCCAAGCGGATGCAGTTGAAGGTACCGATCAGGTTGATCTGAATGATTCGGTTGAACTGGTCCAGGGGATGCGGCCGCCCCTTCGACGTCGTCTTCACGGCAACGCCGGTGCCGGCGCAATTGACCAGGATGCGGACCGGCCCGTGCGCCTCGCGCGCGGTACCGAACGCCGCCGTCGTATTCGCCTCGTCGGTCACGTCGCAGGCGACGAACACGCCGCCGATATCCTTGGCGACCGCCGCGCCGCGTTCCTCGTTCAAGTCGAAGATCGCGACCTTCGCGCCGCCCTCGGCAAGCGACCGCGCCGTGGCCTCGCCAAGCCCCGATGCACCGCCCGTCACGACCGCCGCCATCCCTGAAATATTCATTAGTCAGCACTCCTTCGTTTGTCTTTGTGTCTGTCCGAGCCGTCCCGCTCCCCCGTCCCAACCACCCATAAGGGTACCCTGTGCGGGTGGTTGGGACGGGGGAGCGGGACGGCTAAGCAGTCTTGAACAGACCCTTTGACCGGTCTTTACCAGATCCCCGGCGCCTTTGCGAGGGCTTGGCCCGCGCCGAAAGGCACCCCACATAAGGGGCATGTCTGTTCAGGACACCGATTCGATACCGGAGCGCGACCGCCGCACCGTGGAACGCGGGTTCTGGCGCAAGCTGCGCAAAACGGTCGGCCGCATCCCCTTCACCCGGGAGCTGCTGGCCGCCTATTACTGCGCGACCGACCCGGCGACGCCCGGCCATGTGAAGGCGGTCCTGATGGCGGCGCTCGCCTACTTCGTTGTGCCGACCGACATGATCCCGGATTTCATCGCCGCCTTCGGCTTCAGCGACGATGCTTCGGTCCTGGCGCTTACCGTGGCCAGCGTCAGCAGCCATATCAAGCCGGCCCACCAGGAACGCGCGGCCGCCTACCTGGAGAACCCGATAGACGTCGAGGACTGAGGCCGAGCCGCCGGCACGGCGCGGACCGGTTGATTTGCCAGGCGAAAAATCCGCCAATTTACCATTCCGGAACACGTTCCCTTAAGCCTGAACCGGTAATATCCATGCAGTAATCGAGTAGAAGGGCACTCGGTTTTACTTGGCAGGGATTTGCGGCGAATGTATCTAAAATACTTCGCATCTGTTGCCGGATTGGCCGCGCTGATGGTTTCGGGTCAGGCGCGCGCCGACGCGGACCTGTATATCGCCGCCAGCGCCGGCGTGGCCGTCCTGCAGGAAACCGATATCGCCGACGACAGCCGCGGCATCGCGGTCGAGACCACGCCGGTTCCCGGCTTCCTGCTGTCCGGCGCCGCCGGCCTCGATTTCGGCCTGGTCCGGATCGAGGGCGAAGGCCTGTTCGACCGCCACGCGCTTGACGACTTCAGGACCCTCGGCCTGGAAGTCGCCGCCGACGGCGAGATCTCCACCATCGCCGGCATGGCCAACGTCTATGTGGAACTGCCGACGCCGCTCGGCTTGACGCCCTATATCGGCGGCGGCATCGGCTATGCCGAGGTTTCGGCCCACGATATCGGCGTCGCCGGCGTCGATCTGGTCGATGATGAAGACGCCGTGTTCGCCTACCAGGCCAAGGCGGGCATCGCCTTAACCGCTTTGCCGTTCGTCGACCTGGTCCTAGGCTACCGCTTCTTCGCCACCGAAGACCTCAACATGACCGGTGAGACCGGCGGCGCCGTCGACCTCGACGGCCTCAAGACCCACGTCGGCGAAATCACGGTCCGCTTCAGCTTCTAAAGACGCGCGAGACGCTCCGTAAGCAGACTGAAGAACCCGTCCGCATCGACGGCGTTGATCACCCTCGCCGTTGTCCCCTTCCCATGCAGGCCCCACCAGTCGACCAGCGTCGCGCCCATGGTCAGCTCACTTTCCGTTTCCACCGCCACGTGGCAATCGCGGCCGTCGAACAGCTCGGGCTTCAGCAGATAGGCGATCACGCAGGGGTCGTGCAGCGGCGCGCCGGGGATCGCATAGCGCTCACGGTCGTAGCGGTTGAAGAAATCCAGCAGCCCGACCACGGCGTTGGTCACCGGCGTATCCAGATCGCGGATCGCCGCCAGCCGTTCTTCGGTCACCAGCGCCTGATGAGTGACGTCCAGGCCCAGCATGGTGATCGGCACGCCGGATTCGAACACCACCCGGGCCGCATGCGGGTCCACATAGATGTTGAATTCCGCCGCCGGCGTGGTGTTGCCCTCGGCCATCGCGCCGCCCATCAGCACGATCTCCTGCAGCCGGGGAATGATCTCGGGCCGTTTGACCATCGCCAGCGCGACGTTGGTCAGCGGCCCGATCGGACAGAGCGTCACCGCACCCTCCGGCCGGGCCATCACCGTATCGACGATGAAGTCGACCGAATGCGTCTCCTGCAGCGGCATGGTCGGCGCGGGCAGATCCGTGCCGTCCAGCCCGGTCTTGCCATGTACGTACTCCGCGGTGACCAGCTTGCGCAGGATCGGCCGCGAGCAGCCGGCGAAGACCGGCATGTCGGTCCGTCCCGCCAGTTCGCAGATCTTGCGGGCGTTGGTCTGGGTCAGCTCCAGCGGCACGTTGCCGGCGACCGTGGTGATGCCGAGCAGGTCGATCTCTTCTCCCGAGGCCAGCGCCAGCAGGATCGCCATGGCGTCGTCCTGGCCGGGGTCGCAATCGAGGATGATCGGGCGTGGGCTCATGGCGGGTCCCTCCTCAGTCAGGCTTGAGGCCAGCCCCCGGCGGCCCCGGCGCGCCCTGGTCCAGCACCGGCGGCCGTTTCGGCCGGCCGAGGCGGGCCTCTCTCAGCGCAATATAAAGCGTCGAGCCGACCAGCAATAGCGCGCCGGCAACGGTCCAGAGATCCGGCACTTCGGTGAAGATGAAGAACCCGAACAGCCCGGCGAAGATCAGCCGCGCATAGTCGAACGGCACCACCGCGGTCGCCTCGCCGACGGCGAAACCCCGGATCATGCAGGTCTGCGCCGACGCCCCGCAGGCGCCGACCGCCGCCATCATCAGCAGTTCCTGCCAGGTCGGCTGTGTCCAGACCAGCAGCGCCGGCACCAGCGCGACCGTTGTGGAAACGATGCCGAAGTAGAACAGCAGCGTGGTCGGTTTCTCCGTCACCGTCAGTTGCTTGATCAGGACGGAGACGGCGGCGACCAGAAACGCCCCGACAATCGCGACCAGCGCGGCCAGTTCCATCGAACCACCGGGCCTCAGCATCACCAGCACGCCGATGAAGCCGACGCCGGTCGCCGTCCAGCGCCTGGCCCGCACCTGCTCGCCCAGGAAAAGCACGGCCAGCGGGATCAGGAACAGCGGCCGGGTGAAGGTGAAAGCCACGGCGTCGGCCAGCGCCAGATGGGTGATCGCGTAAAACCCGCAGAACATGGCGGTCACGCCCATGATGCCGCGCACCAGATGCTTCACCGGATATTGCGTCTTCAGTTCGGCAAGGCCGATGCCCCAGACGAACGGCAGCACCGCGACCAGGCCGAACAGCGCCCGGAAGAACGCGATCTGGAAACTGTCCAGCCGCTCGCCGAGCAGCTTGATCAGCACGCCCATGACGGAGAAGAAGATCCCCGCCAGCAGCACCCAGAGCGCGCCCCGCACATTCGGCGGCAGTTCCGCCACGCGGGCGCGCATCACCGGTCTGGCGTCGTCGCTCATGTCGGCTCCGCCACCCCGGCCCGGGCCGGCGTGGTCGTCGTCCGCTGCCGGGCCACCTGCGCCTCGCGATGGGCGACATAGACGGCGCTGACGAAAATCACGCCCGCGCCGACCCACATCCAGATATCCGGCACTTCCGAGAACAGCACATAGGCGACGACGGCGGTAAAGATCAGCCGGAAGAAATCGAACGGCATCACCGCGGTGGCATCGGCCAGCGTGAATGCCCGGGTCAGCGCCAGGTGGCCGGCGGTAGCGACCGCGCCCATCAGCGCCAGCCACAGCCAATCGATCCCGACCGGCATCTGCCAGACCGTCAGCATCAGCAACGCAGAGAACGGCAGGATGATGATCTGGTTCCAGGCGACGATGCTGGCGGTGTTTTCGGTGCGGGTCAGGATCTTGATCAGCACCACGCCGGCCGCCATGGTGCAGGCTGAGATCAGCGCCAGCAGCGAGCCGACACTGAGCGTCTCGAAACCGGGCCTCAGAATCAGCATCGCGCCGCCGAAGCCGACGAAGACGGCGGACCAACGGCGCAAGCCCACCTTCTCGCGCAACACGAAGATCGCCGCGACGGTGGCAAACAAAGGCATGGTGAAGCTAAGCGCCACCAGCTCCGCCAGCGGGATCAGCCCGACCGCGGTGAACCAGGTGGTCATGCCGACCAGCCCGATCAGGCCGCGCACGATCTGCAGCCGAAGCCGCGTCGTTTTGAGGCCCCGAATGCCCGTGCGCCAGAACCACGGCGCCAGCGCCAGCAGGCCGAACAGGTTGCGGAAGAACACGATCTCCAGCGCATGCATGCCGCCGTTGCCCAGATGGCGGATGATCGCGCCGAGGCAGGCGAACGCCGCGCAGGAGAACACCATCCACAAGGCCGCGCGGATGATCGCGGGGCTCTGACTAACGGATTGGAAGGACAAGGACTTCGCGGGGAACAAAGACACGGCGCTTACCATACGGCGAATTTCTCCGCCCGCAAGCCCGCGGCCGGCAAGGCAGCTTTGCGTCAAAGGCATGACCTGCATGCCGAATTCTAGGCCATGGCATCGCCGCCCCGGAAAACAGATAACATCGAGTCGGCTTGTGCAGACGGAGCCCAAAATGCCGACGCTTCGTACACCGACCCATGGATGCCCGGATCAAGTCCGGGCATGACGGTGTAGCGATAATCCGACCCACCCAAAACCGTCACCCTCGGACTTGATCCGAGGGTCCATGCCACCGTTTGCTTAGTTCTCTTCACACGCGGCTGTCATTGCAGACTTGTCGTCCCCGCCGTTTCAAGGCATGACAACCCACGCGAGATGCAGGAGGGAACGGTGAGTGAGAAGCTGTGGCAACCGTCGCCGGAACGGGTCGCCGGTACCAACATCGCGGCCTTCATCGATGCCGTCGAACGGCAGTGGGGCTTCAAGGCCGCCGACTACGACGCGCTCTGGCAATGGTCCGTCGACGAACCGGAGAAGTTCTGGCTGACGCTTTGGGACTTCGCCGAGGTCCGCGCCGAGACAAAGGGCGAGCGCGTAATCGCCGACCCCACCAAACTGCCGGGCGCCCGCTTCTTCCCCGATGCCCGTTTTAGTTTCGCCGACAACCTGCTGCGCCGGCGCGATAGCGGCGACGCCATCGTCTTCTGGGGCGAAACGGAAGTCCGCCGCCGGGTTTCCTGGGCGGAACTCTACGACCGGGTCTCGCGCATCGCCCAGGCGCTCCGTGCCGCTGGCGTTACCAAGGGCGACCGCGTCGCCGGCTTCATGCCGAACATGCCGGAAACGATGATGGCCATGCTGGCGGCCGCCAGTCTCGGCGCCGTCTGGTCGTCCTGCTCGCCCGACTTCGGCATCAAAGGCGTGCTCGACCGCTTCGGCCAGATCGAACCGAAGGTCCTGTTTACGGCCGACGGCTATTTCTACAACGGCAAGAGCCACGACTCGATCGAGCGCATCGGCGGCATCCTGGCCGAGTTGTCGAGCATCGAGAAAGTCGTTGTCGTGCCCTATACGCGCGACACGCCGCCAATCGAAACCCTGGGCGAGCGCGCCGTCATGCTGGACGATTTCGTCGCCCCCCATACGGCCGGCGACATCGATTTCGTCGCCACCGATTTCAACGACCCGCTCTACATCATGTATTCGTCGGGCACCACCGGCCTGCCGAAATGCATCGTGCACGGCGCCGGCGGCACCCTGCTCCAGCACCTGAAAGAGCATCGCCTGCACTGCGACATCAAGCCGGGGGACAAGGTGATCTACTTCACCACCTGCGGCTGGATGATGTGGAACTGGCTGGTCTCCTGCCTCGCCTCGGAAGCGACGGTGATCTGCTACGACGGCTCGCCGTTCCATCCCGACGGCAACATGCTGTTCGACCTGGCACAGGCGGAGGGCGTTGACGTGTTCGGCACGTCGGCCAAGTTCATCGACGCCTGCGCCAAGGCCGAGATCCGCCCGGCCAAAACCCACGACTTAAGCGCGGTGAAGACCGTGCTCTCGACCGGCTCGCCGCTGGCGCCGCAGAGCTTCGATTACGTCTACCGCGACTGGAAGCAGGACGTCTGCCTGTCGTCGATGTCCGGCGGCACCGACATCATCGCCTGCTTCGTCGGCGGCAACCCGACCGGCCCGGTCTGGCGCGGCGAGATCCAGAAGCGCGGCCTCGGCATGGACGTTCAGGTGTTCGATGACGACGGCAAGCCGGTGGTCGGCGAACAGGGCGAACTGGTCTGCGTCAACGCCCATCCCTCGATGCCGATTTCGTTCTGGAACGACCCGGATGGCCAAAAGTACCACGACGCCTATTTCGACAAGTACCCGAATATCTGGTGCCACGGCGACTGGGTCGAACTCACCGAGCATGGCGGCCTGGTCGTCTTCGGCCGCTCCGACGCCACGCTCAATCCCGGCGGCGTCCGCATCGGCACGGCCGAGATCTACCGCCAGGTCGAACAGTTGGACGAGGTGGTCGAAGGCCTGGTGATCGGCCAGGACTGGGACAATGACGTCCGCGTCGTGCTGTTCGTCCGCCTGCGCGACGGCCTCGCCCTGGACGACACCCTGGCCGACAGGATCAAACGCCAGATCCGCCAGAACGCCAGCCCGCGCCACGTCCCGGCCAAGATCGTCCAGGTCGCCGACATCCCGCGCACGCTGTCCGGCAAGATTGTCGAGCTCGCCGTCCGCAACGTGATCCACGGCCGCCCGGTCAAGAACAAGGACGCCCTCGCCAACCCGGAGGCGCTCGAACTCTACGCGGATTTGCCGGAACTCAAGAGTTAGCCGCCTCCAGCAGCCACTCTCGAAAAGCCTTGATTTTGGGCCGGTCGGCCGACGCCACGGGCGCGACCACGTAATAGGCCATCTCCGTCGGCAGGGTGATGTCGAACGGCGCGACCAGCCGCCCGGCCGCCAGATCCGCCTGGACCAGCGGCGCGTGGCCGAGCGCCACGCCGAGCCCGTCGATCGCCGCCTGCAAAGCCGTCACCGACATGTCGAACACCAGCCCCTGAGCCGGATCGATGCCGGTCTCGCCGGCAGCGGTCAGCCAGACCCGCCAATCGTCGCGGAAGCCGGTGACATGCAGCAGTTGGTGTCGCTTCAGGTCCGCCGGCTCTCGCAGCGGCCTGTCGCCTTCCAGCAGGGCCGGGCTGCAGACCGGGAAAATATCCTCGGTCAGCAATCGGTCGGCACGCAGGCCCGGCCATTTGCCCCGGCCATAGCGGATCGCCATGTCCACATCCTCGCGGTCGAAGTCCACCATGCCCATACCGGTGGTGATGCGGACGTCGATATCCGGCGCCGCCGCCTGAAATCTGGCGAGCCGCGGCACCAGCCATTTGATCGCGAAGGAGGCCAGCGTCGAAACCGTCAGCGCCCCGGTGCTCTCCTGCCGGTCCAGGCTTTCCGTCGCCAAGTGCAACTGGTCGAACGCGGTCCGCACCGGCGGCAGATAGGCCTGGCCTGCCGGCGTCAGAAACAGCGACCGGTTGCGCCGGATGAACAGGGCGGCGCCCAGCCGGTCCTCCAGGGTGCGGATCTGATGGCTGACCGCCGCCTGGGTGACGCTCAGTTCCTCGGCCGCGCGCGTGAAACTCAAATGCCGGGCCGCGGATTCGAAGGCGCGCAGACCGTTGAGCGACGGCAGGTTGCGTTTAACAAAGGGTGTATCCATAGATTTTTCTCATGCAGGCGATAAGAAAGTCTCGTTTGTCGGGTTTCGTTGTCTTCCCCATCTATCCTGTAAATCTAGTGAACCAGTCGGAGAATACCAATGGCCTACATAACAACCGCACCGATAAGAAAATCTTGGTTAAGCGAGGCCTGGGACCTTACCGCGCCGCGCCTGGCCACCTGGCGCCGCCGCGCCCGCGAACGCGCCCAGCTCGCCAGCCTCAATGACCGCGAGCTGAAGGACATCGGGATCACCCGGGCCGAAGCGCAGATGGAGGCCAACAAGTCCTTCTGGATCATCTGACGCCGCCGGGCTTGGCGGGCCACTCGGAGGGGATTAGTCTCGCTGGTTATGACATCCACGCGAGACCATTTCCGACAAATGGCCCGCTACAACGCCTGGGCCAACCATAGGCTGTTCGATGCCTGCGCCGCTCTGGCTGAGGCCGAATATCTGGCCGAGCGGCCGGCGTTCTTCCGCAGCCTGCACGGCACCCTGAGCCACCTCCTGGTGGTCGACCGGCTTTGGTTCGCCCGCATCGTCGGCTCGGCGCCGCCGCACCGGTCCCTGGACGAACTGCCCTACGGCGATTTTCTCGGCCTGCGCGTCGCGCGCGAAGCCGAGGACGCACAGATTGTCGAGTATGTGGACGGATGGGCCGAGGCCGATTTCGACCGCCTGATCACCTACACGACCGTGGCCGGAGAGCGCCACGGGGACCGGCTGTCGGACCTGTTGAGCCACGTCTTCAACCACGGCACCCACCACCGCGGCCAGGCGCACGACCAGCTAAGCCAGACCGAAGTGGCCCCGCCGCCGATCGATTTGATCTACTATCTGAGGGAAACCGGCTAGGCATACAATTCGGTCCCTCTCCCCACGCTTGCGGGGGGAGAGGTTAGGTGAGGGGGGTCATCGGGCAGAGCGGTTTTCGGCAATCAGGTCGCCAGCATCGACGCCGGCCACCCCCTCACCCAACCCTCTCCCCCTCAAGAGGGAGAGGGCTTTCCTCGAAGTCCCCTACCGCACCTCGACCAGCACCTTCCCCGTCGCCTTCCGCGAGATCAGCGCCTTCAGCGCCTCCGGCGCCTGCTCCAGCGGGAAGGTCATCGAGACGTGCGGCTTCAGTTTGCCCTCGGCGCACCAGCCGAGCATCTTGTCGAAATGCGCCCGGTTCTGGTCCGGGTCGCGCTTGGCGAACGAACCCCAGAACACGCCGACCACCGAGCAGCCCTTGAGCAGCGCCAGGTTGGCGCGCATCTCCGGAATCCGCCCGGACGCGAAACCGATCACCAGCAGCCGGCCCTCCCAGGCGATACAGCGCATCGACTGATCGAACGCGTCGCCGCCGACCGGATCGTAAATCACGTCCGCGCCCTTATCGCCGGTCAGTTCCTTGACCCGGTCGCGGATGGACTCGTTCGAGTAGTTGATCACATGATCGGCGCCGTATTCGCGCACGATGTCCATCTTGGCGTCGGAGCCGACGGTGCCGATCACCGTCGCCCCCATCAGCTTGCCCATCTCCACCGCGGTCAGCCCGACGCCGCCCGCGGCGCCGTGCACCAGCAACACTTCGCCGGATTGCAGGTTCGCCCGGTCGACCAGCGCGTGATAGGTGGTGCCGTAGGTGATCGGGAAGCCGGCCGCCTGCTTGTAGGTCACGCCGTCCGGCAGCGCGAACACCGAATCCTCGTCCGCCGCCACTTCCTCGGCGAAGCCGCCATGGCCGCAGGTCACCATCACCCGGTCGCCGGCCTTGAAGCGCTTGACCTCGGGCCCGACCTCGATCACCTCGCCCGCGACTTCCAGGCCCGGCGAGAACGGCAGGTCCGGCTTGAACTGGTACTTGTTCTGGATCAGCAGAATGTCCGGGAAATTGACGCCGCAGGCATGGATCGCGACGCGCACGTCGCGCGGCCCCACAGAAGGGCTCGCCGTTTCCTCGTACACCAGATCGTCCGGCTCGCCGTGGGCCTTGCACAACACCGCTTTCATCGCGTCCCTGCTCCTGTTCAAATCGGATTTACATGGTCAATAGCCCGCGCCCGCGCGGGCGTCAAACCGGCGCGTCCCTAGAATGCCGGCTCTGCGGAGATCCGAACCTCGCCGATCTCCAGCCCGTCCCAATTGGTCAGCGGCGGCGTGGTGTAGGCCGCAATCGCTGTCTGGACAGCGTCGTTCAGCATGCCGAGCCGGTCCAGCACCGCCGCCAGGCCGGCCTGGGCGGCGCGGGTCGCACCGTCTTCGGCTTTCAGCGCCACGCCGAGCCCCTGTTCCGGCAGGGCGGCGATGAACACCCCCTCGGCGCCGGTCTTGGCCACGATCCGCCCCGCCGCCGACTCCATCAGCGCGGTGCAGAGCCGGCCGGTGCCGGCCACCATGAACGGTTCGGCACTCATCGCCTTGGCGATGCGCCGGCAGGCGGCGGCACGCTCGGGCGGCAGCCCGTCGGGCGCGGCGAACCGGGCGAAGGCCAGCGCCAGGTTGTGCAGCGGCATGCCGGGATTGGGCGCCGAGCAGCCGTCGATGCCGACGGGGGCGTCGGCTAGGTCGCAATCGGCGATCTCCCCGATCGCCGCGAAGATCGCCCGCTGCACCGGATGGTCCAGCTTGGTGTAGCCGGCGGTCGGCACGCCCATATGCAGCGCCGTGGTCAGCATGCCCGTATGTTTGCCGGAGCAGTTGTTGTCGGCGCGGGTCGGCGCACCCCCCGCCCGCACCAGATCGTGCAGGTCGTCCTCGCGGCGCGGCCATTGCGGACCGCATTCCAGATCCTCGACGCCGAGCCCGATCCTGTCCAGCCAGGCGCCGACCGTGTCCAGATGCGCCGCCTCGCCGTTATGCGACGCGCAGGCCAGCGACAGCTCCCTCTCGCTGACGGCGTGGGCGTCCGCCGCACCGCTTTCGACCAGCGGCAGCGCCTGCAACGGCTTCAGCGAGGAGCGTGGATAGACCGGCCGTTCCACGTCGCCCCACGCCGCGACGGTCGCGCCCGCGGCGTCGACCACGGCGCAGGCGACGCGATGCCGGCTCTCCACCGCCGGCCCGCGGGTCACTTCGATCTGAAACGGCGCCGCACCGGGCGCCGGCAAACTGTATTCGGGATTGGACAAGGCTCGTTCCAACATCGTTTTAGTGTCTGTCCGAAAATGCGTCTTGCGACGCATTTTCGAGCGCCTGGCCGGCCCGCTCCCCCGTCCCAACCACCCATAGCGTACCCTGTGCGGGTGGTTGGGACGGGGGAGCGGGCCGGCTAGGCATTCTTGAACAGACTCTTAAAGGTTTATGCGCCGCGTCATTTCGACGATGATCCGCCGCTATGAGAGGCTATTTCGCAATCGGCGTCGAGGGCCTGAGCAAGCCGATGAACGCCGGCAATCTTTTTCGCACGGCGCACGCCTTCGGCGCCAGCTTCGTATTTACGATAAACGCGACCTATTCGGTGCGTGCCGCCCGTTCCGACACCAGCGCCACGCCGAAGAACATTCCCTGGTACGACCACGACAACCTGGACGATTTCACCCTGCCGGAGGGCTGCCGGCTGGTCGGCATCGAACTGCTGGACGAGGCGACCGACCTGCCGAGCTTCCGCCACCCGACCAACGCGGCCTACGTGCTGGGCGCGGAGCGCAGCTCGCTCAGCCCGGCCCTGACGGAACGCTGCGACCACGTCGTCAGAATCCCGACCAGCTTCTGCGTCAACGTCGCCACCGCTGGCGCCATCGTCATGTACGACCGGCTGATCAGCATGGGCCGCTTCGCGGAACGCCCCATCGGCACCATGGCGCCGCCGGAGGAACGGCCGGAGCACGTGCACGGCGGCCCGGTCTTCCGCAAGAACGGCGAGCAATAGACCCTTCGAGACGCGTTCTGCGAACGCTCCTCAGGGTGAGGCAATATTCGGAACCCCCCACAACCTCATGCTGAGGAGGCGCGCAGCGCCGTCTCGAAGCATGGGCCGCCCCGACCTACGCCTCGTCATCGACAGCCGCCCTTAGCCGCGCCAACGCCAACCTGATCCGCGATTTCACGGTTCCAAGCGGCAACCCGCTCTCCGCCGCGATCTCCCGGTGCGACTTGTCGGCGAAAAACGCCTGGTGGATCAGTTCCGCCTGTTCCGCCGGCAGTGTCTGCACCGCTGCGCGCAGCCGTTCGTCCCGTTGCTGGGCATCGACCAGATCGTCCTGCGCGACCGATTCGGCGGGCACCAGGGCCGGGTCGTTCGGGTCGAACTCCGGTCGCCGTTCCTTGCGCAGCACGTCGATGCGCCGGTTACGGGCGATGGTAAACAGCCAGGTCGACACGGAAGACCGGCTGCGGTCGAATGTCGCCGCGCGCCGCCAGATTGTCAGCATGGTTTCCTGCATCAACTCTTCGGCCATGCCGTCCTGCGCGCCGAGACGCAGCAGGTAGGCCTTCACCCGGGGCGCAAAGTATTGAAACAGCGACGCAAATGCCTCGCGGTCGCCGGAGCCGGCAATCGCTTCGACCAAGTCTGCGAGGTGCTCCCGATCCATGCGAATTACGGCCCAACCGAACTTTGACGCATTAGTGACACTTACGCGATGCTTGGACGGGCGGCAAGCGAACAGCGCGCCGCGCCCGTCGAACCCGCAAAAGTCGACATCAATCGGTCGGTCAAGGGTGGCAAATCGAAGAACGCATCGCTATCTTACGCGCCATGAAGGTAGCTCTATTCAGCACGATGGCTGTCGCTGCGGGACTGTGCCTTTGCGCAACCGCGGCGTCGGCGCAGAAACAGATCGGCGCCTATAAGGATTGGGATGCTTACACCCATACCGAAAGCGGCAATACGATCTGCTACATGGTCAGCACGCCGAAGGATTCCAAACCCAAGAACGTGCGCCGTGGCGACATCTATTTCATGGTCACCCACCGGCCGGCCGAGCAGGTCACCGACGAGGTCTATCTGAACATCGGCTATCCGATCAAAAAGGGATCGTCCGTCGATGTGAAAGTCGGCTCGCAACGGTTCACCATGATCACCGAAGACCGCGACGCCTGGGCGCCGGACGCGGCGAGCGATGCGAAGCTCGTCAAGTCGATGATCCGGGGCCGCGACATGCAGATATCCGGCACGTCCCAGCGCGGCACCAAGACCACCGACAAGTTCTCGCTGCTCGGCTTCACCGCCGCCCATAAGGCGATCACCAGCGCCTGCAAGCAGTAGCATCGGCGGGCGATGCCATGCCTTCCGTCGACGATCCCACCGTGGCGCCGTTGGTGCCCGAGACGGCCGCTGTCGACCGGCCGCATGCCGCCGGGTTCGGCCCGCCCAGCCTGATCGGTCTCGACCGGACGGAACTTGCCGACGCGCTTGCCGGGATCGGCGAGCCGGAAGCCAAGCGGAAGATGCGCGCCAACCAGTTGTTCCACTGGATCTACCATCGCGGCGCGCGCGACTTCGACGCGATGACCTCGATCGCCAAGGAGCTGCGCGGCCGTCTGGCGGAGACCTACACGCTTGCCAGGCCGGGCATCGTCGATGCGCAGCGTTCGATGGACGGCACGCGCAAATGGCTGATGCGGTTTCCCGACGGCAACGAGGTCGAGTCCGTCTACATCCCGGAAACCGACCGCGGCGCGCTTTGCGTCTCCAGCCAGGTCGGTTGCACGCTCACCTGCGCGTTCTGCCATACCGGCACCCAGCGCCTGGTGCGCAACCTCACGGCGGCGGAGATCGTCTCGCAGATGCTGGTCGCCCGCGACGATCTCGGCGAATGGCCGACGCCGGTCGGTGACCGCTGGATTTCCAACATCGTCATGATGGGCATGGGCGAGCCGCTGTTCAATTACGACAACGTGGTCAAGGCGCTCCGCATTATCATGGACGACCAGGGCATCGCGCTCTCGAAACGGCGCATCACGCTCTCCACCTCCGGCGTGGTGCCGGAGATCGAGCGGGTCGGCCGCGACCTCGCCGTCAACCTCGCCATCTCGCTGCACGCCGTGACCGACGAGGTGCGCGACGTGCTGGTGCCGATCAACCGCAAGTACCCGATTGCCCAGCTGCTGCAGGCCTGCCGCGATTATCCCGCCAGCAACAACGCCCGGCGCATCACCTTCGAATACGTCATGCTGAAAGGCGTCAACGACAGTGCGGCGGACGCCCGCGCCCTGGTGCGGCTGATCGCCGGCATTCCGGCCAAGGTCAACCTGATCCCGTTCAACCCCTGGCCTGGCGCGCCCTACGCCTGCTCGACCGGCCGGGCGATCGACCGTTTCGCCAAGATCGTCAACGACGCCGGCTATTCCTCGCCGGTCCGCGTGCCCCGCGGCCGCGACATCATGGCCGCCTGCGGCCAGCTCAAGTCGGCCAGCGAACGGAAACGCCGAAACCGCGACACTGCCGCCGCGCCGGCCTGACCGCCCAAAATTGCCGAATGGTTTTCTTCGGCACATTTCACTTATATCTTAGGTTGTGTTACATAGCCGATACTGCAGAAGCGAGAGGGTCTGACCTTGCATCTGATCTGGTATGGCGTCGGTGCAGGTCTGATTTTAGGCCTGCCCTTGTGGCAAATCTTCGGGCGGGCGGGGTTTCGGCCCTATCTGTCTCTTCTGGTATTCGTGCCGATCCTAGGTGTGCTGTTCGTTCTGTTTTGGCTGGCGGTTATTCCCTGGCCCGCCGCTACGGCGGATAGGAAAGTCCAGCCATGACAATCGGCTCATGGCAAATCATCATCCTGATCGAGGCGCTCTCGCCCTTCATCTTTGCGGCCCTTGTCCTGATCTGGCTCGGCTCTCGGGTCGCCAACCGGGCCGGATTTTCCGGCTGGTGGGCGCTGCTGATCGTCTTACCCCCGATCAATATCGTGCTGGTCTGGGTTCTCGCCTTCAAACGATGGCCCGCATTGCCGCAAAGCGACCGGCTCCCGCCGCCGGAGTTTCGCACGCCCTGAGCCGGCCGCCGCACTGTCGGGCGGCCTTGCGAACGGACCGGGTTTGCCTATACTCCGCGCCGGCCCGAGCCGGCCCCATAGACTGAAGGAAAAACGCCATGTCCGGCGACGTGAAAAAGGTCGTGCTCGCCTATTCCGGCGGGCTCGACACATCGGTGATCCTGAAGTGGCTGCAGACCACTTACAACTGCGAGGTCGTGACGTTTACCGCCGACCTCGGCCAGGGCGAGGAGCTGGAGCCGGCCCGCGCCAAGGCCGAGATGCTGGGCGTCAAGGAGATCTTCGTCGACGACCTGCGCGAGGAGTTCGTCCGCGACTTCGTCTTCCCGATGTTCCGCGCCAACACGGTGTACGAGGGCTGCTACCTGCTCGGCACCTCGATCGCCCGGCCGCTGATCGCCAAGCGCCAGATCGAGATCGCCAAGATGACCGGCGCCGACGCCGTCGCCCACGGCGCTACCGGCAAGGGTAACGACCAGGTGCGGTTCGAGCTCAGCTACTACGCGCTCAACCCGGACATCCACGTCATCTCGCCCTGGCGCGAATGGGATCTCGCCTCGCGCACCAAGCTGATCGAGTTCGCCGAACTGCACCAGATCCCGATCGCCAAGGACAAGCGCGGCGAGGCGCCGTTCTCCGTCGACGCCAACCTGTTGCACATCTCCGCCGAAGGCAAGGCGCTGGAAGATCCCTGGCACGAGGCCGGCGAGTACGTCTATTCCCGCTCCGTCGCGCCGGAAGACGCACCGGACAAGCCGACCTA
>JANQEE010000044.1 GCA_028278525.1 Minwuiaceae bacterium | reverse complement strand
AACGAATACGGCTCCGACGTCGCCGACAAGGTGCTGCGCCACGTCGCCAAGGCCACGGACCGCTCGGTGGCCCGTCTGATGAAGGACGGCATCACCGGCCGGGAACTGTTGTTCATAAAGGCCGAGGCCGATCGCGCGGCCCGGCCGACCGAGGTGATGTCCGCGCAAAAACGGGCGAGACTCGGCACCGCCGCGAAGGTCAACAAAACCCTGGACGAATGGAACGGCCCGCGGGACGTCCTCGCCAACACCCCGCTCGGCCAAGTGTGCCACGACTACCGGTCGCTGTCGCGGGAACAGCAGCGCTTCGTGGCGAGCCGCCTGCGCCAGGTCGCGGCGGACCATGTGATGATCGCCCCGGGCCGCGGCAACTACGACGATCCGGATAGGTACCGCGTAATCAACGAGCAGGATCTCGCCAAGCTGGCGGCGCGTCTTGTGGCGGTCGCGGGATCGGAAGATTTTGACGACGTGAAGAAGGGTTTCGACGACGCGGATGACGCCGCCAAACAAGTGAACAAGGCGCTGCGCGCGCCTGGGAAGGCGCCTTTCCCGAAATTGATCGAGGCGTCCATTCGGTTCAGCGAGGCCGCCAACCCGCTCGCCGAACAGGAGAACATCGCCAGGGGCGGGAATGGCCAGGTCGGACCCGAAGACAGGATGGCGGCGGCGCGTCAGGTTCTGGCCGCTCGCAACGCGGGCATCAGCAAGGCCGAAGCGTCCAACGCGTACGAACGGTCGATGGGCGCCAAGGGGCCCGCGCGGGCCTTGCTCCTGGCCAGCGCGCTGATGGGCATGAAGTTCGATCCCATCCAGGATGGGCACAATGCCGCGACGAAGCTCAACGACGGAATCGCCAATGGCGTCGCGTCGGCGGTAAGAAATCTGGGTATCCATTCGGACCACGATGGCTTTGCCGACGAGATCCGGAACATTCAGAACGCCTTCGTGACAGCCTGCCGCGACGTTGCCGCGCGCAAGGGCTTGCAGGGCAATGAAGCCAGGCTGGAGGCCATGAGGCTGCAGGAGGTAATTGTCTCGAAAAAGCCGGGCAATCCGGAATTCGACGAAGTGTTCGGGACCGCATTGCGGATCGGCGGCCTCGACGATAGGAAGATGTTCTTAGATGCTTTTTCGGCGCTGTATGAGAGCGGCATCAGTGATTACCTGGATGCTGGTAAAGAGGTTGTATCGGATATAGTTTCCTCGATTCTGTCCACAGGCCCCGTGGAGGACGACGACGACATGGCCTCCCGGCTTCGCGGGCAGAGCAAGAAGAAGATAAAAATGTTCGAACCGCACAAGATCTCAGTGGATAAGCCGAAAGTGGAGCCGTTAAGCTGAAATAGCTGCCGATTCGGTTCGGCATTCCCTATCCGCCGGCCCGTATCGTTGGTCACGACCGGGCGGGCCGCGTCGGGCCGCCTGCGCTCGACGGAAGACGCCGGAGTTCGCGCCGACCGATGCTGCTCCACACGACCGTTCTCCTGACCTCGATCCTCGTCGCCGCCCTGCTCGGCTTCGCCGCGCACCGCGCCAGCATCTGCACGGTAAAGGCCGTGGAGGAGGTGCTGACCACCCGCCGCGCCTTCATGCTGTTGAGCTTCGGCAAGACAGTCCTCTGGATCATGGCGATCACCGCCCTGCTGATCTGGGCCGTGCCGGGGTCGAGGGTCAACCTGGCGGGTTGGCATGTCTCGCTCTGGGGACTCCTCGGCGGCCTGGTGTTCGGCGTCGGCGCGGTGCTCAATAACGGCTGCGCCTTCTCGACGCTCACCCGGCTCGGCGACGGCCGCCTGTCGATGCTGCTGACGCTGGCCGGCTTCGCCGTCGGCGTCGCGGCCCACAACCTTCTGGTACCGCCGGCCTTGATGCCGGTGGCGCGGCCCGCCGAGGCCTTCCTTGGGCAGGCCGCGTTATGGCCGTCGCTGCTGTCGGCGGCCCTGGCTCTCTGGGGCGTATGGGAGGCATGGCGCCTCTGGCGCACACGGCCCATCGGTCTCGGCCTGCGGGCGCTGGTCCTGGCGGACCGCTACCGGCTATCCACCGCGGCGCTGGTGCTGGGCCTCAGCAACGCGCTGCTGTATGCGCTGTACGGCAATTGGGTCTATACGGCGACCCTCGGCCGCGAAGTCGGCCGGGTCACCGGCCAAGGCGGTCAACTGGAGCCGTTCCTGTGGCTGCTGTTTCTAGGCCTCGTCGCGGGCATGGCCGTCTCGTCCTGGCAGCGGCGGCGTTTCCGCCTCGACTGGCGGCCGTCCGCGGGCTGGGTCGGCAATGCGGCCGGCGGCGTCTTGATGGGCTTCGGCGCGGCTTTGGTGCCCGGCGGCAACGACGCCCTCATCCTGCACGGCATCCCGACCCTCTCGCCGCATGCCCTCCCGGCCTACGCCGCCATGCTCCTCGGCATCGCCGCATCCCTCGGCCTCACGCGCCTCGCCGGCGCCCGACTCCCGGCCGTCGACTGCAGCGGCGATATCTGCAGCCGGTAGTTCGTCCGCTGCGTCGAAGCGCGTTCAGTTGTACTAGACGCGCTGCCGTCGCCGCGCCGCGACCAGGCCGATAAGACCGAACCCCATCAGCGCCAGGCTTGCGGGTTCCGCAACCTCCACCTCGCCGTTCGGCGGCGGGGGCGGCGGGTCGGGCAGGAAGTCGACAAGCTGGTTGTTGACGATCCCCATGCTCGGCGAATTGACGGAAATACCCGGCGTCAGGATGGTGAAGACTTCGGTCGGATCGAAGTCGAAGGAGGTGCTGAAATCGGCCGTCACCGGCGAAAACGCCGCGGCGGCCAGGCGGATCTCCATGTCGATGCTCATCGATATCGCAACCCCGCGCGGCACCGTGAGCCTGGCCGAGGCTATTTCGCCGACTCCGCCGCGCGTAAGGTCGCCGCTGATCCGGTCGCCCGCACTGAGGCCGCCCGGCGCGGTAATGGTGACGCCCGCCGAGTAGCTTCCGTTGAAAAAGCTGGAAGCCGGCGCGGAAACGCCGCCCGACAGCCCGACCGGCAGGATGATATCGACCTCGTCCTCGAAGCCGGGAATGCCGACATAGTCGAAAATCACGTCCCTTGAGCTTGTGACGCCGCCGCCCGCGACGCCGGTCGTCAGCCGAAGCCCCGGGTTCAGCCGGATTCTGGCGCCGGCGCCGAGCGGCGATGCCCGCGCGAACAGATCCCGCGTAACCTGGTTGGTGGAATTGTCGACGGTCTGCCGGCTGATCGAGACGGACTCGCCGTTCGGATCGCGGACCACCTCCAGCCCGCTGGTGGTCCCGACGAAGGCCGAGGTGACCGCGCCGGCGGCTTCCTGAACGGCGGCGGCGCTCAGCGCCAAAGCGACCGCCAGGCCGGTCATGCAGCAACGCCACGTTTTTACTTTCAACATCCCCACGCTCCCTTCGTCCGAAGTCGCCCGCCCGGCCTCGCATTGCCCCACAGGCCGGCGACACAATTCAAAGTCGCATCCTATGGATTTTATTGACCGATGAAATGCAAAACTATAGTAAATCTTATGTCATTACTCCAATATTGAGCACTAGTACTCAATATTGGAGTAATAATATTCTGAATGCGGACCTGGAAATTCATCCAGGGCAACGCCGTATCCTCTCTGGCTGGGGCATTTACCCCCGCTGCGGTCAATTGTTAGTGTTTCGGAATGTCGGGCCGTGCAATCGCCGGTTTGGGCCGCGATGCCGCCCGACGGCACGATTGATGGAGACCGGTATCTTGGGCGTGGTACGTCAGCGATATCGTCGGCGGTGCCTGGCCGCCTTCGCAGGTCTCTGCGCCGGGCTGATCGCAGCGCTGCCGCCTGTTGCGCGCGCCGCGACGCCGGTGCCGCTCGACCCTGAGGTCCCCGTCGTGCCGCTTGGGCCACATATCGACCTTTTGGAGGACGATTCCCAGGCCTTGTCGCTGGCCGATGTCCGCGACGGCCCGGCCGCCGAGCGCTTTCGGCCGATGGCGGCGGAGCGCCTGCGGCTTACCGCTGGCTCGACCGCCTATTGGTTGCGCTTCGCGTTATCCGGTACGAATGCCGATACAAGCGACTGGCTGATCGACGTCGGACAGGCGACGCTCGATTTCGTGGACGCCTACTTCGTGCAGTCGGATGGCACTGTGAGCCA
The DNA here is from genome assembly GCA_028278525.1 of Minwuiaceae bacterium. GTDB lineage: Bacteria > Pseudomonadota > Alphaproteobacteria > Minwuiales > Minwuiaceae > JANQEE01. The sequence continues at coordinate 189,304 of JANQEE010000044.1, read as the reverse complement.
TCAGGTAAGCGGCGACATGCAACCATTTACGGCTCGGCCGGTGCCGCACCGGCTGCCGTTGTTCCGCCTCCCGGCAGGGACGGCCGGGCCGCTCGACGTGTACCTGCGTGTGGTAAAAAAAGCGCCGGGCGCGGTGCAGCCGCGGTTGTGGAGGGCCGAAGCGTTTTTCGCCGCGGACGGCGCGCGGCGGACGATTCACGGGATCTATTTCGGCGTGCTGATCGCCGTCGGCCTTTATGCCGCGTTCGTGTATCTGTCGCTGCGCGATCCCACCTACTGCTGGTATGCACTTTACGTGCTGTCGATCGGCCTGTTCATCGCTGCCCTGCACGGCTACGGCGGGCAGTTCCTGTGGCCGGATGCGGCCGGCGCAGCGAACCTGCCGCAACGCCTGCTGGCGAACGCCGCGCTTTTGATGCCGACGCCGTTCGTGCGCGCGTACCTGCGGACCTGGGAGATCCTGCCCCGCCTGGACCGGCTGATGCGGCTGCACATCTGGGTCGGGATGGCGCTGTTCGCGGTCATCCCGTTGCTGCCCCACGGGGCCGGATCGCTCACCCCGGTCGCGCACGGCATCCTGATGCAGATGACGGTGATTACCGTCATCCTGTCGGCCTTCCGGCGCCGGCCGCGGCAGGCCGCCTTCATGGCCGCGGCGACCGTGCTTTGGCTGCCCGGCATCGTCCTGCTGGGCCTGCGCACCTTCGGCTTCATCGCCGATACGCCTGCCGCCGAGGCCGGGCCGGAGTTCTTCACCGGCCTGGAGACCATCCTGTTCGCCTTCGCGCTTGCCGACCGGGTCCGCCATATCGACGCCGCCCGCCGGACGGCGGAGCGGTCCGCCGCCGACGCGCGTGGCCGTCTGGCGCGGCAGCTCATCGAATCCATTGATCGGGAGCGGCGGCGCATCGCCGGCGTGTTGCACGACTCCGTCGGTCAGAAACTGACCTTGATCCGCATGCGCCTGTCGCCGCCCACCGCCGCCATGGCGGCGGCCGGCAGTACCACCGGCGCGGCGAAACGGACCGGCGACGGGCTGGCGGATCTGGCGGACGAGGCGATGGCCGAACTCCGGGATGTCGCCCGCTCGCTGCATCCCTATCAGATCGAGGCGCTCGGCCTCTCGCGCGCGATCGAGGCCATGGCGCGGGACGCCTTGCATCAGGCGTCGATCGAAGCCGAGATCGAGGTCGAGCCACTCGGCGAGGATTTGCCGGTCGAGGCGCGAACCCACCTCTATCGCATCGCGCAGGAAGCGATGACCAACGTCGTCAAACATGCCGGCGCGAGCCGATGCCGGGTTGCGCTCCGCCGCGAAGGCGACAGGCTCTGCCTCGAGGTCGGCGACGATGGCAAAGGCTTCGAGAGCGGCCGAAGCGTCGACGGTCATCTCGGGCTGATCGGCATCGACGAGCGGGTGCGTTTGCTGAACGGCGAGCTCGCCGTCGACACCCGCCCCGGCAGCGGCACCCGAATTTCCGTCTCGCTGCCCGTTGACGGAACCGGGGCATGAGCCGGATCGTCATTGCCGACGACCACCCGCTGCTGAGGCGCGGGCTGATCGATGCGCTGCAGGCGATCGGCGGCGTCACCGTGGTGGCCGAGGCGTCCGACGGCGACGCCGCCATCGACGCGATCCGGCGCGAGCGGCCGGACATCGCCATCGTCGACGTCGCCATGCCCGGCAAGAACGGCCTCGACGTCGCCGCCTGGGCCCAGGCCAATATGCCGGCCGTGGCGCTGGTCGTGATCACCAACTATCCGGACACCGCGTTTCTCGAGCGCGCCCTGGAATTGGGCGTCTGCGGCTATCTGCTGAAAAGCAGCGCGCTCGACGAACTGCCGCTCTGCCTGGCAGCCGCCGCCCATCGCGGCCGGTACGTGAGCCCTGCGTTCGTCACCGCGACGCCGCCGGAGCTGCCGCCCATCGACGGCGGCGACCAGGCCCTGATCCGCCGGCTGACGCCGACCCAGCGCGAGGTGCTGAAGCATCTGGGCGGCTACAAGACCAGCAAGGAGATCGCCCGCCTGATGGGCGTCAGCTTCCGCACCGTGCAGAACCACCGCGCCCGGATTGCGCGCGAGCTCGGCCTGGAAGGAAAGCACCGCGTGCTCGAATTCGCCGTCCGCAACGCGGATCGGCTCTAGCTGAGACAGCCGAGGGCGTCCGGTCGACTTCCGGCTATTTACGGTGCCCGCCAGGCGACCGTTGGTTTTTCCCGCCAGGCAAACTTCGCCAGATGCTGTTCCAGAACGGCTTCCATTCGGCGGGCAAGGTCGTCGTTGTCGACTTCGCAACGCATGACCAGTTCTTCCGCGTCCGCGGTCATCCGGCAAACGCCGAACGGAAAGTCCACCCGCGCCCGATGGGCGTCGTATTCCACGGCCACCTTGTGGCGAAAGTGTTTGCACAGTTGGACCATGTATTTCGCTGCGTTCGGCGTTGCGACCCTCGCTTCCGACGTGACCATCCGATTGCCTCTCAAACGTTTCCCGGAAAACCGATTGCGGGCTCAAACATCGGGCCGGAGCGCGCGATCGCTCAGGACGATCGGCAGGCCCTTGGAACAGTGTTCGATGCGCCCCAGAACGCCGTACGCTTGGCGAAGCAGATCGGCGCTCATAACGTCGCCGGGCGGACCGGCGGCGAGCGCCCGGCCGCCCTCCAGAACCACGACTAGGTCGGCGAACCGAAGCGCCAGGTTGATGTCGTGCATCGCCGCCAGGCAGATGGCCCTATCGCGCCGAACGATCTCGCGCACGGTCTCCAACACGTTCAGCTGCCAGTGCAAGTCCAGCGCGCTGGTCGGTTCGTCCAGCAGCAGAAGCGGCGGCTTGCGTACGAGCACCTGGGCCAGCCCGACCAACTGCCGCTGCCCGCCGGACAATTCGTCGAGGCGCCGCAGCGCCAGGTCTGTGAGGGCCAGAACGTCGAACACCGCGTCGATGGCTTGTTCGGCCTGCCGGCGCGAGAAATCGGACCGGATGGCCCGGCAGGCGCTTAAGACCGCTTCATAGGCGACCAGCCGGCTGCCCTGCGGCAGCGACTGCGGCAGGTAGCCGAGCGTCTGCGGGTTCCTGTCCCGAACCGGTCCGGTGAGCGGCACGCTGTCCAGCGCGACAAGCCCCTCGGCCGGATGCAGGCCGGCGATCGCCCGCAGCAGCGTCGATTTGCCGGCCGCGTTCGGTCCGATGATGGCGACCAGCGTGCCGGGCGGGATGTCCGGAACGCTTAAACCCTGCAGCGCCGTCTTGTCGCGGTAGCGGACGGTCACGCGCTGCAGGGACAGGCCGTCTGTCACGGTCGCCTCCGCTGGGTCAGAACCAGCGCCATGAACAGCGGGATGCCGACCAGTGCGGTGACGATTCCCACCGGCAGGATCAGCCCGGGCACGATCGACTTGCTGGCGATGGAGGCGAGCGACAGCACCAGCGCGCCGGCAAGGGCACTGCCCGGCAGGAAGAAGCGATGATCCTCGCCCAGCGCCAGCCGGGCGATATGCGGCCCGACCAGACCGATGAAGCCGATGGTGCCGACGAAGGCGACGGCCACCGCCGCCAGCAGGCTGACCCGCAACAGGGTGACAAGCCGCAGCCGGTCGACCGCAATGCCGAAGCTCTTGGCCTGATCTTCGCCGCCGCGCAGCGCGGTCATCTTCCAGACCTGGCGCATCGACAGCGGCAGGCAAACCGAAAACACCGCAACGACGATCGCGATCTTGTCCCATGTCGCCCGCGCCAGGCTGCCCATGGTCCAGAACACCACCTGCTGCAGGCTGTCGCTGTCGGCCATGAACTGGATCAGCGCGACCAGCGCGTTCAGGGCGAACACCATGGCGATGCCGAACAGGACGACGGTGTCCGCGCCCGCGCCGTAGGTCTTCGACAGCGCCTGGACGACCAGGATGGAGGCGACCGCGAACAGAAAGGCCGCGCCCGATATGGTGTAGTTCCGCCCGACGCCGAACAGGTTCAGATCGAACACGATGGCGACGGCCGCGCCCAGGGTGGCCGCTGCCAGGACGCCCAGCGTGAACGGGCTGGCCAGCGGGTTGTTCAGAACCGTCTGCACTTCGGCGCCGGCGAGGCCGAGCGCCGCGCCGACCGCGATGGCCATGGCGGCGTAGGGCAGGCGCACGTCCCACAGGATGACGCTCTGCGCAAGGTCGAGCGTGTCCCGGTCCATCAGGCCGGCCAGGATCGTCGAGATCGGCAGCGCCGCCGGCCCGGTCGCGACGTCCGCCAGGAACGAGACGGCCAGCGCCCCGCTCAGCGCCGCCAGCCAGAAGACCCGGCGCAGCATAAATCGCCGGTAACGGTCGGCCAGGGGCCGGATGTCGGCGCTCGGCGGCGTAGCCGTCTTGTCGTTCATCCGCCGCGATCACTCCAGTCCGATTGCGTAGGTGCCCGAGAGCGGGTAGGGCTGGAACCGCCGGAACAGCGTCTTCAGCGTCGCGTCCGGGTCCAGGTCCGGGAAGCGCTCCGGATGCAGCCACTTCGCCATCGCCTGCACCGCGTAAACATTGAGCGGCGAGTTGTAGAAGTGATGCCAGATGGCGAACGCGCGGCCGGGTTTCGCGGCGTCCAGCGTCTCGATGCCGCGCCGCGCCAGGGCGCGCCGCAGCGACGCCCGCGCCGTCTCCGCGTCTACGTCCGCGCCCAGGATGATGCGTTCCGGCTTTTTTTCCGCGCCGGCGGCCGACCCGATCGCTGTGCCGATATAGAAGTCCGGCTGCGTCGACAGCACGTATTCCAGGTTCAGGTCGCCGGCAATGCCGGGCACCACGTCTTTGGCGATGTTATGTCCGCCGGCAAAGTCGACGAAGCGGCCCATCATGCCGTCGGCCATGGTGAAGCAGCATTCCTCGCGCAGGCCGACCAGCGCCTCCAGCAGCACCGTCGGCCGTTCGCCGCTGAAGTCGGAAAGGCCCTTCGCGACCTTCTCCAACTGCGCCCGATAGAACGCGACGAAGGCCGCGGCCTGCTGTTCGCGGCCCAGGACGCGGCCGAGGACCTCGATACTCGCCGGCGTGTTGACCAGCGGGTCGATGCGAAAGTCGACGAACACGATTGCGACGCCGGCCGCCTCCATTACCCGGATCACGTGATCGGAACGTTTGCCGGGCCCATGCCCGCGCACCCCGAACACCGCGACATCCGGCGCCAGTGCGATGATCTTCTCGACGCTGACGCTTGCCTCGGACGTCTGGCCGAAGACCGGCACGTCGTCGATTTCCGGAAACCGGCGCGCGAAGCTCGCGTATCCGGCGAGGTCCAGCCGTTTGAACTCGTTCAGCATACCGACGACCCGGCTTAACGGACGCTCGCGGTCAAGGATCCCGAGAGCCGCCAGGAACCGGCCTTCGCCCAGCACGATGCGCCGCGCCGGCTCTTCCAGGGTGATGGTCCGGCCGGCGACGTCCGTCACCTCGATGGCCGCGCCGGCCTCCGGCGCCATCCCGGCGGAGATAAGCGCGACCAGCGCCGGCAAGAGTCGTTTTAATCTGGCGACCATGGTTCTCGCTACGCCTTAGAACTTTGCCGAGACTTTCAGGATCGCGAAGCGCGGTTCGCCGTAAAAGTTGCCCCGAGATACCTCGTTGACCCGCTGGTAGTAGGTCTTGTCGAACAGGTTGCCGACTGTCAGCGTGGCCATGAAATTCGGCGTGATCGCATAGCCGATCTGTGCGTCGACGACCGCGTATTCGTCCGCTCTGATCCGGATGCCGTTGCTGACGGAGAAAATGCTGCTGAACGCCCGCACGCCGGCGCCAAAGCTCAAGCCCCGGAAACCCCCGGTCAGAATGCTGTATTTGGTCCATAGGGCGAAGGCGTGTTCCGGCGTTATCTCGCCGAACTCTTCCGTCGGGTCTTCTTCGATCTCCGTGTCGGTGTAGGCGTAGCTGGCGATCAGGTCGACTTCCGGCAACGGCTTGCCCGCGACCTGCGCTTCGAAGCCGACGGTTTCGACCTCCCCGGCGTTGATCTGGAAGCCGACATTGTCCGGGTCGTCGATGGCCCGGTCTTCGTCCTTCAGGTAATAGACCGCTGCCTGCGCGTTCAACATGCCGTTCAGGAACGACCCCTTGAGCCCGACCTCGTACTGGGTGCCTTCCCTGGGCTCCAGGCTCGATGCGTCGATCGTCACGCCGTCCTGCGGCTGGAAGATCTCCGTATAGCTCGCGTAAGCGGTCAGGGTCTCTGTGATGTCGTAGGTCAGTCCCGCGTAGGGCGTAAATTCGTCGTCGACGTGGTTCGCGTTGGACGTGCCGCGGCCCGTATCTCTGACTTTCGTATCGAAGTAGGAGAGGCGGCCACCCAGGATCGCCGTCAGCCCGTCGATCAACTCCACTTTTCCCTGAACGAAGCCGCCATACTCTTCGATGGTCGTCTCGCTGTTCAGGTTGAAACCGGGTCCGACGCCAGGGAAGGTGACGTCCGGCTCCGGCAGGTTGGAATCCGGATTGGCGATATTCTGCGTCGGAAAGCCGAAAACGAACTGCTGCCGCATTTTCTGGCGGGACCGGCGATAGTCGGCGCCGGCCGTGACCTCGCTTTTCAGGCCGACCAGGTGGAACGGCTGCGTGAAGCTGCCGTCGATCCAGTAGTCGTCTTCGTTGAAATCGCGGGCGAACAGGAAAACGTCGAAGTCGCCGGTTGCGCGGTCGACGCCGCTGATCGGCAGGACGCTGAGATTGTCGGCGTCCAGCGTCCAGTACCGGCCATGCGCCCGAACCAGTCCGCCAAAGTCGAACCGGTGCTCGATCTCGGCGAAGGCGTCGATCGCGTCGCGGTCGAAATCGTTGAAATCGGCGCCGATATAGGTCGAGCGCGGTACGTCCAGAAGCTCGCCGTCGGTGAAGGCCGGCAGGCCGCTGAACCGTGTCACTTCCGACTTCTCGTACAGGGAGCCGACCGACAGGGTCGTGCTTTCGGTCAGGTCGAATTCGGTCGTGCCGTAGACGCCGCGCTTCTTCTGGTCGACCACGTCGACGAACGACTCCGACGACTCGATAAAGGCGACGGCGCGCCCGCGCAGGCTGCCGCTCTCGTTGACCGCGCCGGTGACGTCGGCCTCGCCCCGGTACAGGCGGTCCGTGCCCGCAAGCGCGGCGCCCTGGAACGCCAGTTCCTTCCGGGCGCGCTTGCGGCCAAGGTTGATGATCGCGCTGGGTTCGCCGGAACCGCCGAACAGGGTGGAGGGACCCGACAGTACCTCGATCCGGTCGAAAAAGCTCAGGTCCGGCGCCGTCCCGTACAGGCTGAGCAGGGGCCGCACCGCGCCGTCCACGGAATATTTGAAAATCTCGTGCCCGCGCGCGTAGAAGCTGCCGCTGAACAGGTCGCCGGTGGCGACCGTGACCCCGGGGGTCCAGTCCAGCGCCCGTTCCAGGCTGTTAAGGTTCTGGTCTTCCATCTGCTGCTTGGTAACGACCGTCACCGTCTGCGGAATGTCCCGGATCTCGGTCGGCGTCTTCGAACCGGCTGTCGTGATATCCGTTGCGTAGCTGCCGCTGCCTTCCGTCTGCGCATCTTTGGCGCGTTCCGCTTCGACGGTGATCGTATCCAGTTTGACCGCTTGGGCATTGGCGCTGCCGGCCGGGCAGGCGAGGGCGCAGGCGACGGCAAGGCCGGCAATGGCGGGATGCGGCCGGGCCGCGCTTCTTGTCTTGTGGTCGGCAAAAGCCGTTTTGTAAGTCAACATGGATCCGTAACACCGTAAGGACGACGAAAGTCGGAGGCGGCCTCCGAAACTGCCGGCACGGTATCATCGGCATCTCGCTAGTTGAGACTAATTATCGTTTGCAGTATCTTCAAACTCGTTTGTGAAAACGCCAGATCCGACCGTTTCCGAGTCCTGGAACACGTAAAGGTCGTGGTTTTTCTGTGATGCAGGCGGGGCGCGGAGGTCGAGGATGGGGCGGACGCTGGCGGAAGCGACGCGTGAGGGGATGATCACCGGAGAGGATCTCGGCGACCTGACCCGCCATGTCGGTAAGGACTATGCCTTCGAAGCGCCCTGCGAGTCGCGCCGCGACGTCGTGCTCAAGGGGCGTTTCAGCCTGTTTCCGGCCCGCCGGGGCTTGAGCATTCATTCGACCAACCTGCTGGCCCTGCACGATCTGTCGACGGAGATCCTGCTGCCGCCGTCGCTCACCGTTTCCCTGGTTCTGGCCGGTCGTATTGACGGTAACCTGGACGGAATGCCCATCGCCCACGGCGTCAGCGAAGCGGGGAGGCCCGACGGCTGCGTCTGGTCGCACAGCCGGCCCGGCAGGCTCAGGCCGCGTCTCGGCCGGGGAACCCTGCAGCGCAAGGTCAACATCTCCGTCGACATGGATTGGCTACAGGCCTCGGTCGGTGGCTTGGAAAGCGAGACCGGCGCGGTGGAACGCTTCTGCGGACGCGCCCTCGCGATCCGGCCCTGGGCGCCGTCCGCCCGCGCGGTTCGGCTGGCGAGGCGCATCGTGGAACCCGACGACGCCCCGCCGTTCGTCCAGGCCCTGCGGACGGAAAGCGCCGCGATCGCGATCCTTGCCGAGGCGCTGCAGAGCCTGTCCGGCGGCTCCGCGGAGGCGAGCTTGAACGACAACCGCGAAATCGCCGTCTCCCGCCGTGACGCCCGGCGGGCCCGCCTGGCGCGCGACCTGATCGAGTCGCACCTGCCGGAAGCGGCCAGTCTGGCCGAGATCGCCGCCGAGGCGGGGATGAGCATCAGCACCCTCCAGCGCGTCTTCAAGCCGCTCACGGGCAGAACGGTGGTCGAGTACATACGGCACCGAAAGCTGGAACTCGCCCGCGACGCCATGCTCCGCGACGGCGCGACCATCGGCCAGGCGACGTTCCTTGCCGGCTACACCAGCACCGCCAACTTCGCCACCGCCTTCAAACGCGCCTTCGGCGTTTCCCCATCGCGGTACCGCGGCTAGGAGAAGCCGTGGCCGTGAATCATTCGGCGGCAGTCGCCGGCGTCTGATCAGGCCGCGCGCACTTTGGCCAGGAAGCTCTCGACCTCCGACGTCAGGCCCGACGACTGCCGCGTCAGCTCCTGGGCCGCGGTCAGCAGTTCGGTGGCGGCGTTGCCGGTTTCGCCGGCGCCCTTGTTGACGTCGGCGATGGTCGCGTCGACCTGCTGGGTGCCGCGCGCCGCTTCCTGGACGCTGGAACTGATCTCGCCGGTCGCCGTGCCCTGCTCCTGGACCGACGAGGCGATATCCGACGCGATGTCGCTGATCTTCCGGATCGTGCCGGCAATGCCGTCGATCGCGACGACGGCGTTGCCGGTCGCGTCCTGAATGGAGCCGACCTGGTCGGCGATCTCGCCGGTCGCCTTGGCCGTCTGGGTCGCCAGGTTCTTCACCTCGGAGGCGACGACGGCGAAGCCCTTGCCGGCGTCGCCGGCGCGGGCCGCCTCGATTGTCGCGTTGAGCGCCAGCAGGTTGGTCTGTTCGGCGATATCGTTGATCAGGCTGACCACCTCGCCGATGCGCTGGGAGTTCTCCGCCAGCACCTGCATCTGCCGGCCGAGCTGGTCGGCTTCGTCCACCGCGCCGCCGGCGATGGAAGCGGATTCCGAGACCTGGCGGCCGATTTCCTTGACCGACGCGGACAGCTCTTCGGCCGCGCTGGCCACGGTCTGCACGTTCGACGTGGCCTGCCGCGACGCCGCCGCCATGTCCGACGACTGGCTCGATGTCTGTTGCGCCGTGCCGGTCAGGCCGCGCGCCGCGCCCTCCATGTCCTTGGCGGACGTGGTGACGCTGTCGACCACGCTCTGGACCGACGCTTCGAAGGAGTCCGCCAGTTGATGCAGCTCCTGTTTGCGGCGCCGCTCGGCTTCGGCCTTTTCCTCGGCCTGCCGGCGCTCCATGCGCTCCATTTCGACGGCGTTGGTCTTGAACACCTCGACGGCCTTGGCCATCGCGCCGATCTCGTCGCCGCGGTTCGCGCCGAAAACGATGACGCTCTTGTCGCCGGCGGCGAGCTTGTGCATGACATCGGTCAGCCGGCCGACCGGCCCGGTAATCGACCGCACGATGGCCGTCACCAGCAGCGCGGTGACGACCAGCAGCCCGAGCGCCGTTGCGGCGCTGATCATGAACGTGCGCCAGGCCGCCTGCTGCCGCGCGGTGGCGACACCCTTCAGGTGGGCGGCGACGTGGTCCTCAACGACCTTCATCAGGTTGATCTTGTCGGTGATCGTCTTGAACCATTGGCCGCCGGTGATCCCGCCGAGCGTGCCGGTCTGCGGCGACTTGATCGCGATGTCGCGCAGGCGCGCGACCTCGTCCACCGCCTTGCCGGTCATGGTCTGTTCGTAGAATTCGACTTCCTCTTGCTCGGCCAGCAGCCGGAAATTGCCGAAGAACAGGTCCTGCGCCCCGATCAGCCGCACGAAGTTGTTGTAGATCTTCGGCTTGAATTGGCCCGACCCGAAGCCGGCGGCGCCCATCGCCCGTTCGCGGCCGGCGCGCTCCTTGCCCTGCAGGAAGCTGATATAGCTGGAGATCTCCTTGCTCACCTTGTCGTCGCTGCTGTCGCGTAGCATGTCCTCGACGATGGCCAGCAGCGCCATGATGGTGCCGGTGTAGTACTTGGCCATCTGCGGCACGGTCAGCGAGAAGCGGTCGACGCCCCGGCGCATTTCCTCCAGCTTGGCCAGCCTGGCGAGCGCCTCGTCGGCGGCGTGCCGGAGCGAGCCCGGATAGGCGTCGAAATCGAAGGCCTCGAACGCCGCGTTCATCTCCGCCCGCTTGGCGTCGGTGTCCGCCCGCTGCGTCGGCAGGATGTCGGCGAAGGTCCGGCCTTTCGAGCCGATGAAGCCCGCCGACCGGCCCCGTTCCTTCTGCATTTCATGCACCAGGGCGCTCACCTTCGGCGCCAGCGCGGCCAAGTCGGCCACCCGGGACAGTTCGCGCGAGTCGCCGAGTTTCTCGATCATCGAGAGGCTGGCGAAGATCAGCAGGCCGACGACCGGCGCCGTCAGGCCCAGCAGCATCCGGCCGGTAATGGAGGTGTTCTCGAACCACGCTGACATGGAGCCTTCCTCGAAAATGAAGGGGCCGGACAGGCCGCGAGGCGCAAGCTATGCAATTCTAATTAATAAATATCTAAACAAATTGCGTAATTATTAAAGATGTGGCGCGGCGGCCTGGCCCAGTCCGGCAGCGGTCCGCCGGATCGCCTCGATCAGGGCGCGGCTGGCCGGGCTCAAGGTCCCGCGCCGGCGTCTCGTAATCCCGACGAAGCGGGTCCATTTCAGGCCGGCGACCGGCAGCGACACCAGGTTGCCGCTATGCTCCTCCCAATAGATCAGGTCGCGCGGCAGCAGGGTCAGGAAGTCGGTCTGCGACACTACCGACTTCATCAGCACGGTCGAGGTCGTCTCGATGGTCGCTTCCGGCAGCGGCAGGCCTTCGGCCCGGAAATAGTCGTCGACGGCGCGCCGCTCCAGCTCCTGCCGCCGCGCCAGCACCCAGTTGTATCCGGCCAGGTCGGCGGCGCCGATCCTGCGCTTGTTCGCCAGCGGATGCTCGGCCCGGGCGACGATCGACGCCGCGTCCTCGTAGAGCCTGTCATGCGCAAGCTCCGGGTCGGTCGGGCTCGCCGGCACCGACGACAGCGCGAAGTCCACGTCGCCCTGGCGGACCCACGGCATCAGCGCCTCGTTCAATCCGTAATGCACGGTGGTTCGGATCTCCGGGTTCTGCGCCAGCAGGTCGGCCAAGGCCAGCGGCAGCAGCCGCGTCGCCTCGCTCGGCCCGCAGCCCATCACCACGTGGCCGCGCTGGGCGCCGCGCAGCGCGTCGATCTCGCTTTCCGCGTGGCGGAGTTCCGCGGCGATCGCCTTGCCGTGGGCGACCAGCGTCTCCCCGAACGGCGTCGGGCTCACCCCGAACCGGCCGCGCTCCAGCAGCCTGACATCCAGCCGCCGCTCCAACTGCCGGATGGACTTGCTCAAGGCCGGCTGCGAGATCTGCAGGGCCGCCGCCGCCCGCGTCAGGTTGCCGTGCTCCACCGCGGCCAGGAAATGCTGGATCTGGCGGAGGTCCATGATGGGGCCGCCGGCGCGGCGGAAGAGCGGGTCGGAATCGACCATCCATAACTCCTGGATATGGAAATGGCCGATAAGGGTATTTGAAGGTTGGGGTCGCGGCCAGTATCGTTTTCCCAACAAACAGAGGAGGACAAACATGCCGCGCAAGAAGAACGGCGGGCTGGCCGGGCTGGTCGAGCCGGACCGGGTGCACCGCAGCGTCTATGCCGACCCCGCGATCTTCGAGCGGGAGATGGACCACATCTTCCACAAGACCTGGATCTATGCCGGCCACGAGTCGCAGGTGCCGAAGCCCGGCGACTACTACACCGTGCAGATCGGCCGCCAGCCGATGATCATGGTCCGGAACAAGGACCGCTCGATCAGCGTGCTGTACAACCGCTGCCCGCACCGCGGCGCCATGCTTTGCGGCGACCGCCACGGCAATGCCGGCAAGGCCTTCATCTGCTCCTACCACGGCTGGCAGTTCGAGACCGACGGCCAGGTCCGCTCCATCCCGCTGCCCCAGGGCTACGAGGGCACGCGCTTCTCCACCGACAACCCGGACTGCAACATCAAGCGGGCCGCCCGCGTCGGCTCCTACCGCGGCTTCGTCTTCGTAAGCCTGGCGGAAGACGGCGAGACGCTGGAGGAATTCCTCGGCGACGCCAAGGTCGCCTTCGACGACATGTGCGACCGCGCGCCCAAGGGCGAGGTGGAGGTGGTGCCGACCTGCTTCCGCGTCGTGCAGAAGTCCAACTGGAAGATCTTCCTGGAGAACCAGCTCGACGCTCTGCACCCGTCGATCACCCATGAATCCGCCGGCCGCGCCGCCCAGATCGTCGAGAAAGACATTGCCAAACGGTCCGGCAAGGCGCCGCTCGACTACCACTACCTCTCGGCCTTCACCACGCCGCTCTCCAAGTGGGATCAGGTGCAGACCGTCAATTACCCGAACGGCCATTGCATCTTGCAGGGTTACATGGGCCTCCGTCCGACCGACCCGGACACCCTCGAATACGAGAAGGTGATGCGCAAGCACTACGGCAAGGACCGGACGGAAGAGATCCTCTCCGTCAATATCCACCACGTCCTGCTCTATCCGGGCCTCTCGGTGCAGTCGCCGTTGCAGCAGCTCCGCGCCGTGCGCCCGCTCTCGGTCGACCGGACGCTCACCGAGATCTGGCACTTCCGCCTCAAGGGCGCGCCGGAGGCGATCTACCGCCGCGCGCTCGGCTACTACAACCTCGTCAATTCGCCGGCCACCATGGTCAATGCCGACGACCTGGAGAACTTCTGGAAGTGCCACCAGGGCCTGGCGTCGGACGGCGGCGACTGGGTCAGCTTCCACCGCAACGCCGGTCAGGACGACGACGACGAGGGCGTCATCAAATCCCGCTTCGGCACCAGCGAGGCGCCCATGCGCAACCAGTTCCGCGCCTGGTCCGACATGATGGCGGGGGCGTGATCATGGCCAAGGAGAAAACAAAGACCAAGAAGAAGGCCACCGCGAAAACCAACGGCGTCGACACCCAGCGCGAGGTGGAGCAGTTCCTCTACCGCCAGGCCGAAATCCTCGACGCCAAACAGTGGGCCGACTTCATCGACCTGTTCACGGCCGACGGCCATTACTGGATGCCGGCGACGCCGGACCAGACCACGGGCGAGGGCGTGCCCTCGATCTTCTACGAAGACCGCGACCTGATGACCGTGCGCATGACCCGCGTCGGCCACCCGCACGCCTGGTCGCAGGCGCCGGCCTGGGGCACCAGCCACCTGGTCTCCAACGTGGTGATCGAGCAGGACGACAAGAAGAAGGGCGAGATCGTCGCCCGCTCGCGCTTCCACATGATGGAGTTCCGCCGCGACGCCTCGCGCCACTTCGCCGGCACCTATCGCCACCACCTCCGCCGCACAAGCGACGGGCTCCGCATCCGGCAGCAGAGGGTCGACATGGTGAACGGGGAGGGGGTCTACGACTACGTGCTGCAGATCTGGGTGTAGCGGGGGGCAGGCCGGCCGGCGTCACCGCTGTCATTGCGAGCGAAGCGAAGCAATCTCGGCATGCCGTGCTCGGTCTTCACGAGATCGCCGCGGCGCCCATGTTGAGTTTCGAGTGGGCCTCGCGATGACGGGGCGCGGGCCGGCCAGGCCCAAACAAAGGAATCCCTACCGCTAATCCTCCGTCCGCCGCCCGCTTCTCGTCCGCACCCGGCTCGGCCGCAGCAGGCTGTCCTGCGTCGGCGGCAGGGGCGGCGGCGTCCAGGCGGCGGCGTCATGTCCGCCGTGCCGCGCCGCATTGAGGGCGAGCCTGAGCCGCTCGGTCAGCACGGCGACGGTCTCCCCGAACGGGATCATTCTTAAGTAGCCGCGCTGTGGGATGGTGGTCGGGTAGATCCGGCAGGCGCCGGTAAAGTCGACCTTGCGCCCCCAGTTCGACGACCGCAGCACGGTGACGCGCTGGATCGACGTTTGCGCCGCACGGTATCGGCCGATCCCGATCTCGAACCGGGTGCCGGACTCCAGCTGATAGATCAGGGTGTCGCCGTCTTCGTAGTGGCTGGCAAAGGCGGGCGCGCCGCGGACGGACTCCACCTCCACGTCGCCCTCGCGCGGCGATCTAGAGGCCCCCACAACCCCTGACACAACCCGAAATATCATTGTTTTACTTGTCTTGCGGCAACCATACGGGAACGCAGCGGTCAAGTCGACTCCCCCTCTGTCGAAGCGCGGCCCGGCGCGCTCCTGCGAACCGCGACAGGCTATAATGACTAGATCCTGTGTCAGACCCGTGTCGCCGCAAGTGACTCTTACCACTATTCAAATCGGCATATCCGCATCCGGCCCCTGCATACCTGCGCCTCACGGTTTCGTGATGGGATTGGGTGCCGGCCCGGCCGACGGTCGTCCTTCGTCCCTCGACAAGCTCGCGATGAGGAGGCTCAAGGCGAGCCAATACCACCGTCGTCAATGCGAGCGAAGCGAAGCAATCTCGGCATACCGCGCTCCGTCGTCACGAGATCGCCACGCCCCGACCACCGTCGTCATTCCGGCGAAGGCCGGAATCCAGATCAACCGTCGTTATGGATTCCGGCCATGGTTTATCCTGAGCGCCGCCGCAAGGCGGCGTCGAAGGGCCGGAATGACCGGGGTGCGCGGGCCGGCCGAGCCTCCACAAAAGACTCCTGGGCGGTCGGGTGGGGGCGAGGGCCGGCCAGGCCCAAACAGAGGAATCCTTCCCGTCACAACAATGACTCAGCCGCGCCACTTGCCCGTCGGTTGAAGCCGTCTTAGCTAAACGGCCAACGCCTACCGTCGTTCATCCCCGAGGTGCCTGATCGTGCGTATGACCCGCCGCCAATCGCTGCTCGCGCTCGGCGCGCTGCTCGCCCTACCGCCCGGCGCCGCTTATCCCCAGACCGAGCCCGGCCCGCGCCTCGGTCCCGCGCGCCCCTTCAGTTGGGACTGGCTGATCGATCACGCCCGCACCTTGTCCACCCGCGACTACGTCGAGCCCCCGCGCCCCGCGCCGGAGGCGGTGCAACGGATCGACTACGACGCCCACGGCAAGCTCAAGTTCCGCTTAGAGGATCAGGCGCTCTGGGGCGAGAGCGGCGGCGCCTATCCCGTCACCTTCGTCCATCTCGGCCGCTGGTTCCCGAAGACCGTGCGCTTGCACGCGGTCGACGGCGGCGAGGCCAGGGAAGTCCTCTATTCCCCTGACATGTTCACCGTGCCGCCGGACAGCCCGGCGCGCGAAATCCCGACCGACGCCTCCGCCTTCGCCGGCTTCTGGCTCTACGAGTCCCGCAACCTCTCGGACTGGCGGGACCGCGAGCCCTGGGCCACCTTCGTTGGCGCGTCCTATTTCCGCACCGTCGGCTCGCTCGGCCAGGTCGGCCTCTCGGCCCGCGGCATCGCGCTGAATGTCGGCGACCCGAAGCCGGAGGAGTTCCCCGACTTCACCCATTTCTGGCTGGAACCGGCGGCGAACGAAGGCGACCCGCAGACCGTCTACGCCCTCCTGAACGGCCCCAGCATCACCGGCGCCTACCGCTTCCAACTCACCCGCACCCGCGGCGTCATTGTCGAGATCGACAAGCGCCTCTATCCCCGCCGCGCCATCGCCCGCCTCGGCATCGCGCCGCTCACCTCGATGTTCTGGTTCGGCGAGTACGGCGACCAGCGGCTGACCGACTGGCGGCCGGAGGTGCACGACTCCGACGGCCTCGCCATGTGGACCGGGGAGGGCCGCCACATCTGGCGCCCCCTCAACAACCCGCCGCAGATTTCAATCTCGTCCTTCGCGGATGAAAACCCGCGGGGTTTCGGCCTGTCCCAGCGCGACCGCAACTACGACCACTACCTCGACGGCGTCAGCTACCACCGCCGCCCGAGCTGCTGGGTGCAGCCCCTCGGCGACTGGGGCCCGGGCGCCGTGCAACTGGTCGAGATCCCGACCGACGACGAGATCCACGACAACATCGCCGCCTACTGGCTCTCCGACCGCCCGACAAATGCGGGCGACGAACTAACCTACCGCTACCGCCTCCACTGGCTGGAGTTCGAACCCTTCTTCCCCACAACCGCCCTCGCCAGATGCGTCGCCACCCGCATAGGCCGCGGCGGCGAAGCCGGCAAGCCCCGCCCCGAAGGCGTGGTAAAATTCGTCATAGAATTCGACGGCCCCAGCCTGGCCAAGATCCCCTACGCCGCAAAACCCGACGTCATCGCCGAAACCACCCGCGGCCACCTCACCCTAACCCGCGCCCGCCCCGTCTGGTACACCCCCCGCTGGTTCGCCACCTTCGACCTGACGGTCGAAGGCGGGGAGCCGGTGGAGTTGCGGTGTCATTTGGAACTGGACGGGAAGCCGCTGACGGAGGCGTGGTTCTACCAGTACCATCCTTCAGCTTGAGGGCGGCCCGGTTGCCCATCTTTCGGCGTCCCGAACGTTCTTACCCTGAGTTTGTCGAAGGACAAGGAACAGGGCGCTCAACGCACCACGCCCCAGCATCATTGGATCCCGACCCGATGAACAAGCTACGCGTCCAACGCGAATTTTGAGGAATCTCGTACTGTCGCCCTTAAGGTGGTTCGCGCTGCAACGTCATCGAAAGTTCACAAGTGCTCGAGCTAGATCTGCTCGAAAGAGGTCACATAGCACTGGCCACTAAATAATACTCATTCTAGCGCTGCATGTATTCCACGGAAAGTAAATGACGATCGTCGATAATCCATGGAGCTAACCTGTCAGAAATGCCTCGATCTTTGACGTGAGCACGTCCTGATCCCTTGTCTCACATTCCCAAATTACGAGAGTTTTCCAACCGCGACATGTTAGTTCTCGTATGTTGGATTTGTCGCGGGTGCGATTTCTTTCGATCTTTGCAGTCCAATACTCTGTCCGTGTACGTGGTACATGTGCCACTCTGCAGCTATGCCCATGCCAGAAACAACCATGTACAAAAATCACCTTTCGGCGACTGGGAAACACAAGATCAGGCGAGCCTGGTAGATCTCGACGGTGAAGACGGTAGCGAAAACCCATTCTGTGTGCGGTTTGCCGAACCGCCATTTCGGGTTTGGTATTTTTGCCCCGAATCCGGCTCATGTTTCGGCTTCGTTGCTCTGGGGTCAAACGATCCATCAGTAATGAAACCTCAACGTCTTCGCATCGCAAGGTTGACTGGATTTGGAAGTGATGCACGATTATTCATCATGATTCGATAAGCTAACAAACGTCACTGCGGGCTCGCCAAGGGCTGCCCGTATAGTACCGCGAAAGTCAGCCAGACTGTCAGAGTTCAATTTGCCGTTCTTATGGCGCAGGGAAAGAGCATGACATTTTCCAGATCCCAGCGGGTGAAGCTGAAACAGGAAGAGGTCATAAGGAAATACGGATTTATGCGCACCCACACTCAAGTTCGAATAAAGAAGTTTCTTTTTTATGTCTAAGAACAGATCAGAACTAGAAACTTGGTCATTTTTCTCGGGTGCAATGGGCCTTGACATTGGCCTTGAACAATCCGGCCTGTTTCCCACTCTCGTCAATGAAATTGATAAGAAGTGCTGCGCGACGATCCGGGCAAACCGTCCCGATCTGCAACTCATTGACGAAAGCATTGCCGATCTAACGGCTGACAAACTCCGTTCATACCGAGACTTTAGTGGCGAAGTTCACATGATGGTGGGCGGACCACCATGTCAAAGTTTCTCATCGGGCGGCAAGAGAACGTCCCTCGCTGACGCTCGGGGCAACTTGATGTATGAGTACCTTCGCCTCATTGGTGAGGTTAGGCCCCGACACTTCATTCTTGAAAATGTTGCCAATCTTACCACGGCGGCCCTGCGTCACCGCCCTATTTCTGAACGTCCAGGGAAGCACTGGAGTTTGAAGCGATATGATGCCAATTGGAACGGAGGCGACGAGGATGCCCTGCCGTTAGAGCCGGACGAGCTATCTGGCTCGGCTATTCGCCAACTTTTAAAGGACGTGCGAAGTCTCGGATATTACGTTGTTTTTGGTGTGGTAGATGCAGCGGATTATGGGGCACCGCAGCACCGGCTGCGTTTTATGATGCTAGGTTCCCGAGACTGGCCGCCGCCGTCGCTCCCTGAAGCCGAACACGGCCCGGAAGAATCTGGTCTTAAGCCATTTCGAACCGTGCGTGAGGCAATATATCACTTGCGTGAAGATCCTGGCCGAGGCTCTGAATATACCCCGGCTGTTCGCCAGTATTTTTCTCTAGTACCTGAAGGTGGTAACTGGCGTTCCCTACCGCGTGAGCTACAGCCTGAAGCTTTGGGCGGTTCTTGGGCTGCCGGTGGTGGCAAGACGGGTTTTTATCGGCGTCTTCCATGGGATGCACCGTCGCCGACAATCACTGGCCGCGCAAATCGAAAGGGTAGCGCTCTTTGTCATCCAGAAGCCGACCGTCCGGTCTCGGTTCGAGAGTGTGCAGCTCTTCAGGGATTTCCGGAAGATTGGCAGTTCGTTGGTTCCATGAACGCCCAGTATATGCAGATCGGAAATGCTGTCCCTGTCCAACTTGGCAAAGCAATTGGTGACTCATTCCATCGAAACAAAGCGAGTAACTCAGAACCAAAGAATTGGAGCGCCGACCTTGATGCCATGCTGGAGAAAGCGGTTAAACGGCTTCGCGCTTCGGCACGAAACAAAAGGCGGCCCAATCAGGCGAAAGTCGCGTGAGCAAACCGTCTCCTCTCCTGAAGTTCGTAACAGAGAAGAATCCGATTCAGCGGATCAATGAGGACGTCCGAGCAAACTTAATCGCTGCCCAGGCTAACATCCTAGATCGTGCCTTTCCTAACGCAGCAACTCTCAATGCTAAGGTTTTCGATGATCTGAAGCTTTCTTTGAAGGTCCCGGATGAACTCAAGGAAATACCAGCGCAAGCCGCTTCCGACCGTCCTTTCAATGAATTGCTTCAGAGTTTTCTTCCTATACTGAGAAAAGACGGAATTACCGGCCAAACGGCACGTATTCACGCGGTCAATCTCGCTCAGCGAATGCATTTGGTTCGAGCCTTCGAGCAACCAGATGCAGTTTTGACTCGTGTGACCAACAAGGTCAGTGAAGTTATCCGGACATTTCCTCACAGGGCCGAAGACATTGAACGTGGCCGTAATCCAGGCGACGTACTTGACCCTTACATTTTGGCAGCCACCCAAACCCTACTCTACGGCGGGGACTTTCAGGAGGCTATTGGGGCGACGGTTGCCCATAAAGCCTTGATGATCATTGAAGGCCTTATGGGCCACCTTCACGAGGACGTTATTGGTGAAATGCGCGGCAATATCCGCGCTCCGGAACCGCGTGGCTTTAATCAGGAAATGATCGATCCCCATACCAATCCGTTTCCTGGGTCGGATGTGGTTCAGCCCCCAGCACAGGAAGGCGAGAAAATCCGGTTCCATCAGGTAAAGAGTAAGACTGGCTCGGCCAAGGGTGGCGATGGCAAGCGTTTAGGTGATCAACTCCGCCAGCTCAGACAGTATTATGCTGGAGAAGTCTACTACGATGCCCTTATTGGGAACACTCTGCGTGGCCACCGTTCTATGAGCGGCGTACTTAGCGCAGAACCTCAGGCTGTCGTCCTTGTTGGTGAAGCAGCATTTCGTGAGCTAACTCGTAGTGCTATTGGTCCGGAGTTATTGCTTCGCGTGTATCAAACCGCCTTTGCCGAAGCGGCCCAAAGAACCGGATACCGTATCGATATGTTGGCTTCCGGAATTGTCTCGGCATTTGGAGAGCGATCTGCCGCTGCTGGCGAAGATTTTCTAGAACTGCTACTCACAAACTCGATTGGTGGCGACGTCAAGCAACAAGATAGCCGAACTTACGAGCCGCCCAATCGCCGCTCCCGATCGGCAAAGAATTAGCGGGTCACCAGTTGCAAGCCCGGTTTATCTCTCCAATGCACGGCAATTCAAGCCGGTCGCAGCTGATTAGCAGACAAATCTCAGTCGATTTACTATCGTCTCAGAATTAGGTTGTGGTCGGTGCGTCATCGATATGCGCCCGAAGGTATTTAGCCAACAAAGTTCTCAGAGTATCGTTATTGAATGATATGTCGGACATCTCATCCCCATGGAAAATACGATCTCGCAGTCTCTTTAGTTCTTTGAACTGCTTGATATCGTCATCGGATGACGGATGGAGAAAGGACGAAATTAGCGCAAACTTATCGACCAGCGTATATTTATCAGTCATTACACGCCTAATTCGTCCTACGAACTGAGCGGCACCTGCTTTATGCCCGCTAGATAAATCATCAAGAAATCTACTCTCATAGCGACTGAATACCTTGTTCACAAAAATCTCCAAAGCGGACCATCCCGAAATAAAGCACTTCAGAGGATCACTTTCTTTGTCCAACGCTTGCGAAAACAACGATACAACCTTCGAGAGGTTACGATCCGACGTCAAAGCACGGGCATAAATTGAGGCTGTGTCGATAAAGTCACTCTTTACTGACTTCGCCGCGATTACGGTTACGTTGCCTCCCTTTAGTGTGTAGGTATGAAGAATCCTTCCGTCGGTATGATGTAGGTAAACTCCATCAGTGATCTTAAGGACCTCATATTCTTGCCCGGAAGCAAGGCATAACGCGGTCATGATAGACTTCGGTACTTCACCATATGCTGCGCGTATCTTATCCTTATCGACCGCATCCCAACACAATAGGAAATCGTCATAGCTCTTTATAGGTTCCGTTATTTCGATCTTCAAACTACCTTTCACATCGACGACAAGGAACGCTCCGGTCGTTAACTCTTTCGCCCGTTGCTTCTGGATCCTCTGAGTTTCTTCGGCCAAAAGCACTTCGAAGTCGACAGCGTCAAGCTGTGCTTTAAATGTCATGACAGCGCACGCAAGTCCGCGATCTAGGATTGCGCAATGGCTGTCAAGATTAGATGAAGTCACCAACGCACTAATCCCTGACGATTGATCGTCTATAATTGACAGATCAGGAGCGTCGGTTGGATATGAAAGACCTTGCAGCTGGTATATCGACCTGTAGGTGAATTCCATTGCTGATTCTTCGCCCCTAGCATGATTAATTCTTCTGTGATCCAGACAAAACAATCGTCATCTGATCTGGCTCATTCCACCCGTGGCTCGATCGGTCGCCAGTTCCCCGTCGATCTGCCGCTGCCGTTGCATCAGCTCGTAATCAGCCTGCAGCCCCAGGAAGAAACCCTCCGAGATGCCGAAATAGCGGGCGAGGCGGAGGCCGGTGTCGGCGATCACCGCGCGTTTGGCCAGCACGATCTCGTTGATCCGACGCGGCGGCACGCGGATGGCCTGGGCCAGCGCGTTCTGGCTCAGGGCCATCGGCTTCAGAAACTCCTCGGCCAGGATCTCGCCGGGATGCGGGTTCGGCAGGAACTCGCTGCCTGGCGTCGTCATAGCCTCATCCCTAGTTCATAGCCCCATCGCTGAAAGCATTGCCGGGTTCATCGCCTGTTAGTTTAAATCCTCGCAAGACGACAATCGATCATTGTATCGTCAAATCGGGAGCCGCGGCCTGAGGCGTTTCGAACGGAGGTCGTCATGGAGGACGCGTTCGCGAAGTGGGGGATCGGGCGGACGCTCAAGACCGTCTCGATTTATCTCGTCATCGCCAGCAGTGCCTGCGCGTTCGCGGCGCTGAGCGCGTTGGCTTCGCTGTGGGACGTGCCGGTCATGCGCGCCGCGCTTGGCACGATGATCAATCGCTTCGGTGCGGCGGCGTTGGTGGGGGCGGTCACCCTGGTCGCTGCGGAACTTCTGAAGCACCTTGCGGGCCGGAACAGGTATCTGGATATCGGCCTCCCCGTCGCTCCCTCGCTGTTGATCGTTGTCGGCCTTTTGATGTTTCTCAATGCGCTGCAGGCGTTCGTGCCGATGGTGCCGTGCTTCGAGGTCTCGGTGCCGGAGGGATGCTTGGCCAAATAGGCTCGGGGATGGCGTCGGCGCGCCGCGCCCGGATTCCGGTGCCCACGGTTACACGCCAAAAAAGCGCAAAAATCCCAATAAAATACCCGCTCTCGGCCGGCCGCATCGGTGCCGACTCCCCACCCAAATTCACGGGGTGCATGGGGTCGTTCCGCGCTTTTTCTTGGTACCCCCCACCTGACCCCCCTCCCTGGCCTCCTCGGCCGATTCGGCCGCCCCTTGGCACACGGGCCGGTTCGTGCTTAAAGGGCGGTAGCAGAACGGAAATAAGATCCGAGGACAGAGGACAGGACGATGGCGGACAAGTGGACCCCAGACGGATGGCGCGGCCTGCCGATCCGGCAGGTGCCCGACTATCCGGACCCGGCGGCCTTGGCAGCCGTGGAGAGCCGCCTGCGCAGCTTCCCGCCGCTGGTCTTCGCCGGCGAGGCGCGGAACCTCAAGGCCCGGTTGGCCGACGTGGTCGAGGGCCGGGCGTTCCTTTTGCAGGGCGGCGACTGCGCCGAGAGCTTCGCCGAGTTCCACCCGGACAAGATCCGCGACACCTTCAAGGTGCTGTTGCAGATGGCCGTGGTGCTGACCTTCGGCGCCCAGCTGCCCGTGGTCAAGATGGGCCGCATGGCCGGCCAGTTCGCCAAGCCGCGCTCGGCCCCGACCGAGACGGTCGGCGACGAGGAGCTGCCGTCCTACCGGGGCGACATTATCAACGGCATGGCGTTCGAGGCGGCCGAGCGGATGCCCGACCCGGACCGGATGCTGCAGGCCTATAGCCAGGCGGCGGCGTCGCTCAACCTGATCCGCGCGTTTGCCCAGGGCGGTTACGCGGACCTGCACAGGGTCCACGCCTGGAACATGGGCTTCGTCGCCGACAGCCCGGCCGGGGCCCGCTATCGCGAGATGGCCGACCGGATCCAGGACGCGCTCGCCTTCATGGAGGCCTGCGGCGTCTCGGCCGACCGCACCCCCGAGGTCAACTCGGTCGCCTTCTACACCAGCCACGAGGCGCTGCTGCTCGGCTACGAGGAGGCGATGACCCGCGTCGACACCACCTCCGGCGCCTGGTACGACACCTCGGCTCACTTCGTCTGGTGCGGCGACCGGACCCGCGCCGTCGACGAGGCGCATATCGAGTATCTCCGCGGCATCGCCAACCCGATCGGCATGAAGGCCGGCCCGAGCCTGGAGGTCGACGACTTTCTGCGCCTGATCGAGAAGCTGAACCCGGAGAACGAGCCGGGCCGGCTGACGGTGATCGGCCGCTTCGGTGCCGGCAAGGTCGGCGACCACCTGCCGGCGCTGATCCGCGCGGCGGAGCGGGAAGGGGCCAAGCTGGTCTGGGCCTGCGACCCGATGCACGGCAACACGATCAAGGCCGAATCCGGCTTCAAGACCCGGCCGTTCGACCGCATCCTGGCGGAGGTGCGCGAGTTTTTTCAAGTGCACCAGGCCGAGGGCACCCACGCCGGCGGCGTTCACTTCGAGATGACCGGCCAGGAGGTGACCGAATGCATCGGCGGCGCCCAGGCGATCACCGATGCCGGCCTCGGCGACCGCTACCACACCCACTGCGACCCGCGGCTCAACGCCAGCCAGTCGCTGGAGCTCGCCTTCCTGATCGCCGAGATGCTGAAGAAGCAGCGGAGCGAGGACGGCGCGCGGCTTGCCGAGGCGGCTACGGCCGCCGAGTAGCGGGCGGAGCCGGACCGTGAGCGCCAAGCCGGAGCCGGGCGGCGGCGGGGAGCGGCCGGAGTCGGAAGTCGAGCGCGACATCGCCCGGCGCACCGACCAGTACTTCCGCAAGACCAAGCGGATCGTCGAGAAGTTCGGCGACGAGCGGGTGACCTACGCCGTGTTCATGCGCCGGCCGGTGATCTTCTGCCCCAAGCTGATGGTCGACTGGCTGGAACTGGTCGCGGCCGAGCGTGGCACCGTCTTCGATATCGAGCTCCGCTACCAGGAGGGCGATTGGGTCGGCGCCGGCGAGCCGCTGATCTATCTGACCGGCAGCCTGGCGCAACTGGTCGACCTGGAGACGCTCTACCTCCAGAAGCTCGGCGCCGCCTGCGTCGCCGCCTACAACGCCTATATGATGTGCCGCGAGATGCCGACGGTCGGCTTCCTCGCCATGGACGCGCGCCACTGCACCGGCCCGGTGATGGCGGAGATGATGGCCTACGCGGCCTCGGTCGGCTCCAAGGCGGCGCAGCGCGACGTCGGCGCCCGCGGCTTCATCGGCAACGCCAACGACGAGACGGCGCACTTCTTCGGCAACGCCGCCGGCATGGGCACCATGCCGCACGCGCTGATCGGCTATGCCGGCTCCACCGTGCGCGCCGCCGAAATGTTCGTCGACACCTTCCCCGGCGAGCCGGTCACCGTGCTGGTCGACTATTACGGCCAGGAGGTCACGGACGCCCTGGAGGTTTGCCGCCGCTTTCCCGACCAAGCCGCGGACGGCCGCCTCTCGGTCCGGCTCGACACCCACGGCGGCCGCTATATCGAGGGGCTGGACCCGGCCAGTTCCTACGCGGTGCTGGAGCGTCACCATCCGGACGCGGTCCGCGAGTACCGGGCCGAGCTGGAGCTGCGCTGGCTGATCGGCACCGGCGTTTCGGCCGCAGCGATCTACCACATGCGCGAAAGCCTGGACGCCGCCGGCTTCGACAAGGTCAGGATCGTCGCCAGCTCAGGCTTCAGCCCGGAGAAGTGCAAGGTGATGGCCTCTGTCGACGCGCCGATCGACGTTGTCGGCACCGGCTCCTACCTGCCGGACCGGTGGAGCGAGACTTACGCGACGGCCGACGTGATCGAATATAACGGCCGTAAGTCGGTCAAGACCGGCCGCGAGTTCCTGCTCCGCCGCAGGCCCTAAAACCGGCGGCCGATCCGGTTATACTTCCTTCCAACGTTAGTCGCCCGAACGAGGGGCAAAGGGAGGACAGATGCCGAAAGCCGCCACCAAGACCAAAGCGAAACCCAAATCGAAAGCCAGGGCCAAGCCGAGGAAGAACGCGGAAGCCGACAGCTACGACGTCAGCGCCGAGAACCTGAAAGTGCTGGTGGAGAAGCTGAACCAGCTCTTACGCATCCGCACGATCCCGATTGGCATGAAGCTGTTCGAGGATGTGGCGGAGATGGAAAAGATCCCGGGCATCCGCCGGCCGACCGAAGGCTTCCGCTTCACCACCTGCCAGATGGTGACGCAAAGCAGGATGGCCGGCTTCACGCTGGGCATCACCGTCGACAACCCGATGCCCGGCGGCAATTGCGGCGGCATCATCGGCCTCAACGTGCCGGGCGACGACTATCTCTCCGGCAAGCAGATGGACGGTGTCTGGTTCCAGAACCGCGAGGCGGCGCGCGAGCATCAGGCGCAGATGGTGCGAGTCGACGCAGGGCGCTATCACGGATTGGCTGTGGCGCCGTTACGCAGCGGCCGACTGGATCCGCCTGACATCATCCTGTTCTACGCCACACCGGCGCAAACGATTCTGTTCGTCAACGGACTGCAATGGAAGCGCTACCGCCGCTACGACATGACGATCACCGGCGAGAGCGCCTGTTCCGATTCGTGGGGCCGGGCGTTGAAGACGCGTGAGACCAGTATCTCGATCCCCTGTTACGCGGAACGGCGCTACGGTGGCGTTGCCGACGACGAGATGCTGCTGGCGATGCCGCCGGACGAGTTCGCACGCGGCATCGAGGGCCTGGAAGGCCTTTCGAAAGTCGGCCTGCGCTACCCTATACCGCCGTACGGCTCACAAATGGACGCGTCGTTCGGCCTGGCGGCGAGCTACCCGAGCCGCAAGTAAACGTCCGGCGGCGGCGCGGGGTACGCCAATGACGCGAACTGCGGACTGGCGTGCAAGCCGGATTTTGTGAGAGTATCGGTCGATGACGATGACCGACTCGCCAGACCGCGTTCCGGAAGGTAAGGAAGCGCTGGATCTCAGCGCCGCCGCCAATCGTCTGCGCCTGCCGATCGCGTCCGTCGAAAAAGCCCTGGAGCGGGGCTTCGTCGACGGCTATCGCAATGCCAGCGGCGAGTGGGTGGTGCTTCTCGACAAGCCGTCGCCGTTTCCGCCGGTCGATGAGGCGGAAATGGAAGCGTTGGATGCGATGGCCGACGATGTCGTCGACATCCGGCCGGCGGACGCGGACGACTTCGCCGATTACCTGGAAATGCCGGAATATGCGGAGACGGCGGCTGACGACCTCGCCGACGATCTAGGCGAGGACGTTCTTGGCACGGAAGTCGATCTGCCGACTTACGAAACCGCCGTGGATGTGACGCCGGAAATCGAACCGGACTCGCCGGTTCGGCGGCCCGCTGTTCCAGCCGACAACGGCAGTGTCGCTGAATTGTCCGCCCTGGTGCGGCATCTTCAGGAAGAAGTGCGGTACTTGCGCGAGGAAGTGGTGCGGCGTGAGGCCGGTGCGAATGAGAAGGACCAGACGATCCTTCGGCTGATGAACCGGTTTGCCGATATGAACGAGGCGATGGTCAAGCGCATACCGTCGTCGGACGCGATCTATTTGCAGATCGAACAGGCCGTGCGCTCCCAGCGCCACGAGAGCGAGCGGCACGAGCGGGAACTGAACTCGATCAAGGACGTGCTGAGTTCGGTCCGTAGCTTTCTGTCCAAAACGCGCGAGCAGGAACGCAAATAGCGCGTCAGTCCTTCAACTCGGTTTCTATTAAAACCTCGGAATGCAATGTCCGGTGCACCGGGCACATGTCGGCGATCTCCAACAGACGCTGACGCTGCTCCGCCTCGAGCGGGCCTTCGATTTCCAACTCACGGGTGATCCGGTCGATCTTGCCGGACTCCGTCTCGCAGTGTTCGCAATCCTGCGCATGGATTTTGTTGTGGCGCAGGCGAACGGTCGCTTTCTCCAACGGCAGCTTCTTGCGGTTGGCGTACATCCTGAGCGTCATCGTGGTGCAGGCGCCGAGCGCCGCCATCAGCAGCCCGTAGGGCGTCGGGCCGGTATCCCCGCCGCCGACAGATGGCGGTTCGTCGGCGGTCAGCCGGTGCGGGCCGGCAAGAATGGCCTGCTGGAAGCGGGTCTCGCCGGTTTCGGTCACCACGACTTCGTCCTGGTCCGCCTTCGGCAGATCCTCGGCCGGCAGCGGCGGCAGATAGCGGCTGGCCCAGGCAGCCAGAACCTCGGCGGCATATTCGGCGTCTTCCCGCCGGCTCAGCAAATGGTCGGCCTTGTCGAGCGAGGTGAAGCTTTTCGGATGCCGGGCGGCGGTAAATATGTGGCCGGCGTTCTCTATGCCGACCGTATCGTCGATCGGCGAGTGCATGACCATGAGCGCCTTCCGCATCTCCCGGATCGACGCATCCAGCTTGCTTTCCGCGATGTCATCCAGGAACTGTTTGGCGATGGTGAAACTGCGTCCGGCCAGCGTCACTTCCGCCTGGCCCTTGGCTTCGATCTCGTCGACATGGCCTGCGAACAGGTGGCTGACATGGCCGGGGTCGGACGGCGCGCCCAGCGTCGCCACCGCGACCGCCTCCGGCACCCGGCCCGCGGCGGCCAGGACCGCCGCCCCGCCAAGGCTATGGCCGATCAGCATGGCAGGGGCTTGGTGTTCGCTCCGCAGGAAGTCGGCCGCGCGAACCAGGTCGTCGACGTTAGAGGTGAAGTTGGTGTTGGCGAACTCGCCTTCGCTGGCGCCGAGGCCGGTGAAGTCGAAGCGGAGCACGGCGATACCGCGCTCGGCCAGGGCCCGGGCGATGCGCGAGGCCGCGAAGATATCCTTCGAGCAGGTGAAGCAATGGGCGAACAGGGCAAATGCCCGAGGCTTGCCAACCGGCCGGTCGAGCCGGGCCGCCAGTTTGTCCCCCTGGGCGCCGGAAAACTCTACACGCTCGCTCAAAGGCTTTGACATGGCCAACTCCACTATCAAAGGACGGTATCCGGGGGAGCATGCCCGCACGCGCTTGAGCACGCCACAAATTTCGCCGTGATCGGATTTCTGGCTGGAGAAAAAGGAAGCCTCGCAAGCGATCGCATGGTCGGTTCTAGGGGGCAATATGGACCGGTGCCATACGGCCGCCTGCAAGGCCAGTAACTCCCTAAGGTTTTGGAGGTCCATTGGGAGTTAAATGCATGACGTCCGTGGCAGCACGGGGTTCGTCATGCGTTATAGGCTATTAACAGGCAAGTCCCGTGCCAGACGACGGTTCGTCAACGAATTCAACGAATTAGTCCAAATGTGTAAAGTCGGCTATGGTTAACATGTTAAAAATTTCGACAGTCAAACGGGCATAGGCCGATTTTGGTATCAATGTACGCCGAGTATTGCCCTGCTTTTGATTGCTAACAATCCGAGTGCCGCCGAACGAATTGGTGTCGGAGGTCTTCGTAGATCGATCTTTATTTTCGGTGTTTAGGAGACTTAGAGGCGAACGTGCAACCGGCGTCTCAAACCTTGACCAATTGCTTGCCGAAATTCTCGCTCCGCAACAGCTTTAGGAACGCGGCGGGCGTTTGCTCCAGACCCTCGGCGATATCCTCCCGATGCCGGATCTTGCCTTCCGCGTGCCAGGCCGCGATCTGTTCCCGCGCGGCCTCATATCGGTCCTGGAAATCGAATATCAGAAAGCCCTCGACCCGGGCCCGCGCGACCAGAATCTGGCGCAACGACCGGGGGCCGATATCGGGCTGGCCGAACTTATCGGCGAGCGCGACGGTGCCGCAGACAATCACGCGCGCCTTCAGAGCTAGGTTCTGCATGACCGCGTCGTGGATCGGACCGGCGGTGTTGTCGAAGAAGACATCGACACCGTTCGGACAAGCCTCGGCAACCGAAGCCGTCAGATCCGGCGCGGTTTTGTAGTTGATGCCGGCGTCGTAACCCAGTTCGCGGCACCAGGCGAGTTTTTCGTCGGAGCTGGCAATGGCAACCGCACGGCAGCCTTTGATCTTGGCGATCTGCCCCGCGATCTGGCCGACTGCGCCGGATGCCGCGGATATGGCGACCGTATCGCCCGGTTTCGGTTGGCCGATATCGAGCAGGGCGAAGTAGGCGGACAGCCCCGGCATCCCGAGGTAGCTGAGCGCGCTGTGGATCGGTCCGAGCGAGGGGTCGACCTTGCGGGTGCCCTCGGCTGGCAGGATCGCAAAGTCCTGCCAGCCGAACTGAAAGCTCTCGACGATATCGCCCGGTTCGAAATCCGGATGGTTGGACCGGACCACTTCGCCGACACCGCTGCCGGTCATGACCTCGCCGATATCGACACCCTTTGCGTAGTTCTTGGCCGGGCTGATCCGGCCCCGCATGTAGGGGTCGACGGAGAGATACAGGCTTTGCACCAGCATCTCGCGGTCGCCCGGTTCGGGAACCGGGCTTTCCACCAGGCGCCAGTCTGTCTCGGCCGGAATCCCCTCGGGGAACCGCTCCAGAACCCACTGGCGGTTGGCGTTACGCACGGGCGGGATCGTCGCCGATCTGCACCACCTGCTTGCCGAAGTTTTCGCCCTTCAGCATGCGGACGAAGGCGGCCGGCGCGTTCTCCACGCCCATCATGATGTCTTCGCGGTACTTGACCGTGCCGTCGCGCAACCAGCCGCTCATCTCCGCGATGAAGGCGGGCAGGCGGTCGAAATGGTCCGAGACGATGAAGCCCTGCATCTTGGCGCGATTGCCGACCATGGCGATCAGGTTGTGGATACCTTCCGGCTTGGTCAGGTTGTATTGCGAGATCATGCCGCATTCGACCAGCCTGGCCCGGACGTTGATCCGCGCCAGCACGGCATCCAGCATCGCGCCGCCGACATTGTCGAAGAACACGTCGATGCCCTTCGGGCAATGTTCGCCGAGTGCCTTGCCGAGGCTTTCGACGGTCTTGTAGTTGAAACCGCTGTCGAACCCGAGTTCGTCGGTAATGAAGGCGACCTTGTCGTCGGCGCCCGCGCTGCCGACCACGTGGCAGCCTTTCAGCTTGGCGATCTGGCCGACGATCTGCCCGACGGCGCCGGACGCGGCCGAGACCAGGACGGTCTCGCCCTCTTTCGGCTCGCCGATATCCAGCAGCCCGACATAGGCGGTCATGCCCGGCATGCCGAGCACGCCGAGATAGTAGGAAAGCGGCGCCATCGACGGGTCGACCGGCATCAGCATCGCGCCGCCCGGCACGCGGGTGAACTGCTCCCAGCCGAGGTTCATGGAGGTGACGAAATCGCCTTCCGAGAACTTCGAATTCTTGGATTGCTCGACCTGGCCGACGGCGCCGCCGCTCAGCACTTCGCCGATCTGAAAGCCGGGCACGTAGGATTGGCGGTCCATCATGCGGCCGCGCATGTAGGGATCGACAGACATGTAGATGTTGCGCACCAGAACGTCGCCGTCTTCCAGCGCCGGCAGTTCGCTCTGGCGGATGTCGAAATTGTCTTCGCTGACCCAACCTTCCGGTCGGCTCTTGAAGATTACCTGCGTGTTCGTCTGGGTCATGGTTCATGCTCCCCGCATTGTCATTTTAGACTTGGCTCTGACCATAGCGCGTTAGACGCGAGGAGCAACGTCGGATGCTGCGGTCGCCCGTTCGGCAGGTATGCGGATAAGTACTAGGACCGGCCGGAAGCGTCGAGATGCGCCGCCAGCTTGTCGAGGATGCTGGTCCACCCGCCCCGGTGCTTGTCGGCGGCGTCCTGGCTCGGCAGCATTTCGTGGGTCAGCCGGAGCTCGGTCCCCTGGCCGCGGGAGACGAAGTCGAGCGTCACCAGAGTTTCCTTGCCTTCGGTTCCGGACGATGTCCAGGTGAAGACCAGACGGTCCGGCCGCCGGATCTCCCGATATTCGCCGCTATGCACGTGGTCGTTTTCCGTGCCGCGCATGATAACCCGGAATTGGCCGCCGACACGGACGTCCAGATCGGCGCTGGCGACCGTCGTGGTGCCGGCGCACATCCAGACCGCCACACTCTTCGGGTCGGTCCAGGCATCGAACACCCGCTCCGGCGATGCCGGCAGCAGTCGGGTCAGCCTCAGCACCGGCAGATCTTCTTGTGCGTCAATGGCGCTCATATCGAACCGTCATAAAATTTAACTCTACGGTTAAATATTGATCGCTGTCGCTTCCCTGTCAATCCATCAACCGACCGTCGGGTCGTCGCCGACCTTGACCAGCCGCTTGCCGATATTGTCGCCGCGCAGCATGCCGATGAAGGCGGTGGGAGTGTTTTCGATACCGTCGACGATGCTCTCTCTGTACGTAACCGTGCCGTCTTTCAACCAGCCCGACATCTCGACCTGGAAGTCGGACAGCATTGCCAGATGGTCGCCGACCACGAAACCCTGCATCTTCACGCGGTTACCGACGATGGCGAACAGGTTGCGGATGCCTGCCGCTTCCTCCCGATTGTATTGCGAGATCATGCCGCAGGAGGCGATGCGGGCATGTGGATTGACCTTCAACAGCACGGCGTCGAGCGTTTCGCCACCGACGTTGTCGTAGTAGACGTCGATGCCGGCACTGCAATGATCGGCAAGGGCGTCGCCCACGGATGCGACGGTGCGGTAGTTGAAGGCGGCGTCGAAACCGAGCTCTTCGATGATGTAGGCGCATTTCTCGTCGCTGCCGGCGCTGCCGACGACGCGGGCGCCGGCCTGTTTGGCAAGTTGCCCGGCGATCTGACCGACCGCGCCGGCGGCGCCGGAAACGACCGCTGTCTCGCCGGCTTTCGGTTCGCAGATTTTTGTCATGCCGACATAGGCGGTAAGGCCCGGCATGCCGAGGATGCTGATGAAGTGGGAGATCGGGCCGAGCGCCGGATCGGCCGGCCAAAGCTCGGCGCCGCCCTTGGCCAGGGAATGAGTTTCCCAGCCGAGAAACCCCCAGACCAGATCGCCTTCCCGATAGCCGGGGTGCCGCGACTTTACGACCTGTCCGACGGCGCGCGCCCTGACCGGCTGGCCCAAAGGCAGTTGCGCCGCATAGCCGCTGGCCGCGGACATCAGTCCGCGCAGATAGGGATCGCAGGACAGATAGATGGTGCGAACCAGGACATCGCCTTCCTCCGGTTCCGGAACGGGCGCGTTGCGGACCTGGAAGTTGTTTTCTTCCACCCACCCCTTGGGCCGGCTGACCAAGGCGACCTGGATATTCTCGGCGTTCATGACGGACAAATCTCCCGTTGCGGATTTCGTACCGCCGCATCTGGTTCGCGGCGTTGCGACGGTTAGAATGGGTCAAGCGACAGGTCAACGCCAGCCGGCGCAACAGGAGGGAATGACATGCAGATCGACGCCAACGGGATTTCCATCAACTACCAGGTCGACGGCCCGGACGGCGCGCCGGTCGTGACCATGAGCCATTCGCTGGCGGCGACGCTGGACATGTGGGGCCCGCAGATGGCGCCGCTGACGGACAAGTACCGCGTTATCCGCTACGACACGCGCGGCCATGGCGGTACGGAAGCGCCGGAAGGACCCTATAGCCTGGAGATGCTGGCGACGGATGTCCGTCGCATGCTGGCGGCGCTGGGTGTTGAGCGCACCCATTGGGTCGGGCTTTCGATGGGCG
This sequence comes from Minwuiaceae bacterium, assembly GCA_028278525.1. GTDB lineage: Bacteria > Pseudomonadota > Alphaproteobacteria > Minwuiales > Minwuiaceae > JANQEE01. The sequence goes on along the minus strand of JANQEE010000044.1, from coordinate 156,265 downwards.
GCATGATCGGCCAGACCCTGGCTTTGTCCCATCCCGACTTGTTCCTGAGCCTGTCGCTCTGCGACACCTCCAGCCGTATCCCGGCGGAAGCCGGGCCGGCGTGGGAGGAACGGATCGGCGTCGCCGGTTCGGACGGCATGGCGGCGCTGGTGGAGGGCACCATCGACCGCTGGTTCACGCCGCCGTTCAGGGAAGCGCGCGCCGACGTGGTCGATCCCATCCGAGAGATGATCCGAGATACGCCGCCGGCCGGTTTCATCGGCTGCTGCCACGCGATCCGGGAACTGGATCTGACGGATCGGCTGTCGGCGATAAAGATCCCGACATTCATCGTGGTTGGCGAGGACGACCCGGGAACCCCGGTCGCCGCGTCCGAGGCGATCCACGAACAGATCGCGGGTTCGGAGCTGGTGGTGCTGAAATCGGCGGCGCACCTGTCGAACCTGGAGCAGCCGGACGCCTTCAACGACGCGCTGCTGGCATTCCTGACACGTCAGTCGTGATGCGCCTCTACGACTGCGAAACCGCGCCGAGCCCGCGCCGAACGCGGATGTTCATCGCCGAGAAAGGCGCGCCGGTTGAGATTGTCGCCGTCGACCTTGCCGGCGGCGAGCACCTGAAGCCGGATTTCCGGGCGATCAACCCGCGCTGCACTGTTCCGGTCCTGCAATTGGATGACGGTAGCACGATTGTCGAGAACGTCGGCATCGCGCGTTATCTGGAGGAAGTGTTCCCGGACCCGCCGTTGCTCGGCGTAACGCCTTATGAGAAGGCGCTGGTCCTGGAATGGAACACGCGGGTCGAGCATGACGGCTTCATGGCCGTGCAGGAGGCGTTTCGCAACAAAGCCAGGGGACTGGCGGGGCGGGCGCTGACGGGTCCGCGCAACTACGAACAGATTCCGGCCCTGATCGAGCGCGGCACGGAGAGGACGAAAGACTTTCTGGCGATGCTGGACGACCACCTTGCCGACCGGGAATTCATCTGCGGCGAACGTTACTCGTTTGCGGATATCACGGCCACCGTCGCGGTCGACTTTTGCAAGTGGATCAAGGTGCCGGTGTCCGACGATGCGGCCAACTTGCGGCGCTGGCACGAGGCCATGCAGGCGCGGCCGAGTTATACGGTGTGAGTGGCGAGCGCAGCGGGTTCCACGTCATCGCGAGGCCCGCAGGGCCGCGGCGATCTGGAAAACACGGAACGTGGCGTCTCGAGATTGCTTCGCTGCGCTCGCAATGACGGCGCGGTTTACCTAAATCCGCCGCCCTGCATCCCGCCAATACGGCTCCCGTAGCTTGCGCTTGAAGATCTTGCCGGAATCCTCGCGCGGCAGCGGCGACTGGAACTCCACCGTGCGTGGCACCTTGTAGCCGGCGACGTGGGCGCGCAGATAACCGCGCACGTCGTCGGCGGTCAGGCCGGCGCCGTCTTCCGGCTCCACATAGGCGCAAAGCTCTTCGCCGTATTCCTCGTTGGGAATGCCGAACACGGCGCAGTCGTGCACGCCGGGCATGCCGATCAGCACCGCTTCGATCTCGGCCGGGTAGATGTTGACGCCGCCGGAAATCACCATGTCCTTGGCCCGGTCGCGGAGGAACAGGTAGCCGTCCTCGTCCAGGTAGCCGACGTCGCCGCAACTGACCAGGCCGTCGCGCTCGATTTCGCGGCGGCGTTCGTCCTGGCCGTGGTAGGTGAAATCGGGCCAATCCTTCAGCCGAAGGAACACTTCGCCGATCTCGCCCGCGCCCAGTTGTTTGCCGTCGTCGTCGTAGATCCGGGCGATGCCCCAGGGCAGGGCGCGGCCGACCGTGCCGGGCTTGGCCAGGGCTTCCTTGGCCGTGTGGAATGTAACGGCGCCGGTCTCCGTGCCGCCGTAATACTCGTTGATGACCGGGCCCCACCAATCGATCATCGCCCGTTTTACGTCGGGCGGACAGGGGGCCGCGGCGTGCACCACGAATTCGAGCGACGAGACGTCGTATTTGGCTTTGACGTCTTCCGGCAGTTTCAGCAGGCGGACGAACATGGTCGGCACCATGTGGATGTGGGTGATCCGCTCCGCCTCGATCAGTTGCAGCAGTTGCTCGGCGTCGAAGCGCGGCTGCAGGAAGATGGTGGCGCCGCACCGCGCCGCGTAAAGCGCATAGAAGTTGGGCGCCGAGTGATACATCGGCCCGGTGACGACCGACCGGATCTCCCTATCCGGCGCGATGCCCATGACGGTTGCGACCATCTCCAGCATTCGGGCGTTGGCGGCTTCGCCGGCCGGCTCTCTCCGGACGCCCTTGGGCCGGCCGGTCGTGCCGGAGGTGTAGATCATGCTGGTTCGGTTGCCCGGCGCGGGTTCCCGCCACGGTTCCTGCGCCGCGACGAACGAATCCCAGTCCTTGGCGCGCGCCGGCGGCGGCGGAATCTCCGCGACGCCGTAGGCGGCGGCGACCTCGGGCGGCGTCGGCACGACGAACAGGGCGACATCGTCCGGAATGCCGTCGGCGACTTGCGGCAACAGGTCGGCATGGACAACCACGGCGCGGGCGCCGCAGTCGCGGACGATGTAGCCGGCCTCGTCCGCCTTGAAGTGCCAGTTGATCGGTACGGCGTAGGCGCCGATCAGCGCAGCGGCCATCGAGGCCTCGAAGAAAGCGAAGTCGTTGCGCAGGATGATGGCGACCGCGCCGTCCTCGCCGACGCCGGCATTGCGCAACCCGCTGGCGGCCTGGGCCACCCGGTTCGTTAGATCGGTTTCGGTGATCTCCCGGTCGCCGCTGATGATCCTGCCGTTCATTCGTTCCCTCCCGACTGATTTGTTGGCCCCGGCGGGGGCGGCTAAAATGATAAAGACCGCCTGGGCGCTATGCTATATACGGCGGCGAAATTTACTGCTGCCGGACCCGATTGCATGACCGACCGCCTGACCATCGCCCTGGCGCAACTCAACCCGACCGTCGGCGACGTCGCCGGCAATGCTGCCCTGGCGCGCGAGGCCCGGGCCGAGGCGGCCAAGGCCGGCGCCGACCTGATCGTATTCCCGGAACTCTTTCTGATCGGCTATCCGCCCGAAGATCTGGTGCTGAAACCGGCCTTGCAGGAGGCGGTGCAGGTTGAGGTCGGGCAACTGGCGGGCGAGACCGGCGACGGCGGCCCGGCGATGCTGCTGCCGACGTCGTGGGCCGAGGACGGCAAGGTCTTCAACGCAATCCTGTTGCTGGACGGTGGCGAGATCGCCGCGGTCCGGACCAAGCACGAACTGCCGAACTACGGCGTGTTCGACGAGAAGCGGGTGTTCGAGGCCGGGCCGCTGCCCGGCCCGGTCAATTTCCGCGGCGTCCGCCTGGGCGTGCCGATCTGCGAGGATATCTGGACGCCGGAAGTCCCGGAATGCCTGATCGAGACCGGGGCGGAGATCCTGGTGGTCGCCAACGGCTCGCCGTTCGAGGTCGATAAGGTCGACGTCCGCACCAATATCGCCGTCGCCCGGGTGACCGAGACCGGCCTGCCGCTGATCTACCTTAACCAGGTCGGCGGCCAGGACGAGCTGGTGTTCGACGGCGCGTCGTTCGTGCTGAACGCCGACCGCGGCCTGGCGGTGCAGATGCCGGCCTTCCAAACTGGCATCGTGATGACCCAATGGTCGCGCGGCGACGACGACGTCTGGGTCTGCGAGACCGGCGCGCGCGAGGCGCCGCTGGCGCGGAGCGAGAACATCTACCAGGCGATGGTGCTGGGCCTCCGCGACTATGTGAACAAGAACCGTTTCCCCGGCGTCGTGCTGGGTCTTTCCGGCGGCGTCGACTCGGCGCTGTCGGCGGCCGTGGCGGTGGACGCGCTGGGGCCGGAGCGGGTGCATTGCGTGATGATGCCGTCGCGCTATACCAGCCAGGACAGCCTGGACGATGCCGCCGAGGGCGCGAAACTCTTGGGCGCCAGGCTGGACACGGTGCCGATCGTGCCGGGGGTCGGCGCGTTCGAAGCAATGCTGAACCCGCTGTTCGACGGCCGCGAGCCGGACATCACGGAAGAGAATATCCAGTCGCGCATTCGCGGCGTCACCCTGATGGCGATCTCCAACAAGTTCGGCAACATGGTGCTGACGACCGGCAACAAGTCGGAAATGTCGGTCGGCTACGCCACCATCTACGGCGACATGTGCGGCGGCTATTCGGTGCTGAAGGACGTCTACAAGATGACCTGCTACGAGCTCTGCAACTGGCGTAATCAGCAGAAGCCGGCCGGCGCGCTGGGGCCGGCGGGCCGGGTGGTGCCGGAGAACGTGATCACCAAGGCGCCGAGCGCCGAACTGCGCGAGGACCAGACCGACCAGGACAGCCTGCCGCCCTATCCGGCGCTGGACGACATTCTGGAATGTCTGGTCGAGCGCGAGATGGCGGTCGAGGAGATCGTCGCACGCGGCCATGACAAAGAGACCGTGCACCGCATTGAACACCTGCTCTACATCGCCGAGTACAAGCGCCGCCAGGCGCCGCCGGGCGTGAAGATCACCGCCAAGAATTTCGGCCGCGACCGGCGCTATCCGATCACCAACCGCTTCCGCGACCGGACGTGACGCCACCCCGCGTTTACGGTATTTAATAACTTGTTTCCTAGAAGGGACGGGCAGGCTCGGACAGGAAAGAGGGAATCCCGTGGCGACACGGTTTAGCGTTGTTTCGGCGTTCGTTGGGTTTGTCTCGGCGTGGCTCTCGTTTACCGCCGCGCCGTCTGCCGCCGAGATCCAGCGCGTCGCGCTGACGGTGCCGAAGGCGGACACCGTGCTGGTCACGAAGAGCAAGCGCCGGCTGGAGCTGCTCAGCGGCGGCCAGGTGATAAAGTCCTACTTCATCGCGCTCGGCCGCAACCCCGTCGGCCACAAAATCCGGGAAGGCGACGGTCGGACGCCGGAAGGCACCTACGTCCTGGACTGGCGTAACCCGAACAGCCGCTTCTATCGCTCCATCCACGTATCCTATCCCGGTCCGGCCGACCTCAGGCGCGCCCGCCGGAAGGGCGTCTCGCCCGGCGGCGCCATCATGATCCACGGCTTGCCGAACGACGAACCGGACATCGGCTGGGCACACGCATTGCGCGATTGGACCGAGGGCTGCATCGCCGTAACCAACGCGCAGATGGACGAGATCTGGCAGCTCGTCGACGATGGAACGCCGATCGTCATTTTGCCCTGATTTTGCTCCTTGATCAGGATCAATGCCGGGGTAGGTTGACTGGTGCGAAGTGTAGGTGTGCCGTTTTCGCCCTTTGGTAGAAGTGCACAAGGCACCGCTTCCCCAATAGTCAACAACAGGATTGGATCGATGCAAATAAAAGGTCGGACGATCGCGACAGCTGCCGTCGCAGTACCGTTTCTCCTCTTGGCCGGTTGCAGCACCAACACTGACCTGGACAGCGTAAAGGCCGAACTGGCGAGGACCCAGGAAATGGCGCAGAGCGCCCAGCAAACGGCCGGTGATGCGGCCGCCAAGGCCGATCAGGCGGCGCGCGATGCTGCCGCGGCGCGGGCGGCGGCGGCATCCGCCGAGCAAGCGGCCAACAGGGCGGCCAGTGCATCAAGCACCGCTGCCGAGAAGGCCGACCGGATTTTGCAGACGTCTTTGCAGAAACGGTAGGCTATCTAGCCGACCAGTCGTCCTCGTCACGCCATTCCCACGTGGCGAGGCGGCTGCCGGTTATCCGCACCGGCACCCCGCGGCGTTCGAACAGAACGGTGCGGATCGTTTCCCAGTCTAGCCGCGCGACTTGGTCGCGGGCTGCGTTCAGTATCCTGGTCTCCAGCGGCGGCGCGACCCCCGGCGTGAACCGCCCGAACTTCTCGATCTCGATCAGTTGAAGCTGGTTGGGGTGGGCCTCCAGATAGAGGTCGCCGCCATGCCAGCCGAGTTTGATCGGCTGGTCGATCACTTCGACTGGTGCGCCCAAGGCCACGGCCTCGTAGAGGTACTCGATATCCTCCGGGTAGAGCCGGATGCAGCCGTGGCTGACCCGCCGGCCGACACCGAACGGCTTGTTGGTGCCGTGGATCAGGTAGCTGGGCCAGCCGAGATAAAGCGCGTGCCTGCCGAGCGGGTTGTCCGGCCCCGGCGGAACCACTGCCGGCAGCGTCGGATCTTCCGCCCGGACCGAAGCCGGCGGCGTCCAGGTCGGGTCTGCGCGCTTGCGCACCAGTTTGGTCGCGCCGAGCGGCGTTTCCCAGCCCTGCTTGCCGGTGCCGATCGGAAACGTCGTGACCGTATCGTCGATGAAGTAATAGAGCCGCTGCTCCGGCAGGTTGATGACGATCCCTTTGCGCTTTGTGTCCGGCAGGAGGTGCGCGGTGGGCAGAACGAGGTCGACGTTCTTGCCGGGCACCCAGGGGTCGATGCCGGGATTTGCCGCCACCAATTCGATATAGCCGAGGCCGTTATGCCGGGCGACCAGGGCGAACGTATCCTCCCAGACCGTCCGGTGGGTCCGCACCTCGCCGACCAGGTCGGAGTTCGGATCGAGCGGCAGCGTCTCCGCCGCGGCCGGCAGGGCGAATACGATCCCAACGGCGGCGATTGTCGTGGAAATGCGGGTAAACAGGTCCGATCGATGCATGACGATCCCGGATCTCAGCGTGCGGGAAACCCTAACACGCGGCCCGTAGCGTCGGAACGCGACGATACCGGTTGCCACAGCTTTGCCCGCGCCTGCCTTACACTTAGGCCGCGCCGCCGGCGGGTTCCAGGGGCGCCGCCCGATGGACCAACGCGGAAAAACCTGCTAGGCCTTAGCCGCCGCGATGAGGCCGGACCCGTCCATCACGGTAAACAATATGAAAGCCAACAAGTTACGCCGGGACTTTGACGTGACGCTGACAGTCTACAACACCGCCACGCGGCAGAAGGAGCCGTTCGAGCCGATCGACCCGCAGCATGTACGCATGTATGTCTGCGGACCGACGGTCTACGACTACGCGCATATCGGCAACGCGCGGCCGGTGGTGGTGTTCGACGTGCTGGTGCGGCTGCTCCGGCGGCTCTATCCGAAGGTCACCTACGTCCGCAACATCACGGATATCGACGACAAGATCAACGAGCGGGCGCGCCGCGAAGGTGTCTCCATCGGCGAACTGACCGAGGGCACGGCGAAGGTCTATCAGGACGACATGGCGGCGCTCGGCGCACTGCCGCCCGACGTCGAGCCGCGGGCGACCGCTCATGTCCGCCAGATGATCGAGATGACGGAGATCCTGATCGAAAAGGGCCACGCCTACGCGGCGGACGGTCACGTCCTGTTCGACGTGACGTCGATGCCGGCGTACGGCGACTTCGCCAACCGCAGCCGCGACGAGATGATCGCCGGCGCCCGGGTCGACGTCGCGCCCTATAAGAAGGATCCGATGGATTTCGTGCTGTGGAAGCCGTCGGACGACGAGACCCCGGGATGGGACAGCCCGTGGGGCCGCGGCCGGCCCGGCTGGGCCATCGAATGCTCGGCCATGGGCAAGGAGTACCTTGGGGTCACGTTCGACATCCACGGCGGCGGCGTCGATCTGGTGTTCCCGCACCATCAAAACGAGATCGCGCAGAGCAGTTGCGCCCATGACGGCGCGGCGCTCGCCACCTATTGGATGCACAACGGGTTCTTGATGGTCGAGGGCGACAAGATGTCGAAGTCGCTCGGCAACTTCTACACGGTGCACGACCTGCTGAAGGAGTTCCGCGGCGAGGCTTTGCGTCTGACCCTGATCGCGACCCACTACCGCAGCCCGCTGGACTTCACCAAGGCCGGCGTCGCCCAGGCTAAGCGCACGCTCGACCGCTGGTACCGGGCGGTGGACGATGTCGAAGCGGCGGCCGAACTGCCGCCGTCGGTGTTCGCCGCTCTGTCCGACGACCTCAACACGCCGCAGGCCATCGCCGAGATGCATGCGCTGGCCGACAAGGCCCTGGCCGGCGACCGGGACGCGGCGGCGAGCTTACGCGCGGCGGGAGAGGTGATGGGACTACTACAGCTTTCTCGAGAAGACTGGGAGAAAGGCCGTACGAAAGCGGTTTGGGTGCGCGTACATAGAGCCGTGCCGGCAAGAGAAGTTAGCACAGTCGTGACAGCTAAGGGATTCGGGCGATATTCTGAAGAGACAATTGAAAGACTTATCGCCGAGCGTGTAGAGGCTCGAAAAGCAAAGGATTTCGGTAGGGCTGACGAAATTCGTAAAGACCTTGAGAACAAGGGCGTAGTTCTGGAAGACGGACCGAAAGGGACGTCGTGGAGGCTAAAAGGATGAGCCGGGAGCGGCTGTATCTGTTCGACACCACGCTGCGCGACGGGGCGCAGACGCAGGGCGTCGACTTCTCGGTCGAGGACAAGCGCACCATCGCGCTGGCGCTCGACCGTCTGGGCGTGGATTACGTCGAAGGCGGCTGGCCGGGTGCCAATCCCGGCGACACAGCGTTCTTCCAGGATCCGCCGAAGCTCTCCAACGCCAAACTGGTTGCCTTTGGCATGACCCGGCGGCCCGGCCGCAGCGTCGAGAACGACCCCGGCCTCGCCGCGGTGCTGGACGGCAAGGCCGATGCTGTCTGTTTGGTCGGTAAGACCTGGGACTTCCATGTTGACGTAGCATTGGAAGTGCCGCGCGAGGAAAACGTCGCGGTGATCGGCGATTCCATCGCCGCCGTGGTGGCGCGTGGGCGCGAGGCCATGTTCGACGCGGAGCATTTCTTCGACGGCTACAAGGCCAATCCGGACTATGCGCTGGCCTGCCTGCGCGCGGCCTTGGAGGCCGGCGCGCGCTGGGTGGTGTTGTGCGACACTAACGGCGGCACGCTGCCGAGCGAGGTATCACGCATCGTCGCCGAGGTCGCCGAGCATGTGCCCGTCGAAAAGCTCGGTATCCATACCCACAACGACACCGAGAACGCGGTGGCCAACACCCTTGCCGCCGTCCGCGCCGGGGCGCGCCAGGTGCAGGGTACCCTGAACGGCCTGGGCGAGCGCTGCGGCAACGCCAACATGATCTCCCTGATCCCGAGCTTCGCCTTGAAGCCGGAATTCGCCGACGCGTTCGAAACCGGCGTCGGGCCGGACCAACTGCATCAGGTAACTTCGACGTCCCGGCTGCTGGACGAATTGCTGAATCGGGCGCCCAACCGCCACGCGGCCTATGTCGGCGCCAACGCCTTCGCGCATAAGGGCGGGCTGCACGTCTCCGCGGTCATGAAGGACCCGCGCACCTACGAGCATGTGCCACCGGAGGCGGTCGGCAACCAGCGCCAGATCCTGGTCTCCGATCAGGCCGGCCGGTCCAACATCCTGGCCCGGCTGAAGGACGTCGGGATCGAGATCGACGACAAAGATCCGCGCGTCGGCCGTATCCTCGACCAGGTCAAGGAACGCGAGTTTCAGGGCTATTCCTACGACGGCGCCGACGCCAGCTTCGAGCTGATGGCTCGTCGGGTGCTGGGTCAGGTGCCCGACTTCTTCCGGGTCGAACGGTTCCGTGTGATGGTTGAGCGCCGCTACAACGCCCGCGGCGAACTGATCACCGTCTCGGAAGCGACGGTAAAGGTCACCGTCGACGGGGTCGAGCGGCTGTCGGTCGCCGAAGGCAACGGCCCGGTCAACGCACTGGACATCGCGCTGCGCAAGGACCTCGGCAAGTATGCCGGCGTGATGGAGGACCTGCGTCTGGTCGACTACAAGGTCCGCATCTTCGACGGCGGCACCGAGGCGGTCACCCGGGTGCTGATAGAGAGCGCCGATTCCACGGGCGCCCGCTGGTTCACGGTCGGCGTCTCGCCGAACATCGTGGACGCGTCGTTCATGGCCCTGCTGGACAGCGTGACCTACAAGCTCTACCGCGAAAGCGCTCCGGCGGGGGCGACCCGCCCGGCCGCCGCCGAGTAGCGCTTCTAAGGCCGACAATGGCCGGTACCGACAAATCCCAGACCCCACAACTGGCCGACGGACCCGTGGTCGTTCTGGTGCGGCCGCAGATGGGCGAGAATATCGGCGCTTCGGCCCGGGCGATGATGAATTTCGGCCTCTCCGACCTTCGACTGGTGGCGCCGCGCGACGGCTGGCCGAACCCAAGCGCGCGGGCGATGGCCAGCCGGGCCGACAGTGTGCTGGACAATGCTCAACTGTTCGACCGGACCGAGGACGCGATCGCCGACCTGAACCTGGTGTTCGCGACCACGGCGCGCCGCCGCGATATGGTTAAGCCCATCCTGACCCCGCGCCGAGCGGTGGCCGACCTGCGGGCCGCGGCCGGGCAGCGGCAGCGCATCGGCCTTTTGTTCGGTGGGGAGCGGGCCGGGCTGGACAACGAGGACGTGGTGCTCTGCGATGCCGCGGTCTCGGTGCCGGCCAATCCCGGCTTTTCCTCGATAAACCTGGCCCAGGCGGTGCTCTTGCTCGGTTACGAGTGGTTCACGGCTGGCAGCGACGTGCCCGATATCGATCCGGCCGACGGCGGCAACCGGGCGGCGAACAAGCAGGAGCTGGTCGGGCTGTTCGAGCATCTGGAGGCCGAACTGGACGGCGGCGACTATTTCGCCAACGTCGAAGCCAAGCGTCCGGCCATGGTCCGCAACATCCGGAACATCTTTCAGCGCGGACAACTGCTGGAGCAGGACGTCCGGACGTTGAGGGGGGTGATCAAGGCGCTGGCGGGCCGGCGCGGAGAACGGAGCCGGTCCGGCTCCTGAGACCGAGATTCGTTGGTTTCGGGGCTTTTTATCGGTTTGACAGGTGGGGGTCCGCCGGTATATTACGCCGCTGCCGTGGTCACCAGGATGACCGCGCTTTCTTACATGGATTTGGCGACTTAGATCATGAGCAAACGCGTCAGCGCGAAATACAAGACCGACCGCCGGTTCGGCGAGAACCTTTGGGGCCGCCCGAAGAGCCCGGTCAACAAGCGGGAATACGCCCCGGGCCAGCACGGCCAGGCGTCGCGGCGGCGCAAGCTGTCGGACTTCGGTATCCACCTGCGGGCCAAGCAGAAGCTGAAGCGTTACTACGGCAATGTCACCGAGAAGCAGTTCCGCCGGACCTATGACGAGGCGGTCCGCCGCCGTGGCGACACCTCGGAGAACCTGATCGGTCTGCTGGAGCGTCGGCTGGACGCCGTCGTCTACCGCTTGAAGTTCGTCCCGACCGTGTTCGCCGCGCGCCAGTTCGTCAATCACGGCCATGTTTCGGTCAACGGCCGGCGGGTCACGATCCCAAGCTACCGGGTCTCCGAAGGCGACGTGATCGAGGTTCGCCAGAAATCGCACCAGCTTCCGCTGGTCCTGGAAGCGGTCGATTCGCCGGAGCGCGACGTGCCGGACTATCTGGACGTCGACTACGCCAAGATGCGCGGCACCTTCATGCGTGTGCCGAAGCTCGCCGAGGTGCCGTATGCGGTGCAGATGGAACCGAACCTGGTGGTCGAGTTCTACTCCGCCTGACGACGGCGAAAGTCGGAATGGTTTAAGGCCGCGCCTTTAGCGCGGCCTTTTTCGTTTGGGCGGTATCCACCCTCGTTCTTCGATACGCTGGGATGCGCCGCTACCTGCGTGGGTCATTCCGGCGAAGGCCGGAATCCATGACAACGGTCCATTCTGGATTCCGGCCTTCGCCGGAATGACTGTTATGGTGATGGTTCGTCCTGAGCATATCGAAGCCTCATCCTGAGCTTGTCGAAGGATGACCGTGTGGCTCGATGCGACTACTCGCCGTCGTCGTCCGCTGCGTCCCGGCCGTAGAGCCAGGGGCCGTATTCTTCGGCCGCCTCGGCGATCAGGCGAGACACGTGCAGGTCGATGTCCGCTTCGGTCGCACGGGGGTGGCGCATCCGATAGGCTTTCCGGGCCGCCCTGGTGGCGGCGAACTGACCGTTGCCGAGGATATGCTCCTCCCGGTAGGCGTTTGCTACGGCCAGTAGATCGTTCATGTCTCGCATATAGGCGCTGGCGCCCGGATGTCGATAGCAGCTTTGTGGGGTTGCACGCGATTGTCATCGGACCATCATGCACCGGTCATGCTGTTGCAAAGACGTGGTGCCAGCAATGGCGTCATAAAAACGGTCAGGACTCTGGGGGCAGATCAGATGACACGGAAAATCATTGCGCATGGACCGAGCCGGCGTTCGGTGTTGGCGGGCATGTCTGCGACAGCGGGTGTTTTTGCTATCGGCGCGCCGGCAATCGCCAAGGCCGGCAGGCCGGTTATCACGCATGGCGTGCAGACCGGCGATGTGACCGCGTCCAGCGGTATCGTCTGGGCTCGCGCCGACCGGCCGTCCCGCATGATTCTGGAGGTCGCGGCGACGGAGGCGTTCAACAATCCGCGCCGGATCGTCGGCCCGGCCGCTTTGGCGGCCACCGACTACGCCGCCAAGATGGACCTGACGGGGCTGCCCGCCGGCGAGGACGTGTTCTACCGAGTGCAGTTTCAAAATCTGGCCGACCTGGGCGCGACCAGCGAGCCGTTCGTCGGCCGGTTCCGTACCGCGCCGGCGGACCGCCGCGACATCAATTTCGTCTGGACCGGCGATACCGCCGGGCAGGGTTGGGGCATCAATCTGGATTGGGGCGGCATGCGCGGCTACGCGACCATGCAGCGCAACAGACCGGATTTCTTCATCCACTCCGGCGACACGATCTACGCGGACGGTCCGATCCAGGCGGAACAGGCCCTGCCCGACGGCAGCGTCTGGAAGAACGTCGTGATCGAAGAGAAGTCGAAGGTTGCCGAGTCGCTGCACGAGTTTCGCGGCAACTACAAGTACAACCTGCTGGACACGAACGTCCGCCGCTTCAATGCCGAGGTGCCGTTCTACGCCCAGTGGGACGATCACGAGACCGTCAACAACTGGTATCCCAACGAGATCCTGACCGACGAGCGCTACACGGAAAAGAACGTGGCGCTGCTGGCCGCCAGGGCCAACCGGGCGTTCCACGAGTTCATGCCGACCCGTCAGTTCGCGCATGACCGGGAGCGGATCTACCGCAAGATCTCCTACGGGCCGGTGCTCGACATCTTTTTCCTGGATATGCGGAGCTATCGCGGCGACAACGGGCCGAACCGCCAGCCGGCGCCAGGCCCGGATTCGGCGTTCCTGGGGCCCGACCAGATCCGCTGGCTGAAGCGCGAACTGCTGGCCAGCCGCGCGACCTGGAAGGTGATCGCCTCCGACATGCCGATCGGCCTGATGGTCTACGACAGCCGAACAGAGCCGTTTACCTTCGAGAACGGCGCCAACGGCGATGGACCGGTGCTGGGCCGCGAGCACGACATCGCCGACATCCTCGGCTTCATGAAGCGCAACAAGGTGATGAACACGGTCTGGCTGACCGCGGACGTGCACTACACCGCGGCCCACTATTACGATCCGAACCAGGCGCAGTTCAGTGATTTCAATCCGTTCTGGGAGTTCGTCTCCGGCCCGATCAATGCCGGCTCCTACGGGCCGGGCCAGATGGACAATACGTTCGGCCCGCAGGTCCGCTATCAGAAATCGCCGGAAGGCAGGACCAACGTGCCGCCGACCGAAGGCCTGCAGTTCTTCGGACAGGTGAAGATCGATGGCCGGTCGGGCGACATGACGGTGATGCTGAAGGACATCGACGACAACGTTCTCTACACGGCCGATCTGACGCCGGACCCTTCAACCTCGCCGGTGTAGCGCCGGCGTTGCGGCCGCGTTGAGCCAGCGGACCGGCGTATTACGCCGGTCCGCTCCACTATCGACCGCGCGGTCGGATGCGCCATTCGAAATGATCGTCGCCGTAATCGATCCGCCGCAGGACTTCGATGGCCAGGAACCGGTTGTGGCTGCTTAGCGCGCCCTGCCAGAGGCCGTTCCAGGCGTCGAACACCGCGGGGGCCAGGTCCCGCCGGCCGTTCATCAGGCGCCAGCCGGATTGGCGCACACGGACGCCGTCGCCGTCAGGCGACACCTCGGCATTGTCGCCTTGGGATTCGGCCATCGCCTGCATGAAAGCGCCGAATGCGCCAGCGTCGTCGCCGGCGATGCCGAGCAGGTCTGCCGTTTGGTGATAGAACTGCTTGGCGACAAGCTGGCCGGCGATGTTGCCGAGATGGCCGCCTTCCGCCGGCCCGAACAGGGCGATCAACTGCGGCAGCGATGTCTTGATGTATTCCATCGCGTAGTTGCGGTTGGCCTTTTGCAGGCGCTCCTCCGGCCAGACGGCACTATCCAATTGCGGCGCTGCGGCCGGATCGAACGGCGGCGGTTCCTCGCCCGGCGCGAACCGCAGCCGTTGGTCCGGCGTCAGATCGTGATCGTGTTCCAGGAAATAGCCGGCCAGGCCGTACTGCCCGTCCATGTCCTGAGAGGTGCAGACGAAGCCGAGGCGGGGATTGCCGAGCGAGACGCCGTTTTGCGCGTACCACCCGTTCAGGAAGCCGTGCGAGACTTCCAAAGGCACCGCGCAGAGCGCCGTGCCCTCGTACAGCCAGCGCGGATGGGGGAACCGAACCCAGGCCTTGGCATCGCTCTCGTACATATACTCCACCTGCACGCCGCCGATGCGGTTGGAGAGATAGTGGTACTGGGCGGCGAGCACGGCATGGGGCAGACCATCCAGCCCGAGCTTCTCAAGGCTCGACAGGAACTTTTCCTCGTGCTGATGGCGGAACGTCCTGAACACGAACTGGCCGGCGTCCTTCGGTCCGCGCCGGCTCGCCACGGTCAGGATCAGGCCGGTGAAATAGGCGTGGTACAGCGTCGCGACGGCGCGGAGCGGGTCGGTCGTCGTCATCCGTTCCGCTCCGGCTTGTAGGCGACCGCCTTGATCTCGATGCGGAGATGCGGGTGCGGCAATTGATGCACCGCGACGGTGGTGCGCGCCGGACCGGTCTCCGCGTCGAAGTACCGGTTGTAGACGCGGTTGAAGCCGCCGAAGTCGTTCATGTCGACGAGGAAGCAGGACAGTTCGCAGAGGTCGGAAAGATCGGCGCCGATATCCTGAAGATTGCGGCGAATGTTTTCCAAAGCCGCCTCGGTTTGCATACCGATGTCGAAGTTGGTGGTGCCCATCTCGTCGACCGCGGCGCCGGGGATGGAATTGTCCGGCTGGCGCGGGCTGGTGCCGGAGACGTAGATGTAATCGCCGGCCCGCCTGACATGCGGGTAGTTGGCGCGCGGTTTGGTGCGGATTCTTTCGGTGGTGTCGTCGCTCACGATGTCTCTCCGTCTTGCTGTTCTCCGTGGGTAGCCGATGTGCGCCGTCGTGGCAAACCGCGGCGCTGGCCGTGGCCGACGATCCAAGTAGAATTAAGTGTCAGTTCAAGAATGCCATGCCGGCCCTCTCCCCCGTCCCAACCACCCACGCGAGGGTACCCTATGGGTGTTTGGGACGGGGGAGAGGACCGGCATGGCATTCGAAAATGCGTCGCCAGACGCATTTTCGGGCAGACTCTACGAGAGGATTGGGGAGGGAACAGATGAGACTGAGGCAAATCGCATTCGTCACCCGCGAGTTGGAACCGTCGCTGGACGACCTGAAATCCGTGCTGGGGCTGGAGGTTTGTCATCGCGATACGGGCGTCGCCAAATGGGGCCTGGTCAACGGCGTGCTGCCGGTCGGCAACGACTTCCTGGAGGTCGTGACTCCGGTTGAGGACGGTACGTCGGCGGGGCGCTATATAGAGCGTCGGCATGGCGACGGCGGCTACATGGTCATCCTGCAATGCGAGGATGCGGTGGCGGAGCGCGAGCGCATCACCGGGCTTGGCGTCCGCGCCGTCTGGCAGACCGACCGGCCCGCCTATCGGGCGACGCATTTCCACCCCGCCGATACCGGCGGTATTCTGCTGTCGGTCGACTCGGTCGAGCCCGGCGCCGATTACACCGACCCGCGTTGTTCGTGGGAGCCGGCCGCGACGGGATGGGAAGACCATGTCCGAACCGAAAAGGTCGATGCCATGACCGGCGCCGAATTGCAGAGCGAAGACCCCGCCGGCATGGCCGCGCTCTGGTCGCGCATCCTGAACCTGCCGGTCGCCGACAAGGACGGCACTCCCTCGATCGACCTGACCAACGCCACGCTGCGGTTCGTGACGGCGGCGGATGGCCGGGGCAGGGGCCTCGGCGCCATCGACCTTAACGCCACGGACCCCACGGCCGTGCTGGCGGCGGCGGAGGCGCGTGGCCTGCTACGCGGCGACAATCTGATCGAGGTCTGCGGCACCCGCGTGCATCTGGTTTAAGGACAGCGCTTCCGAAGAGTCCCTCTCCCCACGCTTGCGGGGGAGAGGTTAGGTGAGAGGGCGGCGGCGTCGTTCAACGATCCAGATCGCGGATCTCGCGGTTCAGGTTGAATTCCTTCGAGGTCACGTAGGCTTCGATCTGGCGCAGGCGCCGCTCCATCTCGTGAAAGCGCACCCGGGCGTCGCGCGCCGTCTGGCCCGGCCGGTTGCGGATGCCGCGCCACAGGTCTTCCTCTTCGCTGGTGGCGTACATGTCGGCCGGCTTGCGGTCCAGCAGCGCGCCGGCCAGCAGGTAGGCGATGATCGTCGGCACCGTGAAGAAGATCAGCGCCAGGATGGCGGCGAAGCGGACCGGCCAGACGTCGAAGCCGAAATAGTCGGCGATGCCGGCGCAGACGCCCATCAGCTTGCCGTTGAACGGGTCGCGGTAGAGCCGGTTCGGGCTTGGCTCGCGGGGATGTCTTCGATCGCGGGGGCTCATTCCGAACGCCTCCAGTCGGGCGCTTCCGCATCCAGGATGCGCTCAAGCGTGACAATCCGCTGTTCCATCTTGTCGGTCGTCTGCCAGAGCTCGGCCAGCAGTTTCTCCTCGTCGGAGGACATGGCCTTGCCGGTCCGCCAGCGGGTGACGTAATGGGCGATGATCCAGATCGGTGCGACGACGGTCAGGAAAATGACCGCCGGCACAAATAGAAAGAAGCCCATCGTTTAGCCGTCCTTCTCGGCGGAGTTCGAAGCGACACGCGCCTTCAGGGCAGCCAGTTCCTCTTCGATCGCGCCTTCGACTTCCAGTTCGGCGATCTCCTCGGACAGGGTCTTGCCCTTGCCGAGGTCGAAGGCTTCGACATCGCCCTCGGTCGCGTCCAGCCGGCGTTCCATCTGCTCGAAACGCGTGAAGGCATCCTCGATCCGGCTGTCGTGCACCTGACGCCGGACCTTAAGCTGGGACGAGGCCGTGGAATGCCGCGCCTGCAAGGCCTTCTGCTTGGCTTTGACCTCGCTCAGCTTGGCCTCCAGCTTAACCACGTCGTCGGCATGTTTGCCGAGCGACACATCCAGGCGTTCCAACTCCTCGTCCAATGCCTTGGCAGTCTCGGCCAGCTTGGATTTTTCCAGCAGCGCGCCCTTCGCCAGGTCTTCGCGGCCCTTGGCCAGGGCCAGTTCCGCCTTGCGCTGCCATTCCGACTGCGCGTCGCTGAGGCGGGTCAGGCGGCGTTCGGTCTCCTTGCGGTCGGCGATGGCGCGGGCGGCGGTCGAGCGCACCTCGACCAGCGTGTCCTCCATCTCCTGGATCATCAGCCGGATCATTTTCTCCGGGTCTTCCGCCCGGTCGAGCAGGGCGCTCACGTTGGAATTCACGATATCGGCCAGTCTGGAAAAGATACTCATGGGTTTGCTCCGTCGTCGGTCAAGCGTTCAGGTCCGGGTCAGCCGAGCAGCAGGCCCAGCATCAGGCCGCATAGGAAGATCAGCCACTCCTCCTTCGTGCGGGCGCGCAGGTAGGCGACGGCGGCGGCGCCCAGGCGTTCCACCTTGTCCCAGGTCCCGCGTTCGGAACGATGCTTGCGATCGATAAAACCGGCGTCTTGCATGGCAGTGATATCCTCCGATCCGTATTCGCCGACACCTTCTGTGCCGACACTGGTGTTGATTGCATGCGCCGTGCCAGTTTTGGTAAATCCTCTTAAGGTATTGAAATTACTTGAATAATGCTGCTGAAGCTTCAATTGTGTGGAAGAAAAAAGATCCTAATAGTTGGTATTTTTCACCAATAATCAGTATATTTTTCGAATGAATGCGTTGCCACCGGAACTGCCGCAGCCGATCGGTCAGTCGCAGGCCTTTCACGACCTGATCGGGCAGGTGTCGCGCGTCGCGCCGCTCGACCGGCCGGTGCTGGTGATCGGCGAGCGCGGCACGGGCAAGGAGCTGATCGCCTCGCGTCTGCACTACCTGTCGCAACGCTGGGACCGTTCCTTCATCAAGCTCAATTGCGCCGCCTTGGCCGAGACGCTGCTGGAGACCGAACTGTTCGGGCATGAGGCCGGCGCCTTCACCGGGGCCGTCAAGCGCCGGGCCGGCCGGTTTGAATTGGCCGACGGCGGCTCGTTGTTCCTGGACGAGATCGCCAATGCCAGCCTGTCGGTGCAGGAAAAAGTGCTCAGGGTCATCGAATATGGTGAGTTCGAGCGGGTGGGGGCCAGCGCGACCCATCGGGTCGACGTACGCTTGATCGGCGCGACCAACCTCGACCTGCCGGCCGCCGCGGATGCCGGCCGGTTCCGCCACGACCTGCTCGACCGGCTCGCCTTCGACGTGCTGACCGTGCCGCCGCTTCGGCACCGCCGCGACGACATTCCGCTGCTGGCGGAGCATTTCGGCCGTGCCTTCGCGCGCGAGCTCGGTTGGGAAGCCTTTCCGGGCTTCGCCGCCGAGGCTCTGGAGGCGCTGGCCGGGTACGCCTGGCCCGGCAATGTGCGGGAACTCAAGAACGTGGTCGAGCGCGCGGTCTACCGAGCTGACGATCCGTCCGAGCCGGTCGCCGATATCGCGTTCGATCCGTTCGCTTCCCCGTACCGGCCGTCGATCCCGGCTACCTCAAAAACCGGGCCGGCCCATGTCGAGCCTGTCGATGCCGGCATCGATGGCGCCACGCCGATGGATTTTCGGGCCGCGGTTTCCGGTTTCGAACGGCGCATCCTGGAAGGGGCGCTGGTCGCCAACCGCTATAACCAGAAGGCGACGGCGAACCATTTGACGCTGACCTACGACCAGCTTCGTAACCAGTTGAAAAAACACGATTTACTGTGACGCGAGAGAACGGCCTAAAGGTACCGGCCGCGCTCCAGGATCTCCAAGGTGTATTCGCGGTAGGTCATGCCGAGTTCCTTGGCCCGGCGCATGCGCCGCCGTACGACCTCGACCGGCGGCTGCTTCCAGGCTTTCTTGTGGGCCTGCCGCCAGCAGTGGGTCTGCCAGTTGGTGGCGGGCTCCAGCGGCGGGCCGAGATTGTGGCCCGTTCCCGGCAGACGCCAGATTGGGGAAGGGGGTTGTCGAACGCCTACCATGAACGGCGCACTCGCGTATGCTACGGCCTCCGCCGGTTATCGGCGAAGGCTGTGGCATGCGTCAATATCGGTTGAGAAGTTGCTGCAATAAAGACTTGTAACGATTTGGCAGAAATACGCTTTCAGGCTGGCTCAGGCTGCCAACTCGATGCCCTTTTCGGCCAGCATGTCCTGCAGCTCGCCGTTCGCCGCCATCTCGCGGATGATGTCGCAGCCGCCGATGAACTCGCCTTTGACGTAGAGCTGCGGAATGGTCGGCCAGTCGCTGAACTGCTTGATGCCGTCGCGCAGGCTCGGGTCGTCCAGCACGTTGATGCCCTGGAACTTGACGCCCAGATAGCTCAGCACCTGGACCACCGCCGCGGAGAAGCCGCATTGCGGGAATACCGGCGTGCCTTTCATGAACAGGACCACGTCGTTGTCGGCCAGATCCTTGCTGATGCGTTCGAATACCGGATTGTCACTCATTCTGTTGTGTCCTCGATCGTTCAGGCCCACTGACGGAGCCGATTATATACCTGAATTTCCTAATCTTTTACTCTGCCGGCGGCGCCGTCTGCAGCGCCAGCGCGTGCAGGTCGTCGCCCATTTTCCCACGCAGGGCCTTGTAGACCATCTGGTGCTGCTGCACCCTGCTCAAGCCTTTGAAGGCCGATGACACCACATGCGCTGCATAGTGATCGCCATCGCCCCTCAGGTCCTGGATGGTCACCTTGGCGTCCGGAATGGTCTCCTTGATCATCTGCTCGATGTCGCCCGCGTCCATTGGCATGCCAGTTCGCTCCCTGCCCTCTGTTTAAGGCGCCGACATATAGGCCGGCAACCAGTGCTCGTTGGCATCCCGAATCTTGCCAAGGGATATGGTGAAGTGGCCCCTGACAGTCAAATCTCCACCCCTGGTTTCACCGATGACCATCGCCGGCACCCCGGCTTTGGCCGCTTTTTCGAGCACTGCGGCCGCGTTTTCCGACGCCACGCTGATAAGATACCGCGCCTGGTCCTCGCCGAACAACCAGCCATGCGCGGGCGCGGCGTCGCCGGGTACCTCGATCTCAGCCCCGATTTCGCCGGCGAGGCACATTTCGGCCAGGGCGATCAGCAGGCCGCCGTCGGCGATGTCGTGGCAGGCGGTGACCCGGCGGTCGCGGATCAGGCTGCGTACGAAGTCCCCGTTCCGCCGTTCCGCGGCCAGATCGACCGGCGGCGGTGGGCCGTCCTCGCGTGACAGCACTTCCCTTAAATAGAGCGATTGGCCGAGGTGACCTGCCGTGTCGCCGACCAGGATCAGCGTCTCGCCTGGCGCTTTGATGGCCGTCGTGCACATCAGGTCCAGGTCGTCCAGCAGTCCGACGCCGCCGATCGCCGGCGTCGGCTGGATGGCCTCGCCATTGGTCTCGTTGTAGAGCGAGACGTTGCCCGACACGACCGGGAAGTCCAGCGCCCGGCAGGCATCGCCCATGCCCTGGATGGCGCCGACCAACTGGCCCATGATCTCCGGCCGTTCCGGATTGCCGAAATTCAGGCAGTCGGTCACCGCCAGGGGGCGGGCGCCGACGGCGGTCAGGTTGCGCCAGCATTCGGCGACGGCCTGGGCGCCGCCCCGGGTCGGGTCCGCGGCGCCGTAGCGCGGCGTGCAGTCGGTCGAAACCGCCAGGGCTTTTTGCGTGCCGTGCACGCGGACGACCGCCGCGTCGCCACCGGGGCGCTGCGCCGTATCGGCCATGACCATGTGGTCGTACTGCTCCCAGATCCAGCTCTTGCGGGCAATGTCGGGACAGGCGATCAGCGTTTCCAGCGCCGATTGCAGGTCGTTCGGGGCCGGTACATCGCCCGCCGGCAGGGGTGCTGCGGGCTCGGTCGCGGTCCAGGGGCGGTCGTATTCCGGCGCGTCGTCGACCAGCGGCCGGACAGGAATGTCGCCGACCACCTCGCCGTCCTTGCGCAGGACGAAGCGGCCGGTATCGGTCAGGCGGCCGACGATCGCGAAATCGACGCCCCACTTCTCGAAGATGGCGCGCGCCATGTCTTCCTTGCCGGGCTCGAGCACCATCAGCATCCGTTCCTGGCTTTCCGACAGCATGATCTCGTAGGGCGTCATGCCCGTCTCGCGCACCGGCACCTGGTCCAGATCGAGTTCCAGGCCGACGCCGCCCTTATCGGCCATCTCGACCGAGGAACAGGTCAGCCCCGCCGCGCCCATATCCTGGATCGCGACGATCGCATCGGTCGCCATCAGCTCCAGGCAGGCTTCCAGCAGCAGCTTCTCCGTGAACGGGTCGCCGACCTGCACGGTCGGCCGCTTAGCGTCGGAATCGTCGTCGAATTCGGCCGACGCCATGGTCGCGCCATGGATGCCGTCGCGCCCCGTCTTGGACCCCACATAGACGACCGGATTGCCGATGCCTGCCGCCGCCGAATAGAAGATCCGGTCGGCATCCGCCACGCCGACGGTCATCGCATTGACCAGGATGTTGCCGTTGTAGGCGCGGTGGAAGTTGGTCTCGCCGCCGACGGTCGGCACGCCCATGCAGTTGCCGTAGCCGCCGATGCCGGCGACCACGCCGGCGATCAGATGCCGCGTCTTGGGGTGATCCGGATCGCCGAAGCGCAGCGCGTTCATGTTGGCCACCGGCCGCGCGCCCATCGTAAAGACGTCGCGCATGATGCCGCCGACCCCGGTCGCCGCACCCTGGTAGGGCTCGATGAAGGACGGGTGGTTGTGGCTTTCCATCTTGAAGACCGCGGCCTGTCCGTCGCCAATATCGATCACGCCGGCATTCTCGCCGGGGCCGCAGATCACCCAATCCGCCTTTGTGGGCAGCGTCTTAAGCCACTTCTTTGAGGATTTGTACGAGCAATGCTCGCTCCACATCACGGAGAAGATGCCGAGTTCCGTCAGGTTTGGCTGCCGGCCGAGCGCCGAAACCACCCGGTCGAACTCCTTCGCCGTGAGGCCGAATTCCGCCGCCAGGTCGCTGAGGTCTTTGGTCTCGTTCACCCCAGTGATCCCGCCAGGGTGTCGAAGATGGGCCGGCCGTCGGTCCCGCCGTGCACCGGGTCCGACAGCCGCTCCGGATGCGGCATCATGCCCAGTACGTTACCGGCCTTGTTGACGATGCCGGCGATGTTGCCACGCGACCCGTTCGGGTTGGCCTCATCGTCGACCGTGCCGTCCGGGCCGCTATAGCGGAACACGATGCGGTTCTCGTCTTCCAGTTCGGCGACCGTGTCGTCGTCGGCGACGTAGTTGCCGTCGTGATGCGCGATCGGGATGCGAATGACCTCGTCCTCGTCGTAGCCCGCGGTGAAGCAGGTATGCACGTTCTCGACCCGCAGATGGACGTCCTTGCAGATGTATTTGAGGTTGGCGTTGGAGATCAGCGCCCCGGGCAGCAGGCCGCTTTCGATCGCCACCTGAAAACCGTTGCAGATGGCTAGCACCGGCGTCCCGCCCTCGGCCTTGCGCACCACCTCTCGCATGATCGGGGAATGCGCCGCGATGGCGCCGCATCTCAAGTAGTCGCCATAGGCGAAACCGCCGGGCAGCACGATCAAATCGCTTTTCGGCAACTCGCTGTCGCCGTGCCAGACCATGGTCGGTTCCCGGCCGGCGCTCTCGGCGAGCGCGACCTTGACGTCCCGATCGCAGTTGGAGCCGGGGAAGACGATTACGCTTGCTTGCATCGGTTGCTTACTCCGCCGTTGCTGCTTCGGCGCTCCACGCCCGCTTGAAGGCGTCCGGATAGTCCAGAACCAGCCCGTCGGCGTCAACGGCCAATTCGGCCGTAGCCCCGCTCGTCAGGCTCTCGTATCGGTAACGGCCGCCTGTCTCGCTCTTTTCCAGGCATGTATAGCGCTGCGCCACCGCCTGCATGGTCATGTCCGGTAGTTTCGCGTAGGCCACCCGCAGGTCCTGCGACGCGCCGACTGCGAGGTCCAGACGCCGAATCGGCAGCGTGTTGGTGAACGGCGTGACGGAGATATCGACGTCGATACAGCCGTCCAGGTCGGCGATCGCATTGCCGCCCGCGGTCCAATGCCCGTTGCCGTCCGATTGCAGGTGCCAGGCACCTTTGCCCTCGATGCCGAGCGCCAGATCCGTGACGCGCCAGCCGGCATCCATCCTGAGCGTATAAGTGATCCGCATCGCTTCGCCGTCGAACACGCGCAGCGACTGGCTGTCGGCAACGATCACGTCGCCCGCGCCCATCAGCTTGCAATGCTCCAAACCCGGTCCGTCCAGCGGCGTCCAATAGACGTCGCGGTTCATTCCACGAGCTCGATGGCGTAGTTCTCGATCACGGTGTTGGCCAGCAGCTTGCTGCACATTGCGTCGACTTCCGCCCGCGCCGCTTCCGGGTCGGCGGCGGCCAGATCCAGCTCGATGTACTTGCCCTGGCGAACGTCGTTGACGCCGCCGAAACCCAGCGCGCCCAGCGCGTTGTGAATGGCTTTGCCCTGCGGGTCCAGGACGCCGTCTTTAAGGGTGATGTGAACGCGTGCTTTCATGTCTTGGTCCCGTTCAGTGCACCAGGGTGGGGCCTTTGACTTCGTCGCGCGGGCCTTCGCCCGGCAAGACGCCCAGCCGCCGGGCGACTTCCTGATAGGCTT
Organism: Minwuiaceae bacterium; assembly: GCA_028278525.1. Lineage (GTDB taxonomy): Bacteria > Pseudomonadota > Alphaproteobacteria > Minwuiales > Minwuiaceae > JANQEE01. The sequence goes on along the minus strand of JANQEE010000044.1, from coordinate 132,383 downwards.
CTTCCACGTTGCCCATGTCGCGGCGGAAACGGTCCTTGTCCATCTTCTCGTTGGTCGACGCGTCCCACAGACGGCAACTGTCCGGGCTGATCTCGTCGGCCAGAACGATGCGCATCTGATCGTTCTCCCAGAGCCGCCCGTATTCCAGTTTGAAGTCCACCAGCCGAATGCCGATCCCAAGGAACAGCCCGGTCAGGAAGTCGTTGACCCGAAGGCTGATCGACAGGATGTCGTCGATTTCCTGCGGCGCCGCCCACCCGAAGGCGGTGATATGCTCTTCCGAGACGAACGGATCGCCAAGCTCGTCGTTCTTGTAACAGAACTCGACGATCGACCGGGGCAGGGGCGCGCCTTCCGTCAGGCCGAAACGCTTGCAGAACGAGCCGGCGGCGACATTGCGCACGATGACTTCCAACTGCACGATCTCGACTTCCCGGATCAACTGCTCGCGCATGTTCAGGCGGCGGACGAAATGGGTCGGCACGCCGATATCGTTCAACCGGGTCATCAGGTATTCGGAGATCCGGTTATTCAGCACGCCTTTGCCGGTGATAATGCCGGTCTTCTGATTGTTGAAAGCGCTCGCGTCGTCCTTGAAGTATTGCACCAGCGTTCCGGGTTCGGGCCCTTCGAACAGGACTTTCGCCTTGCCCTCGTAAACACGTCTGCGGCGGGACATGGGGGTCACCCCTAAATGCAAAAGACGGCTGCGGGACGCATGGCGCGGCCCAAGCGCCGGGATAGAATGGCCGACCATCTGGCAGTCGGAATGCCCACTCACGAAGAAGCTTATATGGCATTGCCGGAGCCGGACGCAAGAAACCCTTGGGAGAGGCCCGATGCGGGCCTGCCGCCCGGGGCTCGCCCGGCCGGCCGGATCTCAAATGTTCGGGATTTCCGGGCTTTCCCCCGGCGTTAAGCCCTACATGACAGGGATTGGCCCTTTCCTTAACGAATTTGGGCTTGATTGCGGTGCCTTCGTCGCCCTGTTCAGGCGCCGGCCGGCGGTGTTGTGTCAATTCCGGGGCCGATTCAATCTCCGGCTAGGCAGAATCGGATTGATCGGCTAAGTAACCTGACTCGCTCGCCTTTGTGGAGACTGGTGATGGGTAAATGCAAGATCGGCGCGGCGGTCGTTGCGCTGATTCTGTCGTTCGTCATGTCCGATGTCCGGCCGGCCGCCGCGGCTGCCGTTCCGGAGGAGGCTGCGAAGTTTGTCGGGCAGCTTGGCGGCGAACTGGTCCCCATTCTGGCCGGCAACAGCAGGACGGAAGGCGAGCGCGAGCTGGAGCTGGAGCGTCTGATCCGGCAAGGCTTCGACCTCGCCGTGACCGGCCGTTTCGTGCTCGGCCGATTCTGGCGGCGGGCCAATCCGCAGCAACAGCAGGAATACCAGGCGCTGTTCGAGGAATATGTGGTCATCACGACGGCGCGCCGTTTCGCGCCGTTCCGCGATGTGGATTTCGATATCGTCGAAAGCAAGGCGGTGGGCAAAAAGGACGTTCTGGTGAAAACCGTTCTGACGCGGCCGAACGTCCCGGAAATCCCGGCCGATTGGCGGGTCCGCCTGATCGGGGACAAGTACCGCATTATCGATGTGCACATCGAAGGCATCAGCATGGCGGTCACCCAGCGCCAGGATTTCGCGGCGGTGATCAACAGCCGCGGCATCGAGGGCCTGCTGGAAAACCTGCGCGCGCAGGTGGCTGCCGCCGTACGGACCGATACGTCGCTGAAGCAATAGGCGTATCGTCCGACATCCCGGTCTTTCGCTGTTTTTCCTCTGTTTCGGTTGATTCCAAGGGGCTCGATAGCTATCCCTTTCTGTAACGGATGTCACAGGAAACGGAGTGTCGGCGCATGAGCAATTTCGACAAGCGCGAGAAGGGATTCGAGTCCAAATACGCGCATGACAAGGAGACCGAGTTCAAGGTCCAGGCGCGGCGCAACAAACTGCTGGGGCTTTGGGCCGCCGAGATTCTGGAACTGACGGGAGAGGCCGCCGAGACCTATGCGAAACAGGTGGTCGCCGCGGACTTCGACGAGCCTGGCGATGAGGACGTATTCCGCAAGGTCTTCGCGGACTTGAAGGACAAAGGTCAATCCGAGCATCAGGTCAGGCGCCAGATGGCGGATTTGCTGGAAACCGCGCGCGAGCAGATCGCGAGCGAATAGGGACCGGGCCAGGGGACCCTCAGGCCCCGGTTTCGCAGATCGGAGGCGCCGTCGGGAGGCGGGCCCGGGCGATAACGCTCGATCCGGCCGTCTTGCCGGTCGTTCCGACTGCGTGAGTTTGCTGGGACTGATGGTCGTACTGTGTTAAGTATCGTTTACAAGTCGTTAATTTTTTTGGTGCTAAGAACCGGTATCGGGCCGGTCGCACCAGTCGTCCGGCCGGCTATGCGATGCGGCTAGTGGCCGGTCGCCGGGCAATGACGAGGGCGCTGACGGCCTGTTGTCCAAGAAGGAGTCCGAGGCGGGGCCCTTGACCGATTTCCTCGCAAATGGATCCAGGCTGCTAACGCTGCTTGACGCGGGACGTGATGTCGCCGGCCGACTTGCGCTGCGGTGTGGAATGGTCGCCGGCGTGACGGTCGTCGCGGGCTGCATGGCCACGGAACCGCCCGACTTGGCGGCCGAGGAGCAGGGTTTGCAACGGGCCGATATCACCATGGCAACGCCGTGGGAACCGCCGGTCCGTTTGTATACCGAGGAAACCGAACCGATCCCGCCGAAGCCGCCGCCGCTGCCCGTACCGCGCCGGATTACCAAGCTGCCGCCCGCGCCGCAGCCGGCGAAAGACCCGGAACCGCCGGCGGTGCCCACAATACCCGACACCGCGGCCAAGCCGGCCGAACCCGCGCCGACGCCCGCCTTGCCGCTGGAGACCGAAACGGATACCGGGCCTGAAAACCGGGTCGGCCCCGGCACCGTCAATACGCAAACCGCGGCCGTGCCCGACCGCGCGGACGAGGGTCCGGGTACGGACCCGGGCTGGTTGATCGGGCTGGACCAGGAAGGCACGATTTACTTGCTTGGCGAGCCAAGCATGAGAATAGAGCAGCCGCCGGCGCGCGTGTGGCAATATAATGGCAACAATTGCACCTTAAGGCTGTTCCTTTATCTAGACATGGTTACTGTAAGATACCGCACCCTTTTCTATGAAATACGGGGTGTAGACGCGGAGGATATCGATGCAAAACGTCGCTGTGTCTCATGGCTCCTTGCCGACCGGTCAAATGATTCCTGAACCGGAAGGACTGGGGTTCGAAGTTTCGCCCGGTGCGGAGGGGCCGCCGCATGTCGTGCTGGTGGACGACGACGCCCTTTTCAGGGAGTCGCTCGGCCTCAACCTGACCGATCACAGTTTTCGCGTAACCGAATTCTCCGACGGACAGTCGGCGATCGACTATTTCGCCGGCGGCGGCGATGCGGACGTTCTGCTGCTCGACTGGCGGATGCCGGGCCTGGACGGTTTGCAGGTGTTGCGGACGATGCGCAGCCTGTCGATCGATGTGCCGACCATCTTCCTGACCGTGCTGGACAACGAGATTTACGAGGAGGCGGCGCTGGAAGGAGGCGCGGTCGATTTCGTTGAAAAATCGCGCGGCCTGTCGATCCTGCTGCGCCGCATGGCGCTGATCATGCAGGGGCAGAAGTCGGCCTCCGGCGGCGAAGAGGAACACCAGAACACGGTGTTCGGCAAACTGGAACTGCGCCACGACAGCAACCGGGCGCATTGGGGCGGCAAGCCCGTCGACCTGACGCTGACCGAGTTCCGCATTGTCGTGCTGATGGCGGAGAAAGCCGGTACCGACGTTTCATATCGCGAGATCTACGATCTGGCACACGGCAAGGGTTTCATCGCCGGCAGTGGCGACGACGGTTTCCGCGTGAATGTGCGGACGTTCATCAAGCGCATCCGGCGCAAGTTCAAGGAAACCGACGACGACTTCGACCAGATCGAAAACTATCCGGGTTTTGGCTACCGTTGGCGTAAGGACTGACAAGGCGGAATGCCGTTCTTTCGATACGTGGGAATCTTGTTTGAATGAAACCGTCTGGCCGACCGCCCCTCGGGCCAGCTGCTGGGAGATATAAATTTGGGGCCGGTGTTCTGGGGGAACGGTTGGCTCGGTGTTTGACCGAACCATGCCGTAGGCGCTTACCATGGGCGTGATATTCCGATCGATTATCACCAAGCTGGCGGTGCTGGCGCTCATCTTTGCGGTCGTTCCGGTCATCCTCTATTTCCAGTTTCGCGAAGCGCACGAAGGCTTGCAGAAGCTGCTGCTGCAAAGCGTGCAGCAACAGGGCCGGCTGATCGGCCGGGCGGTCGAGCCGCTGCTGATGTCGACGGACGGTGGAGCGGCGGAATCGCTGCCGGCCCGCCTGAGCGACGTCTTGAACCGGTTGGCGACGGAGGACGTCACCATCCGTATTCTGCTGCGGCCGATCAACGTCGCGGGCGTTAAAGGGTTCTACTACGTGGCCGCCGCGCCGGCCGTCTCGGCGACGTTTCTCGCCAACGAGCGCAGCGAGTTCATTCGCCAGGGGATCCTGGAAAAACTGGCGCCGGCCTGCGACGGCGGCATCGAACGTGCGCTGCGCTACCGCAACGCGGACGGGTCCGATGAGATCGTAACCTCGATGATCCCGCTGACGACGGAAGCCGGTTGCTGGATCCTGGTTACCTCCCACTCCACCGCGGCGTTCCGCGAGAGCGCGATCGGCAAGCCTTACTGGGCGACGCCGGAAATGCGGACCGCGGCCGTGATCTACGGCGTGATGGTATTGGCGACATTCAGCCTGTTCGGCGGCGTCTGGGGGAGCCTGCGCAAGTTCCGCGGACTGGCCCAGCGGATCCGCTTGTCGGGCGCCAGCGCCCGGTCTTTCCAGGCGCAGAACCGCATTCCCGAACTGACCAGCGTCGCCCAGGAATTCGACAGCATGGTGGAAGCCCTGCAGAATTCCGCCCGGTCGATCCGGCGGGCGGCGGAAGACAACGCGCATGCCTTCAAGACGCCGATCGCGGTTATGCGTCAATGCCTGGAACCGCTGGAGCGCGCGGTGCCGGAGGAGGACCGGCGCGGCCGGCGGGCGCTGGAGGTCGTCGGCGCCGCGACCGACCGCCTGGACGGGCTCGTGTCCGTCGCCAGGCGCATGGACGAGGCGGAAGCTGAGTTGATCGATCCGCCGCGCGGCCGCATCGACATGTCGCGCATGGTGCAACGTCTGCTTGCGGGTTACATCGAAATCAGCGACCGCCGGAAGATTTCGCTCGACGTTTCCCTGACGCCCGACGCCACAATCCTGGGTGGAGAAGACCTGTTGGAGACGGTCGTCGAAAACCTGATGGAGAACGCGCTCAGTTTCACGCCGGACGGCGGCAGCGTTTCCGTGACCCTGACACGCAATAAGCGGACCGCGTCGCTGATTGTCGAGGACACCGGGCCGGGCGTGGCGGAAACCGATCTCGAGCGTATCTTCGACCGCTACTACTCGCAGCGGGTCAATGCGCCGAAGCTTGTCGTGTCGGAGCCGGTCGACGAAGGCCACATGGGTATCGGTCTTTGGGTCGTCCGCCGCAACGTGCAGGCGATCGGCGGTTCCGTGACCGCCGAAAACCGCAACGGGGGCGGGCTCAGAGTAATCGTCTCGCTGCCGGTCGCCCGCTGAGCTCCGCCCGCGCGGCGGGCCCTTATGACACATTAATGACGCACCGGAACGGGCTTTTTAGTCTTAGTATTTCGGGTATTGGAGATGCGGGATCGTCGATTTCGCAGCTTCTTAGGATCGGGCAACTAGCGAGCAAAGCGTTTGTTAAGGACACCAAGTAAATGCCGTGGACGGTTACAAGATACGAAGATCGCTATGCGCCCTGGTCGGTCATAAAGAGGCCGACCGCCGGTTTGCCTAACACCTCGGAAGAACAGCGGTTGGCCGGCGATTTCGCCGACGACGAGGCTGAAGAAGACGATGGCGGCGGGCCGGACCTGACGTTGTGCCGGGAAACGATCGATCCGGCCGACGCGATCGCAGCGCCGCTTACGCCGGAATAACGGCCTCCACCGTTAGCGACCGCGGACAGTCGCCTCGCGAAGCATGCGTCTAGCTGTCGCCGAACACACGCTGGAATAGTAAATCCACGTTTCTGGTGTGATGGCCGAGATCGAACAGGCCATCCAGTTCCTCGTCCCCAAGCGCCGCGGTCACTTCCGGGTCCGCCTTCAGCAGGGACAGAAAGTCCGCGCCCTCCTGCCACACGGTCATCGCGCTTTTTTGAACCAGACGGTACGCATCCTCGCGGCTGACGCCGGCCTGGGTCAGCGCCAGCAGCACCCGTTGCGAATGGACCAGGCCGCCCAGGCGGTCGAGGTTGCGGCGCATGCTGTCGGGGTAGACGACAAGCTTGTCGACCACGCCGGCCAACCGGTTCAGCGCGAAATCCAGGGTGACGGTCGCATCCGGTCCGATCATCCGTTCGACCGACGAGTGCGAGATGTCGCGCTCGTGCCAAAGCGCGACGTTCTCCAGCGCCGGCGTGACCGCCATGCGCACCAGTCGGGCGAGGCCGGTCAGGTTCTCGGTCAGCACCGGATTGCGCTTGTGCGGCATGGCCGACGAGCCCTTTTGCCCGGCCGAAAAATATTCTTCCGCTTCCAGGACTTCCGTGCGCTGCAGATGCCGGATCTCGGTCGACAGCCGCTCGATCGAAGAGGCGATGACGCCCAGTGTCGCGAAATACATCGCGTGCCGGTCGCGCGGGATGACCTGGGTCGAGATTGGCTCGGCGGCAAGCCCAAGCGCTTTGGCGACGTGCGCCTCGACGCGTGGATCGATGCTCGCGAATGTGCCGACCGCGCCCGAGATGGCGCAGGTTGCGATTTCCCGCCGCGCAGCCTCCAGGCGGTCCTTGCAGCGGTCGAATTCCGCGTAGGCCGTCGCCAGTTTGAGGCCGAAGGTCGTCGGTTCCGCATGAATGCCGTGGCTGCGTCCAACGCAGATCGTGTCCTTGTGCTCCAATGCGCGGCGCTTCAGGGCCGCCAGAAGGGCTGCGATGTCGGCCAACAATATGTCCGTCGCCTGAACCAGTTGGACGGAGAGGCAGGTATCCAGGACGTCCGACGAGGTCATCCCCTGATGCACGAAACGCGCCTCCGGCCCGACATGCTCGGCCAGGTTGGTCAAAAACGCGATGACGTCGTGCTTCACCTCGGCTTCGATCTGGTCGATGCGCTCGACCTCGAAGCGACCGCGCTGCCAGACCGCCTGGGCCGCGGCCTTCGGTATGACGCCCAGTTCCGCCTGTGCGTCGCAGGCATGCGCCTCGATCTCCAGCCAGATCCGGAACCGGTTCTCGGGCGCCCAAATGGCGGCCATTTCAGGGCGTGTGTAGCGAGGGATCATCGCCGCGTTCCGTGATCGTGGTGAACTGATAAGGCCTGTGACTAGCACCTTTGCGCGGACCCCTCAAGCCGGCCTTGGCATCGATTGTAGTCAAAAGTGCATATCGGCGCGTGTGGGTTGAGCGCATGTTAACGTGAAGCATAAATCACGTGAGCAAAGTCTCCGATGTTTAAAAGAATCAAAGGCTTGCGAGATTTCAAGGAGACAACCGAATGAAATCGATGCATGTACAATTCGAACTATTTAGTCAGTGTACGCCCTATTGGTGGTTGTTCGCTTTCAACTGTTTATCGCCCATGTTGAATGATGTATGATAAGCCAATAAAGGGGGACTATACGGACGATTTGCGAGTGACCATGCGACGTAGCGAGTCGTTGTGCGAGGCATTTTCCGGAGCAGAGTCGACAACCGACCTTTGCGAGCTCCTTGAGCGGGAACTCAGCGATTCCGGGTTTCCGCTTTACGCGTATCGCGGGATGAATTTCGGCGATCTGCGGTCGGCGCCTTTTTTCAGTTCCAACTATCCATCCGACTGGCTCCACCACTATCAGGACCGGCAGTACATTCTGGTGGATCCCGTACCGTCGGCCTGCTCGAACGAACGACTGCCGTTCCGATGGGGCGCGGACGAGACGGTCGGGGCGATTACACAGGCCCAACGCGAGTTCTTCGAGGAGGCCACGTCGGCCGGAATCCGAAGTGGTATCGCGATCCCGGTCCATGGGGCTGGCGCCGAATTCAGTATGCTCAGCGTAACCAGCACAGGCGACGCGAAGGAATTCAGGTCGCTTTGCACGGAATACGGCGATTGGTTGCATATGGTCGCGCTGTACTTCCACGACGCCTTGAGCAGACGCCTTGCGCGGGAGGCCGGGAAAGAGCAGGTTCATCTGACGCCAAGAGAACGCGAGTGCCTGCTATGGACCGCGAAAGGCAAGACGGCGTGGGAAATCGCTGTAATACTAAGTATATCTGACGGCACGGTTGTATTTCATCTCAAAAACGCAATAAAGAAGCTTGGCGTGAACAATAAACAACACGCGGTTGTTGCCGCAATCATGCGGAATTTAATACAGCCTTAGGCCTTTTTGCGTAAAACATAAACTTTTCAATGTAGCCGCCTAAGTCTAAGCGGCCACCCTCTCAATGTTGGAAGGATGTGAACCGGCAACGGTTGCGGTCCTATTCGACCGACATCGAATGGGGGCTGCGATGATACATCTGGTCACACCGGACCTTTACGACCACTACCGATCCGAACTGCGTGCGATGTATCGATTGCGATGCCGGGTGTTCAAGGAGCGCCTGGATTGGGAAGTCGATGTCCGGGACGGTGAGGAACGCGACCGTTTCGACCGGCTCCAGCCGACTTACGTCCTAGCCTACGACCGTCCCGGCGAACTGCTCGGAACGATGCGTCTGTTGCCGAGCACCGGGCCATATATGCTCCGCGACGTCTTTCCCGATCTGCTTGAAGGACGGCCGGCCCCAAGCAAGCCCGGCACATGGGAAAGCAGCCGGTTTGCCGTCGACTGCGATCTCAAGGACAGCAAGGGCCTTTCCGCGCTCAACAGGGTGACCGGCGAAATGTTCTGCGGAGTCATCGAGCACTGCCTGGCCAACGGCATCGACCGGATGCTGATGGTCTACGACGTACGCGTCGCCCGTTTGCTGGGCCGATTGGGCGGTCAGTTATCGAAGTATCCGATATGGCGCAGCCAGCGCCATCACGTCGGCAAGACCATCGCCTATGCCTCCCAATGGCATGTGAACCGCTACGTGCTCGAAACCATCCGAAGCCGTTGCGGGATCGCCGGGTCCGTTCTTGCCGGACTGCCTGACGCAATCGACTTCACGACACGCCGAGCTGCCTAGGCAGGAGGGTATCGCCGGCCGGCAATTCGCGACGAACTTGGGGGGAATTATCATGACGATCGCCGATGTAGTGTTTCCGTCCGCCATGGAGCGGGAACTGCCGAGCGGGCCTAAAGGCCTTCCGCTGCTCGGAAATCTGATGGACATCAAGCGGGACACGCTGAACTTCTTCGTCAATATGTCGAAGGACTACGGCGATATCGTGCCGTACAAAATCGGCACCGACCGGGTCTTCCTGATCAACAATCCCGAATATGTCCGCTACGTCCTGACGCTTAATCAGCGCAACTATGGCAAGGGAAAGTTCTTTGCCAAGGCGAAGCCCCTGATGGGCGGCGCCATGGTGATGTCGGACGGCGACAAGTGGCTGAAACTCCGGCGCACGGCCCTGCCTGCCATTCAAGGCAAGGCTTTGCCGCAGATGGCGGAGCCGATCGTCGACGCGGTCGACGACGTGATTGCACGGTTTCGCGGCAATGTCCGATCCGGCACGCCGTTAGACATCGCGCCGGAGATGACGAAGCTCGCGATGGACGTTGTGTTCCGGACCTTGTTTCGCGTCAATTTCGATTACGACGCGGATCGCGTCTACGACGCACTCAGCGCCGCGCTGGGCGAGGTGGAGCAGCGGATCTGGTCGCTAACGCCCATCTCCGAATATCTGCCGACCCGGCGTCAGGCCGCATTCCGGCGCAACATCAAGGTTCTCGACGATGTCGTTCGCCGCGTGATCGAAACCCGGCGGGCGGACCCGAACGAGTACGGTGATCTGCTGTCGGTCTTTATCCGCGCCACCGACGACCCGGAGAACATGACCTACACCGAAAAGCAACTGCGCGACGAATGCATCAACTTCGTGATCGTCGGGCGGGATACGGCGGCCGGCGCGCTAATTTGGTCTTTGTACCTGTTGTCGCGGCATCCGGCCGTGGAACGGCGGTTGCGCCAGGAAGTCGACGATGTGCTTGGCGGACGGCGCCCGACCTACGAAGACGTCGAAAAGATGCCGTACATGCGGATGGTGCTCGATGAAGCGATGCGCCTCTATCCGCCGGGTTGGACCTTCTCCCGCATGGCGCTGGAAGACGACCGTATTGGCGACGTCGACATTCCCAAAGGCTCGGCCGTGCAGATGTGCGTCTATGCCATGCACCGCAACCCGCGTTATTGGGACAACCCGGAAGCGTTCGATCCCGAGCGGTTTTCGCCGGAACGTTCAAAGGGCCGGCCGCAGTTCGCCTACCTGCCGTTCGGCGGCGGCGGACGGGTCTGCATCGGCCGCAAGCTGGCGCTGATGGAAGGCGCGCTGGTGATCTCCCGCCTGCTTCAGTCGTTCCAGTTCGATCTGGTGCCGGGTCAGAAGATCGAGATCGAGCCGATGATCACCCTGCGGCCGAAGCACGGGCTGAAGATGACCCTGCGCGATGCCGAGCCTGCCGGCGAAGCGGCCGCCGCTCCCGTCCGGGAATCGTCTGCCCCGGCCGAACGCCCGGCATCCGCCGGCGGCTGTCCGTTCGCGGCCGCCCACTCGGCTTGACGGTGCGCGCCATGGCGTTTGCCAATCCGGCGCTGCACTCAGGCCTGCTGCGCCTGCGTCACCCCTTCAGCCTGTTGGTCTTCTACGGGGTGATCGCGGGCGCCAGTTTCTCAATCATCAAGATAGCGATCGGGGCAGGGGTCCAGCCGCTTGGCCTTGTCGCATGGCAGTTTATCGGCGCCGCGGCGGTGATGCTGACGGTCGGTTTCCTGCGCCAGGAGCTGCCGGTCTTTGCGCCCCGGCACCTCTGCTTCTACACGGTAAGCGGCTTGCCCTGTCTGGCGCTGCCGATGACCTGCATGTTCGTGGCGTTGGAGCATCTGCCGGCCGGCGTCGTCGGCCTGATCGTCTCCACCATGCCGATTCTGACCTATCTTCTGGCTCTGTCGATCGGATCGGAGAAGTGGCATTGGCTGCGGGTCGGCGGCATTGCCTGCGGCTTCGCCGGCGCCGCGCTGATCCTGGCGCCGGGCGGCAGCCTGAGCGGCTCGGAAATGGCCGGCTGGGTTTTGGTGGCCTTTGTCGCGCCACTGATGTACGCGGTCGGAAGCCTGTATGTCGGGGCGTTTCGCCCCTCGGGCGCCACGGCGCTGACGCTGACGACCGGGATGCTGGTCGTGGCGGCGGTCGCCATGGTTCCGATTTCGATTGGGTTGGGACAGTTCTACGTGCCGCGGCTGGCGCAGCCGGGAATCGGCGAGTCGATGATCCTGATCCAGATCGCCGTGGCCAGCCTTAACTACCTGATGTTCTTCGAAATAATTCGCCGCGCCGGGCCGGTCTATTTCAGCCAGATCGGTTACCTGGTCACGCTCACGGCGATGCTTTGGGCGGTTTTGTTGTTCGCCGAGCGCTACGGCATCTGGATTTGGGCGGCCACGTTGCTGGTTTTCGCCGGTATTGCGCTGATCAACGTCACCGCCGGATCGGCCGGCAAGCGGGTTTCGTGAGGATCGGCAACGGGTCAGGCAAGGCATCGGTTTTGTGCCTTTTTATGCACCCTCCCAAAGTTGGAGGGCTGCGTCAGGGGACGTCGCCTGCGCACTATGCATCGTTCGGTCGAATGTGATTCTAAGTTTCACACTCTTTCAGGCGGCGGACAGCGGACGGTCAAGGGAATGGGGCGTCGTCGGGCAACGAAAGGAAGAACAATGAATGATATGTTTACGGAAGAAGCCCGGATTCACGGTGTCCGCACGCCCGAGAGTAGCGAAAAGCAGCGGTCGCGCAGCGAAGCTGCGCGGGCATTGCGGCAGGCTCTGATTTACCTGGAATGCGAAGCGCTGGACGCCGATTTGCCGTTCACGGCCTACATGATCAGCCTGGCGGCGATGTCGGCCGGGGAGGTCGAGGCGGCGGGAGAAGTCGAAAACTAAGCCGGGACCGGCGCCGTCGCGTGACGGCGCCAATACTGGATGCCCGTTTAGGCGTCCTTGGTGTCCTCGGAGTTCCCGATCGCGCGGATCATGTCCACGATGCCGCGCCGCACGCGGGGGCTGACGATCCGGTAGTAGGCGCGGACCAATTCCAAGGTTTCCCGTTTGGCGACCAGATCGCCGCGCGGCAGCGGTTCGCCCGTCGCCGGCGCGTTTTCGTTGGCGACGGCGGTCAGCTGGTCCATTTCCTCGAAGAAATAAGAGACCGGTACAGCCAGAATCTGGCTTATCTGATACAGGCGGCTGGCGCCGATCCGGTTTGACCCATTTTCGTATTTCTGCACCTGCTGGAAGGTCAAGCCCAGGGCATCGCCGAGTTTGGTTTGGCTCATACCCATCAGGGTACGCCGCATCCGAACCCGCTTGCCGACATGGATATCGACGGGATTGGGCTGTTTTTCAGTTTCTTCGCTCATTGCTCTGGGCATTAACGCACTCCAACCTTCCTAATTGCTGTCCGATTCCGATCCGGCCACCAGCCACATTTGGTCTTGTTATTCAACAAACGTCTAGTTGACGCGCCGATTATTACGCATTTCGGACTAAACATAACATGATATCGGCTGAGTCACTACCTTAGGTTCCAATTTTTGTTGTTTTGTACCCTTTAAATTGTGGCTCGATGGGCTGACTAACGTGACGGTTTTGGACGATTAACCCTAATTGCGGAAAACGATACGCGGAGCCCTGCGATGGGTCTGCAAGGCCGCCAACTGGAGGCGTTTTGTACATCGGTGTTGTTGTCGTGGTCAATTCTACCTAAGTCTCACCGTTGGCGACGATTTCCGGCGGTGGGAAGCCGTGTATGTCCACGGTCGTTTCGCCTGCGGCAATGCGCCGCATCGTTTCGCGCTCCGCGTCAAGCCGCGCCCGGCAGCGGTCGAACAGCCCGTCCGTCTGTTCCGAACGGATTACTGCGACGCCGTCGTCGTCGCCGACCAGCAGATCGCCGGGATGGACGGGCATGCCGCCGCAGGAGATCGGAGCGTTGATCGTGCCGCCGAAGCCCTTGTGCGGCCCCTGCGGCACCACGGAACGGCAATAGAGCGGGACGCCGGACCGCCTGATGCCGGCGGCGTCCCGGACCGCGCCGTCGATGACCACGGCGGCGACCCGCCGGGCTTTCGCCACGCTGTGCAGGATCTCGCCCCAGACGGCGCTGCCGCCATGGCCTGCGGCGTCGACGACCAGAACATCGCCCGGCACGGCCCTGGCGACCGCGTGGTGCAGCCCGCTGTTGTCGCCCACCATGACCTGTACGGTCAGTGCATGGCCCGCGAAAGTCTGGCCCTGGGCCAGCGGGGAAATGCCGCCGTCCATGCAGCCGGCCCGGTTCAGCTCGTCGGAAATGATGGAGGGCGGAATCTCCGCCCATCCGGCGAGCTCCTGCGGAGAAAGCCGTTGGAAAGTCGGTTCGTGTAAGTAAAGGGTCATGGCGATACCGTCAGATCCGATCGTCGTAGGCGCCGCGCGGCAGTTGCGCGGCGATGATGGTGAATGTGTCGCGGCCTAGCGCCGCCTGCATGGCGTTTGCCAGATCGCCCCGGTTGTCGACATTGATCCCGACACCGCCGAGGGCATCGGCAACCGCAGCGAAATCCGTGGCGCCGTAGTCCACGCCAACGTTCTTCAGCCCGGATTTACGCTGTTTCAGTTCGATTAGCGCCAGCGACGCATCGACGAAAACGACGACGATCACCGGCAGTTTGAGCTCGCGCAAGGTGGCGAGTTCGCCAAGCACCATCTCCAGCCCGGCATCGCCGGTGAAGGCGACGGCCGCCCGGTCCGGCGCCGCGAGCTTCGCGCCGGCCGCCAGCGGCAGCGCGCAGCCCATGGTGCAGAGCCCGGTGGATTGCAGCAGCGTCCGCGGCTGATCGCAGGTCCAGACCTGGCTCAACAGGATACGGTGTGCGCCGCTGTCGACCGTCGCGATGCCGTCCGCCGGCAGGGCTTTGCGCACCTCGTCGCAAATCGCGGCGGGGCCCCAGTCCTCGTCGATCCGGAAGCTCTCGGCCAGGGCCTGCCGACTTGCCGCGGGCGCGCCGTTCGACCAGGTCCGGCGCGGCGTTACGCCGGCGCCGAGGGCGTTGAGGCCCGCGCCGATATCGCCGACGAAGGTCGTCGTCGCCTGATGCATGAAATGCCGGTTCTGCGTGGCGGTGAATTCGACCACGGTCTTTTCCGACGGGTCCCAGCGGCCGCGCCAGCCGGTCCGCATCTCGATCGGGTCGTACCCCGCCAGCACGATCAGGTCGCTGGCATCGATCAGGCCCATCAGATGGGTGTCGGCGACCGGCGACAGCCCCGCGCCGCCAAGCGCCAGCGGGTCGCTCTCCGGCAATACGCCCTTGGCCTTGTAGGTGGTGATGACGGGTATGGAAAAATCCCGCGCGAAGCGCTCGACCGTTGCCTCGGCGCCCTGGGTCAGGACTTCCAGCCCGGCGATCATCAGGGGCCGTTCCGCCGCCGCAAGGCCGCGTCGCGCGGCCTCGATCGACTCGCCCTCGACCGGCGCCGCCGGCTGGATGGATGCCCGGCGCGGCACGTCCGCCCGCTCCTGAACGCTGGCCGCGACGGCGATCGGCAGGTCGATATGAACCGGGCCGAAGGGCGGGTCCATGGCGATCGACACCGCCTTGTCGATCGTCTCCGCGATCGCGCCGTCGGGCGCCGTCAGGCTGGCTTTCACGATCGGGCGAAGCACGGCGCCATGGTCGAAAACCTGGTGCGTGTACGTCATCGCCTCGGCCGGGTCGACGCAGCCGGTCAGGAAGATCAGCGGCACCCGGTCCTGTTCGGCGTTCGCGACCACGTTCACGGCATTGGCGACGCCGGGCCCGATGGTCGCGACCAGAATAGCCGGGGCGCCGGTCACGTGGTGGGTGCCCTCGGCCATGAAGCCGCCGGCGTTCTCGTGCTTGCACAGGATGAAGTCGATGCCGGCGCGGGTCAGGCCGTCGATCAGCGTCAGCACCTCGCCCCCGGGTATTCCGAAAGCCGTCCGGCAGCCGGCGTCGTACAGCCGGCGCGCGATGATGTCGGCGGCGTTGGTCACGCTATGTCTCCCCTCCGGCGGAACTGCATCGGTGCGCTTGATACCATCGTTTCGCATTCGCCGCATGAGGATACTTCAACGCCGACCTGACTATTTATCGGTTGAGGGAAACGGGCGGCTGACAGCATGATGCACGCCGTTGCGTCACTGTGCACGGGTATCATGGCTGAGATCGCCGAACGAGCCGCCGGCAGGAAGAGCACGGAAAAATCGCGGCGAAACGAGCGCTTCGCCTACGCGCTGCTGCTGATCGCGCCGGTGCTGTTCGCCAGCAACATGCTGGCGGCGCGGGCGTCGGCGGACGTCATTCCCCCGGTCGCGCTGGCCTTCTGGCGCTGGACCGCAATGTTCGCGCTGCTGCTGCCGTTTACCGGTGCCGCCCTGTTCCGCGCCCGTTACGCCCTGCGCCGGGAGTGGCCGGACCTGTTGATCCTCGGCGCGCTCGGCATGGGCGTTTGCGGCGCTTTCGTCTATGTGGGCGCGCATACGACGACGGCGACCAACATCGGGCTGATCTTCTCGGCGTCGCCGGTATTGATCATCCTGCTGGCGAGCGTGGCCTACGGCGAGGCGATGTCCAGGCTGCAGGGGGTCGGCGTCGCCCTGTCGCTGGCCGGCGTGCTGGCGGTCGTCTCCCGCGGCGATCCGGCGGTATTCCTTCAGCTTCAATTTACGGTGGGCGATTTGTGGGTGCTGGGCGCTACGGTCGGCTGGGCGGTCTATTCGGTGTTGTTGCGCTACCGGCAAAGCGCGCTCGGCACCATGCCCAGGCTCGCCGCCATCTGCTTCGGTGGCATGGTGGTCCTGGCGCCGTTCCATCTGTGGGAGGTGATGGCCGGCGCCGTGCCGGCGTTCGACGCGCGGACCGTGTTTACCGTGGCGTTCGTCGCGCTATTTTCGTCGATCGGCGCCTACGGCGTTTACGCGCATATCCAGTCGTCGCTGGGCGCCTCCCGCACCGGCCTGCTGATGTACCTGATCCCGCTCTATAACGGCGTGCTGGCCTACCTGCTGTTCGGCGAGACGTTGCAGGCGTTTCATTTGGTTGGCGCCGCGCTGGTCCTGCCGGGCCTCTATCTCGCGACCCGCTCACCTGGCTGATCAGTTGCGGAGGGCGTCGTCCGATCCCGTATCGGTGAGCACCGTGCCGGCCAGCCGCTGGGCCGAGTCGAACAGTTCGGCGGCCACGCCGTCAGCGCCGGCCGACCGCAGTTCCTCGCCGTGGGCATCGTCTCGGGCGCGGGCGAAGATCTTCAGCGAGGGCTGCATATAACGGGCGGCCGTCACCACCTGAACCGCGACCCGCGGATTGTCCAGCGCAACGATCAGCGCGCGGGCTTTGTCGATGTTCAGCGCGGTCAACACTTCCGGCCTGGTCGCATCGCCGTAATAGACCGGCAGCTTGTGGCTATGCGCCTGGGCGATCCCGTCCGGGTCCATATCGACGGCGACGAAATCTACCTTGTCCGACCGCAGCCGGTTGGCGATCGCCCGTCCGGCGCGGCCGAAGCCGGCGATGATCACATGGTCGTGGACCTCGTCCGACGTCTCCGCGAAATCGTCGACATCGGGCGTGCGCGAACGCTGCAGCAGGTGCGCCGCCTGCCGTCCCGCCACCGCCAGCAACGGGGTGAGCATCATCGACAGCGTGACGACGGCGACCAATTGTTGGAACACGTCGGTCGGCACGATGCCGGCGGTCAGGCCCAGTCCCAGCAGGACAAAGGCGAATTCGCCGCCCTGGCAGAGCAGGGCGCCCAGATGCAGCGCGTTCGAGGTCGATTGCCCGCTGAAGGCGGCCAGCGCCGACAGCAGGATCAGCTTGACCAGCAGCAGGGCGGCCAGCAGCCCGACGATGGGCAGGGTCTGTTCGGCGATCAGGCGGATATCGATGAACATCCCGACGGCGATGAAGAACAGCCCCAGCAGCAGGCCGCGAAACGGCTGGATCACCGCCGCCACCTGATGGCGGTAGTGGGTGCCGGCCAGCATCATGCCGGCCAGGAAGGCGCCGAACGCCATGGAAAGCCCGGCCATATGGGTGGCGAACCCGGTGCAGAGCACGACCAGCAGGGTCAGCGCGGCGAAGATTTCCGGGTTGCGGCTGGCGGCGACGGCGCGGAACAGGGGGCGCAGCACGATGCGGCCGGCAACCAGGATGATGATCAGCGCGGCGGCGGCTTTAAGAGCCGCCAGGCCCAGCGCCGTGCTGATCGCGGTCTCCGGCCGGGACAGGGCCAGCACCAGCACCAGCAGGGGGCCGACGGCGAGGTCCTGCACCAGCAGCACGGCGAATGCCGTGCGGCCGATGCGCGTGTTCAACTCGCCGCGCTCGGTCAGCAGTTGCAGCACGACCGCCGTCGACGACAGCGCCAGCGCGCCGCCGATGACGATGGCCGTCGACATCTCGGCGCCGGCCGCGTATGCCGCGCCGGCGATGGCGGCGCCGGTGATCAGGATCTGCGCCGCGCCCAGGCCGAACGAGCCGGCGCGTAGCACCTTCAGCCGTTCGAACGGCAGTTCCAGCCCGACCGTGAACAGCAGGAACACGACGCCCAGCTCGCCCAGCGACCGGGCGGTTTCGACATCTTCGATCAGGCCGAGGGCGGACGGCCCGATCGCCGCGCCGGCGACCAGATAGCCCATCAGCGACGCCAGGCGCAGCCGCTGGAATACGACCACGGAGACGACCGCCGCCAGCAGGATGATGATGACGTCGGTCAGATAAGCGGCGTCCGCCATGATTTTCCAAGAGTAGATCCGGCCGGGCGTGCCGGATGTGCGCCAGTCCCCGTCAATCCGTACGACATCCGTTCGCCGGATTCAATTCCGAACGGTTGAACCGAACCTAGTGGGCCGATATGGCGGAACCGTTAAGACGGCCCGGTAACGGGCGGGATGGGCGTTTTCACGCGCTGGCGATGTATTCGCGCATGGCCTGGCTCTCCATCTCGATTTCCGCGACCCGGTTCTTGACCACGTCGCCGATGGAGATGATTCCCGCCAACTTACTGCCGTCCATCACCGGCAGGTGCCGGATCCGATGTTCCGTCATCATCGACATGATGTCGTCCAGCTTGTCCTCGGGGCTGCAGGAGATCACTTTTTCGGTCATCAGCGACTGCACCGACAGATCCAGGCAGTTCTGTCCGCTGGCGGCGATGCCGCGCACGATATCGCGTTCGGAGATCACGCCGAGCACGGTGCCGGAGGGATCGAGTACCAGGGCGGCGCCGATTCGTTTGTCGCTCAGCAGCGCGGCGGTTTCGGCGATGGTCTGGTCCGGACCGATGCTCGCAACGTCGGTGCCTTTTTGCCGGAGAATGGAACTAACGTGCATTGGCGCGTCCTTTCTCTTAAAGAGCGGGCGCAATATCGGCGCCCACAACCTACCGTTGGTGCCCCGCGGATCACGTTCTTGTTACTGTAAATATGACCCCGCAACCGCTTCCGCGCAAGGGGATTGGGGGCGGGCGGATCAGTCGATCAGGACATGTTCCTCGCTGAACCACAGCGGCGAGCGGGCCAGATCGATGAATTTCCGCTCGTCCTCCAGCAGTTCCTTGCCGGCGGCGCGTGCCCCCGGCTCGTTGAAACCCTCGCTGAGGTCTTCCAGGCTGTCCCACCACAGTTCCGCGACACCGTCGAAGGGCTCCGGCGCGCCGCGTGCGGCCCGGGCCTGCTCGCCGAAGTCGCCGGTCAGGCTATGCAGCTGAACGTACCGCCGGATCTTCAGCGTCTCCCGATGGCTCCGGACCAGCGGCCCGTGTTTGTTCAGCCAATAGTCGAAGAATTCGTCCCGGCTCAGGCCCGGTCGCCGGTGCAGGCAAAAGGTAATCTTGATCACGGGTCGTCCTTTCCTTCGATTGCCGCCAGTGATGAAATACTAGACGATCTGTGCGCGGTGGGGTGGATGGCGCGGGTCACCCCTGTTAGCGTTTGCTTCTGTTAGCGTCCAATTGTCGAAAACTGTCGAAAAGCGGAACTGGCGGATGCAGGAAGCTGGGCGGGGTCCTCACGATATGGGTGGCGAGAGTGCCGGGCCGGTCGATCAGGCCGCGCACGACCGATTGATGTGGGAGAAGCGGGTCGACGCTCTGGTCACGCTGCTCGGCCACAAGGATCGCCAGGTCCTGCGGGTCGACGAACTCAGACGCGGTATCGAGCAGCTTGGCGCCGCGGCCTACGATCGCATGAGCTATTACGAGCGGTGGGTTGCGTCGATGACCAACGTCCTGCTGGAAAAGGGCATCATCACCTCGGACGAACTGGGGCGCCGGATGGCCGAGGTCGAGGCGCGGCAAGCCGAGGAAGCGGGCCGATGAATGCACGGTTCGGTCCAGGCGACGCGGTTCGGGTGCGGGTGGCCTACCCGCCGGGCCACGTACGGACGCCGTATTACATTCGCGGCCGGGAAGGGGTGGTCGAACGCGTCTGCGGCGCCTTCCGCAACCCGGAAGAGTTGGCCTACGGGCGCAGCGACGGCCAGCCCATGGCGCTGTACCGGGTTCGGTTTCTCCAGCGCGATGTCTGGCCCGACTATGCGGAGGGCGGCGGCGACACCCTCGACGTCGAGATCTACGAACATTGGCTGGAGCCGACAGCCGCAAGGGAGAGCACCGAATGACCGACCAGCATGCCGGCCACGACCACACGCCGCCGGCCGATCAGGACGGGCCGCTGACCTATTACCAGACGATGGAGATCGCGCTCCGCGAGCTGTTGGTCGAAAAGGGCGTCGTGACCGCGGACCAGATCCGCGCCGCGGTAGAGGCGATGGATGCGCGGACCCCGGCCGCCGGCGGGCGTGTGGTCGCCAAGGCCTGGTGCGACCTGGACTTCAAGCAGCGCTTGATCGCCGACGGAACGGCTGCCTGCGAGGAGCTTGGCATCGACATGGGTCCGACCCGTCTGGTGGTGGTCGAGAATACCGACGACATCCACAACGTCATCGTCTGCACGCTCTGCTCCTGTTATCCGCGCATGCTGCTCGGCCCGCCGCCGGACTGGTACAAATCCCGCGCCTACCGGTCCCGCGTGGTTCGCGAGCCGCGCGCCGTGTTGCGGGAATTCGGCACCGAATTGCCGGACCATTTCGACGTCCGTGTGCACGACAGCACGGCGGATATGCGGTACCTCGTGTTGCCGCGCCGCCCGGACGGCACATCGAATCTGTCGGAGGAGGCGTTGGCGGATCTGGTCGGCCGCGATTGTCTGGTCGGCGTGACCCTGCCCAGGTTGCCGTAAATCCTGGCCAGATTCGGCCTGGAAAATTGTTGCGTAACAGCTTGTTATTACTTTGTATTCAGCCGGTTTGTCGTCAATTATTGTCAACCCTTTAATGTATAAAAGGTCGCCGTAACGGACCGGCTTCTTTAATCTTTTGTAAAATCATCTAGTCTAAATGTATGGTCAAGCCTGATGTGGCGTTAGGGGTTCTAGATCATGCAGCGTTCCGGTTTGGCGGAAGCGCCAATCGAAAATCGCAGAGAGTACGGCCGCACGCTCGTGCTGATGTCCGGCACCGTCTATTCGGAGCGTGACGTCGGCCCGTGTGCCATCTTCAATCTGTCTTTGGGCGGCGCGAAGCTTCGTGTGTCGGAACCGCTGCCGGCGGGCTACCCGGTGACCCTGACGATCTCCCGCTCCGGCGTGTTCCGGGCCGAGGTGGTCTGGCATGACGGACGCCTGGCCGGTATTCGCTTTCTGGATTCGCCGCGCAATGTCGCCCGCGTGCTCGGCGAGTTCCTCCCGGACGGCGGGTTCAGCGTCTCGACGGTCTGACGCGTCGATCTGCCCTAAAGCAGGGTCCCAATTCCCAGCACCAGGCTCCAGCCGGTCAGCGAGGCGCCGATGAACGTGGCGATCGCCGCACGCCGCGAGATAGGCTCGCTCGGCGGCGTGACGAAGGACGGTGAATTTTGCAGGTGCCGAGACGCATCGAGTTTGATCATAGCCAACTCCTAATGCGCCCTTAGTGACGCATCGTGGAGCGAAATGGTTAATTTTCCGTAAAGATCAACGATCCACAGCGCCAATTTCAGCCGGCGTTTTGATCGAAGCTCTCTATCAGGCTGGGGGACAGCGCCGGTCCTCGCGCGCCGTTCGTCGCTGTGCTACGCGGCCAGCCGGGCCCGTTCCGCCGCCGTCGGCAGTTTCTTCAGTTCGGGCATCACGGATTTGGCGAACAGGGTAAGATTGCGTTCGGCTTCGTCCCAGGGCATGCCGGCATAGCTCGGTACGCAGACGAAGCTGTCGGCGCCAGCCTTGTCGGAAATCGCGACGATCTTCTCGTAGCACATTTCCGGCGTGCCCCAGACCTGCAGGTTCATGAAGAAGTCGAGCGTTGCGTCCTCGCCGACCTGCTGAATCTTGTCGAAGAACTTGCCGTAATACTCGTAGCCCTTCTGGCCCTTCAGGTGGCTTTCGTGGAACTTGTAGTGGTCGAGCACCGTGCCCCAATAGCCGCCGATGTAGCGCCGCGCCATCTCGTAGGCACGCTCTTCGCTTTCGTCGCAGAACGTCCAGCCGGCGGTAATCGGCGGCGGCGCATCGTGGCCGTTCACCTCTTGGAAGATTGTCCGGTAGGCGTCCAGTTCGGCCTTCACTTCGTCCCACGGCTTTTGCGGGATGATCAGAATGCCGACGCCGAGCTTCGCCATGATGCGCGACGATTCCGGCGATACCGCTGCTGCATAGGTGCGGCCCTTGAAGGATTTGAACGGCGCCGGGCGGATGTCCCGTTTCGCTTGTTTGATAAACTCGCCGTCGTACTCGCAATAGCCTTGTTCCAGGCCCGGCAGCACGGTCTCCGCGCATTCAATGAAGCGCTCGCGGCTCTCGCCCATATCGAGGCCGAAGCCGTCGAACTCCACCCGGCCGGCGCCCCGGCCGATGCCCAATATCAGGCGGCCGTCGGACATGTGGTCCAGCACGGAAATCTGTTCGGCAACCCGCATCGGGTCGTGCCACGGCAGGACGACGACCATGGAGCCGATCTGGATGCGTTCGGTCCGCGCCGCCATTCTGGTCAGGAACTGCAACGGGTCCGGGCACATCGTGTAGTCGGTGAAATGATGTTCGACGGTCCAGACCGAATCGAAGCCCAGGGGTTCGGCCATGTCGGCGATGCGCAATTCGTTTTGGTAGACCTCCCGGTCCGAATGTTCCTGGCCGGGGTTCTGAAAAATCGTTGCCATGCCGACATGCATCGTCCGGGCGCTCCCTTGGCGGTTTCTGACTTGACCTTTACGTAAACGTCATTGTCCCAGCGCTCGCTGTGCGGCGTCAAGCCGGGGAGGGCGCTATCTGGCGAGCGCCGCCTGCACGTCCAGGCAGACCACCAGGGCCTCGCGGGCGGCAACCGGCGACAACAGTTCCGGGTCTTCGCGTCCGTTCACGCAATCGATGAAGTAGGCGCATTCGGCGGCGAACGGGTCGTATCCCTTCGGCGTTTGGGTTTCCGCCTGTCCGTCCTTCCGATACCAGACGAAATCCACCGCCGGCGCCGAGAAGTCCTTTGGAAAACGGCAATCGAGCTCAACCAGTCCCCCTTCGCAATTCAGCCGAAGCCGCGTTGTGAAGCTGTAGGCGTCGGAATTGACAATGCCGGCCTCGCAATGCGCCGGGAAGCCGCCATAGTCGATTGTCGCCATAACGTAGTCCGTACCGTCGCCGCGGTCCCGTGTGCCATGCGCGGCAACCACGCCGCGCGGCATGCCGAAAATCCAGTTCAGAAAGTCGATATCGAACGCCATCAACTCGAAGATCGCGTCGCCGTAATGGGTGTCGCCCAGGATTGAGCCCGCGGGCAGGAAGAAGCTGCCGATCAGCCGCTCGGTCGTGACCCACAATGGCCGCCCCAGGCCGCCTTTCAGGATCATCTGGCGCAGATGGCGATAGATGGATTCGACGCGGTGAACCAGCCCGATTACCAGAACCCGGTCGTTCCGCGCCGCGGCCGCGATCATGCGGTCGGCATCCGCCAGTGTTTCCGCGATCGGCGTTTCGCAGAACACATGCTTGCCGCTATCCAACGCGTCCACGACATACTGGCAATGCAACGCGGTCGGGCAGGCGACGACCACCGCATCCACCTCCGCGTCGTCGATCAGCGCGCGCGGCGCCTGATAGAACCGGCCGCCGATATCGCCGATCAGGCCGACGGCGTTGGTCGTCGTGCGCCCGGCAACACCGCCTATGCGCACGCCGTCCAAGGCCGCGAACGCGCGGCCAAGCCGGCGCGCCTGTCCGCCGGCGCCGATAATGCCGATCCGTTTCATTGAGGCGGTTTCAGCCTATACGACGTTGGCTTCCTTGAGCGGCTTGTTGTCCGCGATCCGCTCATAACCGAACCGCGTCAGGTCGATACTGCGGTAGCCGCCGTAACTGATCAACTCGGAAATCGCCCGTCCCGCGGCCGGCGACTGCTGGATGCCATGGCCGCTGAATCCGTTGCAGAAATAGAAACCGTCGACGGACGGGTGGACGCCGATGATGCCGTTATGATCGAAACTGTTGTAGTCGTAATGCCCCACCCAGGAGCCGGTCATCTTGATCGCTTCGAAAGCGGGAATGCGGTTCGCCAGCGCCGGCCAGACAATGTCGTCGAACTGCGAAAGATCCTCTTCGAAGTCGTCGCATTCCGGGTCCTGGTCTTCGGGCGGCGAGACCGAGGCGATGAACTGGCGTCCTTCAGGCCGGAACGCAACGCCGGTCGGATCGACGGTCAGCGGCAGATGCGACAGGTCGTCCCGGCAGTCGAACACGAACGCCATGCGCTTGCGCGGCCCGACCGGCAGATCGATATCCAGCATCGATGCGACTTTTCCGCCCCGCCAGCCGGCGGCATTGACGACATGCCCGCAGCGGACCGTCCCGCCGTCGCGCAATTCGATACCGGAGATCCGGCCATCCGACTTCGCAATGCCGACGACCTCATCATGGATGTAGGTCGCGCCCAACGCCCGGGCCTTGCGCCGCATCGCCTGCAGAAGTGCGTAAGGATCGATCCAGCCCTCGTTCCTGAACCCGAAACAGCCGCTGGCCAGCCCCTCGATGTTCAGCCACGGAAACCGCTCGGACATCTGCTCCGGCGACAGCAGTTCTACCTGGGCTTCCAACTCCCGCTGCATGCGGTAGTTCTCTTCCAGGATGGGATGGCCCTGTTCCGTGGCCAGGAAGAGATAACCCTGTTCCCGGAACGAAACGTCGGGCCGGTCGCCGTCGACTTCCAGCCAGTCGCCGGCATTGCGGGCGAACTCGGCGCCGAACATGGACAGCAGCACGTTCTCCGGCGTCGAGAACTGCTGCCGGATTCCGCCGAACGACAGCGATGTCGAGCATTTCTCGTAAGTCGGGTCGCGTTCGACCACCAGTACCGAGCCGTCGAAGTCCGGGTTCGCGCCCAGGAAATAGGCTGTAGCACTACCCATCGCCGCGCCGCCGGCAATCACGACATCGTAGGACTGCTCCATTGCCACGTCTCCCGCTCAGGCGGACAGCGCCATGCCGTCATGGTTGGGATCGGCGCCGCCGGTGCAGACCCCGTCGTCGATCTTGATCGCATGCACCGACCCGAAGGCGTAACTCAGATGGGTGCGCAGCACTTCGTAGCCCATCGTCTCCAATTCACTGGCGACGAATTGCGGAATGCGGTTGCAGATGTCGATGGCGTCGCTGGTCGCCGAAATGCGGGGCGCATAGATCGCCTCGACCACCGGCATGCCGAACTCGAGGACGTTCAGGATGACCTGCACCACGCCCATGGCGATCTGCGTGCCGCCCGGCGCGCCGATCACCAGATGCGGCTTATCGTCCTTGAACACAATCGACGGGCAAAGCGAACTGAACCGTCCCTTGCCCGGCGCCAGGGACCCGGCACGGCCGGGCCTGGGGTCGAACACGCCCATGCAGCCGTTGTACATGAAGCCCAGGCCGTCGGTGATCACGCCCGACGGCATGCCCAGCGAATGGGTCATGGACACGGCATTGCCGGCCTTGTCGATCACCGAGACATGGGTGGTGTCGCGCGATTCCGGTGTCGTCAGGCGCGCCACATGGGCTTTCTCGCCGCGCTCGATCTCGGCGGCCAGACCGCGCGCGTAGCCCTTGTCCGTCAGGCGGTCCATCGGCACGTCGAAGAACGCCGGATCGCCCACATGGGTGTCCTTGTCGATGGTCGCGCGTTTCATCGCCTCGGCGACCAGCCGGATGTATTCCGGGCTGTTGTGGCCAAGCCGGGCGAGATCGAAGTTCTCCAGGATGTTCAGCATTTCGACCAGCATGATGCCGCCGCCCGGCGGGTTGTTGGTCGCCAGCCGATAGCCGCGAAACTCGGTCCAGATCGGGTCGACGCGCCGCGTCCGGTAGTCGCGCAGATCCTGCAGCGACAGCAGGCCGTCGTTCTTCGCCATGTCCGCCGCGATTTCCTCGGCGATCTCGCCGCTGTAGAAGATGTCCGCGCCATGCCTGGCGATGCGCCTCAGCGTCTCGGCCATCTCCGGGTTTCGCAGCCGTTCGCCCGGCCGCAGCATCTCGCCGTCGCCGTTGAAATACAGCGCGCGGCCCGACTTGCTGAAGCGCAGCCGGTCCACGTTGTCCACGCGGCCGAACTGGTCCCGTTCGCTCCAGAAGTGGTACACATGCGGACGGACGACAAAGCCGTCTTCGGCGAACCCGATGGCCGGCCCGACGATATCCTGCCAGGGCAAGGCGCCGAATTCGGTGTGCGCTTCGTGATAGGCCTTCAGGCTGCCGGGCACGGTGATCGACTGATAGCCCAGGTCGTTGACCCGGTCTTTAAGCACGAAGCCGAACCCGTCGCGCGCTTCGCCTTCGATCAGGTGCTCCCACATATCCGGGCGGGTGGCTGCCGGCGCCTTGCCGTGGAAGTCGATGCAGGTATGGACGCCGTGCTCCGGCAGGTAGGCTTGCAGGCTGCCGAAGCCGGCGATGCCGGTCATCTGCGGATCCACCACACCCTGCACCAGCGCGCAGGCGATCGCTGCGTCGACCGCGTTGCCGCCGGCGCGCAGCGCCAAGACGCCGGCTTCCACGGCCTCCGGCTGCGGAGCAACCACCATGCCTTCGCTCATATCGCGTTCCTCCCTGCTGGTCGCGGTTCTTGATTTTCAGTATGGCGTCGCCGGGAAGGCCGCGCAAATCCGGACCTCTTGCATTCAGGCTTCCGAATCTGCGCGTCCAGACTGTATCCTCGCCCGATTGAATCGCCGGAGGATGCCATGCGTTTCGCAGTAATCGTGGTCTTGCTTGGGGTGGCGGCGTGCGCGCGGACAATCGCCGCGACGCCCGATGAGATAGCGGTTCGCGTCATGCCGACCGTCGGTACCCAGAATTTCGGCGACGACGGGCGGGCGCTCAAGGTCGCGGAAGAGCACTGCGACAAGTTCGGCAAAAAGGCGGTGCTGGACCGGCAGGAAGTCCGGGTGAACGTCTACCGCTGTGAGTAGGGCCAGGGGGCCGGCTACCGGTTCAGGGCGTTCTTGACGATTTCGCCGTCCTTCATGATCAGCGGTAGGTGCTTCCCCTGCTCCTGCAACAGCGTCAGATCCTCCAGCGGGTTGCCGTCGACGACGATCAGGTCCGCCAGCGCGCCGGCGGCGACGGTGCCGATCTCGCCGGCCCGGTTGAGCAGCGCGGCGTTGATTGAGGTTGCGCCGCGCAGCACTTCGACCGGGCTTAGCACTTCCGACCGGATGCTGAATTCCAGCCCCTGATAGTGGTGCGTCTCGCCCAGCAGGTCGGTGCCGAAGCCGATCTTCACGCCGGCGTTCTTCGCATGTTCAAGGGCGCGGAGGCCGGCCTCCCGCACGTCTTCGATCTTGTCGATGCTGACCTGCGGGAAGCCGAAGCTTTTGCCGTCGCGCCGAAGCGCTTCGTACGTGACCAGCGTCGGCACCAGGAAGGCGTCGTTGTCGGCGATCAGTTTCGCTGTGTCCGCGTCGATCAGGTTGCCGTGCTCGATGGACCGCACCCCGAACCGAATGCAGCGCGACACCGCCTCCGACGTGTAGGCATGCGCCATCACGTAGGTCTGCCATGATTGCGCCTCCCAGACGGCGGCGCGGATCTCGTCTTCGGAGAATTGCAGGTTCCAGACCGGGTCGACCGGCGACGATACGCCGCCCGACGCCATGATCTTGATCTGGGTCGCGCCGCGGCGCAGTTCTTCCCGCGCCGCCCGTTGCACCGCCGGCACGCCGTCGACCACCACGGAGAAATCGGCCGCCGCCGTGCAGCAGGCGCAGACGTCGCCGCCGCCCTGCCAGTCCCAGGTGCGCGGCCGGAAGTCGCCATGACCGCCGGTCTGGCTCAAGGCGCGGCCGGAGAAGAACAGGCGAGGCCCCGCGATCAGTCCCTGTTCGACGGCCAGCGCCAGGCCCCAGTCCGCGCCGCCGGCGTCGCGCACGCTGGTGAAGCCGCGCATCAGCATCGCTTCCATGATGCGACGCGCCTTGGACGCGGTCAGCGTCGCCGGCTCGTGCGCCAGCGCGCCGAGGTCGAGGGTGGAGACGATCACATGCACATGCGCGTCGATCAGCCCGGGCATCAGCGTCATGCCGCCCAGGTCGAAGACGGCGCCGTCGCCGTTGGCGAAGGGCTTGTCGGCGATCTCCACGATCCGCGACCCTTCGATCAGGACGCTGGCGCCCTGCCGCAGGTCCGGCGACTGGCCATCGAAGATCGTGCCGTTGTTCAGGGCGATCCTGTCCAAGATGGAATCCTCCGTCGTTCGGATGCGGCCTGCCCGGTTACGGCAGCATAAGGCTACGGTCGCATGAATGTATATTCGCCGTCCGGATCCAGGTTCTCGATCACGTGTTCCAGTTCGCTTCTGATGTCGGCGATATCGCGCTCTTGCCGATAGATCGCCAGCACGAAGGAAAGCATCGTGCGCGCCACCGTCTCGGCGGGAAAACCCTGTTCTCCGGCTTCGGCCACGGCTGCGTCGACATGGCGGCGAACGATTGTGCTGATGTCGCTCATATTCAGGATCCCCACTGCGAGCATGCGGCGCAAGGATGCCGCGCCAATCGGTTATAGGCGGTGCCACAAACGACAACAAGGCGATGGCCCGGAAGCTGCGCCAATTGTCGCGACAGGCGTTGCGTGCCCGCGCCGGTGCCGCTACCGTCCGGCCATGCAGTTTCCCGATCCCCTGATCCGCGGCCGCCTGGTGCGGCGCTATAAACGGTTCCTTTCCGATATCGAATTGGAAGACGGCACCGTCGTCACCGCGCACTGCGCCAACCCGGGCAGCATGCTGGGCTTGCACGAGCCGGATTCGGAAGTTTGGCTGTCGCCGTCGCGCAACCCGGACCGCAAGCTCAAGTTCTCCTGGGAACTGATCCGCGTCGGCGACGGCCTGGTCGGCATCAACACCGCCTATCCCAATCGGCTGGTCGAGGAAGCGGTGGCGGCCGGCAGGATCGCCGAACTCGCGGATTACGAGTCGTTTCGCCGCGAAGTGAAATACGGTAAGAATTCGCGGATCGATCTCCTGTTGGAAGATCCGGCGAAGCCGCCGTGTTATGTCGAGGTCAAGAACGTCCACCTGATGCGCGAGGACGGCTTGGCCGAGTTTCCGGATTCGGTGACCAAGCGCGGCGCCAAGCATCTGGTGGAGCTCGGCGACATGGTCGAGGAAGGCCATCGCGCCGTGATGTTCTATCTGGTGCAGCGCGAAGACTGTGACCGTTTCTCGATCGCCGGCGATATCGATCCGGACTACAAGGCGGAGTTGGAACGCGCACGCGGGCGCGGCGTGGAGGCGATCTGCTATGCCTGCCGGCTGACGACCGAGGGGATCGAGGTCGCGGAGCCGGTTCGCCTGGACCTTTAGGCGTTACTCGGCCGCGTCCTGTTCCGGCTCGCTTGGCGGCTGGTGCCCCACGGCGGCCGGTTCGCCGCGTTTCGGCCAGGCGTTGATCACTGCCTGGGCCAATGTCGCCAGCGGGATCGCGAAGAACAGCCCCCAGATGCCCCACAGGCCGCCGAACACCAGGATCGCGATGATGATCGCGTTCGGGTGCAGCTTGACCACTTCCGAGAACAGCAGCGGCGCCAGCAGGTTGCCGTCCAGTGCCTGGATCACGCCGTAGGCGACCACCGCCATGGCGAATTCGGCGTTGATGCCCCATTGGAAGAACGCGACGAAGGCGACGGGGAAGGCGATCAGCGCCGCGCCGACATAGGGGATCAGCACGGAAAGGCCGGTCATCACCGCCAGCAGGATGGCGAACTGGACGCCCAGCAGGCTGAATGTCGCCCAGGTGACGGTGCCGACGATAATGATTTCATAGGCCTTGCCGCGCACGTAGTGGCCGGTCTTGTGATCGACCTCGTGCCATACGGTTTCGACCAGTTGCCGTTCGCGCGGCAGAAAGCCGCTGAGCCAGTCCAGGATCTTCCGCTTGTCTTTCAGAAAGAAGAACACCATCAGCGGCACCAGGATGGCGTAGACCACGATGGTGACGAGGTTGGTCACGTTATCCAGCGAGAATTGCAGGACGTATTGGCCGGCGACCAGCAACTCGGCGCGCAGGCTGGCCATGATGTCCCGAACCTGGTCCTGGTCGATCAGGGCCGGGTAGCGGCCGGGCAGGGCCATCAGCGCTTCCTGGATCCGGCCCATCATCGACGGCAGCGACGCCACCAGTTGCGCCAACTGCGCCGTCACCAGCGGCAGGAGGGTCAGCAGCGCGAACAGCGCGACCCCGATGAAGCCCAGGAACACGATCACCACCGCCGTCAACTTCGGCACGCCGATCCGGCGCAGCAACTCGACCGGGGAATCCAGCAGGTACGCGATCACCACCGCCGCGATCGCCGGGGCCAGCATCCGTCCGATCAGCGCCACGGCCGCGAACCCGCCGATCAGCAGCATCGCCAGCAGGACGACCTGCGGGTCTGAAAAGTTTCGCTCGAACCAGTTGCGGATAATGTTCATGGGCGCGCCGCCGCGGGTCCTAGTTTCGGAAACGGTTGCCGGTCATTGAACGTAACTCGCCGGAGGCCGGTTTGCCGCGTCCAGCCGGATCGTCTCTCCGTTTAGCATCGGATTCTCAACAATCTGTTGCACCAGGCTGCCGAATTCGGCCGGCCGGCCGGCCCGGCCCGGAAACGGCGAATAGGTGGTCAGGCGTTCGGTCATATCGTCCGGCATGGTGTGGAACAGCGGTGTCGAGAACGGCCCGGGCGCGATGCTGACGACCCGGATACCGTGCGGCGCCAGGTCCCGTGCCATTGGCAGCGTCATGCCGACCACGCCGGCCTTCGACGCGGCGTAGGCCGCGCCGCCGGCCGGTGAATCGAACGCGGAGATCGAGGCGGTATGCACGATCACGCCGCGCTCGCCGCCGGCCGTCGGTTCCATCTCCGCCATTGCCGCCGCCGCCAGCCGGCTCACGTTGAACGTGCCCGTCAGATTGATCGCGATGACCTTTTCAAACAGGTCCAACGGATGCGGCCCGGTTCGCCGGAGCGTTTTGTTGTGCGGTCCGATGCCGGCGCAGTTCACCACAATTTGCGCCGGGCCGTGCGCCCGCGCCGCCTTGTCCAACGCCGCGATCACGTCCGCCTCGTCGGTGACATCGCAGCTTGCGGCGATGCCGCCGACCTTCGCCGCGGTCTCGGCCGCCAACCCTTCGTTGACGTCCAGCACTGCCACGCGCGCGCCGGCTGCGGCCAGAACTTCCGCCGTTCCCGCGCCAAGACCCGAAGCGCCACCTGTAACGATGGCGGCTAACCCATTGATTTTCATATATTCTTATCCCGTTGGTGCCGCTGCTCTGCGGCCGCGTTCGCTGTTCCCTCCGCCATTATAGGCACAACCGACCGTCGGGCGCTCGGTTCGGGCGAAAGGGCGAAGCGCGGAGGTCGACCCGCATGCCCGTTTCGGTTTATTACTAGGCGATGCAGATGCGTAATGGACCGTTGACGATGGATTACCTGGAAAGCGGCGAGGCGCCCGAGCGCAACACCGGCCACATCAAGCTGCACGGGCCGGACGACTTCGAAGGCATGCGCAAGGCCGGGCATTTGGCCGCGGAGACGCTGGACTTCATCGTGCCCCGGGTGGTTCCGGGCGTCAGCACCGAAGAGCTCGACCGGCTCTGTCACGACTATATCGTCGATCATGGGGCGGTTCCCGCGCCGCTCAACTATCGCGGCTTTCCTAAATCGATCTGCACGTCGATCAACCATGTGGTTTGTCACGGCATTCCCGGCGAGAAACGGCTTAAGTCGGGCGACATCGTGAACATCGACGTAACCGTTATCTTGGATGGCTGGCACGGCGATACAAGCCGCATGTTCTGCGTCGGCGATGTGCCACGCAAAGCGCGCCGGCTGGTCGACATCACCTACCAGGCGATGATGCGCGGCATCGAGACGGTCCGGCCAGGCTCCAGGCTCGGCGACATCGGCCACGCCATTCAGACCTTCGCCGAGGCCGAGCGCTGCTCGGTCGTGCGCGATTTCTGCGGCCACGGTCTCGGGCGGGTGTTCCACGACGCGCCGAACGTGCTGCACTACGGGGAGCCGGGCACCGGCGTCGAGCTTCGCGCCGGCATGTTCTTCACCGTCGAGCCGATGATCAATCTCGGCAAATGGCAGGTGAAGGTCTTAAGCGACGGCTGGACAGCGGTCACCAAGGACCGCTCGCTGTCGGCCCAGTTCGAGCATTCGATCGCGGTCACGGAAGACGGCTACGAGATCTTCACGACCTCGCCCGCCGGGCTGCACTGCCCGCCCTACAATCTCTAGTTGGCCGGGGACGACGCCAAGGGCCATCGCGCCCGCCTCAGAGAGCGCTTCCTGAACGGCGGCGCGGACGCGCTGCACGATTACGAAATTCTGGAAATGGCCCTGTTCGCGGCCAATCCGCGTGGCGACACCAAGCCGCTCGCCAAGCGGCTGATCAAACAGTTCGGCAGTCTGAACGCGGCGGTCTCCGCCGATCCGGCGCGGCTTGGCGCCGTGGACGGCATGGGCGAAGCCTCGGTCGCCGCCGTCAAGCTGATTCAGGTCGCCGCCCACCGGATGCTGCGCAGCGTGGCGATGGACGGCGACGTGATCTCGTCATGGCAGGCGCTGATCGACTATTGCCGCGTGGCCATGGCCGACGAACGGACGGAGCAGTTCCGCATCCTGTTCCTCGACGTCAAGAACCGGTTGATCGCCGACGAGGTGCAGCAGCGCGGCACCGTCGACCATACGCCGGTCTATCCACGGGAGGTGGTCAAGCGCGCGCTGGAACTGCATGCGTCCGCGATCATCATGGTGCACAATCACCCCAGCGGCGATCCGACGCCGAGCCGGGCGGATATCGCCATGACAAAACAGGTGCGCGACGCGGCGGCGACCGTCGGCGTCGACCTGCACGACCATTTGGTGATCGGCCGCGCCGGGCACGAAAGTTTTCGGTCGCTCGGGTTGCTCTGACTTCGCGCCGCGGCAATCGGCTCCATGGGAGGACACGCCATGGGTTACTTCGTTGTAATCGCCGTCATAGTGGTGGCCGTGATGGTGATGCTAAGTCTGATGGGGCGGAAGGGAAAAGGCCGAAAGAGAATCGGCAGGCGCCGATAGCGCAAAGGTGCCTAGCCGGCCTGCCTGAGGTCCAAGAACTTCTGCACCACCGACATGAACTCGTCGATGGTGATCGGCTTGGCCAGATAGGCGTCGCAGCCGGCATTCATGATACGCTCCGCGTCGCCCTTCATGGCGAAGGCCGTCACTGCCACAACCGGCGTCGCGCTCAAGCGTTCATGCTCCCGGATCCAGCGTGTCACTTCCAGGCCCGAGACGTCGGGAAGCTGAATGTCCATGACCACCAGGTCGGGCTCGACCTCGTCGATGATTTCCATGGCTCCGGCGCCGTCGCGGGTTCCCACGGTTTCATGCCCATGCGCCGCCAACACGTCGCGGAACAGCTTCATGTTGGAGTCGTTGTCTTCGACAATCAGGATCGTCGCACCCATTTCCGATCCGTTCTACCGGCAGGAGGGGGTGTTTAAACCGGATTTTCGTGAATAAGGGAAGTGAAATCGGGAATCCATTTGGCGTTTTCTGGTTCGTTGTCTTGGCTGTGCTAGAGCATCATCCGGTCGCCCGGAATCGTTTCCGCGATCCGGTCGATCGGATAAAGATGCTCTAACTCTTTAAGAACTAGAGCAATATCCGAACGGGTTGAACCGAGAGGTTCAACCCGTTCGGATATTGCTCTAGGCTGGCCGCGGTTTTTCCAACCTGGAGGATTGAGGGAATGAGCGCGGTAGTCAGCCGCCAGTGGCGTCTTGCCGCCCGGCCGTCGGGCGGTATCGAAAACGATCAGTTCGAATGGCGGGAGGAAACCCTGGCCGAACCCAGCGACGGCCAGGTGCTGGTGCGCACCCTCTACCTGTCGCTCGACCCGACCAATCGGATCTGGATGAGCGACATCGACCAGTATATGCCGCCGGTCGAGATCGGCGACGTCATGCGCGGCGGGACCATCGGCGTGGTCGAGGCGCCCGGCCGCACCGGCATGCAGGTCGGCGACATCGTCCAGGGCATGTGGGGCTGGCAGAGCCACGCGGTGATCGACGCCCGCGCCGTCCGCGTCCTGCCGCGCGATACCGGCTTGCCGCTCACCGCCTATATGAGTGTTCTCGGGGGTACCGGCTGCACTGCCTATTTCGGCCTGCTCGATATTGGCCAGCCGCAGCCGGGCGAGACCGTGGTGGTCAGCGCCGCTGCCGGCGCCGTCGGCTCGATCGTCGGCCAGATCGCCAAGATCAAGGATTGCCGTGTGGTCGGCATCGCCGGTTCGGACGACAAATGCCGATGGCTCACCGACGAGCTCGGCTTCGACGCCGCGGTCAACTACCGCACCGAGACCGTCCTGGAGGCCTTACGCCGCCACTGCCCGGATGGTATCGACGTCGGTTTCGAAAATGTCGGCGGCGACATTCTCGACGCGGTGCTAACCCTGGCGAACTTCAAGGCCCGCATCCCGCTCTGCGGGCTGATCGCGCAGTACAACGCCGACGGCCCGGTGCCGGGGCCGTACATGTTCCGCAACGTCCTGATGAAGCGCGTCCGCATCGAAGGCTTCATCGTCACCGACTTCATCCGCCGTTTCCCGGAAGCCATTGCCGCCCTGTCCGGCTGGGTGGCGGAGGGCCGGATCAAGTACCGCGTCGACGTCGTAGACGGGCTGGAGAACGCGCCGGGCGCGGTCAACAAGCTGTTCGACGGCAGCAACCAGGGAAAACTGATGGTGAAGGTGTCCGATGAACCCGCCTCTTGACGGTACCGCAGGCGACCGGCCGAGTCCCATTCCTTGCCAGAAAGCCCTATTCGATCTGCCCGACGACGTCGCCTATCTGCGTTGCGCGGCGATGTCGCCGGGATTGCGCGCGGCGCAGGAGGCGGGTGCTGCCGGCTTGGCGCACAAGGCTCGGCCCTGGCGCCTGCATGCCGGCCACTATTTCGAGGATGTGGAAACCGCGCGCGGCTTGTTCGCGCAACTGATCGGCGCGGCAGCCGACGACATCGCGATCGTCCCCTCGGCCAGCTACGGCATCGCCACCGCCGCCGCCAACCTGCCGCTCGCACCCGGCCAGTCGATCGTTCTGTTGGCCGAGCAGTTTCCGTCGAACGTCTATGCCTGGCGGGAACTGGCCAAGGCGAACGGTGGCCGGGTCGTCACCGTGGCGCGGCCGTCGGACGATGACTGGACGGCGGCCGTGCTCGAGGCGATCGACGACGATACGGCCATCGTCACGTTGGGCCAGTGCCACTGGGCCGACGGCGGCCTGATCGACCTCACAGCGGTCGCGGCCCGGGCGCGGCAGGTCGGGGCGGCGCTGGCGCTCGACGTCACCCAGTCGGCCGGCGTTTCACCCTTAAGCGTTGCCGAGCTCGACCCCGATTTCCTGGTCGCCGTCACCTACAAGTGGCTGCTCGGGCCCTATAGTTTCGGTTTCCTCTACGTCGCGCCGCGCCATCAGGATGGCAGGCCGATCGAGCATAATTGGGTCGGCCGCGCCAACGCGCAGGATACCAACAACATCTCCGACTACGTCGACGCCTATCAGCCGGGTGCGCGCCGTTTCGACGTGGGCGAGCGCGGCAACTTCGTGTCGATACCCCAGGCCACTGCCGGAATCCGCCAGATCCTCGACTGGGGCGTCGACAACATCGCGCATACGATTGCCCCGATGACCGCCGAGATCGGCGCGCGCGCAACCGATTTGGGTTTCCGCGTGCCCGCGGCGGACCGGCATGTCGGCCATATCATCGGCTTGCGGATGCCGGGCGGCCTGCCGGCGGATTTGAACGACCGGCTTTCGTCGGCGGGGGTCTATATCTCGATTCGCGGCGACTCGATCCGCGTGGCGCCGCATCTCTACAACGACGCGGGCGATATCGACCGGCTGTTCGAGGTCCTCTCGGCCGTCGCCGCCTAATCGTAGGCCAGGCACCACTCTTCGGACCGAAGCCAGCACCGGTCCGGCGCAACCTCGTCGGGTCGGCA
Source organism: Minwuiaceae bacterium (assembly GCA_028278525.1). Classification (GTDB taxonomy): domain Bacteria; phylum Pseudomonadota; class Alphaproteobacteria; order Minwuiales; family Minwuiaceae; genus JANQEE01. The sequence continues at coordinate 96,524 of JANQEE010000044.1, read as the reverse complement.
CAGGCTGCGGACCGATTCCCAGCCGCCCTTTTCGAACGCCGTGGCCAGCCTTGCCTCCGCCTTCGGGTCCCTTCCGCCGGCGCAGGGAAAAATCGCGACCGGCGAGATCCACCGCGCCGAATAGCGGGTGCCCGCGCGCTCGATTAGGAACACGGCGCCGCGCGACGCGATGTGCTCGGAATCGATTCTGCCGAAGCCCTTGTCCGTGGTGATCGGCAGGATCAGGCGCCCGCCGTCCTTCAGCCTGTCGATCCAGTTGTCCGGCGGATGCGTTGCTCCGGCATTGACATAGATGCCGTCGGCCGGTGGGAAATCCGCCGTGGTGCCGTCGTCGTTCAGCACGGTCACGTTCTCGAACCCGGCCAGGTTGGCGGTCGCGCGTTCGGCCATCTCCGGGTCGAACTCGATCGCCGTGACATGGCCTGCCGCGCCGACCATCGTCGCCAGCAGGGCCGTGAAGTAGCCGCCGCCGACCCCGATATGCACGACCCGTTCGCCGGGTTTCGGGTCGAGCGCCGACAACAGCGATGCATGCAACGACGGCTGCCCGTTGTTCAGGTCTCGCGCCGGGTCCAGCGCAATCAGATCGTCCGTATACAAATAGACCGGGTCGGCGCTCGGTGTTTCGACGTAGCCCCGGCGCCAGCGCACGACCTGCCAAGGGCCGGGCCCGGTAAAGCGCTCGCGCGGCACCGCCGCGAAGGCTTGTTCCAATCGTTCATGCACCACGTTGGCCGCCGCCAGCACCTGCTTGGCATAGGCCCGACGTATAATGTCCAGGTCGCTCAGCGGCGCTTACTCCGCCGCTTCGCTTGGCTTCTCGACATCCAGGCCGGGCTTCGATCGTGCCAGGCCGCGTCGCAGGAAGTCCTCGCGCATCGCGAAGCCGTTGCCGGCATGCGCCACCATCTCCTCCGGCGGCGTCCGCTTTTTGACGTCGGGCCAGTGGCCGGGCTGCGGGCCGGCGCCTTCCGCCGCGACCGGCAGCGGATCGTCGTCGTGGATCGCCGGGGCTTTAAGGATCTCCATGCAGTCCCACGAGGCTTCCAGCGGTATGTTGTTCGGGTCGAAGAAATAGATCGACCAGATCGTGCCGTGGTCGACGGCGCCGGTGACCTGGATTCCGGCGGCTTCCAGCTTGTCCTTCAGCGCGAACAGGTCTTCCTTGTTGTCCACGGTCAGCGCCACATGGTCGAAGCCGACCGGCTTGTCCGTCGGCGTGCCGTGGAATTTCTCGCGTTTCATCGGCTGCGCGATGTCGTACTCGAAAAACGCGATCTGCCCGGTGCCCATCTGGAAGAAATAGTGGCGGAAGCCGTCGTGGCCGATGCCGCTGATCAATGTCATGCCCAGCAGGTCACGGTAGAACCGGACCGTCTTGGTCATGTCGTCGGTGATGAACGCCAGGTGGTTGAGGCCCGTCAATGTCATTGCGGTCTCCTATATGCGGTCCCGGGCAGTATAGCATTTCTGAGCCGGACGCGAATTCGGCTTATCCGCCTTCGGCCAGCCGGCGGTCCTCCTCGTATTGATAGCGCGGCGTCGTATCGCGCGGCTGACGTACATCGCCGCCGCTGGCGCCGTCCGAGGCCTCGCGCTTCCAATCCTCGTCGTCGGACCAGCGGACGGCCAGCGTTTCGATGCCGGGCGCCGTCATCGTCTCGAGACCCAGAAGCCCCCGTCGGACGATATCGATCTGGCCGTCCCGGTCGAACGGCTTGCCGACCGTGTGGCCGAGCGGGAAATCGACGAACGTCGCGCGCGGCGGATTGCCGGCGGTCAGGATGTCCAGCGCGCTGCCCATGCACATGGTTGGGATGCCGCGCTCTTCCAGGTAACGGGCGACCAGACTCACGGTCTGGTGGCACACCGGTCACATGGCGACAAGCAGGGCCGCGTCGACGTTCTGCGCCTTGAAATTCTCGTGCACGGCGGGGGCCAGTTCTTCCGCCACCCGCCGCTTCGAATAGATGCCGCCCATGCAGGAAAACAGCTCGTCGGCGACTTCGCCGACCGTGCCCTCGTCCTCCAGCCGGCGCAGCGCCTCGATCGGGAAAATGCAGTTCGGGTCCCGGCGCGGGTCGACCAGATAGTTTTCCGTAATGTGCGAAAAGCGCAGGTCTTCGGTCGGCGTCCGTTTCGGGATGCGCCGCGTCGACGTGTCGTCCTTGTAGAAGTATGCGACCTGCCCCGCGACATAGGCGCCGGACGTCGACATCATCCCGATCTTGCAGTCCGACAGTTTCCTGTCCAGCGGTTGCCAGGGCGGCGGGGTGTCGGCGTGGTACCAGTCGTACGGCGGATAGCCGAGCCGGCTGTACCGCTCGGTTATCGCCTTCATATAATCGACATGCATGCGTGCCTCGTTCGGTCCTGCGAAAGCCCGGGCATTAGGCCAGAAGCCGCGGAGCGGCGCAACGCGGGCGCATTGGCCATTCGGCCCGCCGGCGCGTAGAATTGGGTTCGGGCCGCGGTCTCGGCCCGTCAGCGACTGCGAGGAATGTGCCGATGGACCTGCCGCTCGAGCCGAAGATGAAGATCGGGGTTCAGACCATTCACCGCCGGTCGGAGCCGGGCGTCGGATCGTGGGTGCCGGAACCGGAAGACGCCCGTGCCCTGGTCGAGCAGATAGAGGGCCTGGACTACGATTCGCTCTGGGTCGGCGACCACATCGCCTTCGCCATCCCGATCCTGGATCCGCTGTTGCAGATCGCCCAGGCCGCGGCGTTCAGCAAAAGCCTGACGTTCGGCACCGGGATTTATCTTGTGCCGCTCCGGCATCCGGGTCCGATCGCCAAGCAGGTCTCGACCCTGGATCATCTGACCCGTGGCCGCCTGATCTTCGGTGTCGGCGTCGGCGGCGAGTTCGCCAGCGACTTTGCCGTGAGCGGCGTGCCCCTGAAGGAGCGCGGTGCGCGGCTCACCGAATCCCTTGAGGTCATCGGAAAGCTCTGGACCGGTGAGACGGTCTCCCACGATGGCCGCTTCTTTTCCTTTTCGGACATCACGATGCAACCGCCGCCGCGTCAGCCGGGCGGGCCGCCGGTCTGGTGCGGCGGCCGGTCGGATGCGGCGCTCAACCGGACGGGCCGCATGGCCGACGGGTGGATTTCCTATGTGGTGACGCCGGAGATGTACCGCGACGCGCTGGAGAAAATCGCCCGCGCGGTCGAGGATGCCGGGCGCGACCTGACATCGTTCGGCACCGGCCATCTGTTGTTCCTGCGCGTCGACGACGACTATGACAGCGCGTTCGAGGCGGCCAACAAGGCGCTAAGCACTCGCTACGCCATGGATTTCACGCACGCCACCAAAAAGTACGCGGCGATCGGCCGGCCGGAAGATGTCGCGGAAAGGCTGCATACATTCTACGCGGCGGGCCTCCGGCATGTCGTGTTGGACTTCGTCGGTCCGTACGAGGATCGGGATCGACAGATTGAACGCTTTGCCAAGGAGGTAAGGCCTCTTCTAAGCGGCATTACGTAACCGGCGCTGCGCTGGTGCATGGGCGGCCTTCTGGTCTGGGGGGACTGAATGGCAGACATAAATGAAGCAACCGATGCGAAAATGTACGGTTGTTTATGTCAAAAATAACTCTTAGATTTGTTGTATTTGGCGAGGCTGACTTTGTGGCCGGCCTTGTCGAATGCACTAGGTTTACCGTCGTAACCGCTTTGGCATCGCATGTGGACAGGCGTCGGTCCGCTTTGCCTCCCATGCCTGCCGAATGTGCGATAAGCCGACCGTCGAGGTCCGGGCCTCGCCCCGGATGTCGTTCGGACACCGTGTGATGGACGAAATGACCAGCGACCAGCCGCCGAAAGCCGGAACGGTACCGCACGAGACCGATCCGATGGCCGCCGGCAATGCGGATTTCGCCAGCTACCGCGCGATGTTCGAGGACGCGGTGATCGGTCTGTACCGTATGGACGGCGAGGGGCGTTTCTTCGACGTGAACCGGGCGTTCGCCGGATTGCACGGATGCGACAGCGCGGAGGCGTTTCTGGCGCACTTCCGCGACCGTCCGCATGCCAGTCCGACCAATCCGGATGCGGCCGCCGGCCTGGTTCGGCAAATGCTGCAATTCGACGGCGTCAGGAACGTCGAATTCGAGGCGAACAGGGCCGATGGCGGACGGGTATGGATCGCGCTGACCGGCCGTCCGGTCCGGGACGCGGCGGGCGAGTTGCTGTTTTTTGTCGGGACCGCCCGCGATGTGTCGGAGGCCAGGCGGTCCGCGGCGGTGCTTCAGGGCCGCAATAACGTACTTGAACTGATGGCGTCCGGCGCGCTGGTCGACCAGGCATTGGCTGCTCTCGTCGACGGTATGGAAAGCGCGGTATCGGCGCTTGCCTGTTCGATTGTCCTGCGTCGTGGCGGCGGCGCTGCGGTGGCGGCGGCGAGCCCGTCCGTGCCCCGGTCTTTCGTCGATGCCGTGTCGGCCGCGAAGAACCCGACCGCGCACGACCTTTGGCGCGCGGTTCTGGCCGGCGAAGCTTTGTTGATCGACGACCTCGCCGGTCGGGCCGATCTCGGTCCACCCGAAGCGGCCGCGCTGGCGGCGGGTTTCCATGCCTGTTGGGCGGAGCCGATCAGGACTCAGGGTGGTGACGTGCTTGGCGCCTTCGTCACCTTCCGGCGCGGTTCCGGCAGGCCGCCGGACTCCGACCTGGAGCTGGTTTCGACCTCCGCGCATCTGGCGGCCATCGCCGTCGAGCGCAAGCGCGCCGAAGACGCGCTTAAATTGAGCGAGGCGCGGTTTCGCGATTTCGCCGAGGCCGCGTCCGACTGGTACTGGGAACAGGACGCCGATCTGCGGTTCACCTATTTTTCGGAGCGGTTCGAGCAGGAGACCGGCATTCCGGCAGCCACGTTGCTGGGGAGCACGCGGGAAACTGTGCGCGACCAGTCCGACCGGCCGGACGCCGCCGGTTGGCGGGAACACTTCGAAACGCTCAAGTCCCAGCAGAGCTTTCGCGACCTGGTTTACCGCTATGCCCCGCCCGACGGAGAACGCCGCTGGATACGCACCAGCGGCAAGGCGATCTTCGATGAAAACGGCGGTTTCATCGGCTATCGGGGCGTCGCCCAGGACATAACGGCGGAGGTCGAAACCCGGGAAGCCGCGAATGCGACCCGCGAACGCTTCCTTCAGGCCGTGGAACGGATGTCCGACGGCATCGCGTTCTGGGACGCGGACGACCGGTTCGTGTTCTGCAACGGCGAGTATCGCCGTCAGGCAGGCATCGTGGCCGACATGCTTCAGCCCGGCGTTGCGTTTGAGGACTACCTCAGGGCGACCCTCGCCGCCGGCCTTGTGCCGCTGGCCGAAACCGACGGCGAAGAGTGGGTCGCGCGGAGGCTGCGGCGTCACAGCGAGCCGTCCGAGGCCGAGGAGCAATTCTGGGACGGCCGATGGCTTCTCATTCGCGAAGAGCAATCGCCCGATGGCGGGACGCTCGGTATCGCGACCGATGTGACCGATCTGAAGGCGCGTGAAACCGAGCTTCGCGAGACGAAAGAGGCTGCCGAAGCGGCGAATACGGCGAAGTCGGCTTTCCTTGCGACTATGAGCCACGAAATCAGGACCCCCATGAACGGCATCCTCGGCATGGCCAGCCTGCTGTTGGACATGGACATGCCGGATGAGCAGAAACGCCGGGTCAGGACGATACGGCGGTCCGGCGAAACGCTGCTGTCGCTGCTCAACGACATCCTGGATCTCTCCAAGATCGAGGCGGGTCGTCTGGAACTCGACGAGATCGGGTTCGACACGCGGCAATTGTTGGCCGACGTGTCGTCCCTTTGGGATTGGCGCGCCCGGGAAAAGGGTGTCGATTTCGTCGTCAAGATCGAACATACCGTGCCGGAAGAATTGATCGGCGATCAGGGTCGTATCCGCCAGATCTTGTTGAACCTTGTCAGCAACGCGGTGAAGTTCACCGAACAGGGACAGGTTGGGCTCGCCGTCAGCGCAACGTCCGAGGACGGTGATCGCTGGCTGCTGCGGTTCGAGGTGAGCGACACAGGTATCGGTATTGAGCCCGATGCGCTGACCCGGCTGTTCGACAAATTCACCCAGGCGGATGTGTCGATGACCCGCCGCTATGGCGGCACCGGGCTTGGCCTTGCCATATGCCGGCAACTGGTCGACTTGCTCGGCGGCGCGATCGGTGTCGACAGCAAGCCGGGCAAAGGGTCCGTCTTCTGGTTCACGCTGCCTTGCAGGCGCCTCGGTGCGCACCCCGCAATGTCGGAAGCGGCGGCCGACGACTTCCAGGATCGCGAATCCTACCGACAACTGCGCGTTCTCGTTGCCGAAGATAATCAGATCAATCAGGTGGTCATTCGCGCCATCCTGACCCGCGCCGGGCACGACGTGGACATCGTCGAAGACGGCGCGCGTACCGTCGAGGCGGCTGCGGGGTCCGATTACGATCTGATCCTGATGGACGTGCAGATGCCGGAAATGGACGGGCCCACCGCCACCCGGGCCATTCGGGCGTTGTCGGGACCCCGGTCCGAGATCCCCATCGTCGCCTTGACGGCGAACGCCATGGCCGGCGACCGCGAGAAATACCTGGCCGCCGGCATGAACGAGTACGTGTCCAAGCCGATCGACGCCGACGAACTCAACGCGGCCATCGGCCGGGCGATCGGAAGCTGTGCGCCGGCCGCCGTCGAGATCGGCAAGACCTCGCGCGCCTAGAGCATCACCCGTCGATCATGTCCTGCGCCATGCTGCGCAGCTTGGCCCGTTGGATTTTCATGCCGTTGGCGCTCTCGGTGATCGGGAACGCGTCCAGCTTGACGGTCCGTACCGGTACCTTGAAGGCCGCGAGCCCCTGCTTGCAGTGAGCCGTGAGCGCTTCGGCGTCGAACTCGGCGCCCGGCTCCAGCGTTACGAAGGCGACCGGCTTGTTGCCGGTTGCGCTGGCCGCCTCCACCACCTGGGCGCCGGACACGGAAGAATGTGTTTGAAGGTGGCTTTCGATCTCCAGCGGGCTGACCAGGAAGCCGCCCAGCCGCAATACGTCACCCATACGGGATAGGAACTCGAAACCGCCGTCCTCTTCCATCATGGCCAGGTCGCCGGTGCGTAGATAGCCGTCTTCGGTCAACGCTTCCGCCGTGGCCTCCGGGTTCTCGAAATAGCAGACCATTCGGCTTGGGCCGGTGACCTCCAACTCGCCGGCGACGCCGGGGTCGAGCAGGGCGCCGGTTTCCGTGTCGCGGACCCGGGCATGGATGTTGGGCGAAATCAGCGCTCCCGCTGTCTTGTGGCGTTCGGTGGGTGGGTCGGTCTCTGTCCGGCGCGCCACCAGGGCCAGCATCTCGCTCATGCCCCAAAGCCCGATCAGGCGGATGCCGCGCGCTTCCGCCCGGTCCGCCAGATCTTCCAGCGCCGTGTTGAACGCCGCGTATCCCGAAAACCGAAGCGCCGGGAATGGGATGTCGTCGGTTGCGGCTTCCAGCATGCGGTGGATCATGTCGTCGGTGGCGCACATGTGGGTCGCCCGGAACTGCCGGGCCAGCCGCGCAGCCGCGTCGGCCTCGAAGGCCGGTTGCAGGATCTGCGGCCGCCCGGCGGCCAGGGCGGTGATGGCCAGCGAAAACCCGAACACGCCGCAAAGCGGCAGCGGGTTGAACACGACGGTTTCAGGATCTTCCATCCCGAAATTGCGTGCCGCTTCCGTGTGATGGACCGCGATCGCGAACTGCCGGTGCAGAACGAATTTCGGTGCCTTCGTGGTGCCGGAGGTGGCGAAGATGTTGCATGGCGTGTCCGGCGTGGCGACGTCCCCGCCCAACGGGTCGGCTGCCATCAGGTCGGCGTACGGGACGGTCCGCTTGCCCGGCAGGGGAACGGTAGGGGCCGGTCCGCTTTCCCCATACAGGATCACGGTTTCCAAGGCGGCCAGGGCGTCGGTATCGATGTCGCCCAGGATGTCGGAAAATCGGATCTGCCGGAAATCCGGCCACATGACCAGGACCTTGGCGCCCGACCGGCCGACGATATCGGCCACCTCCACCGCGCGGTACCGGGTATTGACCGCCACGGCAATGGCGCCGAGCCGCGTGCAGGCGATGTAGACCGCCAGATAGGCCGGGCAGCTTGGCAGCCAAAGTGCGACGCGGTCGCCGGCTTCGATGCCCAGGCCCCTAAGTCCGCTGGCGATGCGCCGCGCTTGCTCATCCAGGTCGCCGAAACTCGTCGTCGTGTCTTCGTAATGAATAGCGGCGGCGTCCGGGTCTGCCGCCACGGCCCGCGCCATCATTTCGGGTATCGTCTGGGGGATCGAACTGTCCAACTGGGTCATCGCTGCTTCCAACTGTCGGGCGTAGCCCGTCTTGTATGAACCGCCTTCAGGTCTCGCCGGGGAAATCCTCATTTGAGCGAGACCCGTCAGATCGGCGATGATACCCGCCGTAATAAACGGGAGGAAGCTCATGAACCGGGTAGATGGCAAGGTTGCGTTGGTAACCGGCGGCGCGCGGGGGATCGGCGCGGAAACCGCCAAGGCGCTGGCAGGCGGCGGCGCGCGGGTAATGATTACCGACCTTCTGGAGACGGAAGGCGCGGCAACGGTGGCGGAAATCGAACGGGCCGGCGGCGAGGCCGCCTTCCTCAAGCACGATGTCACCAGCGAGAGCGAATGGCAGGACGTGATCGCCCAAACGGTCGAGCGGTTCGGCGGGCTGCATATCCTGGTCAACAATGCTGGCGTCTACCTGACCAAGCCGTTGGAAGAGACGACGCTGGAGGATTGGCGTTGGGTCAGCGCGGTCAATCTCGAAGGTGTGTTCCTCGGTACCAAACATGCCATCGGCGCCATGAAAGGATCGGGCGGGTCGATTATCAACCTGTCGTCAGTCGCCGGTCTTGTCGGCGCCACTCTCGGCAGCTCGGCCTACAGCATGTCGAAGGGCGGGGTGCGGCTGTTCACGAAATCCGCAGCGCTCGAATGCGCGCAACTCGGCTACGGAATCCGGGTCAATTCGGTCCATCCCGGCGTCATCGAAACCGATATGGGCAATGTCGTGATCGACAAGACCCGTGCGGTGCTGGGCGGCGCTGGACACAACCAGGGCTCTGATCCGGTCGACAAAATCCATCCCCTCGGCAGGCTCGGTCAGGCGGGCGACGTGGCCAAAGCCATCTTGTTCCTGGCGTCCGACGATTCGTCGTTCATGACCGGCTCGGAAGTGGTCGTTGATGGCGGTTACACGGCGCGCTGACGGGTGATCGAGCTCTGGATACCGATAACGATCCTGGCCGCCGCGATCCAGGCGGCACGGACAACGATTCAGAAGTATCTGAAGAGTTCGCTTAAAACCAACTCGATCACCTTCGTTCGGTTCTTCTACGGCTGGCCGTTTGCACTGCTCTACCTCGTGCTGCTGCTTGCCCTGACCGGCGCGGAGATGCCGCCGATCAATACCCGGTTCCTGATCGGCTGTTTCATGGGCGGCCTGGCGCAGATCGCCGCCACGTCGCTGCTGATCCTGTCGTTCTCCTACCGCAACTTCGCCGTCGGCACGACCTATTCCAAGACCGAGGCCGTACAGACGGCCGTGCTTGGCATCGTCCTGTTCGGCGAGCCGCTCGGCCTTCTGGCAATGGTCGGCATCGTGGTCAGCCTGGTTGGCGTCGTCGTTATTTCCTCCGGCAAGACCGGCGACGGTCTGTCTCGCGTCCTGCTCGGCTGGTCCGAGAAACCAGCGTTGATCGGCATCGCCTCCGGCACCGGTTTTGCCTTCGCTGCTTTGTTCATCCGTTGGGGCAGCCTGTCGCTGGACGCCGACTTCGGCGTGCGCGCCGCGATGACGCTCGCCTATATGACGTTCATACAAACGGTGATGCTCGGCGCATGGATCCTGGTCCGCGAGCCCGGCGAGTTCCGGCCGATCCTGGCAAGCTGGCGGTCGTCCGGCGCCGTCGGCTTCCTAAGCGCGGTTGGTTCCGCCACCTGGTTCACCGCGCTGACCCTGCAGACTGCGGCCTATGTCCGCGCGCTCGGCCAGGTCGAACTGATCCTGTCGCTCCTGATCTCCTACCTGTTCTTCAAGGAGCGTTCATCCGTCGCCGAGATCGTCGGCATGGTCGTCATCGTCGCCGGCGTCATTCTGCTGGTGCTATAGCAGGCCCGGCGAGGGGCACTTTCCCGCCTCGTCATTCCGGCGAAGGCCGGAATCCATAACCCTGGTCGGACCTGGACCCCGACCTTCGTCGGGGTGACGAGAACCGAGCGGCTTGGCCACCAACCTCAATCGGCGACGAACGCCTCGGCCTCGATCTCCACTTTCAGTTCCGGCATCACAAGTGCGGACACTTCCACCAGCGTGGAGGCGGGCCGGTGTTCGCCGAAATATGTCTGGCGGATCGGATTGATCTTCTGCCGGTCGCCCACGTCCGTCAGATAGACCACCACCTTCACGACGTGCCGCGCCGCGCCGCCGGCCGCCTTAAGTGCCGCGTCGATGTTCTCGATGGCGACCTGGAACTGCTCGACCACGTCGTCCGACACGCTGCCGTCAGATCGCACGCCGACCGCGCCGGATACCCAGATATGGTTGGCGGCGCGGACCACATGGCAGTAGTGGCTCACCGGTTCGAGCTGTCCTTCGACCATAATGCGTTTAATTTTAGTCATTTAGAATCCCTTCCTAGTGTGTCGATTGAAGTTCGTCAGAGCCGCGGCGCGGCAATCCCGCTTTGCTGGCAGACCACGTCGAGCAGTGCCGAGAAGTCCCGCTCGGCGAAGTCGCCGGTCCGCATCGCCTGACCGAGGCATTCCCGCGCCGCCGCGCCCACGAACACCGGCACGCCGGCCTGCCGCGCCGCCTCGACCGCCAGGCTGATATCCTTATGCGCTAGCCTTATACGGAAGCCTGGCGCGGTGTCGCCCGCCAGCACCTTGCCGCGCCAGGCGGTCTGTAGATGGCCGTTGGTCGCTGTCGTGCCGTTGACCGTGTCCAGCGTCGTGGAAAGGTCCAGGCCGAAGCTCTCCGCCAATGTCATGGCCTCAGCGGTCAGTTGGCAGGTGGCGATGGCGATGAAGTTGTTGACCAGCTTGGTGCGAATGCCGCTGCCGGGATTGCCGCAATGCTGGATGGTCGTGCCCATCGCTTCCAGCAACGGCCTGACGCGGCCGAAGTCGTTGCTGGTCGCGCCGACCATGAACAGCGATTCGCCTTTCTCGGCATGGCTGACCAGCCGCCCGACCGGCGCGTCGACGAACGCCATGCTGCGATCGGCGAGGGCGGCGGCCAGCCGGTCGGTCGCCGACGGCTCGATGGTGCTCATGTCCATGACCAGCAGATCTTCCGCGCCGGCCGCTGCGATTCCGTCTGGTGCCAGCACCACGGCTTCGACGTCCGGCGAGTCGGGTAGCATGGTGACCACGATATCGACCTCGCGCGCCAGTTCCGCGACGCTGCCCGCCGCGCGGGCGCCCAACGCGACCAGTGCATCGACCGCCTCCCGGTTGAGATCGTAGACGACCAGGTCGTTGCCCTTGCGTTGCAGGTTGCTCGCCATCGGCCGGCCCATGGCGCCCAACCCGATAAATCCGATCCGCTCCCGGCCGGTCGATTGCGTCATTGGTCTTCCTCCCAGATTTGTCGCTGCGGCGAATGCCACGATTGTGCGCTAGTATCGCCACAGGTGACAGGCCCGGAGACGCAAATGTCGGAGCAACGGATGGAATGGCGGCCGTCTCCCGCCGTCGAATGGGTAATCCGCGACGCATGGCGGCTGCGCAATCCGCGCCGGCTGGCCGACGAGTTATCCAACCGGTTGATCGCCGACGGCGTGCCGCTCTGGCGGTTCGGCTCCTACATCCCGGCCCGGCATCCCGAATTCTTCGGCGATGCCTATCTGTGGCGGCGTGACGTCGGGCGGGCGGAGTATTTCGTCGCCACCCACGAATACACATCGTCGCCCGCGTTTCGAAACAGCCCCCTGCATGCGGTCCGCGAGACGCGCGAGATGTTCCGCCGCCGCCTCGTCGGGCCGGACGCCAGGCTCGATTTCCCGCTTCTGGAGGAGTTGAAGGAGGAGGGCGGCACCGACTATGTGATTTTGCCGTTCGAATTCAACGACGGTTTGCAGCGCAGCGGGGAGGCGGCCGATGTCGGCGAAGACGGACGCTGGTCGCTTGGCTTCGCCACTTACGCGACCGACGCGCCGGGCGGTTTCGGCGACCGCCATATCGAGATCCTGCGGGACATGACCATGGCGCTGGCCCGGGTCGCGGAAAACCTGTCGATCCAGGCGCAAACCGCCCGTTTCCTAGACATCTATGTCGGCCGCGACGCCGGCCAGCGCATCCTCAGCGGGCAGATCATGCGCGGCAGCGGCGAGACCATTCACGCCGCCGTCGCCTTTTTCGACCTGCGCGGCTTCACGGCCTTGAGCGACACCCTGCCGCGTGAGGCGCTGATCGATCTGCTCAATAGCTTCTTCGATCGGGTCGCCGAGCCGGTCAAGGCGGCGGACGGCGAGATCCTCAAGTTCATCGGCGATGCGGTGCTGGCGATCTTCTCGGTAACTCCGGAGAGGGATGCCATGGGCGCCTGCCGCGCGGCGCTCAACGCGGCGACCGATACGGTGTCGGCCGTGTCCGCCCTTAATACCGAACGCGCGGCGGTCGGGGAGAGCGAGCTGGGCTTCCGCGTCACCCTGCATGTCGGTGACGTCATGTACGGGAATATCGGCTCGTCCGACCGGCTCGACTTCACGGTGATCGGGCCCGCGGTCAACGTGGTCAACCGAATGCAGGGGATTTGTCGGGACCTCGACCGGCAGGTTCTGGTATCGGCGGAATTTGCGAGCGAGGCCGCGCTCGACGATTTGGTCCCGCTTGGCAGCCATCCGGTGCGCGGCGTGGCCGACCCGCTGGAGGTGTTCGGTTTGGAAGGTTAGGACGAACCTTTAAGCTTCGCCGTCTTGGTGGTTCTCAGGTACTTGCTGGAGACGTACCCGACATGGCCCTTGGCAGTGCGGATCGGCAACCATTCGCCGTTCATCGGCTCGCCGACCACCTCGACCGCGTCGTGGCGTTCCAATTGTCCTTGGACCTTGTAGCCGGTTCCGGGTCCGGCCCGGAAGTTCAGTATCTTCGTCGCGACATAACGCAGTCGCGGACCGGCCGGTTCACCGCCGGTCACTCGGGCGATCGCCTCCTCGCTGTCCGGGATGGTCCGGACCAGCCGGCGGGCAAGATCGTCTGTTACCCGGTGGATCTGTTCCGAATGCAGGTGCGACGCGGCCCGCACCAGGCCCATTGCCGCGTCTATCGGCGTCAGCGGAACCGTACCGTCCTGGCTGCGGGCCACATGGCTGCCTTCCCACAGGATGGCGCCGTCGCGGGTGCGGATGACCTTCAGGTCGGCGCCCACGACGACCTGCGAATAGAGGCCCCAGAAGTTGCTGCCGTATTCGGTGACGGTCCCGACCATCACCGCGTCGCAGCCGAGCCTGGCGCCGATCAGGCTGTAGTCGAGCCGGCGGCCGTCGCGCCGGTCCCCGACGGCGGCATCGACCCGGCTGAGTTCCACATCGCGGATTTCCAACGGCGATAGCTGCGCGTACATGGCGCGCCGCACCCGGTCGGTCACGCTCATCTGGGTGACGGGATCGACGGATCCGTTCGGTCCGGGCATCGTCGCGCCGCCGGGCGAACCCATCAGGGCCGACGAATGGCTTTCCGCCTCCTCGAACCGAGTCGGCATTCTTTCATCGGCCATTTCGGGCTCCGACGCCGTCTCGAACACCTGTTCCGGCGCCTCGGTTTCGACCCCATCGGCCGCCTGAAACGGCAGAATGGCGATGCAGCGGGGCGGGTCGACTTTGAAATGGTCGGTTACCGAGAATAGGACCGAGTTGAGCCCGGCGGAGCGGGCGCCGGTACGGTCTTTGTCCACATAGGACGGTGTGACGCAGCCGGCGAGCGCCAGCATCGTCAGCGCCATCGACGCCGGACGAACGGCGCGCCGGATCCTCTGTCGGGTCCGGCGATCCGTATCCGCTGGTTGCGTGATACCGTCCGTAACGCTCATTCGGTGGGCCCTGCTACACCTGTTGTGATGCGCAGGCTAAGGCCCACAAATTAACCGTCAGTTAAAATCAAAATATTCGATAAGTATAAATAAAGTAAAAAATAAAATAAAAATCTCTCAATCTGTGATTTAAAAGAAACAATTATAGTTTATTTCAGATTAACCATAGAATTCGTCGCTGGACTGAATTGCGGGACCGGAGCGACGAAGATCAATGGAAGGCGCCGAATTCGCCCTGCGTTTGTCGGCGGCTTGCCGTTGCCACAGCCGCGCGCGCCTTGTTGCATTGCAGGCACATCGCTCGGGCTGGTGGGATTTTGGCCTGATATTTGCTCGCATTGTATTTCAGGCACGGTTTCAAGTGACCGCCGCTTCTTGCCCGACGCGGGACAGCATCTCGTAGAATGCCGGCCACCCGGAACGGCATTCGGTTGCCCTGATTTATTACAGACGTAGAAGAATTATCTTCTTCGGATGAGTCGAATACTTCCTCCGCATCGGCTTTGCCGCCGAAATCAAATATCGCTCTCCTCGATGGGCTCTTGTCCCAGCTCGCGGACAATCTGCCGCAGCCGCTCCCCGGCCGCATCCAGGTTGGCCTGCTCGGTCCCGCGCAGCACCACCGATGTGCCGAACTTGGAGGTCCGGTAGAACGGGTAGGAGCCCATCTCGATGCCCGGGAATTCCTCCTGCAACTGGCCCAAGGGCCCGGCCAGCGCCCCCTCCGGCAGGTAGGAGGCGATGGTCAGCGTCAGCATCGGCGCGCCGCCCACCAGTTCGTGGCGGATACCCTCGAACATCGCCTGCATGATCGACGGCACCCCGGCGAAGACATAGACGTTCTCCAACCGGAAGCCGGGCGCCTTGCTGACCGGGTTATCCACCAGCGCCGCGCCGAACGGGATCCGCGTCATACGCATCCGGGCCTCGTTCAGCATGCCGGGCTCGTAGTGGGCTTCCAGGATCGCCACCGCTTCCGGGTTGAAGTCGATGCCGACGCCGAACGCCGCGGCGATGGCGTCCGCCGTGATGTCGTCGTGGGTCGGCCCGATGCCGCCGGAGGTGAAGACGTAGTCGTACCTGGCGCGGGTCTCGTTCACCGCCGCGACGATGGCGTCCTGGTCGTCGGAGACCACCCGCGCCTCCGCCAGCCGGACGCCGATCTCATTCAGGCGCGTGGCGATATAGGCCATATTCTTGTCCTGAGTGCGCCCGGACAGAATCTCGTTGCCGATGACGATCATGCAGGCGGTTACCACGGTCGGCGTTGCGGACATCCAATATCTCCAGGCTAGGCTGGCGCCATGTTATGACAGGCCCGCAGCCTGGGCCAGACGGCGTCGCGTTCGGGCGTCGTGCGCCTGCATCAGGATAATGCTGCCCAGCACCATGGCGCCCCCCGTAAACTGGAGCGGCGTCAGCGTTTCGGCAAACAGCAGGTAGGCGGCGGCGATCGACGTCACCGGTTGCAGGTTGGTGACCATCGCGCTGGTCTCCGCGCCGATGCGGGGGATTGCCACGAAGTAGAGCGGCACGGCGCAGCCCTGCAGCACCACGATGCCAAGCATCGCCATCCAGCCGGCCCCGGACGTCGGTGGGACGATACCGCCCGTGGCCAACGTCGCAGCGACGAACACCACCCCGGCGACCAGCGACATATGAAAGGTCAATACCAGCGGGTCGACGCGCATCATTTTCTGTTGGATCCAGACGGCGTTCGAGGCGCAGGCGACGGCGGCGCTGAGCGACAGGGCGACACCGCGCCAGTCCAGCGTTTCCAGCGACACGCCGAGCATCAGCCACAGGCCCGAGAACGCGCCGATCAGCGCGGCGGATTTGACCAGTCCCGGCATCCGCCGGTTCAGCCCGGCCATCATCAGGGCGACCATCGGCGGGTAGGTGAAGAACAGCAATGCCGCCAGCCCGACTGGAATGTACTTCACCGCGCCGACATTGCCGTAGAACATCTGCCCGGCCAGCAGGCCGAGTCCGAGGCAATGCAGCCACTGCGGCCAGGAGATGGCGAGGCTGCGGCCGGCTGCCTTGCAAACCACGTACATCAGCAGCACGACGAACACCGTGCGGATGGTGGCGATGCTGAGCGCCGTGGTGCCGGAATCGTGCGCGATCCGCGCGAGCGCGATGGCGGTGCCGAGCCCGACCGCCGCCGTCAGCGCCAGGGCGATCCCGCCGGCGCGCCCTTTGTCGGCTACGTCCGTCTCGGTCACGCCTCGGCTTCGGCCTCCGCCTCGGCCCGAAGCTCGACCCGCCTGATCTTGCCGGACACGGTTTTCGGCAGGCTCTCCCGAAACTCGATCTCGCGCGGGTATTTATAGGGCGCGGTCAGGTTCTTGACGAAGTCCTGGATGTCCTTCTCCAACTCCGCGGACGGCGCATGCCCAGCCGCGGGGATCACGTAGGCCTTGACGATGGCCCCGCGCAGTTCGTCCGGCTTCCCGACCACCGCGGATTCCGCCACCGCCGGATGCTCCTGCAGGGCGCTCTCCACCTCGAACGGGCTGATCCGGTAGCCGGCCGAGGAGATGATGTCGTCGGACCGGCCGACGAACCAGATGTAGCCGTCGGCGTCGCGGCTCGCCGTGTCGCCGGTATAGTACCAGCCGTTGCGGAAGCAGAGTCGGTTCGCGGCGTCGTCCTGGTAATAGCCGCGGAACAGGCCGGGCGGGTAGGGCTCCGTCACGCGCACCGCGATATGCCCGACCTCGTCGTCCGGCACGGCCGCGCCGTCGTCGTCGACCACGTCGACCTCGATGCCCGGCACCGGCTTGCCCATGGATCCGGGCCTGACCGGCAGGCCCGGAATGTTGGCGACGATGTTGATCGTCTCGGTCTGGCCGTAGCCGTCATGCACCTCGGTGCCGGTCACGTCCTTCCAGACCCGCATCACTTCCGGGTTCAGCGGCTCGCCGGCGCTGATCGAATGCCGGATCGAGCTTAGGTCGTACT
The DNA here is from genome assembly GCA_028278525.1 of Minwuiaceae bacterium. Lineage (GTDB taxonomy): Bacteria > Pseudomonadota > Alphaproteobacteria > Minwuiales > Minwuiaceae > JANQEE01. The sequence goes on along the minus strand of JANQEE010000044.1, from coordinate 79,493 downwards.
GGCTTAGGTCGGCCTGCGCGAACACCCGGTAGACCGTTGGCGGCGCGCAGAAGGTGGTGACGCCCAACTGGCCGATCAGCTTCAGGTGCATGTCCGCGTCGAACCGGCTGTCGCCGTCGTACAGCACCATGGTCGCGCCCATCAGCCACGGCGGGAACAGCATGCCCCAGGCCGCCTTGGCCCAGCCGGTATCGGACAGCGACCAGTGCACGTCGTCCTCGCTCAGGTCCATCCAATACCGCCCGGTAATGGCGTGCGCCAGGGCGTAGCCATGATCGCGCGGCACCATCTTCGGAAACGCCGTGGTGCCGGAGGTGAAGTAGACCAGCATCGTGTCGTCGGCGCGCGAGGGTTCGACGTCGCCCCGGCTCAGTTCGTCCGACGCCACGGCGCAGGCGCTCTCGTAGGAGACCCAGCCGTCGCGCTCGCCGCCGATCACGATCAGATGCTCCAGGCTCGGGCATTTGTCGCGGATCGCCTCGATCTTGTCGGCCGCGTCGGCGGTGACGATGGCCAGTTTGGCCTGCGCCTTGTTGATCCGGTATTCGATATCTTTCGGCATCAGCAGGTTGGTGCCGGGCATCGCCACCACGCCGGTCTTGACGCAGCCGATCATCACCTCGTACCAGGCGGGGATGCGCGGGATCATGGCGAAGGCGAAGTCGCCCTTGGCCGCGCCGAGGCTCTTGAGCGCGTTGGCGAACCGGTTGGATGCCTTGCTCAGGTCGGAAAAACGATGGTGTTCGACCGTGCCGCCGTCGCGGCTGACGAAGATGAATGCCGTCTTGTCCGCGTCGCGGGCGCGTTTGTCGATCAGGTCGAAGCCGAAATTGTAGTGCTCGGGGATGTCGATCCGGATCCCGTCGCGCATCGCCTCATAGTCGCTGGATTTCGGCAGTTCGAACATCGTCTTCCTCCCTTACCGCGGGTCGTTGTCGTCGGCATGAAGCCCGCAGCCCCGCATTCTAGCCAATGCGGCCCCGGTCTGCACCGCATCGCGGAAAGGTTATCGCTTTTCCGATAGTCGATGCGCTAGGCTAAAGGTCTGGGAGGAAGTATTGGTCAACCGAGGCACGCACATAGAATGTGTGCCCGGTGCGATCGATCGCGACATGTGCCGGGCAATCGTGGAGGCGGGTGACCGGCTACGTTTGGAAAGCGATTCCGTCGACACCGGCGTGGCGCATCAAGTGGACAGGCGAGTCCGCGACTCGGACATCGCCTATTTCCCCGTCGACGGCCGTCACAGGCCTTTCTACGAGAAGATGACGGCGATCTTTCAGGCCGCCAACCAGGCGGCTTGGCAATACCGGATCACCCGCCTGGAACCGCTGCAGTACACGGCCTATGGGCGACGCCAGCACTACAACTGGCATACAGACACCTTCGACCGTGCCTACCCGGAGGGCAGTGAACTGGCCGGCCTGTTCCGCCAGCTCAGCGTTACGGTGCAGCTCACCGAAGCGGACGAATATGAAGGCGGCGATCTCCAGATCATGCGCTCGCAGCTCGACAACGAGATCACGACATTTTCCGACGCGCGCGAGATCGGCACCGCCATCGTCTTTCCGTCCTTCATGCGCCACAAGGTCGCGCCGGTCGCCAAAGGCCGCCGCCGTTCCCTGGTCGGCTGGTTTCTGGGACCGCTCTATGTATGACTGCTATGACTGCCGGAGCGTTGGCGCGGCCGCCCCGCCTGTGGCATCTTCCGCCCATGGGAGGAACGAGACAGAAGGGCCGTCGCCGTGAACCGGCGTGAACGCCGGCTGGCGAAACGCCGTGGCAGCCGGCGGGCGCGTGACGAAGCGGCCGACATCATGGCGCCCGTCTTCCAGGTGCCGGAGGATCCGATGGCCGCCTTGTCTCGCGCCGGGCAACTGCATCAGGCCGGGCGTTTCAATCAGGCGGAAGCGCTCTACATGGAAACGTCGGAACGCTGGCCCGACAATGCGGATGCGCCGCACTGGCTGGGTGTCCTGGCCTTGCAACGCGGCGATCCCGGCAAGGCGGTTGACCTGATCGGCCGCGCCATCGCCATCCAGGATGGCAACCCTCAATTCCATTACCATCTTGGCGAGGCTGAGCGTGCTGCCGGCAATCGCGCCGCTGCCGCCGAAGCCTATCGCCGCGCCATCGACTTGGCGCCGCGTGTTGCCGACCCGCATTTCGGCCTCGGCTTGGCCTTGCTCGACGACGATCCGGACGCCGCCATCGAGCAATTCAACCAGGTTTTAAGGATCGACCCAAAATTTGCCCCCGCTCGCGAAGCGCTGGCGGCGGCCCAAGCCAATCGACAGGGAACCGCACCATGATTTCGACCGCCGAACATCCGAAACAGCACGTCACCGTACACGGCAAGAAAATGGCCTACGTCGAAATGGGGGAGGGCGACCCGATCCTGTTCCTGCACGGCAACCCGACCTCGTCCTATCTCTGGCGCAACATCATGCCCCATGCGCAGGGGCTCGGGCGCTGCATCGCGCCGGACCTGATCGGTATGGGCGATTCAGAGAAGCTGGATAACCCCGGCCCGGGCAGCTACCGCTTCGTCGAACACCGGCACTACCTGGACGGTCTGCTCGCCGCGCTCGGCGTCGAAAACAACGCCACCTTCGTGATCCACGACTGGGGCTCGGCGCTCGGCTTCGACTGGGCCAACCGCCATCGCGAGGCGATGAAGGGCATCGCCTATATGGAAGCCATCGTCCGGCCGCTCACCTGGGAGGCGTGGAATCCGGACGCCCGCCCGGTGTTCCAGGGGTTCCGGTCGGAAGCCGGCGAGCCGATGGTGCTGGACAAGAACATCTTCGTCGAACGGGTATTGCCCGGCTCCGTATTGCGCGGCTTGACCGAGGAGGAGATGGCCGTCTACCGCCGGCCGTTCGCCGATGCGGGTGAAAGCCGCCGGCCGACGCTCACCTGGCCGCGTCAGATCCCGATAGAGGGCGAGCCGGCGGACGTGGTCGAGATCGTCCAGGCCTACGCGGATTGGATGGCCGAAAACGACCTGCCGAAACTGTTCGTGAATGCGGAGCCCGGCGCGATCCTGATCGGCGATCAGCGCGAGTTCTGCCGCGGCTGGAAGAACCAGACGGAAGTTACCGTAAAGGGCAGCCATTTCATTCAGGAAGATTCGCCCGACGAAATTGGACGTGCAGTTGCCGACTGGCTGGGTAAAATCGCCTGATTCTGCGCTCCGCGTATAACAGGCCGGTCTTCTAAGGTGGCTAAACCGCGTTCCTATATTCCTGAAATCGGCAAATCCGTCGTCAAGAACGTTGCCGTGCCCGACGGCCGGCCGGTGATCAATCTGTCGCTGAACGAATCCAGTTTCGGCGTCAGCCCGTTGGCGGCCGAGGCCGCCAAACACCGGTGCGAGCGGCTTTACCGCTACCCGGATCCCACCAGCACGGACCTCCGCGCGGTCATCGGCAAGCGCTTCGGCCTGGACCCGGACCGGATCGTCTGTGGCAACGGCTCGGAAGAACTGCTCGACCTGATCGGCCGGCTTTACGCCCGGCCGGGCGACGAGATCCTGTTCGCCGAGCACGCCTTCCTGGCATTCTCCATCGTCGCCATGCGGGTCGGCGCGACGCCGGTGCGCGCGCCGGCACCCGGCTTCACCACCGACGTCGATGCCCTGCTGGAACGCGTCACCGACAACACCCGCGTCGTCTTCCTCGACAACCCGAACAATCCCTGCGGCACCTACATTTCCGCCGACGAGGTAAAGCGGCTGCGCGACGGCCTGCCGGAAAACGTCGTGCTGGTGATCGACTCGGCCTACGCCGAATATGTCGACAGGCCCGATTACACCGACGGGCTGGAACTCGTTGCCGGCGCGGAGAACGTCATCGTCACCCGCACTTTCTCCAAAGCCTACGGTCTTGCCGCGTTGCGCATCGGCTGGGGCTATTGTTCCGCTTCGATGGCCGGCGTCGTCAACCGCATGCGTGCTATCGGCAATGTCAACGCCGTCGCCCAGGCCGCGGTCGCCGGCGTGCTGGAAGACGAGGATTTCGTCCGCGGCGTTCGCGACGCCACAAACCGGGAGCGGAAAAAGCTGACGGACGCCTTCACCGCCATGGGGCTCGCCGTTACGCCGAGCGTCACCAACTTCCTGATCGCCCGCTTCCCCGACACCGGCAATCATCGCGCCGGCGCGGCCTACGCCCATCTGGTGCAGAACGGCATTATCGTGCGTGAAGTCACGGACTATGGCCTGGACGACTACCTGCGGTTCACCATCGGCCGTCCGGAGGAGAACGACGCGGTGATCGAAGCACTGAGCAGGTTCATGGTTTGACATGAGCGCGACGATTGCCGTGGAGAACGTGTCGAAATTCTTCGGCGGTGTCCGCGCCGTCAATGACTGCTCGCTGACGGTGGAGAAGGGCAGCATTACCGGTTTGATCGGGCCGAACGGTGCCGGCAAGACCACGCTGTTCAATACGGTGGCCGGTTTCTTCAAACCGACCGCCGGCAGGATCACCCTGGACGGGCGGGATATTACCGGCTTGCCGCCGCATCGCCTGTTTCATCTCGGTCTCGTCCGCACCTTTCAGATTCCGCACGAGTTCAGCCGCATGACCGTGCTGGAAAACCTCTGCGTCGTGCCCGGCGGCCAGACCGGCGAGAGCCTGATGCGGTCGTGGCTGTTCTGGCCGCGTGTGAAGTCGGAGGAACGGACGGTCCGGCGTCGTGCCGAGGATACGCTGTCGTTCCTCAATCTTGCCCATGTTCGTGACGAACTTGCCGGCAACCTGTCCGGCGGCCAGAAGAAACTGCTGGAACTCGGCCGCGTCATCATGTCCGGCGCGAAGACCATCCTGCTGGATGAGCCGGGCGCGGGGGTGAACCGTACTCTGCTGGCGGATTTGAGCGCGCACATCCGACACCTCAATCGCGACCGCGGCTATACCTTCTGCATCATCGAACACGACATGGATCTGATCGCCGAGTTGTGCGATCCGGTTATCGTGATGGCCCAGGGAGCCGTAATGACCCAGGGCAAGATGGCCGATGTCCGCCGTGATCCGGCGGTGATCGAAGCCTATTTCGGCGGCGGCGGCGCGGCCGACACATGACGGAACAGCGTCTCGATGCGACCGGCCTACAGGGCGGCTACGGCGGCGCCGACGTGCTGCATGGCGTCGACCTTCGCGTCGACCCCGGCGAAATCGTGACCATCATCGGCCCCAACGGCGCCGGCAAGTCGACCGCGCTGAAGGCTCTGTTCGGCTTGGTGCAGGTTCATACCGGGCGCGTTGCCTACGGCGACACGGACATCACCCATTTGATGCCGGACAGGATCACCCGCCTCGGCATCGGTTATGTGCCGCAGGAGCGCAACGTCTTCGTCAACCTCACCGTGCACGAAAACCTGGAGATGGGCGCCTATATCCGCAACGACGACATCTCCGGCCACCTGGCGCGTATCTACGACCTGTTCCCGCCGCTGAAAGAAAAGCGTAAGGAAGCCGCCGGCCTGTTGTCCGGCGGACAGCGTCAGATGGTTGCCATGGGCCGCGCCCTGATGCTCGACCCCGCCGTGCTGTTGCTGGACGAGCCGACGGCGGGCCTGGCGCCTGCCTTCGTCGACTTGATCTTCGAGCGGGTGCAGGAGATCAACCGCGCCGGCATCGGCATCCTGATGGTCGAGCAGAACGCGCGCCACGCGCTGGAGATCGCCGACCGTGGCTACGTGCTGGTCAACGGCGCCAATGCGTTCGAGGATACCGGCGCCAACCTGCTGGCGAACCGCGAGGTCGCCGAAGCCTTTCTCGGCGGCTGATCATGATCTGGTTTATTGGTATTGCCCGGCCACCCGCTCCCCCGTCCCAACCACCCCGAGGGTACCCTGTATGGGTGGTTGGGACGGGGGAGCGGGTGGCCGGGCCCAAAGGAATAATGGGCTAAGCCCATGCTGGAATTCGTCAACTTCTACCTGATCCCCGGCCTGGTCCTCGGCAGCATCTATGCGCTCGGCGCCATCGGTGTGTCGCTGATCTTCGGCATTCTACGCTTCGCCCATTTCGCCCATGGCGACATGATGACCCTCGGCGCCTATTTCGCCCTGCCGTTCATCGTGACCCTCGGTTTCTCGCCCTATCTCGCGCTGCCGGTCGCGATGCTTGGCGCGGTCGCCGCTGCCCTGCTGATCGACCGGTTGTTCTACAAACCGCTCCGCGCCCAGCCGTCGATCATCCTGCTCGTCGCGTCCTTCGGCGTGGCCTTGATGATCCGCGCCGCGATCCAGTTCGTCTGGGGGCCGCATTCCCATGTCTACGCGTCGGGCTTCCAGATGCCGCTTGTTTTCTCAGGGATCCGGGTGGCCGAACGCCACATCTATATCGTCGGTCTGTGCATCCTGCTGGTCGTCGCGCTGCATTTGTTCCTGACCCGCACAAAGACCGGCAAGGCGATGCGGGCCTTGAGCGATGATCCGGATCTCGCGCGTATCACCGGCATCAACACCGAACGGATCATTGCCTGGACCTGGGCGCTCGGCGCGATGCTCGCCGGCTGCGCCGGCGTGTTCGTTGGCATGGACACCCATGTCACCACGCTGATCGGCTGGAACATGCTGCTGCCGGTCTTCGCGGCGGCGATCCTGGGCGGCATCGGTAAGCCCTACGGCGCCATTGCCGGCGGCCTGGTGATCGGCCTGGCGGAAGAAGTCTCCGCCTATCCGGTGTTCGGTAACGAGCCGCTGCTCGACCCAACCTACAAGTCGGCGGTCGCCTTCGCGATCATGGTGGCGATGCTGCTCTGGCGGCCGAGCGGCCTGTTTCGGGGGAGGGTGTACTGATGGCCGAACTCGCGACGTTCCTGGCCTATCCCGTCGGCCTGCTCACCATCGCCGGGATCTACGCGGTGATGTGCCTCGGCCTCAACGTGCAGTGGGGCTTTACCGGCCTGTTCAACGCCGGCATTGCCGGTTTCTTCGCCGTCGGCGCCTATACCTCCGCCATCCTGACGACCGCGCCGCATCCCGACTATCTCGGCGGCTTCGGTCTGCCGGTCGCCGTCGGGTTGGTTTGCGCCATGGCGACCGCGGGCGTGGTGGCGCTCGGCATCGGCTGGCTGACGCTCAGCCTGCGCAGCGACTATCTGGCCATCGCGACCATCGGCATCGCCGAGATCCTGCGCCTGATCGTGAAGAACGAGGACTGGCTGACCAACGGCCCGCGCGGCATCCCGGCGATCCCCCGGCCGTTCGAATGGCTGCCGCCGTTCCCGGCGCAGGTGGCGTACCTCGCGCTGGTGGCCGCTATCATCGCGGTGATCTATATCGCGCTGGAACGCGGCCTCAACTCGCCCTGGGGCCGCGTTATGCGCGCGATCCGCGAGAACGAGGAATCCGCGCGCGCTGCCGGCAAGGACATCATGCGCCGCCGGCTTGAAGCGTTCGTGCTCGGGTCGATGATCATGGGGCTCGGCGGCGCATTGATGGCCCACTCGATCAAGTTCATTGGGCCGGAAGCGACCGAGCCGCTGATCGTCACCTTCCTGGTCTGGGTCATGCTCATCGCCGGCGGCAGCGGTAACAACCGCGGCGCCATCCTCGGCGCCGTGGTGATCTGGGCCATCTGGTCGATGACCGAGCTGGTAACCCGTCAGCTCCCGGCCGATTGGGCGCTCCGCTCGGCCTATCTCCGCGTCTTCCTGATCGGCCTGGCGCTCCAGATCATCCTACAGCGCGCCAGCAGCGGCCTGCTCGCCGAAAAGCCGCCCAAACCGATCCCCCTCGACGAAGGCGAACCGAAAGGCCGATCCCGCGGCTAGCAGGTTGGTGGACAAGTGCCGAACCTTCGGCCAACGTCACTTGAGCGTGTCGACGGACGGCGCCCGCCGCCGTCATTGCGAGCGCAGCGAAGCAATCTCGACGGGCCGCGCCCCGTTTGCCCGAGATCGCCGCGGCGCTGCGCGCCTCGCGATGACGAGTTGGATGGTCGGGTTTGTCGAAGCCGCATCGTGAGCTTGTCGAAGCTTCATTCTGAGCTTGTCGAAGGATGTGGTTGCCGCGTGGCGATCCTAAAAGAAGATCGCGGCGCGCCCTTCCGCCGACTGAAACAGATCGCTGTTCGAATGGCCGACGCCCGGCACCACGACGACCGTGGTCCGGTGCGGCGCGTGGAACCGATCGAGATGGGCCTTGAACATCAACCCCCGCTCCAACCGGTGCCGACCCTGCAGGCTCGCCTCGCAGTCCCGGTTGAGGCCCTTGTGGCGCCGGTTGTTGTCCTTCTTGCCGAGCAACAGGACCAGGTCCCGTTCCCGTGCCCGGCGCACGATGACCGGCGTTCCGGCCTTCGCCATGAACGAGTTCAGATCGTCCAGCCCGAAAGCGTACTCGTTATACGAACTACATAAAACAAAGAAACCCGGCGCCACGAAGCGCCCGTCGAAGTCCGGCGCCGGGCGTAATCCGTCCAGATACATGTAAGTCCCCGAATTGGCGGCGATGTAGCGGAGCCGTGTTTTCGTCGGAGCGGGGATCGGCGCATGGCCGGCCACGAAACGCTGGACAAACTGACCGCCCGCCGAATGCCCGACGACCGTGATCTTTGCCAGGTTTGGGAACAGGTCCTGCCTGCCAAGATGGACCAGCAACCGTTCGATTGCGGCGAACGAGCTGATGCGCTCGCCGGCCTGGTCGTCCGATCTGTCGCCACGCCGCCAGTTCCGATTGCGCCGCCAATAGACCGCGCCTGCCGGGCGTTCTACCCCGCCTTCCTCCCGTATGGTGAAGTGCGGCGCGACGATCAGCGTCTCGTCGTCGAGACCCTGCATCGCCGCCGCCTCGGTCATCGTCGGGAAGTACTTATGCGCGTCCCGCCGGTAGCCGTGAATGACGACGACCGCGCGGGAAATCGCCGCCGACGGCTTGTCGAGCACATGGCTGCGGTAGATCGGCAGCGCCAGCTCTTCCGTCAGTGGAAACAGCGCCCGGCACTCCGGCCCCTCCCGGCAGGGTTCCGCCGCCGCGGCGAGCGGCAGTAACGCCAGAACGCCGAAAAGGACGGCGGCAAGAACCCGCTTGGCGATCACCGTTCCCGAATATCCAGTTCCAAATGCGGCCGTCCGTCCGATGTCTTCTCGACGGTCTTGCCCGCGCGGTCGATGGTGCAGGAGACCCGCTGCCGGAATGCCGAGAAGCTGTCGAACGTCACCACGTCGACCGGCTCGTCGAAATGCAGGGTGACCCGGTAAAGGCCCGGCGCGGACCGCTGGGCGACGCCGATCACCTCTGCCTCGAACCGCTGGCCGAGATAGGTGCCGCGCACCGTGTCGCCCGGCGCCACGGGGGCGGTCGGCGGGCGGTTGCCGGCGGCGGCGTGCAGCGTGTTCCAGTCCTTATAGCCGTATTGCCGCGCCAGCAGTTCCAAGGATTTGCTGTGCGCAACCGGCATGCCGTCGGTATCGAGGCCGGCACGCAGCCGCCTGGCCTGGTCTTTCAGGGTTTCGAGAGAGGGGAGAGACCCGTTCATTGCTTTGCCTCATGCAGTGTCTGCATGCGGGAATTCAACGGTGCTCGCATTGCCATCGGCCCGCATGTCACTGAATTCGGCGGATCGGATCGCATTTTAGGGACTTCACCACGGCTCTCGCCCGCGAGCGGCAGGGGCCCTTGCCCGATGCTGTAGGTAAGCGGCCCGGCCGCTCTTGTCAATGCCGGCCGGGCCGCCGAAAGGCGGGGTCGCCGCTCTCCGTCGGCGGCCCTCTCCATCGTCCTACTGGCCGAAGACCTCCAGCACCTTGATGTCGCCGTTGGCCTGGATTTCCCAATGGCCGATGCTGCCGGCCACGTCGCCCTGGGAGTCGAACTCGTGGTCGCCGGAGGCGCCGACATAGTTGACGTCCTTGCCGGCGGAGATCGCCTGCCTGGCTTTTTCCCACTCGCCCGGCTCGATTTTCTCCCCCGGCGCGCAGCAGACCTGGCGCAGCGCGTCGCGCACCTTGGCCGGGTCGGTCGAACCCGATTTCTCGATCGCCAGCGCCATCAGCATCGCCGCGTCGTAGGCTTCCCGGATGAAGAACTTATCCTTGGTCGTCTCGAAGGCGGCGGAATAGGCCTCCTCGAAGCGCTTCGCCGCTGTCGTCTCGCCGGGCGCCTCCGGCGCTGTGCCGAACGAGCCCTTCAGGTTGGCCGCGCCGATTTCGCTCACCACTTCGCCTTGGCGCATGCCGTCGGTGAAGATAAACGTGTTGAAGAAGCCGTTCTCCAGCGACTGGCGCAGGATGATCTTGCCGCCGCTATCCGGGTAGGCGATGGTCACCAACGCTTCCGGCCCGCCCTTGGCCAGCGTCGCCAGCTCCGCGCGGTAGGAGGCCTTGTTCTCCTCGTGCGGCGCGTCGCCGGTCACCGTGCCGCCGGCCTTGGTGTAGGCGGCGCGGAACGCCTCGGCCAGTCCCTTGCCGTAGTCGTTGTTGATGTAGGTCAGCGCGACCTTGTTCATGCCGCGCTTCTTGACCACGTCGGCCAGCACGATGCCCTGGTAGGCGTCGCTCACCGTCGTGCGGAACAACAGGTCCTTGTCGTCCAGGGCGGTGATCGCCGGCGAGGTGGAGGCCGGCGAGATCTGCGGCACGCCCGCCGGTACGCTGACGCTGGTCGCCGAGGCGATGGTGGCGCTGCTCGCCAGCGCGCCGACGATGCCGACCACGCCGTCGACGGAAATCAGTTTCTGCGCGGCGTCCACCGCGCCGGCGGGGTTGGACTGGGTGTCGCCCAACACCAGTTCCAGCTTCCGGCCGTTGAGGATGCCGCCCTGCTCGTTGACATGGTTCACGGCCAGTTGCTGGCCGTCGATGATCGGCGGCGCATAGGCGGCCAGGCCGCCGGTCATGCCGTTAAGCGCGCCGATCTTGACGTCCTGCGCCGCCGCCGTGCCGGCGGATGCGAGGACGGCCGCGGCAACCGCCGCCAACCCACGGCTGTACATAATGAAATTCATTTTCGCGCTCCACTCTCTTCCCAAAGTCTATGGTGTCGAGAGTGTCATACATTCTGCGCATTTTGAACAAGCGTTATGCGCGCGCCCGTTGCGTGGTCTGCTCGGCGAAATCGTGCGCCCAGACGAGGCCCCGGTGGTCGAACCCTTCGCCCAGCGTCGGCTTGACCACGTCGAAATAGGGCGAGAGGTCGAAATCGCGCGGCACGTAAAGGCTGTGATGCCTGATATGCATGATCTCGCGGATCGAACAGTCGCGGTCCTCGTCGTCGCATACGGTGACGAGCCCGACCTCGGGCAGGATCGGGTAGCGCACCGTCTCGAAGGCCTGCGCGATCAGCGTCGAACAGATCGCCCGGGTCGGATCGCCGCTGCCGAGCGCGAGCAACTGCCGCCGCCAGCGCACCGGCAGCGGCGGCAGCGGCAACAGATACCGCATCAGGTCGATCACGTTCTTCATGTCGTATTGCTTGCCCAGGCTGTCGATCATGAACTGCACGACGCGGCGCCGGTCGCTGTCGTTCAGGCCGACGGGCCGGCAGATCCGCGTGTTGAAGGTCGCGTACTTGGTCAGCGGCACCGCGATCACGCCGGCGCGAAAGTCGGCCTCGACAAGCATCGGGCCGCCGTTGCCGTCGGGCAGGGCGTCGCCGACGAACAGAGCCGCATGGGACCAGGTCGACTGCGTCAAATATTTTATGACACCGCTGACCCGCTGGTTGCCTTCGACCAGCACGATGTCGCCGGGGTGCAGGTGGCGGCGCAGCTTGTCGGGATCGCTGAACGAGATGGTGCGGTAGTGCGGCGATTCCTTCTGCAGGTAGCCGGCGACGGTTTCGCGGAACTTCCGTGCAATTGCATGCATAGAGTTATCCCAGTTTCCGGTGCTGATTCTGAAATAGTCAATAGGGGCCGGCCTAAGAACCGCGATCTCATTATCGTTACAGACTTTTGATCGCTTCGCTCCTTTCAAAACCGGTTTCTATGCCCAGGTCTAACGCAAGGCCTCGGCGTCAGAACAACACTTGGATTTACCTGGCTTAAGACTTGCCGTCCGCTTGTTGAGACTGGGCCGCCGAAGCCGCAAGTATTCGAACCGTCTGGAGATGAAACCATGAAGAACGCACATGCCAAAACCATGACACGTCGCGCGACCGCCGCTATCGGCGCTGGTCTGTTCGGTGCCGCATTGATGGTGGGCTCGGCCGCCCAGGCCGCTCAGGGCACGTCGCAGGACGTCGAAAAGCGGATCGCTCAGCTCGAACAGCGTATCGAGAAGCTGGAAAGCCGCACGTCGCAGAGCAATGTCGTCGTCGGCGCCGGCACCTTCGAGAAGTTCGACGACCGGCCGCTGGTCGAGATCCTGCGCGATCAGAACTCGCTTTACGGCAACTAACACCGTCGATCCGGCGGGAGAAAGAGGCGTCGCCGCGGCTAGTGCTTGTGTGGATGTGATCCAGGTGTCGCGGCGACGTCGCTTTCTTTCAGGTCGGGCAACGGTTGCTTCAGTGCAAACGCCTGAGCGCCGGCATGAGCGGGCACCGGCCCATCCGAATACGGCCCGGCGCCGTCCCACGTTTCCGTATGGTCCGTCAGCGTCCCCGCGACCAGGTAGGCATGCCGGTCGGGAAAGTCGTCGCGGCTGACCAATATATGATCGTCCACGGCGAACAGTCCGCGCAGTTCGACCGGACCATAGTCCGCGAAGTCGCCCCGCCCTTCCGCCAGCGCCGCCGCCTCGTCGCGGCGCAGCAATATGACATCGATTTGTCCGGTGGCGATCAGGCTGGCCAGCCGGCGTGAGTCCGGTCCTCTCGTCACCCGCGCCTTGCTCTCCGGCAGCTTTTCCGCCAGCAGGGCCGCGAGCCGCTTGCCCAGCGCGTAGGAAGCCGGGTCGGCCTTGGCCGTGCCGATCAACAGATGCTTCCGGCGATAAACCGCCCACTGCCGATATGGGGTATGGCCGCCGCCCACCGTGACGGCCGCGGCGGCAATCCCCAGTTTAAGCAGGCTACGTCGGTTCATCGGTGCCGCCGTCAGGGCGCGAACACGTCCAGGTTCAGCACCATGGTCACCACATAGTTCGGCACGTCCACCACCTGCCCGACGCGCAGGTCGGCGGCCACGCTGCACAGGATGTAGGCCTGCTCGCGGGTCAGGCCGTGCTCGCGCACGACATAGTCGATCATATCGCTCAGCGCGTTGCGCGCCGCCAGGGTCAGGTCCTCGGACAGGTTTTCCAGGCCTTTCAGCTTCTCGGAATCGATGTAGGTCATGAACGGCGGCACTTCGCCTGCGTCCTTCAGCGGAAAACCGACGGTCTGGTAGAACCGGGCCGGCGCGATTGCCTTCAACTGCTGACCGCCCTCGACCTGCGGCGCGGTGATCTCAGCGCCCTCGCCCTTGCGCACTTCCGTGACGACGGTCACGGTCGCGCCCATTTCGATGGCGGTGCCGGAAACCTCGCCGTCGCCCTGCGCGAAATGCACGTCGCCGACGAACAGGCCGCAGCCGTCGACGAAGCAGGGCAGCAGCAGCGTGGTGCCGATCTGCATCTGTTTCACGTCCATGTTGCCGCCGTTCTCGCGCGGCGGGATGGTGCGCAGGCACTTGTCGGCGTGGGCACCGTTCGGGCCGCAGATATCGGCGGGCTTGGCGCCGACCGGCTGCGGGCCCAGCGCGACGCCGCCGGCCGAGGCCAGATCCGTCTCGCGCTTCAGCCATTTGTCGACTTCCGGATCGCCCGGCAGCACGCCGACCGATCCCATGAACGCCTGGAACGGGATGCGCACGCCCGGCATCTGGTCGGACGTGGCGCCCAGCCGCGACGCCTTCCAGTTCACGATGTAGGGTTCGGTGAATTTGTCGCGCAGGAAGCCGAAGCCCGGCACGATCAGGGTATAGCCGTACTGGTCCGGTTCGATGTCGACCAGGGTGACGGCCAGCACGTCGCCGCGCGCCACGCCTTCGACGAACACTGGTCCTGTCATCGGATGCACCAGGTTGAGGTCGACGGCGGCCAGGTCGTCGGCGGTCGAGTCCAAACCAAGGTCGGAGTCGAGCGCGTCGCGGGTCTCGAACACGATGTGCTGGCCCGGCTTCGCCCGGACGACCGCGGGGATCGCCGAATGATACCGGTTGAAGCAGTTCGGATCGTCGACGCAATGATCGCCCGACTTTGCGACCACCACCCGGTCGTGCCATCTAACGTCGGTTGTATCGGCTGTCGCGGTGCCGGTCAGCAACGCTGCCGTGCCAAGCAATGTCGTGATGATGCGCAAGAACATGTGCCCCCTCCAATGACGGTTCCTTCCCTCGGACGCTCGCTTTTTTGGAACGTCTCGTTTCATTGGAGAAATCATGCGGTGCTGACAGCGGCCTGTCCAGCCGTCGCGCCGCGGTCCGCGTGCGGATCACGGCGATGTGTTCCGGGCGGCGGCCAGTCGCCGCCCGGAATGTTTCGGTCAGCGGCGTCGGCGGTGGGCCAATCCCAACCCGGCAAATGCGATCCCCAACAGGGCCAGCATGCCCGGGGTCGGCACCGCGGCTCCCGCCATCTCGAACGTTTCGTCCGCCGTCAAGGTCTCGGCCGGGCCGGTGCCGATGGACGGGTTTGCTTCGCCCAGCGAGACCGCCGCGTAGGTGAAGTCGAAGAACATGTCGACCGACACGGATTCGCCGGCCGCCAACTGGAAGCCGGCCTCGTCCTCATTGAAGTCGAACGGGACGAAGCAGTCGTCGATGCAGCCCACCTGCCGCGACTCGCCGGTCACGCCGAACCCGAACGGGTCGTTACCCAGCCCGATGTCCCAGCGCGCGGCCGCGAACTCCCGCGACGGGTCGTCCACTTCCAGCGTTGTATTGATCTCGTAGAACAGCAGCGCGACAAGATCCAGCGGATCCGATGTCAGGTTTTCGATCTGGACGTTGACCGCCCGGCGCGCCCGCGCGAAGGCGAGGCCGACACCATCGGCCGATACTTCCGCGCTGCCGGAGATATCGATAAAGGTCGCGCCGTCGGTCGACACGCCGCCGGCGTCGGCCGACGCGGAGGCATTGCCGATCCTGCCCCGCAGCGCCGATCCCGACAGAACGTCGTATGAAATATCGAGCGCGCCGCTGCCGAGCGGCCCGCTCGGATCGACGAAGTCCAGCCGTACGCCGAACGACGATGTTCCCGGCCCGCCGATGCCGCCGACGAAGGCGGCCGCCTGCGCCGGTGAAACGGCGGCGGTTGCGATTGTGAGGAGGCCGCCCAGAACGACGGCAGAGGAAGTCTTGCCAACCATGGCCGATCTCCGCTTGCTGATGTCACGATGCGCCCACAGATTGAATAGCACGACAATGTGACGGTTGAAAGAAATCCTCCATCAATTTGAAATATAGAAGTTTTGTCTAGCTGGAAACGGCAAGAAAAAAAACTCCAGGTCGAATGAAGGCTGCCTTGATCGACCTTTTATTTCGTGTCGTCAGCGAAGCGTCTCGAACAACCGGATCATCAGCGCGGCGCGGGGTTCGAGAGAGGAAAAGTAGAGCTGTTCGTCGTGGGCGTGAGCGCCGCGGCCGTCCACGCCGAGCCCGTCCAGTGTCGGCACGCCCAGCCCCGCGGTGAAGTTGCCGTCGCTGCCGCCGCCGGTCAGCGGCACTTCCTCCAGGTCGAAACCGATCTCCTTGGCCAGGCCTTTCGCGTGCTCGAACAATTCGGCGATCGCCTCGGACTTGCGGTAGGGCGGGCGGTTCATGCCGCCACTCACGGCGACCGTCACGTTTTGGTCGGTGCTCGTCAGTCCCAGGATTTTCGCGCAGATCTCGTCCGCCGTTTCCGGGTCCGGCAATCGCGCTTCCGCTTCCGCGACGCAGTTGGCCGGCACCACGTTTGTGCCGGTGCCGCCGGAAATAAGCCCGACGTTCGTGGTGATATCGCGGTCGTAGTCGGTCAGCGCCTCGACTGCTAGGATCTGTCGCGCCATCTCGCGAATCGCGCTGGCGCCGTCCTGGTGGCGCATCCCCGCATGCGCCGGCTTGCCGGTCACCTCGATCCGGTAATGGCCGACGCCCTTGCGCGCGGTGACGATCCGGCCGCCGTCCCGCGCCGGCTCGGTGACCAGCACATATTTGTTCTTCAGCGCCTCGCGCTCGATGATTTCGCGCGACGTCGGGCTGCCGATTTCCTCTTCCGGCACATAGAGGAACGTGATCGGCAGCGGCGTTTCCCGGCCCTCGCGCATGATGTGACGTAGCGCGTAGTAGGCGAGGTAGGCGCCGCCCTTCATGTCGTAGATGCCCGGGCCGAACACCTTGTCGCCCTCGCGCCGGTACGGCAGCTCGTTCTCGATGGTGCCGATCGGATGCACCGTATCCAGGTGGCTCAGCACTAGGATGCCCGGCCCGTCGCCGCCCCATGGCGTCCGCGCCATCAGCACGTCGCCGTAACCGTCGCGCCCCGGAACCCGCTCCAGGCGCATGTCGAGCACGCTCATCTGGTCGCCGACCACATCGACCAGTTTGTTGACTGCCGCGCCGTCATGACTCGGCGTTTCGATCATGACCCACTCGCGAATGCCTTCCAGAATCTCCTCGGCGTCGACCGCCGGCCGGTTGGTGATCGGTTTGTCCATCGTTTATGCTCTACTGAAGGAGTTACTATGGATTTCCAGCATTCACTCAAAGTCCAGGCGCTGCAAGAGCGCGTCGGCGCCTTCATGGACGCCCACGTCTATCCCAACGAAGAAACGATGTTCGCCCAGATTGCCGATGGCGACCGCTGGCAGCCGATCCCGCTGATGGAGGACCTGAAAGCCAGGGCGCGCGAGGCGGGGCTCTGGAACCTGTTCCTGCCGGAGAGCGACCTCGGCGCCGGCCTCACCAACCTGGAATACGCCCCGCTCTGCGAGATCATGGGCCGCTCGCCGTTCGGGCCAGAGCCGTTCAACTGTTCCGCGCCGGACACCGGCAACATGGAAGTCCTCGCCCGCTACGGCACGGATGAACAGAAACAGCGCTGGCTGGAACCGCTGCTCGCCGGCGAGATCCGCTCCGCCTTCGCCATGACCGAACCGGCGGTCGCCTCCTCCGACGCGACCAACATCGAGTCCCGCGTCGAACGAGACGGCGACGACTACGTGATCAACGGCCGCAAGTGGTGGACCTCCGGCGCTGGTGACCCGCGCTGCAAGGTGATGATCTTCATGGGCAAGACCGACCCGTCGAACGAGGACGTTTACCGCCAGCAGTCGATGATCCTGGTGCCCATGGACACCCCCGGCATCGCGGTCGAACGCATGCTGCCCGTCTTCGGCTACGACGACGCGCCGCACGGCCACGCCGAGATCCTGTTCGAGGACGTGCGCGTGCCCGCCGCCAATATGCTGCTGGGCGAGGGCAGGGGCTTCGAGATCGCGCAGGGCCGCCTCGGCCCCGGCCGCATCCATCACTGCATGCGCCTGATCGGCCTGGCCGAACGGGCGCTGGAGCGCATGTGCAAGCGCGCCAAGTCGCGCGTCGCCTTCGGCAAGCCGGTGTCCGAACAGACCGTGACCCAGGAACGCATCGCCGAATCGCGGATCTTGATCGACCAGGCGCGCCTGTTGACCCTGGCGGCCGCCGACAAGATGGACCGCGCGGGTAACAAGGCGGCGCGGAAAGAAATCGCGATGATCAAGGTCGCCGCGCCCAACATGGCCTGCCGCGTGGTCGACTGGGCGATCCAGGCCCACGGCGCCGCCGGCGTCGCGGACGACTTCGGCCTGCCCTTGGCCTACTCCCTCGCCCGCTACCTCCGCATCGGCGACGGCCCCGACGAAGTCCACCGCAACCAAATCGCCCGCCTGGAGCTCCGCCGGCACAACTGACGGCGCCATCCGCGCCGTCATTGCGAGCGAAGCGAAGCAATCTCGAAAAGCAGCGCCCCGCGTTTTCCAGATCGCCGCGGCCCTCCGGGCCTCGCGATGACAGCGAAGCCGTACGGCGGCGCTCGTGCTATCCCATCCAAACCTGACTGTCATTGCGAGCGCAGCGAAGCAATCTCGACCGGCCGAGCTCCGTGCTCTCACGGCCTCGCGACCCCCGGCCAATCCACATAGCGCCGCCCGCCGAATTGCGCTAAGCATGCACCCCGTGCGGGCGTGGCGGAATTGGTAGACGCAAGGGACTTAAAATCCCTCGGGCGTAAGCCCGTGCCGGTTCGAGTCCGGCCGCCCGCACCAACCCCTTCTTTTTCGCGGCTACGGCGTTCGCCGGCCGGGAAGGACAGGGAGAACGAGCGTATTCATACGTTTCGGCGGTCGAGAGCGCCTTCGGCTTCGGCCACGAGACTGCGCGCCACGGTTTCCACGTGTTCCGGCATGAGAGCGGCCAGGCAGAGTCGGCCGCCGTCGGCCAAATAGACCCCGTCGCGCGCGCGCATGGCTTCGATCTGCGCGTTTGATAGCGCCGGATACCTGAACATGCCGCGTTGTTGGCCGAGAAAGCCGACGTCCATGTCTTTCGATACGGCACCGATCGCCTGGGCGAGCGCGGCACACATCGTATCCAGGCGCTGACGCATCCGTGTCAGTTCTTCGGACCACTGACGAAACAGCAAAGGATCGTTCAAAACCTCGGCCACCAGCAGCGCGCCGGTCGTCGGCGGGGCCGAGTAGGAACGCCTGACGGCCAGGACCAATTGCCCGAGGACACGCCTGGCCTCGCCGACATCGTGGCATACGACGTTCAAGGCCCCGCAACGTTCTCCGTAAAGCGCGAAATTCTTGGAAAAAGAGTAGGCGACGAGACAGGCTGCCTTATCGGCGTAGCGCCGGACAAAAGCGACATCTTCCGCCAATCCCGACCCGAAGCCCTGGTACGCGACATCGAACACCGCGATATGGCGCTTGCGGATCATCAACGCGGTCAGCTCCGCTTCCTGGGCGCGAGAGAGATCCAGGCCCGTCGGATTGTGGCAAGCCGGCTGAATGACGACGATCGCGCCTGGCGCGGCATTGTCGAGCGTGTCCAGCAAACGGTCGAACGGGATTGAGCGTGTGTTCGCATCCCAGTAGGGGTAGCGCGCGGTTTCGAAGCCCGCCCGCTGGAACAAGCCGTGGTGGTTGTCCCAGGTCGGATCGCTGACATAGACAGTGCGGTCCGGGCAGTGTTTCGCCAGAAAGTCGGCGGCGATGCCGATCGCGCCGGTCGCGCCGATCGTTTGTATCGTCGCAACGCGATTTTCGGCAACGGCGGCGTTCTGTTCGCCGAAGACGATCCGCTGGACCGCGCTGCGATACGCTGCGTGGCCTTCCATCGGCAGGTAAGGCCTTGGCCCCCACCCGATCTTTTCGCGAGCCGATCGGACGGATTCGAGCGCCGGGATTCTTCCGTCGCCGTCGGTGTAGACGCCTATCGCGAGGTTGATCTTGTCTTGCCGCGGATCGGCCCTGAAGGAATCGAGCAGTCCGAAGATCGGATCGCCGGCATAAGGCTCCACGGTTCCAAAAATGGATTTCCGATCGGCCGCGGGCCGAGGCGAATGGAGCGGGGTGTTCATGCTGCCTCGGATCAACGCAATAACTTGAGGGCGCCCGTGAGCGATTTGACCCACTTGCCCGGCCCCGCCAGGCCAAGCCCCTCGATCGGTTCGCTGCTCAGATCGCGCGATGGGAAAAGATCGCGGTATTCGGCGAACGAATGGAGGTTTCGCGCGAATTCCGGAAATGCAACGACGGTGCCGGTTTCCGGTGCCGGCAAAGCCTTCAGCAAAAGCGCTCGAATGTCCTCTGCCGACGCCTGCAGTATCGGAACGGGCCGATCCGCGCTGTTGCAAATGCATCGGCCGGAAAGATCAGTCAGGCGCGTGCCGCCGAAGCTGGGCTCGGCGGCCCCGACGCCGATTGCGACTGTCGCAATCGTGTTGGCGAGAAGACCGAGCGGCAACGATGGATCGACGACGATTGCGATGCGTTGATCCGACGCCATCTTTTATTCCGCGCCTTCAACAAGGGTGTAATGGGTGCTGGCCGCCCTCTTTCTCCAGGCTGCCGCTTCCTGATATGTCTCGGAGAAATAGAATTCCCGAGCCTTCTCCCGGCTTTCGAACTCCACGATAACGACGCGGGTTGTATCGCGACCTCCTTCAAGCACCTCGGGCTCTCCCCCGCGGACGATAAAGCGGCCGCCGAAGGCCTCCACCGCCGGGCCCGACCGGCTCATATACTCCTGTCGGTAAAGATCCATATCGTGGACGTCGATTTCACACAGCACGTAGCCTTTGGGCATTCGTCGTATCCTCTGTTCATCAATCCGGGGTATTGGCCGCCTGGGCGATCATTCCGCCATCGACCGAGAGGAGATGGCCGGTCACAAAGCCGGCTTCGGAACTCGCAAGCCAAAGAGCGGCTCTTGCAACCTCTTCGGGCTGGCCCAGCCGCCGCATCGGAATGTTCCGCACCACCCGCTCGGGGTCGCCGCCGGTCGCGCGTTCGAGCAAGGGGGTCGCGATAGGGCCCGGTGCGACGGCGTTGATGCGAACGCCCGCCGCGGCGTTCTCCAGCGCCGCGGTTTTGGTGAGTCCGGCCACGGCATGCTTGGTCGCCGCGTACAGGCCAAATCGCGGCTGCCCGTTCACGCCGTAGATCGAACACATATTGACGATCGCGCCGCCGCCCGATTTACGCATCGCCCGAATTTCATGCTTCATCGCGAGGAATACGCCGCGCACATTCACCGCAAACGGCGCTTCCAAGGCGTCGTCTTCGAGTTCGGCGAGCGGACCCAAGGAGCCCTCGATGCCGGCCGCGTTGATCGCGATCTCCAGCCCGGTCAACGCCTGTGCAAGTTCACTCACCGCATCCGCAATCGCCTCGGGATTCGAGACGTCTGCGGGACGGATGACGGTCAGCGCGCCGTTCGCTCGGAGTTCCGACTCGAGAATTTCTAGGCCGTCGGCATCGCGATCGACGAGTCCGACCGTCGCGCCACGCTGCGCCAGCAGGAGCGCACAGGCGCGACCGATGCCCGACGCGGCCCCGGTGACCATGGCCGCTTGGCCGGAAAGTGGTTTATCGGTTTGCATGTGTGAAGGTTAGCTCGAATGACGGTATCAAAACTTTCCATTTTTGCCTTCAAATGAGAGAAATTAGGGCATAAAATCGACTAATAAGGCAAAAAGATAGAATAGATGGCCTCATATGCGACTTGACGCGACCGACATCAGATTGCTGAGCGCCCTGCAGGAGGACGCCAGATCCACCGTTGCGGATCTTGCTGAAAAGATCAGCCTGTCCACATCTCCGACATGGCGTCGCATCAAACGGCTCGAAGACGAGGGGCTGATCAAAGGCTACTCGGCGGTCCTCGACCGTCGCGGCCTTGGCTGGGGCGTACTCGGCTTCATCAATGTCTCCATCGAGCATCACAGCGAAGCCGAAGCCGTGGCATTCGAGCGGGCGTTGGCCGCGCTTCCTGAAATCGTCGCCTGCTGGAGCATCACCGGTGGCACGGACTTTTTGCTGCAGGTGGTCGCAAAGGACCTCGATTCCTACGCGGACTTCGCCATGACGACGATACGGCGTCTTCCGGGCCTCAAGGCGATGCACACGACCTTCACGTTGAAGGAAATCAAAGCACCGGTTCCCTGGCCCATCCTGCGGGAATAGCCAAAAGCCGGGATTGACGACGGCGCTGGCGTAGACCGTTTCGCTGTTCCCACCCCTCTCGCCGGCCGCTAGACTTTCCGCATGACAGAACGGACCAACAGGCGCTTGGCCGCCATCGTTGCGGCGGACGTAGCGGGTTATTCCCGCCTCGTCGGCCTGGACGAGGAGGGAACCTTGCGCTCCCTCCACGCCCATCGCGAGGAACTCCTCGACCCGCTGATCGCCGAGCATGGCGGCCGTATCGCCAATACAGCCGGCGACAGCCTGCTGCTGGAATTCCCGAGCGCCGTCGATGCCGTGCGGTGCGCCGTCGCCGTTCAGGAAGGCATGGCCCGGCGTAATACGGAAGTAGAAGAAACCAGGCGGATCGAATTTCGGATCGGTATCAACGTCGGCGACGTCATAGCCCAGGGCGACGACCTGCTTGGCGATGGCGTCAATGTCGCCGCGCGCCTGGAAGGTCTGGCCGACCCGGGTGGCATCTGCATATCCCGCACCGCCCGTGACCAGGTGCGCGACCGGATGGATATCGCCCTGCACGACATGGGCGAGGTCGAGGTCAAGAACATCGCCCGTCCGGTCCGGGTGTTCCGCGCCCTTGCCGGGGACCGGCAGGCCACGGCGCCGGCGGCCGAGCCGGCCGCTCCCACGCCGCCGTTGCCGGACAAGCCCTCCATCGCGGTGCTGCCGTTCGAAAACATGTCGGGCGATCCGGACCAGGAGTATTTTTCCGACGGCATGACGGAAGACCTGATCACGGATATCTCGAAACTCTCCGGCCTGTTGGTGATCGGCCGCAACTCGTCCTTCGTCTACAAGGGCAAGTCGGTGGACCTGCGCCAGGTGGGCCGCGAGTTGGGTGTCCGCTACGTGCTGGAGGGCAGCGTCCGCAAGGCCGGCAACCGGGTGCGCATCAACGCCCAGCTGATCGATGCCGAGAGCGGCCACCACGTCTGGGCCGAACGCCATGACGGAACGCTGGACGACATATTCGCGTTGCAGGACGAGATCACCGAGAAAATCGTGTCGGCCCTGTCCGTGCAACTGTCGGCGGGAGAAAAAGACCGGCTGGGCAGCCAGTACACCGCCAACCCGGAGGCGCGCGACTGGTTCCTGCGCGGCCGCATCCGCTACCGGGAACCGGGTCCCCAAGCCAATGCGGAAGCCCACGGCATGTTCGACCGGGCGCTGGCGCTGGACCCCGAATTCGCCTGGGCGCTCGCAATCCGCGGTTACGTCAGGTTCCACGCCTGGTTCTTCAAGTGGAACACGGCGCCGGGCGCGCTGGACGAGGCTATTGCCGACGCGGAACTGGCGGCGACGCTGGATCCGGATCTGGCCGCGGCGCATTCCTACCTGGGCTGGATGCACATGTGGGGCGAGGGCCACGACCGGGCCCTGGCGGAGCATGAAAAGGCCCTGGCCCTGGATCCGAACTTTTCCGAAGGCTACGTTTGGTACGCGTCGACGCTGACTTACAGCGGCCGGCCGGAACTCGCCGTCGAACCGAACGATCGGGCCGTGCGCCTGGATCCCCACTTCCCGCCGTTCTTCCTGGTCAACTACGGCAACATGTATCTGCTTTTGGGGCGTTATGCCGAGGCCGAGAAGTATCTGCGCACCGTCATCGAGAGGACCCCGGATTTCCCGGTCTCCTACATGTTCCTGGCGGCGGTTAAAGCGGCGTCGGGGGACGAGGCGGGGGCCCGGAAGGCCGGTGCCGAGATCCTCAGGCTCATGCCGGCGGCGACGGCCACGGCCCTCGGCCGTCAGTTCCCCTATGCCAGGCCCGAACACCTGGCGCGCATGGTCGACGGCCTGCGGACGGCGGGCCTGCCGGAATGACCGCTTGGCAGGCTAGGCTGCTGAAAAACGGCGATTCCGCCGAAGAGTTTCGTTGCCTTGCCCCGCGATTTTCAGCGTCGCCCGGCTGAACCTGTCAGTCGAACAGCTTCTTCAGCTTGCCGGTCGCGTCCTCGGCCGCTTTGCCGGCGCCTTCGGTGATGCCCTTCACGGCGCCCTCGGCCTTCTTGGCCGCGGCCTGTTCCGCCTGCCTGGCCGCTTTTTCGACCTCTTCGCCCAGCGCGCCGAGATCCAGCTTCGCCACCGCCGCGGTCGCCGACTTCAGGACCGCGTCGACCGTCTGCTTGGCGATTTCCGCCGGCGTCGCGCCGTTGTTCTCCCTGCCGATATTGGCCAGGTGAATCGTCGGCAGCGGCGCCTCCAGGCTTTTGTCCGACAGCGCCGGCGCCCGCGCGCTCACCTTGCCGTTGCGGAGGTACAGGTTCTCGATGACGATCTTCGGCCCGTCCGATCCTGAGCCGCTGTCCGCGGATTTACCGCCACCGCCGCCGGCATGGCCTTCGACGTTCTTCTTGATGCGGTCGAAGTTCGACGACTGGTCCTGCAACACATAGCCGATTTCCGGTCCGTCGATGCTGACTTCCTTGATGACGACCGGGTCGCTGGCGATGGTCGCCACGTCGATCAGCACTTTCACCTGATCGAACTTGAAGGCGTCGCCCTCGCCGAAGCCCTTGGGATTGGTCAGGTGAAAGCCGCGCAGCGCGCCCAGTCCGTCGGTCGGCGAAATCTCCACGTCGTCCAGGACCACCTGGGTGCCGGTAACCTCGGAACCGACCGTTTCGACGGCCGCCTTGACGATCGAATTAAGCGACGAATACAGGAAAAAGACCCCGGCGCCGGCCACCACCACCACGGCGACCAGGCCAATCAGGATGATGCGTTTCATGATTCCCTCGCAATCGCGTTCGATTCTCGGTCCGAAGACCGCCGAACTTACCGATGACTTAACAAGTGGTTCGCGGCGCCGAGGCTTCAACACGCAATAGTACTTAGGCGAAAGGAGGCTGCTTTGCGTCGGTTTGCCTAGCGTATTTGTCTCGGTTTACTGCGCGATACCCGCCGAAGTCGCATTATTAAGGAAGCGTTATCCATGTTGGATTTAGTTTCGCGGCGTGGGGCGATCGATTGCAACGCGGAGCGGCGGATGATCGGCAAATCGGATACCTCGTTCGGGCAGGTCGGCCTGAAGGGCTTGGCGGCTTTGTTCGATACCGGTGCCTCCGCCAAGCGGATCGCGACCCGGCTGCTCACCACCGCCCCGGACGAGGAAAGCCGGGAGAAGCTCGACACGCTGCGCGACGCCAATGCGACGATGACCCGCGTGCGGCAGGAGAACGACCCGGCCAAGCTGCGCCGGCAGGCCGCCGAGCGGAAAATCGAGGAAGCGAAACAGAAGATCCGCCAGCTCCGCATGTTCGGCGGATTAACCCCGAAGGCCGTGGCCCGCGAGGTGCAGCGCGTCCTGAGGGAACTGGCGCAGGCCATCGGCGCCTATGCGGCCGCGACCAAGGAACTTGGCGCCAGCGCCGCGGTGGGCGGCCAGTCGGCGGTCGCCGATGCGCGGGCGGCGGGGCGGGAGGCCGAAGCGGAAGCCGAGGCGGAAGCGCGCGCCGCCCGGGCGACCCAGGCGGAGAAGACGGAAGACCGGGCCGCTCAGCCGGACCCGGAGGCCGCCGTGCGGGCCTATGCGGAAAACGAGCAGCGGGAGTTCGCCGACCGGTCGCTCGTCTTCGACGGCCGGCGAAAGGACCGCGAGGTGCTGGACGAAGCCCGCCGGGTGGTCGCCGAGGCGAAAAGCCTGCTGGAGGACGTACGCCGCCGGCGCCCTGCGCCGGACGAGGCGCACAACGATCGGGAAGCCGCGTCGCAGGCCGACGCCGCCCTTCGCCGGCTGGGCGAGACGCTGCGCGGCCGGCCGGCGCCCGCCGCATTGCCGCCGACCTCCGTCTCCGTCTGAACCGAAATCTCGACGATGATCGGCTACCAGGTGTCCGGCTGAGCGCGGCTACGCCCCCGGCACCGTCACCGCTTCAGCCCGCCATCTTCCGGTTTGCGTTCCGGCTGGTCAGATAGCCCAGCATCGTACCGGCGTCGCTCACCTCGAACGGGTCGCCGGGCTGGTTGCGGTCCTCCACGAACATCTTTTCGATCGCGCCGTCGACGACCAGCATCGAGTAGCGCCAGGAGCGATTGCCGAAGCCGAGGTCGTCCTTGTCCACCAGCATGCCCATCTGTTCTGTGAAGTGCCCGCTGCCGTCCGGAACCATGCGCACCTCGTCGTCGACGCCCTGGTCCTTGGCCCAGGCATTCATGACGAACGAGTCGTTGACGGAAAGGCACAGGATCTCGTCGACGCCCTGTGCCCGCAACGGCTCCGACATCGCCATGTAACCGGGCAGGTGAGTGGACGAGCAGGTCGGCGTAAAGGCGCCGGGCAGGGCGAACAGAACGACCGTTTTTTCCTTGAAAAGGTCCTGACTGGTCCATTCGGTCCAGGCGTCGTTTTCGCGGATCTTGAAGACCGTGTCGGGAATGCGGTCGCCGGCTTGTTTCATGCTTACTCTCCTGTTGGTTGGGGAAAACGGTCGCTCGGTCGGCGTTTCTCCCGTCGGATATGACCGGGTGGGTAGGGGTCAGTGAATAGTCGGCAGCGGTCGTCTATCCGGCGGGCGCACCGTTGCGGACTCGACGATTTCGCCGTCCCGTCCCGCCGGGAACCGCCACGACCGGACAGGCAGCGTAAGCCCGGCGCGCGACAGACCGTTGGCCAGGCCGCGCAGCGCCGGAAATGTCATCCGAACCGCCGCCGGCGGCAGCCAGCCGGCCAGGACGTCATGGCCCGGCTCCGGACGGTTTTGCTGTAACCACGCGACGCCGTGCAGAAGGCGCGCCTCGTCAGGCGAAAGCGACGGGCATTTGCCGCAGCGAACGTCGATCTGACGCGTCGCCGCGACCGACAGGTTATAGAGAATGCAATCCAGGCTTTCCGCGCCCTCGCGAACGCCGAATTTGGCGAAATGGATTTCGAGCGCTCCAAGCGGCGCTTTGCTTTTTTGCATGGCGCCGACCCAGGCCCTGAAACCGCCGACCACGACCGTTTCGGCCCGCGTCAGGTCCGATACCTCTTCGGTCCCCGAAAGCGTGCGGCGTTGCATTGGAGAGGACGTTCCGGCCGGTACTGCCGATACGGCGCCGGTTTGCCCCGGCACCTTGTAGCCGGCGTCGGACATCAGGGTCGCAAAGCGACCGGCGTGCCGAACGAATGCCTCTCGGCTATCGCGGTCGGCTATCCAGTTCACCGTCCTGTAAGCCAGGCGGCGGTCGTCGCATTGTAAAGCCGCCAATACGGTCAGCGTGTCTTCCTCGAATATCGACAGGCATTGATCGTCGTACCGGCCCGCGAGGACCGTATTGTCCGAACCGATTCCGACAAGCGCCACCACGGCATCGAAGGCGTCCAGGGCAGGCAGAAGGCGGGCGGTGCCGAACGCGCGGAGAAATTCGGGAACGTAGCGCTGTCTCGCGTCACCATGCCGCTGGCGTTGCCGCAAGGCCCAGACGACGAAGAACTCCGGAAAGGTCAGGTCCGCAACGACGCGCGTCTTTCGCTGCAGCGGTGCCGGAACCGCACGGCCCATTCGATGACTCCCTCGTTTCTTGATTGCCCCAAACCGCATCATAGGCGAATGTCGCCACAATATGTTATTAAGAATGAATTGCAATATAGAATCGATAATTTTGCCGCTTGATATGGATCAATCGCCCCTGGCCGATACCGTCTTATTCATCGCGTATGGACCAAGGCTTACTCGACCGTTACGGCGGCCCCGTCCCGCGCTACACCAGCTACCCGACGGCGCCGCATTTCCATGACGGCGTCGGCGCCGGCGCGTACCGCGATCTGCTGGCCGCCGTTTCCGACGGCGAGAGGCTCTCCTTGTACCTGCATGTGCCGTTTTGTGCCGAGATGTGCTGGTACTGCGGCTGCCACACCAAGGTGGTGCGCCGCTACGGCCCGATTGCCGACTACGTTCGCTTGCTGGAACGGGAAGTGGAGATGGTGGCCGATGCCATCCCCGGTCGGCCCGCGGTCGCCCAGATACACTGGGGCGGCGGCACGCCGAGTATGTTGAGCGACGCCGACTTCGCCGGGCTGATGGCGCTGATCGCGCGGCGCTTCTCCATGGCGCCGGATGCCGAGGTCGCGGTCGAAATCGACCCGCGGACCTTGACGAAAGAGATGGCGTGTGCGCTCGGCGCGGCCGGTGTCAATCGCGCCAGCCTCGGCGTGCAGGATTTCAACATCGCGGTCCAACTGGCGATCAACAGGATTCAGCCCTACGACATGACGGCCCGTGCCGTCGACTGGCTCCGCGGCGCCGGCATCGTCCGGCTCAATCTCGACCTGATGTACGGGCTGCCGCGGCAGACGGTGATGGACGTGCTGCGCAGCGCCGATCTTGCGGCCGACCTCGGGCCCGATCGTCTCGCGTTGTTCGGTTACGCGCACGTGCCGTGGATGAAGCGGCATCAGCGCCTGATTGCGGAGGATGACCTGCCCGGCGCATCGGATCGCTTCGCGCAGGCGGAGGCCGCCGCCGACATGTTGACGGAACGGGGTTACCGCCGGATCGGCCTCGACCATTTTTCGCGCGCCGACGACGATCTGGCTATCGCCCTACGGGCCGGCAGGCTGCGGCGCAATTTCCAGGGATACACCGCCGACAGCGCGTCCGTGCTGCTGGGCTTCGGCGCCTCGGCCATCGGCTCGTTCGACAACGCCTATGTCCAGAACGCGGTGCCGTTCGGCGACTATGCCGACGCTATCCGCAACGGCGATTTCGCCGTCCGGCGCGGCCTGTTGCGCGGTCCGGACGACCGGCTGCGCGGCCGGGTCATCGAACGCCTGATGTGCGATCTACAGGTGGACCTGGCCGAACTGGCCCCGTCCGCCGGCGCCGGCCGCCCGTTCGGGCCCGAACGGGCTCTCCTCAAGCCGCTGATCGACGACGGCCTTGCGGCGCTCGACGGCGACCGGCTTCGCGTCACCCCGCGCGGCCGTCCCTACCTGCGCTCGGTCTGCGCCGTCTTCGACACCTACCTGGCCGGCGGAACCGCCCGCCATTCCCGCGCGGTGTGATGCATCGTAGGCCGCCGTCGTCAACTCAGTTCGCCCCGCTGCCGCACTTCCGGCTCAAGTTGCGAGAACCGTCCCATGGATGCTCGGATCAAGTCCGAGCATGACGGTAGAGCGTTTAGTCGAACCCTCCCCAATCCGTCACCCTCGGACTTGATCCGAGGGTCCATGGTCCCGCCGACACGGCCCCTCCCAAACCCGGCTGTCATTGCGAGCGCAGCGAAGCAATCTGGAGAGGCCGCGCACCGTGTTTTCCAGATCGCCGCGGCGCTCCGCACCTCGCGATGACGGGTTCGATGGTTGGGCCTGTCGATGCCTCATCCTTGTCTGTTGAAGGCTCGACGCCCGCTCAATCGAACGTCACCCGATTGGCCAGTTCCCCGGTCCGGAAGAACCGCCTCAGGTTGGTGAACAGCGCGTCCATTTTCTGCCGCATCGCGTCGCGGGTGCCGGCCGAAATGTGCGGTGTCAGCACCACGTTGGGCAGGGCGAACAGCGGGTTGTCCGGGCAGGGGGGCTCGGTCTCGAAGACATCCAGCCCCGCCGCCAGCACATGGCCGCACCGTAGCGCCTCGGCCAACGCCGCCTCGTCGACGATGCCGCCGCGCGCGGTGTTCACGACGATGGCGCCGGGTTTCAGGCGGGCCAGGGCGGCGCGGCCGATCAGACCTCTGGTCGCGTCCGTCAACGGCACATGAACGGTCAGGATATCGGCGGCGCCGAGCGTTTCCTCGAACCCGCCGGACCGTAAGCCCAGGCTGTATTGGTACGCCCGTGGCAGGCCGGCCTCGGGATCGCAGTAAATTCCCGCGCAGCCGAACGGCTTCAGCCGTTCCGCGACCGCGCGGGCGATGCGTCCCATGCCGATATAGCCGACGGTCTTGCCGTAAAGCTCGCGCGAGACGCCACGCAGACTGTTGACGTGCCAATGCCCGCGCCGGAGTTCGGCGTCGGCGAAGGTCAGCCGTTTCGCCGCCGCCAGCATCAGCAGCACGGTGTGTTCCGCGACGCCCACGGTGGTGCCCTCGGGCGTCAGCGCCAGCGGCAGGCCGCGCCGTCTGATCTCCCGCCAGTCCGTCGTGTCTTGCCAGCCGACCCCCTGATGGTGGACGACTTGCAGTCGCGGCGCCGCGTCCAGATGTTCTTTCCGCAACGGCGTCGCCGCGCAGATCACCGCCGCGCAGTCCGCGATTTTGCGGTAGCGCTCCGCGTCGTTGTCGGCATCCAGCACCAGGACCTCGAAGTCGGGCCTGGCCGCCGCCCGGATCAGGTCGTAGACGTCGTCGCCCGCATGGCTGAGATAGAGAACTTTTACGCTGTCGTCGGACATCCGCCACCCGGCTAGTCGATGTACCGGACGTCGCCGGACGCCAGGACGTCGTCCAGCCAACCCGGATATTTCGTGCCCGCCGCGACGGCGTCTTCCATCGCGGCTTCTTTCTCGGCGATCGCTGTCAGCGCGTTGGCCACGGCAGGGACATCGGTGCGCGGCACCACGGCGACGCCGTCCGCGTCACCGACCAGCAGATCGCCAGGGTTCACGGCAACCCCGCCCAGCGTGACCGGCAGCCCGACCGAGCCGGGCCCGTCCTTGAACGGGGAGTTCGGCGACAGCGCGCGCGCGAAGGTCGGGATGCCGACCGCGTTGATACCGGCCACGTCGCGCACCAGCCCGTCGGTCACGGCGGCGACGATGCCGCAGTTGCGCGCCATGCCCAGCAGGATGTCGCCCAGGACCGAAGCGGACTCGGCGCTGTCTGCGGCGACCACCAGAACGTCACCGGGCGTCGCGAACTTGAGCGCCGCGTAGGGCGCCAGATTGTCGACCGGGCGGGTTCGCACGGTCAGGGCTGGTCCAATGAACCGGGTCTTCTTCGAGATGGGTTTGATCCAGTGCGGCA
Organism: Minwuiaceae bacterium; assembly: GCA_028278525.1. Taxonomy (GTDB): domain Bacteria; phylum Pseudomonadota; class Alphaproteobacteria; order Minwuiales; family Minwuiaceae; genus JANQEE01. Next base: position 49,000 of record JANQEE010000044.1, on the reverse strand, counting down.
GCGCGCCGCGTCGGCCGCACGCGTCCACCACCCATCCGGTCGGCGCGTCGTTGAACGTCGCGATCTGCTCGGCGCTCGGCCGGAGGAACGATTTGCGTATCGTCAGCTTTGCCGGGTCGGCCATCAGGCGGTCCTCTCGTTCGGTTCGGTCGACATCGATTGCCCCTGCGCGTCGAACAGATGCGTTTCGCTCAGATCCAGGAACAGCCGGCAGCGCTCGCCGACCGTCACGTCCGCATCCCCGGCAACGCGCGCGACGAAATTGTTCTCCACGCCGGCCAACCGGGTCATGACGATGGTTTCGGCGCCCAGGGATTCGACCTGTACGACCTCGCCGGCGATTTCCGCAGTGTCCTCCCCGGTCTGCGCGGTCAGTGCGACATGCTCGGCGCGAATGCCGAAGGTGACCGGACTGCCCGGCATGCTGGCCGGCGCCCGTTTCTCAGGGACCCGCAGCACTGCCTCGCCGACCCGCACCGAGCGTCCGCCGTCGCGGTCGGTGACCGTGGCGGGGATCAGGTTCATCGGCGGGTTGCCCAGAAAACCGGCGACGAAGGTGTTCACCGGCCGCCGATAAACGTGGAGCGGCTTGCCGACCTGCATCACGCGGCCGCCGTTCATGATGCAGATCCGCGTGCCCATGGTCATGGCTTCGATCTGGTCGTGTGTCACATAGATCATCGTCGCGCCAAGCCGCCGGTGCAGCGCGGCGATTTCCACCCGGGTCGATACGCGCAAAGCCGCGTCGAGGTTGGACAACGGCTCGTCGAACAGGAACACCTTGGGGTCGCGGACGATGGCCCGGCCCAGCGCGACGCGCTGCCTCTGGCCGCCGGACAGCGCGTGCGGCCTGCGGCCGAGGAGGGAGTCGAGCTCCAGCGTTGCCGCGACCCGCTGCACCTTCTCCTCGATCTCGGCGCGCGGCACCGATCGGCGCCTGAGGCCGAAGGCGAGATTGTTCTTCACCGTCATGTGCGGATACAGCGCGTAGGACTGGAACACCATCGCGATGTCGCGGTCCTTGGCCGGCACCTTGTTGACGACTTTGCCGTCGATCGACAGCGTGCCGTCGGTAATCGATTCCAGGCCGGCGATCATGCGCAGCGTGGTCGTCTTGCCGCAGCCGGACGGGCCCAGCAGCACCATGAACTCCCCGTGGCCGATTTCCAGCGACACGCTGTCGGCCGCCGCGCCGTGGCTGCGGTCGTAGACCTTGGTCAGGTTGTCGAGTTTTACGATTGCCACGGCCGATCCTCGTTCACTTCACGGCCCCGGCCGTCATGCCTTGGATCAGCTTCTCGGAGAAAAAGGCGTAGATGACGACGACGGGAATGATCGCGATCATCAAGCCGGTCGCGATCATCCCGATATCTTCCTGGGTGTCGCCGATGAAGCGCTGAATGCCCAGCGGCAGCGTGCGGTTCGCCTCCTCGGTGATCAGCACGACCGCGAACAGGAACTCGTTCCACAGCAGAATGAAATTCAGGATTACCGTCGTGGCGACCGCCGGCAGCGCGACAGGCAGGGCGACGCGCCAGAAGATCTCCCAATCGGAATAGCCGTCCATGCGCGCCGCATCGAACAGGTCGGCCGGGATACGGGCGAAGAAACTTTCCAGTATGTAAACCGTGAGCGGCAGTTGGATGGCGACGTAGACTAGCGTCAGGCCCAGCTTCGAATTGTACAGCCCGTAGTTCACCAACACCTGGAACAGCGAGATGATGGTGATCTGCGGCGGAAATATGATGGTGGAGAACAGCACGAAATAGATCAGCCGGTTGAACCGGAAGCGGTACCGGGCCAGGCAGTGCGCCGCCATCGCGCCGACGATCGTGACGATCAGGACCGCCGCGACCACGACCTGAACGGAATTCAGGAAATAGGTCGCATAGTTCGAATTGAACCATGCGTCCGGAAACTTCTCCCAATGGATCGGGTCGGGCAGGGCGAAATGATCGAGATGGATCTCCGTCGTCGTGCGCAACGACAGCATCGCCGCCCAGACGAACGGGCCGGCGGCGAACGCGGTGTAGCCGCAGAGGATCAGCAGCAGGATGGAGCGTTTCAGGCTCGCCATCGCCCTCAGTACTCCAGCTTCTCGCGCAGCTTGAACAGCCGGGTCAGTCCCAGCACGGCGGCCAGCACGATCACGAACCAGACGGCGGCAATGGTCGACGGGTAGCCCAGATCGAACGTCGTCCATTCGAAGGCGCGTTTGTAGACGTAGGTGGAGACCGTCTCCGTCGACCAGAGCGGATTGCCCTTGGTGGTGATCCAGACCAGGTCGAAGATCTTCATCTTGCCGATGAACGACAGCACCACCAGGTTTAAAAGCGTCGCGCTGACCAGAGGCAGGATGACGAAGATCAACTTCCCGCCCCAGCCGCAATTATCCAGTTCCGCCGCCTCGATCACTTCCCGCGGCAGCGAATGCAGCGCTGCCAGCAGCACGACCATGTTGAAGCCGACCCACATCCAGCTTGCAACGAAGATCAGGGCGGGCAGGGCGGTGTCCGGATCGCCAAGCCACGGCCGCGCCAGATGGTCCAGCCCAAGCGCGCGCAAGGCGACGTTGATCGGCCCCCAATCGTAGTTGTAGATCCACAGCCATAGGATGCCGACGACGATGTAGGACATCAGCACCGGCGTGAACCACGCGACCCGGAAGAACCGCGCACCCGGCACCTTGGCGTAAAGCGCCAGCGCCAGCAGCAGCGCGATGCTGACCTCGATCACCGGCGAGGCGCAGGCCCAGACCAGCGTGTTGCTCACCGCCCGCCAGAAGATGTCGTCGCCGGCAAGCTCCACGTAGTTGGCGAGGCCAACGAACTCCTCCCGCCTGGGCAGCACGATGTGAAAGCTGTTCCAGAACGTTCTGACCGCGGGATACGCCGTCAACGCGACATACAGCGTCAGCGCCGGCAACAAAAACGCAAGGATCGTTCCCCACGGTCTTCTCAAGCCGTCGTCGGCAACCCGCGTTTCGGCCCCCTCAGCCATCGCCGCCGGCTCCCAAAAAGCCCTCTCCCCCCGCAAGCGGGGGGAGAGGGGAGGATGCCGAAGCGCCCGTATTAGGCCGGACAGACATAAGCTTCGAACAATCGCTTCGTACCGTCAGTACGCTTCCGACAACTGTTTCACCGCGTCCTCGACGCTGATGTTCCCCGCCGGCAGCGCATTGTTGATCACCTGCGTGAACACCTCTTTCGGCTTGCCGCTCATCACCTGGATCGGAATGCCGAAATGGTACTTCGCGCCCGCGTTGGTCTTGGCGATCATGCTGAAATAGTCCGCTGCCTGGGCATCGGTGATTTTCGACGGGTCGCTTTTGATGCCGGTCTGGACCTTCACGTTCTCCAGCCACCGGTTGCCGACTTCCGGCTTCAGGAAGGAATTGAAGAAGCGGATCGCCGCCTCCGGGTGCGTGGTGTCCGCGTTGGCGACATAGCTGCCGCCGACGGCGATCGACCGGCATTCGTTGCAGACGGCGCCCGGCACGGCGGGAAACTTCATGATGCCGAGCGGGAAGCCCGCCGGCTGGCCGCCCTTGTCGGGCGTATTGAAGGCCCGGGACGTATACCAGCTTCCGTTCAGGAACATCAGCGCGCCGGGCTTGGTGTGGAAGTAGATATGCGCTTCCGTCAGCTTCAGCGTGGAGAAGGTCGGCGGCAGCATGCCCGCCTCGCTCAGGCCCGTCAGCCAGGTCAGCGTGTCCACCACGCGCGTGTCGGTCCAGGACAGCTTGCCTGCCAGCAGGTTGCTGTAGTCGGCGACGCCAAGCTTCTTCAGCAGGGCTTCATGCGCCAGATGCGCGCCGGGGTAGGGGCGGTCGCCGACGCCCAGCGAAAGCGGCGTGATGCCCTTGGCCTTGGTCTTTTTGACCAGATCGGCGAAGGCATCGGGCGAAAATTGTAGATCGTCCGGCAGGCCGACACCCATGTCCGCCAGCATCTGCTTGTTGTAGTAAAGCTCGACGGTCCAGGCCTCCAGCGGCAGACCGTAGGGCTTGCCCTGGTAGGTCCAGGCTTCCTTGGCCCACGGCTCGACGGCATCCCAATTGAGCGAAGACAGGTCGAGCAGGAAGCCGTTGTCCATGTATTCGACCTGGTCCGGCTCCGCATAGAATATGTCGGGTGCCTGGCCCGCGCGGAGCGCGGTCTTCAGCGCCGCGTAAAGCGCGTTCTTCTCATACCAGGTGGCCTTGATCTCGATGCTGGGGTTGTTCGCCTCGAACTCGGCGATGGCCGCCTCGACGAACGAGCGTTTGGGCACCTCCGCCGACCAGTGGCTCCACAATGTCAGTTCGACGGCCTGTTGCGCGGTCGCGCCGCCGGTCCACGCGGCCGTGCCGACGGCCAACCCGAACAACGCCGAAATCAGTCTGTTTCGCACGGAATCCTCCCTTGTTTTATCGGTGCGCAAGGCCGGTTTCGGCATGCGCTTTCTTTGCGGCCGGTTGGTTCGGCCTTGCTGAAACGCTAGAGAAGCGGCCGAAAATCGTCAACAATATTATTGATAATTTTATTGAGAATAAGCTATCCGCATGACATCATTGAAGAAACGGGTATGGTGTCGGCATGCAAGGTGGTGACGACATGGCAGTTGGTTCGGATCTGGCGAAGCAGGCGGAGGTGACGCCCGAGGACGTCGTCCGCAGCCTCGAGTTCGATATCCTGTTCGGCGGCCTTCGCCCGCGGGAGCGTCTGGTGGAGGATTCGCTGATCCGCCGGTTCGGGGCCAAGCGCCATGTGGTGCGCCACGCCCTCGCCGAGTTGGAGCGCATGGGCATCGTCGTTCGCGTGCCGAACCGCGGCGCCACGGTGCGTGATTTCACCGCCGCGGAGGTCGAGGAGATCGCCGAGGTTCGCGAGATTTTGCAGCGCCAGGCCGCCCAGCGCATGCCGCTGCCGGCGCCGCCGGACCTGATTGCCGCCCTGGAAGCGGCCCAGCGTCGGCACGACGCCGCCGTTGCCTCGCGCGACCCCCGCGCGATAGACGATGCCAACGAAGCCTTCCACAACGCGTTCTTCGACGCCTGCGGCAACGAGCACCTGTCGGACGCGATCGCCCACTACGCCTATCTGTCGCGGGCCATGCGGCTATACCCGATGGTCGATCCGCCGCTTTTGGAAACCCTGCGCAGCGAACACTGGGCCATGATCGACGCGCTCCGCACCGGCGACCGCGCCGTCCTCAGACGCCTCGTCGTCGACCACATCCAGCACTCGAAGAAGATCTATCTCGATGTCCGCCGCTCGCTGGACCGGCCGGCGGAGCGGGGCCGTCGATAGAAAATGTCGGCCGTTCGGGCGGTTCTAGGCGTCACTTGTTGGTGGTTGGGGATGTGACCCAAGTCACAAGCCGTAACGTTTCCGCAACGTCCCATTGTATTCACAGGCTCTACTATCTATTTCGGATTTATCTACACCGCACCGAATCGTTTCAGTTCTGGTAATTTGGCGCGGAGCCCTCTATTCAGTTCCAAGTATTGACATCGGTTTGTCGCGCATGCGGGATCTCGGCCCGCGTCGAGCAGAAAGCAGCTATGTCGAATTTTTCCGCATCGGCTGAGGAGTCCCGCCCGCAGACCATTGTAGTGGACGAATCCGCCGACGCCGGTTCGGCCGTGAAGGTCCATCACACCATCAACCAGCAGAGCCTTGGCTACTGGCTCTCCAAGCGCGGCGACCGGCTGATGCCGGCGCGTGCGGACCTGGATCCGATCGAGATTCCCCACCTGCTGCCGCACACCATCCTGATCGACGTGGCGCGGGTGCCGCTCGACTTCCGCTACCGGCTGATCGGCACCACGGTGGAGTACCATCTGGCGCATTCGCTCGCCGGCCAGTGGATGAGCGATATTCCCTATCAGCGGCCGGGCAGCGTTATCTGGTCGACCCTGGAAGGCGTGGTCGGCGACCGCCGTCCGGTGACCAGCCGCATCCCCTATATCGGCCCGCACAAGGACTACAAGACGGCGGAGGACATGATCATGCCGCTCGCCGCCGACGGCGAGACGGTCGATATGCTGTTCGTCACCGTGGCCTATAGCAAGCGGGCCATACAACCGCCCGGCGGATCGGCCGCCTGACCGCATTCCCGGGGTGCATGGCCTCGTTCCCCGAAATCCGACACGACCCCCCCTATAGATGCCCCGTCACCGCCGCCACCAGATATTCAAGAACGTCGACGCCCGGCCGGATCACCCAGTCGAACAGGCTTAGGTTGAGGCCGACCCGGTCGCCGACCATCGGCAGCAGGATCAGCGCGCCGAGCAGGATGAAGATGCCGAAGCGCTCCAGCTTGGCGAGCGGCATCGCCAGGCCGTAGGGCAGCAGGCCGACCGCGACCCGGCCGCCGTCCAGCGGCGGCAGCGGCAGCATGTTGAACACCGCCAGCAGCAGGTTGAGCGCGACCGAGTTGGACAGCATCCGCGCCGCCCAGAGGTCGGCGCCGGCCGGCAGCGCCGCGACCAGGTGCAGCAGGAAGGCGGAGGCGATGGCGAGCAGGACGTTGACGCCGGGCCCCGCCAGCGCCACCCAGACCATGTCACGCCTGGGCGCCCGCAGCCGGCCGAAATTGACCGGCACCGGCTTGGCGTAGCCGAACAGGAACGGCGCGCCGGTGGCGATCAGCAGTCCCGGCAGCAGCACGGTGCCGAACGGGTCGATGTGGGCCAGCGGGTTGAAGGTGACCCGGCCCTGCCGTTTCGCGGTGTCGTCGCCCAGCCGCCAGGCGACGTAGCCGTGCGCCGCTTCGTGGAAGGTGATCGCGATGAGTACGGGCAGGACCCAGATCGAGGCGATGTAGATCCAGTCGGTCATGCCATGCCTTTCGTCCGGCGGTGGAAATTCGGGCCCTGCGGGTGACACGGCACGCGCGCCCAGCCATGATGCCACGAAATCGAAGGAATGAGGGTACTCGGAATGGACGAGCGTTTGACGGCGGAGGAGAGCCGGATCGTCGAGGTGGCGCGCGGTTTCGCGCGGGATGTGGTCGCGCCCAATGCGGCGGCGTGGGAAGAGGCGCGGACGATGCCGCGGGAGGCGTTGAGCCAGGCCGCCGAACTCGGCCTCACCGGCCTGCTGGTTCCGCCAGAGCTCGGCGGGTCGGGCATCGGCGTCACCGCCATGGCGCGGGTCATGGAGGAGCTTAGCGCCGCCTGCATGGCCTTCACTTTCAGCCTGGTCGTGCACAACAACCTCGCCCGCAACATTGCCAACAATGGCACCGACGAACAGAAGCAGCGATGCCTGCCGGACATGCTGACGGCCAAGCGCATCGGCGCCTTTCTGTTGACCGAACTGAAAGGCGGCAGCGACGCCGCGGCAATCGCCACCCGGGCCGAACGCACCGGCGACGGTTGGCGCATCAGCGGCGAGAAGGGCTGGATCAGCAACGCGGCCGAGGCCGATATTCTCAGCGTCTACGCCCAGACCGATCCGGCCCAGGGATGGCGCGGCATCGCCTGTTTCCTGGTCGAAGCGAGCCGTCCCGGCGTCACGCGCGAGCGGCCCTACAGTGTGATGGGCGGGCATGCGCTCGGCACCGGCGGGTTCCGGTTCGACGGCTGCCCGGCGACCGATGCCGACATCCTGTTGCCGCCGGAGCGCGCCTTCAAAGGCGCGATGAGCGGCATCGACACCGCGCGCCTTAACGTCGCGGCGATGTGTTGCGGTATGCTGCGTGCCGGGCTCGACTGTGCGCTCGACTACACCGCGAACCGGCGGGCGTTCGGGCAGGCGACGTCGGAATTCCAGGGCCTGCAATGGATGCTGGCGGACGTTGCCACCGACCTGGAAGCCGCGCGCCTGCTGGCCTACCGCGCGGCCGGGTTGCTTGACGACGGCGCCGACGCGACGCTCGCCGCCGCGCACGCGAAGAAGTTCGCGACCCGGGTTGCGCTGGCGCGCCTGGGCGACTGTATGCAGACCATGGGGGCGGCCGGCTTCCGGGCGGAGTATCCGCTCGGCCGGCATATGGCCTCCGCTAAGATGGCCCAATACCTGGACGGCACGTCCGAGATCCAGAACGTGGTTATCAGCCGTCAGCTCTGGCGCGATGCGTCCCGGGCTTGACAGGAGAGCCGACCCACCCTACACATTGGGTATCGCGCCGATTTGATCGACAGCTTGCGGGCGCGCAAAAAATGCGGCTAAAGCGGCGGGTAGGACCCGCCCGGCAGGAGCTGCGGCGGGTTTTCTTTTTGACCCGTCTGTTTCAACGCACCGTCCCTTGGACGGTGGAGAGTGATGGAGAGGACGATGACGGGTCAGTCATATGCCGGCGACGTGACGTCGCGCCAGGCATGGGAAATTCTGAAAGAAGACGAGACGGCGGTGTTGGTCGATGTGCGCACCAGCGCCGAATGGCAGTTCGTCGGCCTACCCGACTTGCGAGAACTCGGCCGTGGCCCGGCCTGCGTGCAGTGGCAGGTCTATCCCGACATGGCGGTCAATCCGGACTTCGCCGACCAGCTTGCCACCCAGGGCGTGGCCAAGGACGCCACGGTCCTGCTGCTCTGCCGGTCCGGCGCGCGCTCGCGGCACGCGGCGATTGCCCTGACCCAGCTTGGCTACGAACGCTGCTTCAACGTGGCCGACGGTTTCGAAGGCGGGCTTGACGACGACCGCCACCGCGGCATCCGGGAAGGCTGGAAAGCCGCCGGACTGCCCTGGTTCCAGCACTAGGAGCGCGACATGACCGATATCCAGAACCGCGAACGTCAGTGGCGCCCGCAGACCCGGCTGGTACGGGGCGGCACCCGCCGCTCCGAGCACGGTGAGACCTCGGAAGCGCTCTACCTGAATTCCGGCTTCGTCTACGACTCCGCCGATGCGGCGGAAGCGCGTTTCAAAGGCGAGGCGGATGGTTTCATTTATTCCCGTTACGGCAACCCGACCGTGGGGATGTTCGAAAGCCGGATGGCGCTGCTGGAAGGCGCGGAAAGCTGTTTCGCGACGGCGAGCGGCATGTCCGCCGTCTTCGCCGCGCTGCTCTGCCAGCTTCGAGCCGGGGATCGGGTGGTGGCGTCGCGGGCGCTGTTCGGCTCCTGCTACTACATCATCACCGAACTGCTGCCGCGCTATGGGATCGAAACCGTCCTGGTCGATGGGCCGGACCTGGCGCAGTGGCGCGAGGCGCTGGCGCTGGGCGCGAAGGCGGTGTTCTTCGAGACGCCGGCCAACCCGACCCTGGAACTGATCGACATCGCCGCGGTGTCGGCACTGGCGCATGAGGCCGGCGCGCGGGTTGTCGTCGACAACGTGTTCTCGACGCCGGTGTCGCAGCGACCGCTCGAACTCGGCGCCGACATAGTCGTCTATTCCGGCACCAAGCACATCGACGGGCAGGGGCGCTGCCTCGGCGGTGCGGTGCTGGGCGATGCCGACTTCATCGACGGCGTTCTGCAACCGTTCCTGCGCCACACCGGTCCGGCTTTGAGCCCGTTCAACGCCTGGGTACTGCTGAAAGGCCTGGAGACATTGGAACTCCGCGTCGCCCGCCACGCCGACAACGCGGCACGCTTGGCTGACGTACTGGCCCGTCATCCGGCGGTGCTGCGGGTGCTCTATCCCGGCCGCGACGATCATCCGCAGGCGGCGCTGGCGCGGCGGCAGATGACCGGCGGCGGTACCGTCGTCAGTTTCGAATTGGCCGGCGGCAAGGCAACGGCATTCCGATTGCTGGACAGTCTGGAACTGGTCGATATCTCCAACAACCTCGGCGACGCCAAAAGCCTGATCACCCATCCGGCGACAACGACGCACCGTGCCATGGGGCCGGACGGCCGCGCGGCCATGGGCGTGACGGACGGGCTGGTCCGGCTGTCGGTCGGCCTGGAGGATGTGGACGATCTGGCGGAGGATCTTCTGACCGGCCTGGAACGGGCCGTCGGCGCGGCCGCCGCGTAGGGATTTCGCGGGACTCGGGCTTTATCTCCTTTCGCTTGCGTTCTTGCCGAGTAAGATCGGGCGAGAGCCAGCCGAGGAGATCGATGCATGTCCGACTATCCGGAATTCGCGGACCCGATGGCGCGGCCCCGCTACACGGGGTTGCCGACCTTCATGCGGGCGCCCTATCAGGAGCATCTGTCGGATATCGACATTGCGCTGGTCGGCGTGCCGTTCGACGGCGGTGTCACCAACCGGCCGGGCGCCCGGCACGGCCCGCGGGAGATTCGCAATCAGTCCAGCCTGATGCGCATGGCGCACCAGCATTCCAAGATCGCGCCTTTCGCGGCTTGCCGGGTTGCGGATGTCGGCGACGCCTGGGTCCAGAAGCCGTTCGGCCTGGAAGGCGCGCTGGATGAGATCGGCAACTTCTATTCGAAGATCCATCAGGCCGGCGTGGTGCCGGTTTCCGCCGGCGGCGACCATTCCGTGACCTTGCCGATTTTCCGGGGCATCGCGAAGGACCGCCCGGTCGGGATGGTTCATATCGACGCCCATTGCGACACCGGCGACGATTACCTGGGATCGAAGTTCCATCACGGCGCGCCGTTCCGGCGGGCCGTGGAGGAAGGGCTGTTGGATCCGAAGCGGACCATACAGATCGGTATACGCGGCCCGCTCAACGATCTGGATATCTGGAAGTTCAGCCACGATAGCGGCATGCGCGTCGTCTATATTGAGGAGTTCTACGAACTCGGCGTGAAGGCGGTGATCGAAGAGATCCGGCGGGTTGCCGGGGACGGGCCGACCTATATCAGCTTCGACGTCGATGGGCTCGATCCGGTCTACGCGCCTGGGACGGGTACGCCCGAGGTCGGCGGCCTGACCACCCTGGAGGCGCAGATGCTGGTCCGCGGCTGCCAGGGCCTTAACCTGGTCGGCGGCGATGTGGTCGAAGTGGCGCCGCCGTTCGACCCAAGCGGGAATACGGCCCTGGTCGGCGCCACGATGATGTTCGAGATCCTGTGCGTGGTGGCCGATGCCGTTGCCGCTCGTCGCTAGGTGAAGGGCCGCGACAGGACAAAACCCCGGAATTCAGCCGGTTTTCGGGTTAAAAACCCATGTGGCAAAGTTGTGGTAAGCCATTGATGTATTAAGAGTAATTAACTTTGAGCGGCGACGATGGCCAGGTCGGAAATAAATAGGCATAGAGCCATGACCTGGTTACCTGAATTGTCTGCGGTTGGCGCGCTTTGCGTTATTTTCGTAATGGGCGTCATCATCCTGTCGGCCAAACGGGAAACGATTTTGGGCAAGGTTTTCACCCTGTCGATCGTCTCCCTGGTCATTTGCAGTCTGGTCTACGTGGTGTCGCTCAACCACTACCACGACGGCACTGTCGCTTTTCATATGCTTTTCAAGTGGTTCGAGACCGGCGTTAAGATCGCACAGGTATTCTTCGCACCGCTTGTGGCCTGACGGATCGTGCCGCGGCGCCCCGAAAACACGGGTCGTTTACCATCTTGCTTAGCGATGCCGTAACCGTGTCCGCTTAATCTCGTTCGTGGTTTTGGGTCTCGGCCGGCATCGCAGGCCGGCCACCCGCTTGGTTGGATGGCATGCTGGACGCAGTTGGCAATCCTTCAATTCCCGGTTTTAGGCCGACTGTCGGCGCGGTCTCCCGCGCGTCTGGCGGTGCGGCCGTCTCGCCTGCGGGCCAGCAGCAGGCCGTCGCCAAACCGCAAAGTCAGACCGGCCCCGGCAGCATCACGAAGTCACTGCTCAGTTTGGACGCGGTCGTCGCAGTCCAGGGACAGGATGCGGCCGCGCGGGCCAAGGGCATTGACAGCGGCGGGAAGAGGTCCGGCGACCTGCCGGGCCAACTGACGGCGGAAGAAGAAGACCAACTCAAAGAACTGAAGGCACGCGACGCCGAGGTCAGGCGTCATGAGGCCGCGCACGCCGCGGTCGGCGGGCAGTATGCCAGCGCGCCGACCTATGAATTCGAGACCGGGCCGGATGGCCGGCAATATGCCGTCTCCGGCGAGGTATCCATCGATACGTCGACGGTCCCTGGTGATCCGGAGGCGACGATCCGCAAGATGCAGACAGTCAAGGCGGCGGCGTTGGCACCTGCCGAGCCCTCCGGGCAGGACCAAGCCGTCGCCGCCCAGGCGGATGCCAAGATGCGTCAGGCCCAAGCCGAACTGAACAAGCAAAAGGCGCAGGAACTGCAAGAGAGCCTGGGTGGCGCATCCGCCCCGGAACACACGCCGCTCGACCTTAAGGTCTAAGCCTCCCTTTCAGTTGGACTCTGGCCCTTCTAGGCCGGCGCCAAAAACTCTTTGTTAACAATTATCTCAGACGATCCTAGGCCGTCGTAAATCGGGTTGCCCCGGTGCAACCGCCGTATTGCCCGCCCGGGAAGGGCGCGGAGCCAAGAGATGCCCGCCATCAGACGTTTCATTGCCGGCCAGATTCGAAACCATGCTTTGGTTTTAGCAGCCTGCGCCGTCGCTGGCGCGGTTGGCGCCGGTAAACCGGCCAGCGCGGAGCCCGCCGCGGCCCGCAGCGAACGTTTGATCGGCTATTGCGAACAGACATACCGGGCAGGGAGCCCGCAACTCGCGCTCGGCATTTGCCGTCGTGTCCTGTTGCTCGAACCGGAGGATCCTGCGGTGCTCTGGCGCCTGGGCTCCATGTTGAGGCTGTTGGGCGCGTTGCACGACTCGGTCGCGGTCTATCAAAAGGCGTTGGAACTGGTGCCCGGCGACGCGGAGACCCTGTATCATCTGGGTGAGACGTTCGCGGCCATGGGGCGCTACGACCTGGCCCTGTCCGAATTCGAGCGGGCGTTGTCCGCCGCTCCGAAGAATGCAAAGTATCTGAACGCTGTTGGCGTTGCCAACGACATGCTCGGTCTCACGGCACGGGCGGAGCAGGCTTACCGCAAAGCGATCGAAGTCTCGCCGAACGGCAGCGTCGCCCGGCAAAACCTGGAACGGTCTCAGTCCAGGAAGCGGGACGGTATTCATCCCGCAGTCACGGTGTTTAGCGTCGTCGTCGATCCCCAGGGCTTGCGGCTTGAGAATTCGAACAGAGCCTATGATTTCCGGTCGCCGGTTTCGGAAGTCGCCCGTGTCGCGCCGCTTCCGATGACGCCTCCCGATCCGGTCGTGCCGTCTCGGGTCGTGCCGCCTCAGGCCTCGCCGCCTCAGATCGTCTCGTCCCCTGCGGTTTCGTCTCCTCCGGTGTCCCCGCCGTCCGCGCCGTCCAGGGAAGTCCCGCGGTTGGTGGAAGTGCCGCCGACCGTCGCCGAACCGATAGAGCCGGTGCCCATGGCCGGCAGCCGCGACACGGCGCCGCCGCCTTACTACGAAGGCCCGCCGCGCGGCCTGGGTGAACTGGCGGTCCGTCCCGAGACGAAAGAGCCGCCATCGCCCGAAACCGAAGTCGTAGCCGAAGCGGACGCGGAGCCGTCCCTCGAGGAGGACGAGCAGGCCACCGCGAGCCTGGACCCGTTGGAGGCAGGTTCATACTCGATCCATCTCGGCGCCTTTGACAGCCAGTCGCAGGCCTGGAAGGGGCTGACCAATACCCGTGCGTCAGCGTCCGATGTGATCGGCGATCTGAACTTGTACATCCGGCGTACGAAGCGCGGTGGCGGCCAACGCGACATTTTCGTGCTGAGCACCGACCCGCTGCCGGACAAATCGGTTGCGGAGGATTTATGCAGCGCGCTGAACAAGCGCCAGATCACCTGCAATATATCGGAGAGCCCGGCCGCGAACTCCTGACGGTTGGCGCCGCCGCGCCGCTATGCGCCAAATGACGGGTTCTGGTAACCTGTACCGGTTCGAAACATTGAGAGCCGGTTCATCGCCATGCAACTGTCACGATTTCCACGCGTTCGGCTTGCGCACGCGCCAACGCCGCTCGAGCCTCTGACGGCGCTATCGAAGCATCTCGGCGGACCGCGTCTATTCGTCAAACGCGACGACAGCACCGGCTTAGCGCTGGGCGGCAACAAGACTCGGAAGCTTGAATTCCTGATTGCGGATGCGCTGGCCGAAGGCGCCGATACCGTCGTTACGGGCGGCGGCATCCAGTCGAACCACGTGCGGCAGACGGCGGCGGCCGCGGCCAAATCCGGGCTTGCCTGCGAGCTGTTGCTACAGCGCGCCGTGCCGTGGAACGACCCGGACTATGAGCAAACCGGGAACGTCTTCCTCGATCGGTTGCTTGGCGCCCGACTGCATATCGAAGAGGCCGGCCGGGACCGCATGACGGAATTGACGCGCATCGCCGGGGAGGTCGAGGCACGGGGCGGCAAGCCGTACGTCATTCCGGGCGGCGGTTCCAATGCGACCGGTGCGCTTGGCTACGTTGCCTGCGCGCAGGAGATGCTGTCGCAGGCGAACGACGCCGGCATTGCGATCGACTACGTCGTCCATCCGACCGGCAGCGGCGGGACGCAGGCCGGGCTTGTCGCCGGGTTCGCTGGGCTCAATGCGGGTGTCGCGACAATCGGTATCGACATCGTTGCCGACGCGGACGAGGTGACGCGGTCGGCGACCGAGATTGTCGGCGCCACGGCGGACAAGCTGGGCCTGGATACGATGCCGGCGCAAGACGCGGTGGTCGTGAAGACCGGCTACAGCGGGGAAGCTTATGGGTTGCCGACGCCGGAAATGATCGAGGCGGTCGAGTTGACGGCGCGGCTGGAAGGTTTGGTGCTCGACCCCGTTTACACCGGCAAGACGATGGCCGGTTTGATCGATTTGGTGCGGACAGGTTTCTTCAGGCCGGAGGACACCGTGGTCTTCCTCCATACAGGCGGCATGCCCGCTTTGTTTGCCTATCGATCCGCCTTCGAGGGAGCGGATTGACCCGCCGGGCCGGTAGCCGGTTGCTGATAACCGGGGTGGTCGGAACGCTGATTGCCGCTTTATGCTGCTTCACGCCTATTTTGGTGGTGCTGTTCGGCCTTGTCGGGCTGTCGGCCGGGGTCGGCTGGCTGGACTACGTCCTGTTCCCGGCTCTGGCGGCCTTCGCCGGCCTCACAGTTTATGTTTTGATGAAACGTCGAAGCGCGGAAGGCGATTAATGACCCAGCAAGAGATGTCGGTGGAACTGTCCTCCGCAATCACCTGTCCCGACTGCGGTTTCGAGCGGCGTGAGACCATGCCGACGGACGCCTGTCAGTACTTCTACGATTGCAGGGGATGTGGCGTTCTGCTGCGCCCGAAGGCAGGCGATTGTTGTGTCTTTTGTTCGTTCGGCACCGTGCCGTGCCCGCCGATCCAGGTGGCCCGGCGCACGGGAGAAGAGCCGGATTGCTGTGCATGATTTCCGTGCTGCGTCTTTAAAGCATCAAGCCACCGTCAACATGGATAGCCTGGCCGGTGACATAGCCGGCATCTTTGGAGAGCAGGAATTCGATGACGGCGGCGACTTCGTCCGGCAGGCCGACCCGGTTCATCGGGATGCGGCGAAAGCCGGTGCGGCGCTCCGCCATTTCCTGTTCGGACGATCCGATCTCCGCGTCCTTTCGGATATAGCCGGGCACGACGCTGTTGACCGTCACGCCGTCGGCGGCGACCTGCGACGCCAGGGCGCGCGCCAGCCCTTCGAGCCCGGCCTTGGCGGCGGCAGAGGCCGTGAAGGTTTCGCCGCCTAGGTGAAGCCGGTGCGTCACGAAGGAACTGACGGCGACGACGCGTCCGTAAGGCGCGGCGCGCAGCAGCGGCAGCGCCGCCGTGGCCAGTCGAAAGAAGGCCCCCGTCATGGCCTCGAACGAGTGCAGCAGGCCATCGTTGTCGAGTTCGCCAAACGGCCGCCTGTCCGGAAAACCGGCATTGTTCACGAAACCGTCCAACCGCCCGAAGGTTTGTTGGATTTCGCCGATCAGGTCCGCGGCCGTTTCGGGTTCGGTCAAATCGCCGAGCGAAACGAGCGTTTCGGCGCCGGCTCGCCGGGCGGTCTCGGCGACGGCTTCCGCGCCGGCGCGGTTGGTCCCGGAATGGATTGCCAGGGCCGTGGCGGGGCCGGCCAGCCTGCCGCAGAGCGCGGCCCCGATGCCGCTCGCGGCGCCGGTAATCAGCAGAACGCGGCGCGTATCGTCGGTTTCGGTCACGGCGACGTCTCCTTTCCGGAATACTATACGTCGGTGGAACGGGTATGACGACTAGCCGAAAGCGTTGATTGAACCATCGCAGGTATTTAGTTGGGATTCCTAACCTGACGTGGTAATCTATACATCGAATCTACTGAAAAGAGTTATCCGGATGCCGTCGGGCGGTGGCATAGCGAGCCGGAAATCAGGGACATCGTTGGCAGATCGTAACGGCAAGGGGGCTCCCAATGTCCAAGACCGTACTGATTGTCGAAGACAACGAACTGAACATGAAGCTCTTCTGCGACCTGCTGGCTGCGCATGGCTACGACACGTTGCAGGCCGACGACGGCGTCGTCGCGCTGCAATTGGCGCGCGAGCACCGGCCGGACCTGATTGTTATGGATATCCTGCTGCCGGAGCTTTCCGGCCTGGAAGTAACGAAGTGGATCAAGCAGGACGACGACCTGAAGTCGATACCGGTCGTCGCCGTGACGGCGTTTTCGTCCTCCGACGAGCAGCGGCGGTTTCAAGACGGCGGCTGCGATGCCTTCATTCCAAAACCCATTTCCGTCGGCAGCTTCGTCTCGACGTTGGAACAGCTAATGAACTGAGCAGCGGCGGCTAGTTGTAGCTGCCGCCGGCCGACGCGCTGGTCAGGTCGTTCCGTCTGACGCGGGCGGCCGCGTCGCGCAGATCGGACAGGTAGTCGTCGACGGTTGCCAGATGCGCGGGGCTCAGCATCAGGTGAATACCCCGGGGCGGATCGATCCGGGCCGAGACCCATCCTTTGGCGGCCATTATGTCGGCGACGGCGAAGATATCCGCGTCGTCCGATCCGAACGTCATGAGTCCTAGTTTTGGCTGGCCCCACAGGCGCATGCCGTCGATTGCCGCGATCCCTTCGGACAGTGCCTCGCGCGCCTCGACCACGGCGCGCGCTTTGGCGCGGTAGCCGTCGATCCCCAGATATTTCATCACGGCCCAGGCCGCGGCGATGGCCCCGCCGGGCCGGGTGCCTGCCAAGGTCGGGGTTACCATCGTGCCGCATGGCCAGCCGGAAAACTGGAAGAGCTGATGTTCGCGCAACGACGCGTTCCGATAGAACACGGTCGAAGCGCCCTTCGCCGCATAGCCGTATTTGTGCAGGTCGGCTGAGATCGAGCGGACGGCCGGCACTTGAAAGTCGAAGGCCGGCAGGTCGATCCCGTTCATGCGCGCGAACGGCGCGAAGTAACCGCCGACGCAGGCGTCGACATGCAGCCAAAGATCCTTCGTTTCGGCCAGGCCGCCCAATTCCCCGATCGGGTCGATCACACCGTAGGGAAAGCAGGGTGCGGAACCGACCAGCATAAGGGTTCGGTCAGTCACCGCCTGCTCCATCGCCGCAACGTCGGCCTGGAAGTCGGATCGGACGGGAACACGGACGACCTTCAGGCTGAGCAGGGCGGCTGCCTTGTCGAAGGCGGGATGCGCCGACTGCGGCGCCAGGATCTCCGCGCCGGCTACGTCGCGGCCCCGTGCGCGCCACCAGTCCCGGCAGGTCTTCACGGCCATCAGAATGCTCTCGGTGCCGCCCGATGTCATATCGCCGACAGCGTCTTCCGGCGCGCCAAGAAGATCGAGACCGAAGCCGACGACATCGGCTTCCATCCGTTTCAAGCTGGGGAACGCCCGCGCGGCGCCCAGACCGTTCTCAGACATGAACATCCGGTAGGCGTCCTTGGCGACCCGCAGGACGTCCTCGCCGGCATTGAAGACGTAGACCGCGGTTCGGCCCGCGCGCCAGTCCGCATCGTCTTCCGCATAGGCGCGCATTTCCGCTTGCAGCGTCTCCCAGTCGGTTCCTGTTTCGGGCAATCGGGTTCGCATCGGTCCTCCCGGTGATTTTGTCATGGCCGTTTCCGCCGTTCAGCCGATCTTAGCATCCCGCCGCGCCGTCGGCGCGGCGCGGTGAGCGGGGCTTTCCGCGCGCCGTTAAGTGGGAATTAACTCTGCAAGGGAACACCAAGTTAACCCCATTCCCGCATAGTTCCTATTGACGTTGAACTCACCGTAAGGTTGCGACGATGAAGATACGGGGCATTTCGATTGTGCTGGCGGCCATTCTGTCCGCGTTCGTGTTTTCCACGGCCCAGGCGGGCCCGTTGCACGAGGCGGCCAAAGCGGGCGATCTCGCGCAGGTTGAAAAATACTTGTCCGAAGGCGCCGATATCAACAAGGCGGACGACAGCGGTGCGACGCCGTTGCACCTGGCGGCGTTTGCCGGGCACCGCTCGGTTGTCTCTCTGTTGCTTGACCGCGGCGCCGACGTCGACTCGCGAAACCAGGCCGGCGGTACGCCGCTGCATTGGGCGGCGTTCGAAGGCCATATCGGCGTTGCCGAATTGCTGATCAATCGCGGCGCCAATGTGAACGCGGTCAGCAACACCCAGCTTTCGTCCGGGCTGACGCCGCTGCACGCGGCGACGATGTCCAACCAGGCCGACATGGCCGGCATGCTGATCGACAAGGGCGCGATGCTGAACGCCAAGGACAGCAAGCATGGCGGCACCCCGCTGCATTGGGCGGCGTTCCGCGGCCATTCGGAGATTGCCGAGATCCTGGTCAGCCGCGGCGCCAACATCAATGCCCGCAACAACCGCCGCAGTACGCCGCTGTCGGTGGCCGTCAGCCAGCGTAAGCAGGGCGTGGCGGCGATGCTGCAGAACTACGGCGCCGAGTAGCCGCCGCGCGCTCAGTCGTTCAGGAAGATCGGAGCATCCGCGCCGACCGACTGCGGGTCTGGCCCGGCGCTGTATTCCTTGTGGTAGACCACCATCGGCGCCGCGAATTTGTGCACCGTGTAGACCCCGATCTTGAAGTAGTACCCGGCGGCCTGGTCATAGCCGACCGGTCCGTCGTGGCTGACGATCCGCCGCCATTCGGCGCCGTTGCAGTCGGTCAGGCCGCAGGTGCGCTTCCAGCCGTGCACGAAGCCGTCGTCGCCCGCCGACCAGCGCACCCGATAGATGAACTCGTGGAACTTGCCGATCTTCAGACCCGGCTCCCGGTAGGCGATCAGGCCGGAGCCTTTGCCGTCGGTCGCATTGAACAACTCGTCGTTCCATAGCGTGACGACAAGGTCGCCGTCGACCAGCCGGTGCGCCAGGGGCGGGCGATAGCCGTCGTTGCCCGCGAGCACGCGCTCGTGCCATTGGGTCAGCACCACGGAATGGTCCGTGTCGATCGGAAACGCCTTGGGGATCAGGGTGCTGAAGCGGTACCAGACCTCGTCGCCGTTGACGAACTCGTCCATGTCGCGCAGTTCGGCGCGGATACCGGCGCTGATCTTGGGATCGTAGGGCACGATGCGGAAGCGCGCGCCGTAGCGGCCGCTGTCGCGCGGGAATTCGATGATCTCGGCGGAATCGCAGGAGGTGAGCCGCCGTACGCTCCATCCGCGCGGCGTTCCGATCTCGCAGAGGACGGACTTGCCGCGTTTGTCGATGGCCGCCGCCGTTTCCACGAAGACGGTATTAGGCGCGACGAACGCCGCCAGGCCAAGGAGCCCCGCGCCGATGGCCGACCTAAAAGGCAAGCGCAAAACCGTCTCCCTTGCCGACCACCCGCCCGGCATGGGGCGCGCCGAAATGGGCCGGCATCAGCAGCCGGTCGCGGTCGGCGCTTTCCTCCAGGATGCGCCGGCGCGTCGCATGAGACATCTCCGGGTCGACGCAGAAGCAGCTGTTCCAGTGGGGATAATAGACCTGCAGGGCGTGGTGCATGATATCGCCGATGAACAAGGCTTCCGCGCCGTTCGAGGTGAGCTTCAGCGTGCAACTGCCCGGCGTGTGGCCCGGCGCCGGCTCGATCAGCAGGCGGTCGCCGAGCTGATGCTCGCCGTCGACCATTTCCGCCAGGCCGGCCTCGACCACCGGCAGCACGCTGTCGTTGAAGGCGAGTATGTTGGCGTCGCCGATCCGTGCCGCCTCTTCATCCGTGGTCTCGCTCCAGTGTTCGAACTCGTTGCGGGCAAACACATATTTGGCATTGGGAAAGGTCGGCACCCAGCGGCCGTTCTCCAGCCGGGTGTTCCAGCCGACATGGTCGACATGCAGGTGCGTGCACATCACGAAGTCGACCTCCTCCGGCTGCACTCCGGCCTCGGCCAGACGCTCCAGGAACGGCAGGTCCAGTTGGTGCCAGCGCTCCATCGCCGGCCGTTCCTTGTGATTGCCGATGCAGGTGTCGACCAGGATGGTGTGGTGTTCGGTCCTGATCACCCAGCTATGGACGCTGGCGACCAGCCGGTCCAAGCCCTCGTGGTAATGGTTCGGCATCAGCCAGTCCGCCTGCTCGGCGAGCGCTTCGCGCTGGAAAGCAGGCAATAACGCATCGGGCCGGAAGCCCGGGCCGCACATTTCCTCGACTCGGCTGACGGCGACGTCGCCGATCATTCTTGTGTTCATACGCTGTGCACTCCCGAATTCAGCGGCCCTTGAACACCGGCTCGCGTTTCTCCACGAATGCCTGGGCGGCTTCCTTGTGATCCTCGGTCATGCCGCAGCGGGTGTGATGCCAGGCCTCCAGGTCGAGCGAGTCGCGGAGCGCGCCGCTCTCCGCCGCATTCATATTGCGCTTCATATAGCGAAGGGCAATGCGCGGTCCCTTGGCAATGCGGTGCGCCAGCGCCAGCGTTTCCGCCTCCAACTGCTCGTCCGGGCAGACCCGGTTGACCATGCCGAGCGCCAGCGCTTCATCTGCGGTCAGGCGATCCGCCGTGTAGTACAGTTCCCGCGCCTTGGCGGTGCCGACCAGTTGGGTCAGGAAATAGCTGCCGCCGAAGTCGCCGGAATAGCCGACCCGGGCGAAGGCGGTGGTAAATTTGGTGTTGTCCGACGCCACGCGCATGTCGCAGGCAAGCGCCAGCGACAGGCCCGCGCCGGCCGCCGCGCCGCGCACCATGGCGATGGTCGGTTTCGGCATCTCGTGCAGCCAGCGGGAGATTTCCATCGTCGAGCGCAGGCTCTGCGCCTTGCCCTCCAGCGACGTCTCCGCGAACTCGGTGCCTTCGGCCATCGCCTTCACGTCGCCGCCGGCGCAGAAGCCCCTGCCGGCGCCGGTCAACACCACGGCCCCGACATCCGGGTCTTCGGCCAGCCGGGGCAGGGCCTCCAGCATGGCTTTCAGCATCGCCGACGACATGGCGTTGAGCCGGTCCGGCCGGTTCATGGTCAGCGTTGCCACCCCGTCCTCGACGGTTTCCAGAAGATCGTTGGTCACGGCCGTTCCTCCATCCGGTTCAATTTTCTGCGCGTGAGTCTAGCCCCGCCTCGCGGATAAGTGTAACCCCGGGCGCGGGGGCCAGCTTGGCATTCCTGAACAGACACTTCAAAACTACGCTAGGATAAAATGAGCAACAGTATGGGAGGCTCACCATGACCGCAGGCGTTGCGGAGAAACTTTGGACCGCGCGGACCTCGGGCGGCGTGATTGCGATGGATGGCGCCGACAGTCCGGGCTCGGACAGCGACGCCTACGCGGTGCAGGCTGAGATCGTCGAGATTTCCGGTGCCCGCCAGGTCGGCTGGAAACTCGGCGCGACGACGGAACAGTCGCTCAAGCTGCTCGGCTTCAAAGAGCCGTTCTTCGGCCCGCTGCTCGATCGTTATTTCCACCCGAACGGCGCCGACGTGCCGCTGGTGACCGACCACAGTCCGGGCATCGAAAGCGAATTCGTGGTCGGCCTGGGCGCCGATCTGCCGCCGCGCGCCGAGCCCTATTCGCGCGAGGACGTCGAAGACGCCATCGCCTGGATCGCGCCGGGTTTCGAGATCGTCGGTTGCCGCATCAAGGACGGTTTCAAGCAGGGCGGCAATCCGCTGATCGCCGATGGCGGCGTCAACATGACCTTCGTCCAGGGCGAACCGGTCAAGGATTGGCGCCGCTTCGACCTCAGCAAGCATCCGGTCAGCCTGTCGATCAACGGCGAGGAAACCGCGAGCGGCCATAGCGGCCTGCTGGTGTTCGGCGACACCGTCGGCGCGGTGCTCTGGCTCGCCAACCATCCGCAGATCGCCAAGCGCGGCCTGAAACAGGACGAGATCATCACCACCGGCACCTGCACCGGCCTGATCCCGATTTCGCCGGGCGACGAAGCGGTCGCCGATTTCGGCGAGATCGGCGAGGTGCGCGCGAGGTTCGTCTCATGACCGGCATGGACCCGGCGGAATACAAACAAGGCCAGCGCGATCTCTATGCCGGCAACGCCGCCGGCTGGGACAAATGGGCGGAAGCCCTGGCGGAACAGGCGGAGCGGCTGAACGCGCCATTGATAGACGCCGCCGGCATCGGGCCCGGCTCCAGGGTGCTGGATCTCGCCTCAGGCGCTGGCGAGCCGGCGCTGACCGCCGCGCGCCGGGCCGAAGCCTCCGGCCACGTCACCGCGACCGATCTGACCCCGGAAATGCTGGAGATCGTCCGGCGCCGCGCGGCGGCGGCCGGACTCGCCAACATGGCCTTTGAAGTCGCCGACATGGAGGACCTGCCGTTCCCGGACGACAGCTTCGACGCGGTGATCAGCCGCTTCGGCGTGATGTATGCGACCGACCCGGTTCGCACCTTCGCCGAGGCCAACCGTGTGCTCAAGCCCGGCGGCCGCGCCGCCTACATGGTCTGGGGTCCGAACACTGGCAACTCAATGCTCTGGACGGTGCTGCGCACCGCCAACGCGGAACTCGACCTGTTCACCGAAGAGGAGGAGCAGCATCCCTTCTGCTACGGCGGGAAGGGCAGTCTCGCCCCGCTGATGGAGGAGGGCGGACTTCGCGACGCGGCCGAGCATGACGTCGTGTTCGAACCGAAGATCAAACTCGGCACGCCGTTCTGGACGCCGTTACTTGAAATGAACTTCCAGGGGCCGCTCGCCGAACTGGACAAGGACGGCAAGGCCGCGTTGGACGCCGCCGTGGCCGACGCCTTCAAGCCCCATATCGAGGGCGACATCTACCGGGTGGGCATGCACGTTCGGATTGGGGCGGCGACGGCGGCCTGAAAGGGCGCAGCCTAAAGCCCCAGTTCCAGCTCCAACTGGCCGCCGGCTTCCGGGCGGTAGCGGCGTTCCAAGGCCAGCAGCTTTATCTTGGTTTCGACGCCGCCGCCGAAGCCGATCAGTTTGCCGGTGCTGCCGATCACCCGGTGGCAGGGAATGACGATGGCGATCGGATTGGCGCCGTTGGCGGTCCCCACGGGCCGGGACGCGCCGGGGTCGCCGACCTCTCGGGCGATCTCGCCGTAGGACTTTGTCTTGCCGTACGGGATGTTCAAAAGCGCGCGCCAGACGGCAAGCTGAAACGGCTTGCCCTGCGGCGCGAGCTTGAGGTCGAAGCGTGTCAACTCGCCGGCAAAATACGCATCCAACTGCTCGATCGCCTGTTTGAACGGGCCGGAATCCCGCTGCCAGGACGCGTGCGGCCGCATGGGGCTCTTGCCCGTTGGAAAACTTAGGAATCTGAGGCCCTTATCGTCCCCGGCAAGCAGCAAGTCGCCGACCGGGCTTGGCACGTGGCAGTAGTACATATCCGTCCCATTCATGTATCCGGCCGCGACGCCGGATGTCGGTAGAGTTTACATTTTAACGAATTAGGACCTCGCGTTAACCCACTAAGTCCTTGCACGACGGTCGAAGCGGAAGACTGGCCTTTCCTTTGCAGGTTCATCGTTCATCGGTGTGGATCAATTGCCCAAGGTTAGGGAGGGTGGTTCCAAATGAAGCTCATAAAGCGGTTTTTCGAAGATGAGACGGGATCCGCGTCGACCGACTACGCGCTGATCGTTGCTTTCGTGGCGGTCCTCAGCATCTCCGGATTTGCCGGCGTCGGCGAGACCGTCGGCAACTGGTACGAGAACACGGCCGGCAGTTTGCTTAACACCGTCACTGAGCGGGCGAGCTAGGCGGCCGGCCGTATTACAAACAGAACCCGCATGATCCCAATTCGGGACGCTCGGCCCCGACGGTGGTAGGCTGTGCCATCGCGGGCAGCCCTTCGGTCCGCTCGCTCGTCGGTGAGGTTCTGGCATGGACAGCATTCGAAAATTCCGGGATTCCGACATCGGCGCGCTCCAGCGGCTGATACACGAGACAATCGACATCAGCTACGCCGATGTCTATCCGCCCCGTGCGGTAGAATTCTTCAAGGAATTCCATGCGGAGCGGAAGATTCTCGAGCGCAGCCGGGCCGGGACCATCTTGGTGGTGGAAGAGGACGGCGAGCTTATCGGGACGGGCAGCATCGTCGATGGCGAGATCTTCGCCGTTTTCGTGCACCCGAAATGCCAGTCCGGCGGTCGCGGCAAGGCCCTGATGCAGATGCTGGAGGATCAGGCGAGGGCGGAGGGCGTGGAGGAATCCGAGCTCAGCGTTTCGTTGCCATCGCTTAAATTCTATCAGCGCCTCGGCTACGAGATCGTGGAAGAGCGATCCCGGGACCTGGGTGAGGGCCAGCGGCTGGATTTCTGGGCGGCCAGGAAAACACTGACGCCCGCCCAGCCAAGGTAGGAACTCGAAACAGGTCGACAGCGGCCGCGGCCCTGTCCGCCGTGTTTCGCCATCCTTGACGGAAAATGAATCTTGATTCATAATGCATAAATGAATCAGGATTCATTAGCTCTGACTAGGCCGCGACCGAGGGCGCCGAAGGCGGAGGTGCGAGCACGCATTCTCGACGCCGGGCGGCGTATCGTTGCCGAGGGCGGCTACGCCGCGGCGCAGATGACGACCGTGGCGCGCCGGGCCGGGATCGCCACCGGCACGATCTATCTCTATTTCCCGTCCAAGGCGGATCTGCTGGCCGAGGTATTTCGGTTGGCGGCGAGCCACGAGGTCGCCGTCATCGCCGAATACGCCGACGGGTCCGGCCCGGCCCTGAACCGGATCGGCGAGGCTGTACGGACCTTCGTCCGCCGCGCCGTTCGCGGCCGGCGGCTGGCCTATGCCCTGATCGCCGAGCCCGTCGATCCGGCGGTCGAGGCCGAGCGGATCGTCTTCAAGCGCGCCTATGCCGACATCTTCGCGGCGATCCTGCGCGACGGCATCGCCGCGGGCGAACTGCCGCCGCAGGACGTGGATGTCTCGGCCGCCTGCCTGATCGGCGCCTTCACCGAGGCGCTGGTCGGCCCGCTATCGCCGGAGACCGGCACGGGCCGCGGCGAGACCGAACAACTGGCCGACGCGATCGCCGGGTTTTGCGTCCGCGCCGTCATGGGAGGAAAGGACCGATGAAGCAGTCGACCATGCCTGGCCACGGCGAAGAGTTCCGCGACGACCTCAGGCGGCGGAGCCTGCCGCCGGAGGTGGTCAAGAAGCTGACCCGGCTGGATTCCGGGAAGGCGGCAGCCGCCGTGCTGGAGACCTTCGGCGTTATCGCGGCCTCGGTGGCCGTCGCCCTGGTCTGGTGGCACCCTGTCGTCATCCTGTTGGCCATCCTCGTGATCGCCTCACGCCAGCAGGCGTTGTTCGTCCTGGCTCACGATGCCGCGCATTACCGGATGTTTCCGTCGCGGACCGTCAACGACGCGGTAGGCCGGTTGTGTGGCACCCTGGTCGGCATTTCCATGCCGACCTACCGCGTGATACATCGCCTGCATCACAATCATCTCTACGAAAAGCAGGATCCGGACATAGCGCTGCACGGCGGCTATCCGCGCGGCAAGGCCTATCTGCTGAAGAAGCTGCTGAAGGACCTCTCCGGCCTGACCGCCTGGAAGAGCTACGCCTATTTCTTTTTCGGCGTGCCGGCGGCCAACGACGAGCTGGATGAGATGTCCCGTCCGCTGGACGACACGTCGCCGGCCTTAAGGGACGCGGCCCGGCGCGACCGCTGGGTGGTCGCGGGCTTTCACATGGCGGCGCCGATCGCGGCCTTTGCCGTCGGCTACGGCCTGGAATATCTGGTGCTCTGGATTCTGCCGTTGGTCACCGTGTTGCAGCCGATCCTGCGCTTCCGCGCGATTTGCGAGCACGGCGCGGTGACCGATTTCGGCTCGTCGCTGACGGCGGCGCGGACCAACCTGGGGCCGCGCTGGTTGCTCTGGTACCTGTTCCCGCACAACGTCAACTACCACGTGGAACACCACCTGTACCCGTCGGTGCCGCACTACAACCTGCCCGCCTGCCACCGCGAGATGCGCGAGCGCGGATTGCTGGAGGGCGCGGAGGTGCGCCGGTTCGGCGAAACGGTCAAAACGGTGCTCGCGGACCGGCCGAAGTTGGCCGCCGCCTAAGCGGATTTGGCGCCGCCGAGCAACGCGACGTTGCCGTGCAGGTGCAGAAGCGCGGGTTCCAGACCGGCGGAGCGGAACCAGTCGAAATAGTCGAGCAGAGCGGCAGGCCGATTGTCGGTGCCCAGATCCTCCAGGTAGGCCTCGAAGTTTTCGGTCGTGCGCATGCCGCGACCATGAACCTGTTCGATCCGCCGCCAGATGGTCTGCTGCAGGGGGAACGCGGCCGCCTCGGTCAGCCTTAAGCGGTCGTACAACAGGAAGAAGCCGCCCGGCGCGAGCTTTTCGGACGTCCAGCGGATCACCGCCTGTTTGGCCTCGTCCGAAAGGTCGTGGAAGGTCAGAACCGAAAACGCGATCCGGTAGTCGGCATGGGGCAGGTCGATGCCGTCCGGCTCCATAAGGTTGCCGACGACGAAGTCATGGCCACTGCCTAGCCCGGCAAGATTGTTCTTGGCGGCTTCCAGCGACTCGGCCTTCAGGTCGACGCCGGTGATACGGATCTCCGGCCGCTTGTTCAGGATCAGGTGGGCGACATAGCCAGTGCCCATGCCGAGGTCCAGTATTCTGTCGCCGGCCTGTGTCTGGTCGGCGACGATGGCCGCGAGGATGTCGAGCTGCTCGGCGCGGGTCGGGTGTCGTTGGATCGGGTCGTCCATTTTTGCGTGCACTCCTGAATTACGCGGCGTCTGACAGTAACCTAGCGGAAATCGCGATTTGAGAAAGGGCCGGTCATGGTTTTGCATTTCGAGCGCGATGAATTCGAACAGCGCCTGACCAAGGCGCGCGCGGTTTTGCGCGAACGGGACATAGCCGCCGTGCTGCTGTTCGCGCCGGAGAGCCAGTACTACCTCACCGGCTTCGACACCAACGGCTACGTCTTCTTCCAGTGCCTGGTGCTCACCGCTGACGAGGGGCCGGTCACGCTGCTGACCCGGCGGCCGGACCTGCAACAGGCGCGCCATACCTCGGTCGTCGAGGATATCCGCGTCTGGTACGACGCGGTCGGCGCCGACCCGACCGAGGACCTGCTGGACATCCTGGCCGAGAAGGGCCTTCGCGGCGGGCGCGTCGGCGTGGAGATGGAGAGCTTCGGACTCAACGCCCGCAACTACGAACGGCTGCGCCAGCGTTTCGACGGCTGGTGCGATCTGGTCGACGGCACCGACGTGGTGCGCGGCCTCAGGCAGCGCAAGTCGCCGGCGGAGATCGCCTATGTCCGCCGTGCCGCGGCAATCGCCGACGACATGCTGGAGGCGATGCTGGCCGTGGCCGGCCCCGGCGCGTTCGAGGGCGACATCGCCGCCGCCGGCCAGGACGTGCTGTTTCGCGCCGGCGGCGACCCGGCGCCGGGCGGCCCGGTGCTCGGGTCCGGGCCGAGGGCGCTGCTGATCCGCAGCACGGCGGGCTTTCGCCATCTCGATCCGGTCGACCAGCTCACCACCGAGTTCGCGTCCAGCTATCGCCGCTACACCGCCTGCCTGATGCGGACCGTCGCGGTCGGCGAGGGGAACGAGCGCCAGCGCCGCATGTTCGAGGTGACGCGCGACGCCATGGCGGCCATGACCGAGGCCGTCTCGCCGGGCCGGCCGCTCGGCGAGATCGACGACGCGCACCGCCAGGTCTACGACGGGGCCGGCTATGGCGAGGCGCGCATGGCGGCCTGTGGCTATACGCTCGGCGCCACCTACCGGCCGTCCTGGATGGACGTGCCGCATCTCCTCTACAGCGGCAATCCGGCGCCGGCCGAGCCCGGCATGGTGCTGTTCCTGCACGCGATCCTGATCGACGCGCCGAACCGGCTGGCCATGTCGCTCGGCCAGACCGTCCTGGTCACGGAGACCGGGCGGGAAGTCCTAAGCCGGCTGGTCCCGGACTACACCGTGTGCCGGTCGCCGTAGGAGGTCTGCGGCGTTCCGGGATTGAGCGAGAAGTGGGTGTGCATGCCGCGCCAGGGGGCGTCGGTGGCGGCCCGGACCAGCCCGACCGTGGCGCGGCCCGGCCGGTCGAAGGGCCTGCCGTCCTCGCCGATACCGGTGGAGCCCCAGGTGATCGCCGCGACCGCGAGCAGCCTGTCTTCCGACACAACGCATTTCAGGCTGTCGAGATTGAAGCGGAAGTCTTGGATGGTCGGCCAGATCGACCGCCATTGCCGCTGCTCCAGGTTGTCCAGGCCGGTCACCGTATCCATGAAGGTGCCGAAGCCGATCACCGCCGGATCGAACAGCGGACGGGCGCTTTCGAAGTCGACCGCCGCCACGAAACTGCCCCAGGTCGCGAACCAGTCTCGGATGGCGGCCGTATCCTGATCGGCGCTCATGTCCGCAGGATTCCTTCGATCAGCTCCTGAACCGACAGGGCCGCGCGGACGTCCGGCAGGCTGTGCGGATCGTCGTTCAGCATGGCGGTGAGTGCCGCGAGTTGCCGGGTGAAGGCGTCCTGCCGTTTGTCCACCACATCGGTAAGCAGCTCGGTCCACGGCCCGCCGTCGCTTTGCTGAAGGTTGAACCAGTCGTAAAGCCGGAACGACGTCTTCTCGCCGTGGATCACGTACTCCACCACGTCCGGCCCGGCCCCGCCGCTGCCGCCCGCGATGGAGATCGGCACGCCGCCGCAATCCAGTTCCGCCAGGATATGGGTTTCACAGAGTTTGGGGTCGTCCGGATAGCGCACGATGGAACCGCGCAAGGTCGCTGGCCCGAACAGCCGCTCCGTCAGATAGACGAAATGCGACAGCACCTCGCGGACATAGCCGCCCTGGTCGCGGAACCGCAGCCAGTCGGCGCTGGCCTGCCAGGCGCGCGGCCATTGCGCGAAATGCAGCCGGATATCGACGCCGGCCAAGGCGCCGACGCTGCCGTCGTTCAGCCGGTCGGCGATCAGGCTGCCGGCGGCGGTCGCGCCATGCACGAAGTTGACTGCGTTCGGCAGGCCGCTCGCCTCGACCCGGTCGACCAGGTCCCGGCTCTCGGCCATGTCGATGCCGAGCGGCTTTTCGCAGAACACGGCTTTGCCGTGCTCGACCGCAAGCAGCGCATAGTCCTTGTGCCAGACCGGCGGCACCGCGATGTAGACCGCGTCGGTCTGCGGGTCGGCGACCAGCGCGTTGGCGTCGGCGGCGATCCGCAAATCCGGATGATCCGCCTTGGCTGCGTCGCAGGCGGCGGGATCCAGGTCCCATGCGCCGCTGATCGCCAGCCCGTCCTGCGCCATGGCGTTGGCCATGGTCCGCCTGCCGACCACGCCCAGCCCGATGATTGCCAGTCCCTTCGCCATGACACCCCGCCTTCACAATGCCTTTACCATAGTAGGCAGCGGCGGTGCCGGCGCAACGGTGGCTATGGACCCAGGTCGGGGCTGCCCCATATAAGTGCGTATGCACGCTATGCATGCTAATAGGACCTGATTTCCTAAGGTTTCCGGGTACAATCGGGGCAAATCGGTCGATCCCCGAGGGGAGGAATGACATGCCGCAGACCGCGAGAAAGTTCGCGACCGTCGATCCGGTCTGGTCGAAGGTCCGCGAAGAAGCCCTGGAGATGGCCAGCCGCGAGCCGATCCTGGCCAGTTTCCTGCACGCCACCGTCCTGAACCATGAACGTTTCGAGGAAGCGCTGAGCTACCATTTGGCGCAGAAGCTCGGCAGCGCCGAAGTGCGCGCCATGCTGGTCCGCCAGGTGTTCGACGAAGCGTTCCGCAAAGACACCGACATCGGCGCCGCCGTCCGCGCCGACATGGTCGCGGTGTTGGAGCGCGATCCGGCCTGCACCGGCTATCTGGAGCCGCTGCTCTACTTCAAGGGCTTCCATGCTTTGCAGGCCTACCGCGTCGCCCACTGGCTGTGGAACGAGGGGCGCAAGGCGATGGCGCTCTACCTGCAGAACCGGATCTCCGAGACCTTCGCGGTCGATATCCACCCGGCGGCGCGAATCGGCCGGGGCATCATGATCGACCACGCGACCAGTGTGGTGATCGGCGAGACGGCGGTGGTCGAGGACGACGTCTCGATGCTGCACGAAGTCACGCTCGGCGGTACCGGCAAGGTGACCGGCGACCGGCATCCGAAGATCCGCAAAGGTGCCCTGATCGCCGCCGGCGCCAAGGTGTTCGGCAATATCGAGGTCGGCGAATGCGCCCGCATCGGCGGCGGAAGCGTGGTTTTGGCTGATGTTCCGGCCCATTGCACGGCGGCCGGCGTGCCCGCCAAGATCGTCGGCTGCGCCGGTTCCGACCATCCGTCGCGCGAGATGGAGCAGCGCTGGGTCGACGAGCCGGACTACTCGATCTAGCGCCGGCCCGGGCGCTTGCCCGCAAGATAGGCTTGACTTTCGGCCGTCGGGATGACGGACTGTCCTCCTTGGTGAAACAACTGAAAGGAGGTGATCCGATGTCTAACGTTTTGGTGGACGTGGCTGCTTCGGGTTTTGAAGGTGGCTATTCCGACGTGAGGGCTTGGATCACGCCGGCAAGCTGACCTGGGGATTCGAATTCAACCACACACGGTCGCGATAACCAGAATTTCAAGCGGCCACACCTTACGTTTCCAAACTGAAGCGCCGCCCTCTGCGAAAAGAGGGCGGCGCTTTCTTATCCCGGCACCTGGATCCGCGCGGCAAGCGACTTCAGTTCGTCTAGGCCGGGTTCCTTACGCGGCCAGGTAATCGTCACGCCATCGTCCGTGTGCCTCGGCAGCACATGGATATGAAAGTGCGGCACGGTCTGCCAACTGGCCGGCTTATTCGCCTGCAGGATGGTCAGGCCGTCCGGGTGAAAGGCGGCGTCCACCGCCTTCGCGATCTTCGCCGTCGTGCGGAACACAGCGCCTGCCACCTCGTCGTCGAGGTCCAGAATCGTCTCCGCCGGCTGTTTGCTCGCGACGATGACGTGTCCCGGGTTGACCTGCCCGGCGTCCATGAACGCGAACGTATGCTCGTCTTCGTATAGTTTGGCGCATGGAATTTCGCCCGAAATGATCTTGCTGAATACGGTCTCGGCCATTTTCGGCAACTCTCCTTTGCTGGCTATTGGTGTCGGGTGTCGGATTATGCGTCAGGTTGGGCGAGGCGAGTACGGGTTCCGTATGAAAATCCGACTCCTGGGTAAAAGACGGCGGAAGCCGCCGGCGGCTTATCATTGTATCGTTGTTCCGGCGGGAGGTTCTCAATGTCGAAGGCGAAGGGCGCGGTACAGGGACAATTCGGCCGCGCCGCCCTGCTGGATATCGACCGGCCGATTGCGGCCCACGCACACCCGCATTGCCATGTTCTGATCAAGGTGTCCGGAGCCGATAGTCTGTTTCGCGTCGACGGGCGGGACTATCCATTGCTCGACGATACGGCGGTCGTTGTAAACGCCTGGGAGCCGCACGCTTATCCGCACGCTGTGTGGGACACGCGTTCGGCGATACTCGCGCTCTACATAGAGACCGACTGGCTGCAGGGCGTCGACCGCAGCTTCGGCGTAAGCCGCAGCGCCGAGTTCTTTGCTCGGTCGTGCTTCCCGTTGCCGATAACGGTGCGCCGGATGGCCGACGAGATGGCCGCAGCGCTTACGGTCGGGGAGAGCGACGGGCACTTCTTCGAAGACCTGCTGCTCGCGCTCATGATCCAAGTTATCGAAAACTTCTCGCAATGGCGCCAGCTCAGCGGCGGCAGTCCGACCGCCGACCTGTGCGTTTCCGATTTTCGCATCCGTCGGGCGCTCGGGTTTCTGCGCGACAATGTCGGTGGTGGTTTTTCGCTCGAGTCGGTTGCCCGGATGGCCGGCCTGTCGCGGGCGCATTTCTTCGAATTGTTCAGGCAGCAGACCGGAATGACACCGAATCTCTTTTACAATGCCTTGCGCATGGAGGCAGCCTACAAAGCGCTGCCCGAACCGGATTCGGCGATGGGTAGCATCTCCAACCACCTTGGATTCTCGTCGCAGAGCCACTTCAGCCGCTTCTTTCGCAGCCATCTGGGTGTTCCTCCAAGCCAGTACCGGCGTATCCTACGCCTTGCCTGATATCGAGCATCAACCACGCGGACCGATGGATGCAGCGCAGCGAAAACCGAATCCTCACCACCCATGCCGGCAGCCTGCCCAGGCCGCGCGCCCTGCAGGAGATGCACGGCCGCAAGTTCCGGGGCGAGCCGGTCGACGAGGCCGCGCTGGCCGAGGCGGTGGAGGCGGCGGCTCGCGACAGCATTGCGCGTCAAGTGGCCGCCGGCGTCGATATCGGCAATAACGGGGAGCAGGGGCGGGAGAATTTCTTCACCTACCTGCAGCACCGCATGACCGGTTTCGGTGGCGAGAGCGAACGGCCGATCATGCGGGACATGACCGCTTATCCCGGTTATGTGGAGAAGCTGGCGCGGATGTCCCGGGACGAAGGTGCGGTGAGCGCGCTGCGCGCGCCCAAGGCGCTGAGCGAGGTCCGCTATATTGACCGTGCCCCGATCGAGCAGGAATGCGCCGAGCTGAAGCGACTGCTGGCCGAGCGCGATGACGGTTTCGTCGAGGCGTTCGTCAGCGCCCCGTCGCCCGGCATTATCGCCTCGGCCATGCTGAACGAGCACTATCCGAGCTTCGAGGCTTACGTCGATGCGCTGAGCGTGGCGCTGCGGAACGAATACGAGGCCATCGTCGACGCCGGCTTCCTGCTACAGATCGACGCGCCGGATCTGGCGCTGGAGCGGCATACCTCCTTTGCCGACAAGCCGCTTGGCGACTTCCTCGGCTTTGTCGAGATGGTGGTCGCGGCGATCAACAGGGCGCTGGCGAATATCCCGCGCGAGAAGGTGCGGCTGCATGTCTGCTGGGGCAACTACGAAGGCCCGCACGACCGCGACGTGGCGCTGGACGACATCTACCCCGAGATCGCGCGGGCCAACGCCGGGGCGCTGATGCTGTCCATGGCCAATCCGCGCCACGCCCACGAGTACCATTGCTTCGAGACCCACAAGCTGCCCGAAGACACGCTGTTGATCGCCGGCGTCATCGACACCACCACCAACTATGTGGAGCACCCGCTGACGGTGGCCGACCGGATCAAGCAGGTCGCCCGGGCGGTCGGCGATCCGCACCGGGTGCTGGCCGGCACAGATTGCGGCTTCGAGACCTCGGCGGGCGTCGCCTTCGTCGCGCCGGACATCGTTTGGGCCAAGCTGGCCGCGCTTGCCGAGGGCGCGCGGATCGCCTCGAAAGACCTGTTCGGCTGACCGTCAACAGGCCCTGAGCTTCGGGAACCCCGGATAGGACGCCGCATGGTCGCCCTGGTGGTTGGCCATGCCGGGTTTGGTCAGGCAGCCCCTGGGTGCGATGAAGCTGTCGATCCGCCGGGCCGGCCGTTCGTGCCAGCCGATATTGAACGCCGCCAGCTTCGGATAGAACACCATGGCGCTGTAGGGCAGATGGTCGTGGATCCACCAGGCCAGCGCGCGCCAGTCGGCGCCGTTCCGGTAGCGGTCCGCGAACCAGGGGATAACGATGCAGGCCATGGCGCCCATGTTGCCGTCGGCGTCGCGCCGGTCCCAGACATGGCGCGTCGCGGCGCGACTGTTTCTCGCACAGTTCAAACCGTTCTTGTTGCCGAATTCGTTGACAGCCGCGCAGCGGTAGGCGCCGCGTACGGCAACGGCGCCGAAGGTCGCCTTCAGGGGTTCCAGCAGTTGGCCGCAAAGCTGCCGCCCTGCCGCGACCGCCAGGTCAGGGTCGTCCGGAATGTTGGGCATCCCGTAAAAGCTGGCGATCTCGCTATGCAGGAAGTCCCGCATGTAGAACGAGTCCGACAGGCGGACGCGGCCAAGCTGTTCCAGGCCGCGCATGCTTTGCGGTTTGCGCATTTATGATCTAAGCCTCCACCACAAGATTGTAACCCACCGTTTCCCAACCCGAGTTACCGAAGGAACCGTTGGCGTGAGCTTCCTCGACCGCATCGCCGCCTGCAACAACCACGATCCGGCTCTGTTCCGGCCGTTCATTGTCGCCGGCCGGCAGATGGGGTTGGTCAATCATGCTTTCGCCGCGCGGCTGGAGGCCTTTCCGTCGGTGTTCGATGTCGACGCGGCGTCGGTCTCGCTGGCCGCAGGCCTGACGAACTTCGAGGACCGGTCTGCGGCTGTCGCCGAGGTGTTGCGTGGCCTGGCGGGGCAGGGCGTGATTAAAGGATGGCGTGACGAACTGTTTCCCGTCGCCAACGGCTTCGGCCACACGCCATTGATGCAGATCGAGCGCGCCGCCGTGCCGCTGTTCGGCGTTCGGGCGTTCGGGGTATTCGTCAATGGCTATGTCAGGGACGGCGGCAATTTGAAGCTTTGGATCGGGCGGCGCAGCAAGACCAAACCATCCTGGCCGGGCATGCTGGACGTCTTTGTCGGCGGCGGCCACCCGATCGGGATCGGCCTGATGGACAACCTGGTCAAAGAGGCTGGGGAGGAGGCGAACGTTCCGCCAGCGCTCGCCCGACAGGCCAGGCCGGTCGGTGCCATCAGTTACCGCATGAACATCGACGGCGGTTTCAGGCCGGACACGGAGTTTGTTTTCGATCTGGAACTGCCGGCGGATTTCGCGCCCCGAAACACGGATGGCGAGATCGAGGATTTCTACTTGTGGCCGGTGGAGCAGGTGATGGAGACCGTGCGAGACACCGGCGACTTCAAGCCGAACTGCAATCTGGCCCTGATCGACTTCTTCATCCGGCACGGCTTTCTGACGCCCGACGAACCCGACTATCTGGAGATCCTGGCCGGACTGCGGCAATAGGCGGCGGTCAGGTGCCGAGATGGGGCGCCGAGGACTCGCGCGCCCGGTGCAGCCACAGCAGGCGTATGGCCATCAGCGAGGCAATTGCCGGCGGGACGATACAGAACCCATAGATCCAGCTGGCGGCTGATCCGACAGTCTCCGCAGAGACGCCGGCATTGAGCCCGGCGGCATTGGCGACCAGTCCGCCGGCGGCGGCGCCGAAGGCGGTGCCGAGGGATTGGGTCATCGGTATGGACGAGGCGGTGACGGCCTCTTCGCCGGGTCGGGCGGTGGTTATCGTCAGGTTGGCGATATGGGCGTGGCACATGCCGACGCCGACGCCGACCATCGCCACGAACAGGCCAAGCAGCAGCAGGGAGCCGCCTTCCACCACCAGGGACTGCCCAGCGATCCCCACGGTCATCGTGATCGGGCCCAGCAGGATCATGGCCTGAACCCGGCGTCCTTCGAAGCCGCTCACGATCATTGCCGCCAGGGTCCAGCCGAACGCCATGATGGCGAAGAAATACCCGGCGGCGAGGGGGCCGACGCCATGCAGGATCTGAAGCAGCAGTGGGATGAACACACTGATCGGGCTGTAGGTCACGGAGAACAGGAAGACCATCCAGTAGCCGACGCTGACCGGATGATTGACCGACATAGGGCGGGACGGGAACAGCCTGTTCTCCGGCCCCTTGGCGTCCAGATGGAAGGTGAGGGCGACGACCGCGGCGGCCAGAACCAGCAGAGCGAACTTGGCCGGAATGGCGTCGACATGGCCGCTGAGCGCGACGCAGAGCACGCCGGCAGCCAGCAGGGCCAGTCGGCGCCAGGGGAAGCGGGGCGGCGTGCCCTCCTGCGCGGCATCAGGCAAGACTCGCCAGGCCAGGCTGGAGAACAGCAGGATCACCGGCACGCCGACCCAGAACGCGCCGCGCCACCAGCCGATTTCCGCGAACATCCCGCCGATCAACGGGCCCAGCACCGCCGCAATGCCCCACATGGCGGAGATCACGGCGAACATCCGCGCCCGCATGGCCTGCGGATAGAGCGAGCCGATCAGGGTGTAGGAGAGCGAGACGATCAGGCCGCCGCCCAGTCCCTGAAAGACCCGCGCGGCCAGCAGGAACGGCATGGTCGGCGCCATGGCGCAGCCCACGGTGCCCAACAGGAACAGGCCCGAGGCGGCGACGTAGCCGTACCGGTTGCCGAGGTTGACCTTGACCCGGCCGCCGCTCGCCGCGCCGACGATGGAGGCGACCATATAGAGCATGGTCGACCAGGTGTAGAATGCGGCGCCGCCGATCTCCGCCACGACGGACGGCAGGACCGTGGCGATGATGAACACATCCACCGCATGCAGGCTGATCGCCAGCGTCAGGATCAGCGAATAGACGGCGTGGCGGCCGCGGAACAGGTCTCGCCAAGTCGGCGTGGGCGATGCGGCTTCAAGAGGCGAGGACACAGAAAGACCCTGATTGCAATCGGCAGGACTATTCCACCGTATCAGACCTCGCGCGTGAACACATGGCCGGATCGATCTTGTTAAACAGAAAATAATTATTGCAAAACGATAATTATTTGCCTATTCAAGCGTCCGCAACGGTAGGAGGCAGGCCGATGACGAATCTACGCCGGGTAACCCGGATAAGCCGGCTCATGTGGGTCTTTTGCACCCTTGCGACCCTCGCTATCCCGCTGATGCTGGCGGCCATGTGGATGACGTTCGATCTCTGGGCGGCGAGCCATCCGGAACTGGCGGGCATCCAGCCGATCCAGGACCCGATGCCGGCTCCGGTGCTGGCGGCCGGCTTCATCATATCGATGATCCCCGGCGGCATTGCCATGTTCGCCGCCTGGCGGTTGCGCGCGCTGTTCTCGTTGTACGCCGAAGGCCGGATTTTCACCGTCGACAACAGCCGCTGTCTGAAGCATTTCGCCATGGCCGTCATGGCGATCGCCGTCGTCAAGCCGGTCGCCACGGCGCTGTTGAGCGTCGTGCTGACCCTGGCCAACCCGCCGGGCGAACGGATGATGATGCTCCGCTTCGGCTCGCCCGAACTGACGATCCTGTTCATCGGCGGCGTGTTCCTGATTATCGCCTGGGTGATGGAGGAGGGACGGGCCATGGCCGAAGACCAGGCGCAGATCGTTTAGGAGGCCGGCGATGGCGATTGTCGTAACCCTCGACGTCATGCTGGCCCGGCGCAAGATGAAGTCAAAGGACCTGGCGGCCAAGATCGGCATTACCGAGCAGAACCTGTCGCTGCTGAAGTCGGGCAAGGTGAAGGGCATCCGCTTCGCCACCCTGGATGCGATCTGCCGCTATCTCGACTGCCAGCCCGGTGACCTGATCGTGCATCACCGCGACAATCAGCCGTGACGGCGGACCGCCAGCGGAGGGCTGTCGTCGCCTGCTTGCTTGTCCTGCCGGTTGCCGGATGCACGAACAGCCAGATCGGCCGTATTATCCGCAGCATTTGCCGCGGAATGGAGAACTGTACGACTTACGACGAAGACGGCGAACCGGAAGACAAGACCCTGCGCTACCCCGGCAGCTAACCGTCGACCGCCAGGGTGAACAGTTCCTGCGGCCTGCGCACACCCCGCAGCGCATACCGGCCGAGCGAAACCAGCCGGTCGCGGCTTCCGTCGGCGGCGTCGGCGAAGGCCGACGATATGATCAGTTCCTGATCGAGAGACCGGCACAACGACTCGATCCGGCTCACTTCGTTCACCGCCGGCCCCACGACCGTAAAGTCGAGCCGGTCCGGGCTGCCGATATTGCCATAATTGAGGTCGCCGAGATGCAGAGCGGTGTAGAAGCTGCTGACCGGCAGGCCGGCCTTCCAGCGGGACTCGTTCAGTTCGACCACGCCGGCGATGGCCTGTTCGGCGGCGTCCAGCACCTCTCGGCAGACGCCGGCCTCGTCGCCGTCCAGCCTGAAGATCGCCAGCAGCCCGTCGCCCATGAATTTCAGGACGTCGCCGCCATGCGATTGGATCTTACCGACCATCAGTTCGAAATAGTCGTTCAGCAACTCGATTAGCTGATCGCGAGGCGTGGTCTCGGAAAGTCGGGTGAAGCCCTGCAGGTCGCAGTACCAAAGCACCGCCTTGATGGTTTCGCCGCTGCCCCGGAGGATCTCGCCGCTTAAGACCCGGCCGCCGGCATCCTTGCCCAGGTAGGTTTCCACCATGCTGTTGGCGATGCGGTAGGTCGATGCCGCCTTTACGGCGTAGGACAGCGTCGGTAGCACCTGCCGGATGGATGCCAGGTCCTCATCTCGGAAACCACCGGGTTGATCGGTGGCCCAGGAGGAAAACAGGCCTTCCCGGGTGCCCAGTTGGTCGCCGGTCCCGAAACTGGTCCGCCAAATCAGGTAGTCCGTGGCGCCCTGTTCGCGAAGCTGGTCGACCAACGGAAATCCGGTGCCCTCGTTGGTCTCGCTCAAACGAATACGAAGCTCCGGCAGGCCCTCATTTATCATGGCGTAGAACGGGCTTTTTTCGGCCGCCTGACCGGTTTGTTTGATACTGCGCTCCCAGTTCTCTTCGACGGTACCGTTATCGCGGTGCCATATGAACAGATGCCCGCCGACGGTCGGATGCAAGGTCGGCTGGGAGACGTTTACCCGCAGCAGCGGCAGCCCGTCGGCGACCATGCGCTGGCAGAAACCGGCGAGAATCTCGGTCTCCGGCGCCCCGCGCAGGCCCTGTTCGACGATCCACTGAACGGTATCAAAGGCTTGTCTGGTGTCCATCATCGGCTGGCCAACCGTGATTGATATCGCAACTTCTGATCATCTAAGTAGTGTGTCCGGTTCGATTTTCATCGTCTCGATGGCGGCACTCCTGACATATCAAGCGATGGTGATCGGCATTCGAATGCACGCATGCTAGCTTTTCCGCCGTTTGCCGGCGGCGGCACGGTAATGGAGAAATCAATTAAAATGAGTAACACGGCGAAGATTCTCGCCTTTGCGGGCAGCGCCCGGGAGGGGTCGGTAAACAAAAAGCTTATCCGCGTCGCGGCCGAAGGCGCCCGGTCGGCGGGGGCGGAGGTCACCTTGATCGATCTGAAGGACTTTCCGATGCCGCTTTACGACGGCGATTTGGAGGCGGAAGACGGGTTGCCGTCCAATGCCGTGGCCTTGCGGAAGCTTTTCGCCCTGCATGACGGTCTGCTGATTGCGGCGCCGGAATACAACAGCTCGATCTCGCCGCTACTGAAGAACACCATCGATTGGGTATCGCGGCCGGCCGGCGACGATCCGTCGCTGAAGTTCATTGCCGGCAAGGTGGCAGGGCTGGTCGCCGCCTCGCCGGGCGGGCTTGGCGGGTTGCGGGGATTGGTGCATGTGCGCCAGATCCTGAGCAGCATCAATATCATCGTTATCCCCGAACAGCACGCCGTCTCGGCGGCGCATGAGGCGTTCGACGATAGCGGGACTATGAAGGATGCGAAGCGGCAGGCGGCCGTGGCGGGCGTCGGCGCCCGTCTGGCAGCCGTCGCCGCCCGGCTGGCTGACTGACGGCCGGCTAGGCGCCCTATCCTTCGGGCTCCAGCGTTTCCGCGATCCGCTTCCGGTGCCGCAATAGCCAGGCCCAAACGGCAATCGCCAGGCAGGCGCCGCCCGCCAAAGGCCAGCGCAACCCGGTTGCCTCGGAGACGGCACCCATAATCAGGGCGCCGATGGCTGGCCCGCCGCGGAAAATGATGCCATACAGACTGAGGACGCGGCCACGCATGGCGCCGTCGACGCCAAGCTGGAGTAGGGTCTGCGTGCTGACAGCGGTAACCACCATCATTATCCCGGCGACGGTAACGGCGACGACGGCCAATTCGAACCGATCCGTTGCCGAGAGGCCAGCGATCGCCAGTGCCGTTATCAATGCGCCTGTCAGGGTAATCGCGGCCAGGCCGCGATGGCCGCGGCGTCTCGCCATCCAAAATCCGCCGGCGATTGCGCCGATGCCGACGGCGGAGCTTAAGATCGCCAGCCCGTCGGCGCCGCGCCCGTACACCGCGGCGGACAAGCCGGGCAGCAGCTCGACGAACGGCCTGACCGAAATCGACAGCACCGTGAGCAGCAGCAGCAGGGGACCGATGCCGGGATGCCGCGCCGCGTAACGCAACCCGTCCGCCACGTCGCCGAACAGCGATTTCGCATGCGCCCGGTTCTGTGGCTCCTGCGTCACATCGGCCCGAATACGGTAGAGCGCCAGCAGCAGGAACAGGAAGCTCGCGGCGTTGGCCGCGAACACGGCGGCAACACCGGCATACAGGATCAATACACCGGCGATGGCCGGGCCGACAAAGCGCGCGACACTGAAGACGACGGCATTGATGGCGACGGCCGTCGGCAGGTCTTCCCGGTTGACCAGGCTGGGCACGAAGGCGAGCCGCGAAGGCTGATTGAATGCGACGATGATGCCGTGCAGGGCGGTGAGCGCCACCAGAATTTCAACGCCGATCAGTCCGGTCACCGTCAGGAAGGCGAGCACCAAGGCTTGAATCATCGCCAGGCTTTGCGCCGCCATGATGATCCTAAGCCGGTCGACGCGGTCCGCGATCACGCCGCCCAGCGGACCGATGATCACCACGGGAAACAAATCGGCGAAGGCGACAAGGCCGAGCCACGCGCCGGATTGCGTGAGCTCCCAGGTCAGCCAGCCGACGCCGATACGCTGCATCCAGGCGCCGACCAGCGAAACCGAGTTGCCGGCGACATAGGTGCCGTAGGTGCGCTGGCCGAGGACATGCAAAATACCGTGGCTGCTGCTCATTGCGGCGATCTCATCGGGCTGTGCCTGCAATGATGCGGCGTCTCGGCTTGCTGTTGCTGCTGGCGGTCGCGTTACCGTTGCCGTTCTTTATCGAAGGCTTCGTCACTTACCAATTCACCATGGCCGCAATCTATGCGATTGCCATTGTCGGGCTCAACCTGCTGGTCGGATACAGCGGACAGTTTTCGCTGGGTCATAGCGCGTTCTTCGGTATCGGAGCTTATACGGTTGCCGTATTGACTGTACTATGGGGCGTGCCGATCGCCGTCGCGGTCCCGGCCGCGGGGCTCACCGGCTTCGCGGCGGGGTTTCTATTCGGCTGGCCGGCTCTGCGTCTGGAGCGGGTCTATCTTGCGCTCGCCACTTATGGCCTTGCGGTCGCGGTGCCGCAGACGTTGAAGTCCAGCCATCTGGAGCGCTGGACCGGCGGCGTGCAGGGCATGTACCTGGACCGGCCGGAAGCGCCGGCTTGGACCGGCCTGACCGACGACCAGGTCTGGTATTACATCGCCGTCGCCTGCTTGATCGCCGTCCTCTGGACGGCGTCTAATCTGGTGCGGGGGCGTGTCGGCCGCGCAATCGGCGCGGTTCGCGAACAGCCGATCGCTGCGCGCGCGATGGGCATCAATCTGTCGATCTACAAGACCCTGATGTTCGGCGTCAGCGCCGGCTACACCGCCGTGGCCGGCGGGCTGGCGGCGCTGATGGCCGACTACATCGCGCCTGACAGCTTCACCCTCAGCCTGTCTTTCCTGCTGCTGATCGGCGTGGTGATCGGCGGCATCCGTTCGATTGGCGGGGCCGTTATCGGCGGCTTGTTCGTGCAGTTTCTGCCGTCGCTGGCCGGCGCCGCGTCGAAGGGCTTGTCGTTTCCGGCGCTCGGACTGCTGTTGATCGTGCTCGTCGTGGCGATGCCGAACGGCGTTGCCGGCCTGTGGGGGCAAATCCTTGACCGCTTCGGCCGGACCCGCCGCCTGCTGGGCTAGCCGCCGCCTGCGATTGCTCTAAGCGGCCGCCTTGTTCACCCGGTTCGCCGGAAAACGCGCGATGGCCGTCGTGCCCCGGTCGACGGCGCTCTTCATCTCCAGCGTTCCGCCATGCAGTTCGACCAGCGATTTCGCAAGCGGCAGGCCAAGCCCGGTGCCCTGGTATTTGCGGTCCAGCTTGCCGTCGATCTGCACGAACGGCGACAGCGCCTTGGGAACATCCTCCGGCGCCATGCCGATCCCGGTATCGATGACCGCGATGGCCAGGTCGCCGTTCTTCTCCACTCTCGTCCGCACGCGGACCGATCCGCCGGCCGGCGTAAACTTGATTGCGTTGGAGAGGAGATTGATCAAGATCTGCTTCAATTTGCGGGCGTCGGCAACCAGACCGGCATGATCAGCGTCGATATCGTCGGTCAATTGCAGGCCGTTTTCCTCCGCCCGGGCGCCGATTAGCGAGAGGCAGGCGGCGACCGTCTCGCCGATATCGACTTGCTCCTCATGCAGCTCCAGTTTGCCGGCTTCGATCTTGGCCAGGTCGAGAATGTCGTTGATCAGAGCGAGGAGATGGTGCCCGGATTCGTGGATGTCGTTTACGTATTCCGAATATCGGTCGTTGCCGATCGGCCCGAACGAGCCTTTTAGGATGACTTCCGAAAAACCGATGATCGCGTTCAGGGGTGTCCGCAGCTCATGGCTCATATTGGCGAGGAATTCCGATTTCGCCCGGTTGGCGGCTTCTGCGTGCTCCTTTGCGGCCAAAATGGCCTCTTCGGCCCGGCGCTGCTCGGTGATGTTCGAACCGGTGCCGCGATAGCCGATGAACACGCCGTCGTCGTCGTAACGCGGATCGCCGTTGATTGACACCCAGACCACGTCGCCGTTCTCCAACGTGCGGGGGTGAACGAAATTGCGGAACGGAAGGTGTTTGTCCAGCGTCTCCAGATGCTCCTGCCAGACGACGGGATCGACATTGGGAATGCCGGTTTCCCGGCGCGTCTTGCCGAGCAACCTTTCCTCCGGCACGCCGGTGAGCTGGGTGAAACGGCTGGAGAAATACGAGAACCGCAAATGCCCGTCCATTTCCCAAAACCAGTCCGACGACGTTGCCGCGAAATCCCGGAACCGTTGTTCGCTTTCCCGCAGGTCGTCTTTCCTGGCCTGCGACAGCCGGCGAAGCAGCGCATTCAGCGACTCGACGATGTCGCCGAGCTCATCCGACCGTTTCTGGCCCAATGTGTATTGATCGGCATTGGCGGGATCGGATTCGGCGGCCGACATGGCGGACCCTAGATTGAGCATCGGGCGCAGCACCTGCCGGTCCAGGATCACCATGGTCACGCCTGTGACGAACACCGAAATCAGGAGAACCAGGCCGGCGATCCGCCAGGTGAAGGCGATCAGTTCCGG
The DNA here is from genome assembly GCA_028278525.1 of Minwuiaceae bacterium. Classification (GTDB taxonomy): domain Bacteria; phylum Pseudomonadota; class Alphaproteobacteria; order Minwuiales; family Minwuiaceae; genus JANQEE01. The sequence goes on along the minus strand of JANQEE010000044.1, from coordinate 5,822 downwards.
CTGGATCCAACTCGCTTCCAGCCGTCCGACGACGGCAAAAGGCAAACCGGTTTCCTGTGGCAGCCAATGGACGTCGTAGCGGGTTTCATCCTTGCTTCTGAGCGTTGCCGGCCCGCCGTCCAGGGTCATTGGTGGGGTCAGGTCGGGCGCTTCTCCGACCGTGCCGATCGGCTTTCCATCCATGTCGTAAATTGCCGCGCCGCGTATACGGTATTCGTCCAGGATCAGACGGGCGGCAATCAACAGGTCGCGATGGCTGGCGTTCGCGTTCGTCCGGAAGCCTCCGCTGATGGCCGCAAGGCCGGTATCGCTAAGACGCGCCAGCAGGTCCCGTTCGTAATTCTTGTATGACGGGATAAGGATCGCCGCTTCGATCGCCAGAATGCTGAGAAAAACCGTTAGCGCGACACGCCAGCAAAGGCGGCACCGAAAGAGAGCGTGTCGAATTCCGCGTTCAGCCATTCTCGGGAGCGGGCCGCGCACCCCGCCGGTTGTGCCATTATCGCTTTGGCTAGTAAATCCGGACGCTAAGTCATCGATTTTGGTTAGTTATGGTTGACAAAGAATTAAGACAATGCGGCTTGGCTTTTCTGACTAGGCTTCAGCGCGGTGTCGCTCGACGAAGGCCGCCAGGCTCGGCATCCGGAAATCGACCTCCACGTCGACGGGCGGCGGCATGGTTGCGCCGAAACCGTCGGCATCGTCGCCGCGCCTGTCAATCCAGGCGGTCGTCAGTCCGGCCCGTTTCGCCGGTACGTGATCGTGAAACAGACTCTGCGCCGTATGCAGCACGCGGGACTTGTCGATGTCCATCTCCGCCAACCGATTCAGCAGATAGTTGAAATTGGCCGGATCCGGCTTGTAGGACCCGATATCCTCGGCCGTGAAGATCGCATCGAATTCAACGCCCAGCCTTTCGTTGCTGCGGGCGAACGACGCGCGGTCCACGTTCGACAGGATCATCAGTTTGTAGTGACGTTTCATATACTGAAGCGACTCCGCCGAGTCGGCAAAGGCCGGCCAGTCGCCGACCGAAGCGCCGAACGCTGCGGCATCCTCGTCCGACGACGCCGCGCCCCAATGGGCCGCCAGGCGCTTGTGCACGGCGGCCAGGAGTGCCGGATAGAGAAGGCTCGGCGTCTCCGCCTGTTGCGCCGATTCCTGTTCCGCGAACGCGGCCAAGGCCTCGTCCCTGTCCGCGGCGATGCCTTCCCGGTCCAGCCAGGGCAGCAGCGCGTTGTGGATGCCGCTTTCCCAGTCGATCAACGTGCCGTAACAGTCGAACGTCAGGACGTCGAAGTCGGTCAGCCGCATTGTTCGGACTCCTTCTGAATATCGGGTCCGATGATGTCATGGGCGGGGAGGCTGTGCTAGCTTCCAGCCGGTCGCTTCCAGCCGTATCCCTGAGTAATGATCACGCCAATCCCGTTCTACTATCTGCGCCACGGCGAAACCGATTGGAACCTACAGCGCCGTATGCAGGGCAGGGCCGATGTTCAACTCAACGAGACCGGTATCGCCCAGGCGCATGCGGCGAAGTCGGCGTTAAGCGGCCAAGAGGTTCGGACGATCTGCACAAGTCCTTTAGCCCGGGCGCGGGACACGGCCGACATCGTCAATCTGGCTCTCGGCTGCCCGGTCGTGACGATCGACGACTTGGCCGAATGCAGCTTTGGCGACTACGAAGGCGAGCCCTATGGCGATTGGGTTGTCGAGTGGCGTCGCGGCGGCGCGTTGCCGGGCGCCGAGTCCTACGATGAATTCCTCGCCCGTTCGGTTGCCGGCATCAATCGGGCGCTGACATTCGACGGGCCCGTCCTGATCGTGGCCCATGGCGGCGTCTACTGGGCAATCCAGCATCACGGCAGGATCGATACGGACGGGCCGATCCCCAATGGCGTGCCGGTCTGGCACGATCCGCCGACCGGCGACTTCCCGGGCTGGAAAGCGCAAACGATCGCTTGATCCGGATCGGCGTCAACCGATTGTCCCGCTTTCCGCAAAACTCCTGGCGCGAAGCGCCGCCTAGTCGTGCAGCCCGCGCATGTCGATATAGACGGATAACGGGCGGCGGCGCCGACTTGCGGAACGCCGCCGTGCCGCTACTTCCTACAATCGAACGAAGATAGGAGACGGCGAGATGATGAGCATTCGTCGAAGCGAAGACCGCGGCGTTGCACGGCTGGCTTGGCTGGACAGCAAGCACAGCTTTTCCTTCGGCCGCTATTTCGACCCGAACCATATGGGTTTCCGCGATCTGCGGGTGATCAACGACGACACGGTGGCGCCCGGCGCCGGGTTCGATACCCACCCACACCGCGACATGGAAATCGTGACCTATCCGTTGTCGGGCGGTGTCGCCCACAAGGACACCCTGGGCAACGAGACGATTGTCCGGGCCGGCGAAGTTCAGCGGATGACGGCCGGGACCGGCATCATGCACAGCGAGTTCAACGCGTCCCAGTCCGATCCGGTCAATTTCCTTCAAATCTGGATCCTGCCGGAGCGGGAAGGGCTGCCGCCCGGTTACGAGCAGATCGCCGTGTCCGATGCGGATAAGCGCGACAGCCTTCGACTGGTTGCCGCGCGCGACGGCCGCGACGGCGCGCTGACGATCCACCAGGACGTCGAGATCTATGCGTCCGCGCTTTCGCCTGGTGCGGCCCTGTCGCACCGGCTGCCGGCGGGACGTCATGCCTGGCTGCATCTGGCGCGCGGCAGGGCGACCGTAAACGGCGAGGAGATCTTGACGGGCGACGGCGTGGCGTTCAGCGACGTCGAGGTGATCGAGATCACTGCGCAGGATGCGTCGGAACTGCTGTTGTTCGACTTGGCATAACGGTCAATTGACCGTGTAGTGAGCTGGTCCGTGCCGCCGTCCGCATTATCTGTGAAACAGTTCGTGCTTCGAAATATGGAGCGAAACGATGAAACAGCTCGGTACGATCACTCTCTTCACCGCCGTCGTATTGCTCGCCGGCTGCACAGGCCGCAACGTCTGGGTCCATGACACTGCGGACAAGGTCGCCTTCGATAAGGACCTTTACTGGTGTGTGGGCGTCGGCGAAGACGCCGTGGCGTTCCTCACCGATCGGGAGTACGCACTGTTCCGCGACAGCTATTACCGTCAGGCGTTCAACGGCTGCATGGCCGAACGCGGCTACCGGCGCGTGGCGGTGGCGGAGGCAGGTCCCGGCAAGGGTTGGACCGGCGGATACGGCGGCAAAGCGATCTATTGATCCGATATCCGCACTTCTCTGCGCGGTAGTGTGAGCATTGTCACTTTCGATTAGCGCGTCTGCCTCTATATCCTTAACCATGATCGGTGCGTAGAGACCGCAGGAAGAGGTAGATGACATGTCCAGGATCGGATTGACCGCACTGCGCTGGCGCGCGCCGGCATCCGGCCTTTTTGCCGTCCTGCTGCTCCTCTCCATGGCGCTCGGCGGCGCAATGTCCGACGAAACCGGCGCAGATAGCACCGGCGCCTTTGCCGGACCGCCGCCGTCGATCGGCGCGCTTTAGTCGAAGGTTCCTCACCGAAATCTTACCGACCCGGCCGTGGTGTTCGGCCGGTCCCACTTGCATTTGCAGCGCCTGTGGTCTGATATGCGACGCCGCCAGTTCGGTGGCGTGACAATCGGGGAGGTGTAGGAATGCAACTTTATAACTCGGTCGGGCCAAACCCGCGCGTCGTGCGCATGTTCATGCATGAAAAAGGCATTGAATTGCCGGTGCAGGAAGTCGATCTGCGCGGCGGCGAGAACCGCCGTGAGCCATATATTTCGGAGGTCAATCCGAGCGGTCAGTGTCCGGCCTTGAAACTTGACGATGGTTCCGTCCTGACCGAGATCACGGTGATCTGCGAGTATCTCGACGAGATCAATCGCGACGGCTCGCTTATCGGCGAGACGCCGGAAGAAAGGGCCGTCACCCGTATGTGGACGCGCCGTATCGATCTCAACATCGTTGAACCGATGGCGGCGGGGTTCCGTTACGCCGAGGGCATCAAGATGTTCCAGGACCGCATCCACTGTATCCCGCAGGCCGCGGACGACTTTAAGGCGATCGCCCAGGAAAAACTGAGCTGGCTGAACGGCCTGATGGACGGCAACGAGTTTATCGCCGGCAACAGGCTCACGCTTGCCGATGTGCTCCTGTTCTGCTTCCTGGACTTCGGCATGGCCGTCGGCCAGAACCTTAATCCGGACCTCGCGTGGCTGAACGGCTGGTTCGAACGGATGAAGGCACGGCCCAGCGCGGCGGCCTGACCCGGCCTCGACTCCACCGCTATTTTTTTCGGCGGGCGTTCAATTGTGACTTTTCCCACAGTCGCGACAATCGGACGCTACTAGCGTTTGAGTACTTTGTTGGGGTTGGACGCAAGCGGAAAACGCACCAGGCGGCGATACGGCGGGCAGCAAATGCCCTTCCGATCGCCGCCACATGTCCATTGAGGTGGGCAACGGTACTGGGAGGTGCATGTGCGCGTGCGGTTCGTAGCGGTTCCGGCATTGTTGGCCAGCATCGTGGCCGTCGGTCCGGTGTTCGCCCAATCGGTATGCGGAGAGCGTGCCGCGTTTATCCGTCAACTCAGCAACGCCTATTCTGAACTGCCGAGAGCTGTCGGCCGCGTGAGCAACGGCGGCAAGCTTGAGCTGCTCACGTCTCACGACGGATCGTGGACGATGCTGATCACCATGCCGGACGGCGTCGCCTGTGTCGCCGCATCGGGCGAGGCGTGGGAAGAACTGCCGGCGCTGTCGAGCGATCCCGAGGCCTAGTGAAAGGTGGCATGGTGCGCGAACGCACCATGCCAAGCCGCCGTCTGTCGGTGTCAGGCGGCTTTCAACCCCTCCAGGAACTTCTGCACTTCGTTTCTCAGCTGGTCCGACTGCTGAGACACCTTGTTGGAGGCGTCCAGCACGTTCGTCGAAGCGGTGCCGGTGTCCGAGGCGGCCTGACTGACTCCGGAAATATTGCTCGATACCTCCGAGGTTCCGTCAGACACTTGCTGCACGTTGCGGGAGATTTCCTGTGTCGCGGCGTTCTGTTCCTCGACGGCCGACGCAATCGCCGTCGTATTCGCGCTTATCTGATCGATGATCGAGCGCACGTCGCCGATTGCGGAAACCGTATCCGTGGTGACTGTCTGCATCCCACCGATCTGCGCCGCGATTTCCTCGGTCGCCTTGGCGGTTTGAGCGGCCAGGTTCTTGACCTCCGACGCCACGACCGCGAAGCCTTTGCCCGCTTCGCCGGCGCGGGCCGCTTCGATGGTCGCGTTCAGCGCCAGCAGGTTGGTCTGGCCGGCGATGTCGTTGATCAGGTTGACGACGTCGCCGATCTTCTGCGCCGCGTCGGCCAGGGTTTGCACGGTGTCGTTGACCTTGCTGGCCTCTTCGACCGCCTTGTTCGCAATATCCGTCGACTGACTGACCTGCCGGCTGATCTCGCTGATCGAGCCGGACAGCTCTTCCGCCGCCGAGGCGACGGTCTGCACGTTGGTTGAGGCTTCCTCGGAGGCATTGGCGACGGCAGCGGCGCGTTCCGTGGTCTGTTCCGCGGTGCCGGACATCGATTCCGCCGTACTGCGCATTTCGGTGGAGGCGTCGGCGACTTCGTCGAGCAATCCGGCGACGTTCTTCTCGAAAGTCTGGCTGAGATCGTTGACATGTTTCGCACGCGCGGTGATCTGTGCCTGTTCGCGTTCCTTGTCCGCAGCGAGCCGTTCGGCCTCGAGTGATGTTTCCTTGAAGGTCTGTAGGGCGGTGGCCATTTCGCCGATCTCGTCGCCGCGGTCGAGCGCCGGTATGGCAATA
>JANQEE010000071.1 GCA_028278525.1 Minwuiaceae bacterium | reverse complement strand
TTGAATGCGGCATTGCGTGAAAACGGTAGAGCATTGAAATGACTCACTTCTTCAGAATGCCGTTGGCCTGTGATCCGAGATGTGTGAATGCCGTAGCCCAGTGGGAGAGGGTTAGGGTGAGGGGCTTAGACCACCCGCGTTCCAGCCCAGGGCGCTAGTTGAAGCCTGGTCTCATTCGACAGTCGCGCGTTACGACATCGCCAAGCTAACGTTTCTTCCCCTCACTCAATCCTCTCCCGGGGGGAGAGGGCTTGCCCGCATCGCATCGGCGAGCGACGTGTCAGGTCCACAAACGAAAGCGAAGCCCCGGATGTCGGTTGCAAATCCTGATGGCCGGATTCCTTAGCAGGGTAACCGTGATCCGACGCAATGGATCACTGCCGGTCAACGGATCGCGTCGGCCAGCAACACCTTCGCCGCTTTGCGGGCGTGATCGGCGGCGTCGCGGTCGCCGGTCACCTGCGCCGTGGCGATGGCGCCTTCCACCAGCAGCATCAGGTTCATGGCGAACTTGCCCGGGCTACGCGCGCCGGCGGCCTTTGCGGTGTCGCGAATGTAATCCAGCAACCGCCGCTTATGTTCGGCGCCGGCCAGATGGATCGGATTGGACGGATCGCCGTATTCCGCGGCGGCTTTGGCGAAAGCGCAGCCGCGAAATTCGTCGCTGCTCATCCATTCCGCCAGGACCGTGAAGATAGCGAGCAGCCGTTTTCTGGGTTTCCTCGCACGGCTCTCCACGGCATCGACGAACCAGTCCCGAAACCGTTGGTCGTGTAGCCGAAGCGCCGCGACGATCAACTCGTCCTTCGAGCGAAAATGTTTGTACAGCGTCATTTTCGCGACGCCGGCCTCGGCCAGCACCTTGTCGATTCCCGTAGCGTGAAAACCGTCGCGGTAAAACAAATCCAATGCCGTCTCGACCAGGACGTCGCGCCTGGTCGCCGTCGTTGATGTAGCGTTGTCTGTGTTCATGCCGTACGCGACTCACTCTTCCCAATTCTGCGAGTATGTATTGCGGACCAGACAGGTCTGTCTATATAGAAATCGCCTGGGCGGGAAATTCGAAAGGAGTCGATCATGAGTGAGCGCGAGCGTGTCAGCGACGTGGCGTTCACGCCGGCCGTCAAGGCCGCGCAAACCCGGCTCGGGTCGCGCCACGGCTACGAGAGCATGGAACGCAAAGGCGGCTGGCGGAACAAGCTGGACGACCATCTGGCCACCTTTATTTCGATGCGCAACTCGTTCTATCTCGCCACTGCCAGCGCCGAGGGCCAGCCCTACATTCAGCATCGCGGCGGTCCGCCGGGCTTCCTAAAGGTAATCGACGAAACCACCCTCGCCTTCGCCGATTTCGGCGGCAATCAGCAATATATCTCGCTTGGCAATCTCAGCGAGAACGATCGCGCCCACATCTTTCTGATGGACTACGCCAACCAGCGCCGCGTCAAGCTTTGGGGCCGGGCCCGTGTCGTCGAAGACAACCCCGTCCTGCTGGAAAAGCTGGCGGATCCGAATTATGCCGGCCGCCCCGAACGCGTCTTCGTATTCGAGATCGAAGCCTGGGACATCAACTGCCGGCAGCATATCACCCGGCGCTATACCGAAGACGACATCGCGCCGGCCATCGCCAAACTGCAGGGCCGCATCGAGCAACTGGAAGCCGAACTCGCCGCCCTCCGTGCCGACGCCGGAGAGTGATCAGCGGGCGGTAAGCCCGCCATCGACCACCATTTCGCTGCCGGTGACGAACTTGCTGGCGTCGCTGGCCAAAAACAGCACGCACTGCGCCACGTCGTCGGACGCGCCCACATGGCCGATCGGATGCAGGGCCGTAAATCGCTCTTCCGCCGCCTTCGCGGACTGCTCGTCCATGCCGTCGAAAAACGCCTGATACATCGGCGTGTCGATCACGCCCGGATGCACGGAATTCACGCGGATGTTCAGCCCGCCTTCGGCGCATTCCACGGCCGCCGACTTGGTCAACAGGCGAACGCCGCCCTTGCTGGCGCAATAGGCCGCCTGCCGGCTGAACCCGTTGATGCCCGCGACGGAGGAGATATTGACGATCGATCCGCCGCCGGACTGCCGCATGCCCTGGATGGCCGCCTTGATTCCCAGGAAGACCCCGTCCAGGTTCACGTCCATCACCCGCCGCCATTCTTCGAAGGACGTTTCCGGGATCGACTGCACCAGTTCGATGCCGGCGTTGTTGACCAGCACATCCAGCTTGCCGAAGCGCTCGATCACCCCGGTGACGGTCGCCGTCCAGCCGTCTTCGTCGACCACGTCCAGGGGGAAGAAGGCCGCCTCGCCGCCGGCTGCCGCGATTTGGGCGACCGTCGCCTCGCCGGCCTCCGCGTTCAGGTCGGCCGCGGCGATGCGCGCGCCCTGTTCCGCCAGCAGCAGGGCCGACGCCCGGCCGAGCCCCGAGGCGGCTCCGGTGATTAATGCGACTTTGCCGGATAGGCTGGCCATGACATTATCCTCCCTGTGGTTGTCTGGCCCGATACGATCGGCAATCGGGCGAAAAGATCAAGGCTCTGTCTCACGTAATATCGGTATCCGATGCTTGAGAAGGACCAAATAGCGGCTCTAAGCCGACGCTCCGACATAGCCGGCCTGCGTCGCCTGGTCGTCCATGTCGCCCTGCTGGCCTGTACGGCGACCGGGATTTTCATGACGGCCGGCACCTGGCTGCTCGTCCCGGCGATGGTTCTGCACGGCGCGGTGCAGGTCGCCTTGTTCGCCGGGCTGCACGAGACCGTTCACCGCACCGCGTTCCAGAGCCGCCGGTTGAACGACATCGTGGCTGCGGCCATCGGCCTGATCCACGTTTTGCCGGCCACCTACTTCCGCCGCTTTCACTTCGCCCATCATCGCTACACCCAGGACCCGAAACGCGATCCGGAACTCGCCGGGCCCAAGCCGACGACATTGTCCGCCTACTTTGGCTACGTCACCGGCTTCGTCTATTGGCGCGATCGGATTTCGGAACTCTTCCGCCATGCGTCGGGCCGGGTTACGGCGGATTTCATACCGGCGTCGGAGCGGCCGGGCGTCGTTTTCGAGGCGCGCTGCCATCTCGCGGTCTACCTCTGCCTGGCTATCGCGGTCTTCCTCGGGTGGTCGGCGCCGCTCTACTATTGGGCGCTGCCCGCCGTGCTGGGCCAGCCGTTCCTGCGGCTCTACCTGTTGGCGGAGCATACCGGCTGTCCGGAAACGGCGGACATGCTGGCCAACACCCGCACAACCCATTCGAACGCGTTCGTGCGCCTGCTGATGTGGAACATGCCCTATCATACCGAGCATCACGCCTATCCCGGCATACCGTTCCATGCCCTGCCGGCCCTGCACGCGCTGATGCGGCCGTCGCTCAAGGTTGTCGCCTCCGGCTACGGCGCCTTCCACAAGGACTACCTAAGCGCGTTGAGTGCCGGAAACGGGGAAACTTTCGCCCGGCCGGCAAGCGGCTAGTTCTTGTGAAACCCCAGGATTTCTGGTCCATTAGCGGCCAGACCTTCCGTTACCGTCGAACCTGAACCTCCAAACTGCGTCGGCTGAAGGAGGCCTTCTGTGAAAACGCTTGGCTATGTCATCTCGATCGCCGCGGCGGTTGCGCTCGCCGCCGTCGCCAACGTCGCCCAGGCGGCGACCGCGACATTGAAGGACACGACGGGCATCATCGTCGGCACCGTCGATCTCGAACCATCGCCGCACGGCGTTCTACTGAAAGTCACGCTGACCGGGCTGCCGCCCGGGGAACACGCCTTTCACCTGCATCAAACCGCTGCCTGCGTGCCGCCGTTCACCTCGGCCGGCGGCCATTTCAATCCGTTCGGCAAGGAACATGGCCTGCTCAATCCGAAAGGCCCGCATGCGGGGGATCTGCCGAACATCGTCATGCCGGACGGCGACGAGTTGAATATCAATATCTTCGCCAACTTGGTAACGTTGGAGCCGGGTAAGAAGAACAGCCTTTTCGATTCGGACGGCACCGCGATCGTCATTCACGTCGGGCCCGACGATTACACGACGGACCCGACCGGATCGGCGGGAAAGCGTATCGCTTGCGGGGTGATCGTGCCCTAGCCGCAGAAATAGGCAGGAGTGGGGGAATGCCTGGAAAAACCTGGACTGTCGGGCTTGCCATGCTGGCAGCTCTGGCCGCTGGAACCGGCACCGCGTTCGCCGATGCGGAAGAGGAAAGAATAGCCCTGAGCCTCGCGGATCTGCTGCGCTCCGCGCGGACCGTGATCTCGTCCAACCAGAACCTGATCAACGATCCGTCGATCGGCGACAAAGGGCTGTCCGGCGACGTTGTCGTCGCCCGCACCCTGGAGATCTACCGGAAGAACACCGGCCTTGATCCGCTCGCCATGGACGATACCTCCCGCCAGGGCCGTTTCCTGCGCGCCCAACTCGCCGCCATCAAGGAAGTGATGGACGAAAACCAGGCGACCGTGAACCAGCCCGGCGTTGACTTCAAAGGGTTCGTCCCGGCCGTGTTCGCGCGGCTCGTGAACGAGCGGTTCGGCGAAAAAATGGGCCGTGAAGCGGAGGTCAAGGTAACCGCCCCGCTTGAACTCGTCCGCAACCGGAAGTCCAGGCCCGACAAACTGGAAGCGGCAACGATCCGCGACAAGTTTCTGTCGCCGGAATGGCCGAACGGACAGATTCTGGCGATTGAGTCCTCGAAGGACAACCGCCAGGCCTTCAGGGTTCTGGTGCCTGAATATTACGGCCAGGGCTGCCTGACCTGCCACGGCATGCCGAAGGACGAAGTCGATATCACCGGATACCCGAAAGAAGGCGGAAAGCTGGGCGATTTGGGCGGCGTGATCAGCATCACCCTGTTCCGCTGACGCCATCCCGGTTAAATGTCCCGCTTCTCGATCCTCGCGCGTCTGGTATTTCTATCGGCCGTGCTCCTGGCCGTCCTGTTCGCGACCAACGTTTTCCTCAGCCGGCAGCTTGCGCGTGATGCGCAAATCCTGACCGAAGAGGCGCGCGTCGTCTCGATCATCAAAGCGGCCAACGCGGCCAACCGCTCGTTCGGCGATCTGAAGTACTGGCTGACGGATCTGGCCGTCAGTCTGTTGGTCCGCTCCGAAATCAAGGCCCGCGAAGCCGAAGCGGCGCTGGAGGAGCAGCTTGCCGGGCTGGAGTCCTACGATCCGGAGACGGTCGCCTTCGTGCGTCAGGAAGTCGATGCGCTTATGGAGCAAGCCATCATGGCGGTCGACGCCTATACCGACGATCAGCGGGTGCTCGGCAATTCGCTGATGGCCCGGGCGCGTACTCACATTACGGCGGTCGACGAACGTCTGGCGGATCTGGTGAATCGCCTCGAAACCGACGCGGTCTCCCGGACCAACGCGACGCTCCGCGCCACCAGCCGGGCGGTCGACCTGTCGCGAATCATGGTGGTCGCCGCCGTCCTGGTCGGCCTCGGTCTGACGATCCTGATCCTGCGCTCGATCACCACGCCGCTCCGCAAGCTGGTCGGCGCCATGACGGCGATTACCGAAGGCAACCTGAACGTCCCGATCCCCGAGCAGAGTCACGACGAGATCGGCGCCATGGCGCGCACCCTCGGCCTGTTTCGCGACAGCCTGCTGGAGCGCAACCGGCTAGAGGCGGAGCGGGAAAAGGCGGACGCGGAGCGCCGCAAGGCGCAGGCGCGCCTGGTCGAGGCGATCGAGGTCATCACGGAAGGCTTCGCCCTCTACGACGCCAACGACCGGCTGGTGATCTGCAACAGCCGCTATCGGGAAATGTATGCCGACGTGCCGATCGCCATTCAGCCGGGGGTCGCCTACCGCGACGTCATCGCCGCGGCGGCCGAGAGCGGGGTGATCAGCGAGGCCCGCGGCCGGATCGACGATTGGCTGGAAAACCGCATGGCGATCCACCTGCATCCGGGCGAGCCCTACGAGCATCAGCGCACCGACGGGCAGTGGCTGAAGATCAGCGAACGCAAGACGGACGACGGCGGCATTGTCGGCGTCTTTACCGACATCACCGACCTGAAGACCCGGGAGGCGCAGCTTGGCGAACTGGTCGACAGCCTCGCCCAGGCGCGCGACCAGGCGATGCAGGCGACGCGGACCAAAAGCCAGTTCCTCGCCAACATGAGCCACGAGCTGCGCACGCCGCTGAACGCGGTCATCGGCATCACCGAAATGCTGCAGGAGGACGCGGAGGATCTCGGCCAGGACGACTTCATCGAACCGCTCGGCCGCATCCACGACGCGGGCAACCATCTGCTGCATCTGATCAACCAGGTGCTCGACCTTTCGAAGATCGAGGCCGGCCGGCTGCAGCTTCATATCGAGGAATTCGACCTCGGCGCCCTGATCGGCAACGTTGTGGCGACAGCGGAGCCGCTGGCGGCGAAAAATCGCAACAAGCTGACGACCGACTGTCCGGACGACATCGGCATGATCCACGCCGACGTCACCCAGGTCCGGCAGATCGTGCTCAACCTGCTCAGCAACGCCTGCAAGTTCACCGAAGACGGCGACGTTACCCTGGATGTCGAACGCGAAAAGGCGGAACCGCTCGATCGCATCCGCGTGTCGGTCCGGGACACCGGTATCGGCATGACGCCCGGCCAGCAGGAGAAACTGTTCGAGGAATTCACCCAGGCCGACAGTTCGACCACCCGCCGCTATGGCGGCACCGGCCTCGGCCTGGCGATCAGTCAGCGCCTTGCCCGTTTGATGGGCGGCGACATCGAAGTGGTCAGCGCGCCGGGCGTCGGCAGCACCTTCACCGTCTGGATTCCGGTCGAGGTGACCGCGCCGGAAGACGAGGAGGAAGCCGCGGAGGAGAACCTGAAACGCCTAGCCAATACCGTGACGGTGGAAGGCCGGCCGGGCAAGGCGCGCTCCGACGTGGTGCTGGTCGTCGACGACGACCCGACCGTGCGCGACCTGATGCAGCGCGCCCTCTCCCGCGACGGCTTCCGCGTCGTCACGGCCGAAAGCGGCGAGGAAGGCCTCCGCCTGGCCAAGGAACTCAATCCGTTCGTGATCACGCTGGACGTGCTGATGCCGGGCCTCGACGGCTGGGGCGTCTTGCAGCGGCTTCAGCAGGACCCGGAAACCGCCAGCATCCCCGTCGTCATGCTGACCATCCTGGACGACCGGAACCGCGGCTACGCCCTCGGCGCTGCCGACTACCTGATCAAGCCGTTCGACCGCGAACAGATGGGGCGGGTGCTGACCAAATACCGGAGCGACGCCGAACAATGCGCGCTGGTGGTCGAGGACGACCAGGCCACCCGCGAGATGCTGCGCCGATTGCTTATCGGCGACGGTTGGAAGGCGGAAACCGCCGAAAACGGGCGCGTGGCGTTGGATCTTCTGAAGGAGCGAAAGCCCGACCTGATCCTGCTCGACCTGATCATGCCGGAAATGGACGGCTTCGAGTTCCTCGCCGCGCTGCGCGACATGCCGGAATACCGCAACGTCCCGGTCGTCGTGGTCACCGCGGCCGACCTGACGGAAGACGACCACCGCCGGCTCAACGGCGGCGTCGAGCGCATCCTGCCCAAGGCCGCCTACGACCGGGAACAACTCCTCGACGAACTCCGCGAACTGATCGGCGACATGGCGGTGCGACGGTCGCCCGTCGGTGAAAAGACGGGGTAAAGGTCAGCCCGCCTTCGCCCTTCGCCTCGACGGTGAAAATTGAGGTGGGAGCGGGCTGTGGCTAGCCGCTGGGGAATGGCGGCACGGTGTAGGCCGCCACGCCCGCCCCCACCGAAGCCCTCCCTCGCGCGGAGGGAGGGTTTCAATCGGCAGTCCCGATGACGCCGTTCTTTCGGCCCGGAACCGGCCGAATTGGCAATGGCCATGATCCGCACGCCGCATCGGTCGAGACCTTCGCGTCCCCGGCCAGGCGAGCACGCATCAGCAGACTGCGGAAATGACGCCGAACCTTTGGCCAACGTCATCCTTCGACAAGCTCTGGATGAGACCGACTATTCGAAACAACACGTCCTCATCCTGAGCCTGCCGAAGGTTGTGGGTGCCGGTGCGCGACACTGGCGCCCATCGAGAGGGAAAGCGCCTGGCTACGTACTTCTGGCTATGGTTTGGGTTTGCCCCCCTGTTGCTTCAAAAGTAGCGCAAGATCGTGGCCAATATCGTGTGAGCCATCACCAGACATATTTTCGGCATCGTCAATCGCCTTTTGCGCCTGCCCACCCGTATCCACGGCTTTTGAATGCCCTGATTCATTGCTCGTTTCCTGAGTGTTGCTTGATTGCTGCGAGGTCGCCTCGTCGCTGACGGTCATCTGCTCCTGGAATTTGGCGGCGTCCGAATCCAGGTTCGGGTTGTTGGTCGCGACGGAATCGGTGCCGTTCCCATATGCGCCGGGGACAGTATTGGATTGGCCGCTGATGTTG
>JANQEE010000070.1 GCA_028278525.1 Minwuiaceae bacterium | reverse complement strand
TCGCTCATATGAAGTGCACTCCATTCGCATCCCGTTGCTACCTATGTGGGCGGACTTTAGCGTCGGCGGCTGCGCTCGCCGCGGACCAAATTCGGACCGGTTGCTTTGTCGGGGTCGCTTGACCGGGATGCGCCGATATCGCGATTCGCGGGGCCTTTTGGTGGGTCGGCGCTCGGGTATTCGGCAGCCGGCGTTGCCTCAGCCTGCCGGCCGTTTCTCCGCCCGCATCTTCAAACCGTACCTGGGCCGGAGCGTAACCCGCCCATACGGCACCACCGGGTGGCCCTCGGCCAGGCTGAGGCGATAGCGCTGCGCCAACACCGCGAGCGCCAGCCGCGCCTCGATCATGGCGAAGTTGTTGCCGATGCAGATTCTCGGCCCGCCGCCGAACGGGAAGTAAGCGAACTTCGGCCGCGCCGCCGTCTGCTCGGGCAGGAACCGGTCGGGGTCGAACCGTTCCGGGTCGGGCCAGAGCTTCGGGTTCCGGTGCGTGACGTAGGGGCTGATCGAAATCAGGTCGCCGGTCCGGATTCGCACCGGCCCGACACGGTCCGGCGCCAGCGCCACGCGACTCAGCGAGAAGGCCGGAGGATAGAGGCGCAGCGCCTCTTCGAACACCATGCGGCCGTAAGGCATGTGCTCCAGGTCCGCGTAAGCCGGCGTACGGCCGCCGAGCGTCGCGTCCAGTTCCGCCTCCAGCTTGGCGCGCACCTCCGGATGTTCGGACAGCAGGTACCAGGTCCAGGTCAGGCCGGTCGCCGTCGTCTCGTGGCCGGCCGCGAACAGCGTCAGGATCTCGTCGCGCAACTGACGGTCCGACATGCCCTCGCCGGTTTCCGGATCGCGCGCCGCCAGCAGCATGCCCAGCAGGTCGGGCCGGTCGGCCGCCGCCTTGCGCCGGTTGTCCAGGATCTCGCTGACCAGTCTGTTGGTCCGGCGCATGGCGCGCCGGGCGTCGGGGTCCTGCCGCCGCGGCAGCCAGTCGGGCAGGCCCATCAGGTCCATCGGGTTGGGCTGGCCGAAGCCGCGCAGAATATCGACGATCGCGCCGCGCAGGTCGCCGACCCGGTCGGTGATGTCGCTGCCGAACAGGGTCCGCGCGACGATTTCCATGGTCAGCACGCTCATTTCGTTGGCGACGTCGAACGCCTTGCCCGCCGCGGCCGGCTCCTGCCACCGGTCGGCCATCCGGGCCGCGCAGTCCACCATGGTTTCGGTCAGCGCCGTCAGTCGCCGGTGCTGGAAGGCGGGCGCCGCGATCCGCCGCTGCCGCCGCCACAAGGCCCCCTCGCTGGTCAGCAGCCCCTGGCCCAGGACCGGGCCCAGCATCTTCTGCGTCAGCCGGCCTTTCTCGTAGTTGGCGTGGTTGGTGACCAGCACATGTTTGATGTAGTCGGGGTGGTTCAGCAGGACGAACCGCTGCAGCCCCAGCCGCCGGATGCCGTAATCGATGGTGAAGGATTCCGGGGTGTAGATACCGGTGGCGCTGTCTCTGGCCCGCTGCAGGAACTCGAAGGCGCCGACCGGGCGCCGCGCCCCGAAGTGGCGCTGCCTGCGGCCGGGCTTGGTGGCCGCTCCCGTGGCGAGCCTCTGGTTCATGGCGTCAGGTCCGGTCAGGCATACGGGTTCTTGCCCTTCCTTAGGCTGATCCGGATCGGCACGCCCGGCAAGTCGAAATTCTCCCGCAGGCTGTTCGACAGATAACGGATATAGGAGTCCGGCAATTGATCGGGCCGGCTGGCGAACAGCGCGAAGGTCGGCGGCCGGGTTTTCGGCTGCGTCACATATCGCAGCCGGATATGCCGTCCCCGCACGGCGGGCGGCGGGTGGCGTTCTACCACATCCTCCAGCCAACGGTTTAGCGCCGCCGTCGGCAGCCGCTTGTTCCACCGGTCGTAGGCGGACAAGGCCGCCGGGATCAGCCGGTCGACGCCCTTCCCGGTCAAGGCGGACAGGGTGACCACCGGCACGCCGCGCGCCTGCGGCAGCGAATCCGCCAGCCGCTCCCGCACCAGCTTCAGGCAGGCCTCGCGGTCCGTCACCGTGTCCCATTTGTTGACGCCGACGACCAGCGCCCGCCCCTCTTCCACCACGCGGGAGGCGATCACCAGATCCTGCTTCTCCAGCGGCTGGTCCGCGTCCACCAGCAGCACGACCACCTGCGCCATGTCCACCGCGCGGATCGCGTCGGCGACGGAGAGTTTTTCCAGCTTCTGCTGCACCTTGGCGCGGCGGCGCATGCCCGCGGTATCGACCAGTTTGAAACGCCGCCCCTTATGCTGCCAATCGACGGCGATCGAATCCCGCGTCACGCCGGGGGTCGGCCCGGTCAGCAACCGTTCCTCGCCAAGCAGCCGGTTGATCAGCGTCGACTTGCCGACATTCGGTCGGCCGGCGACCGCAATCCGCACCGGCTCGTCCTTCTCGGCATCGTTGCGCTCTTCCCCTTCCTCGCGCTCGTAAGGCGCCAACATGTCGTAGAGGTTGGAGAGGCCGTCGCCATGCTCGGCCGAAAACCGCATCGGTTCGCCAAGCCCCAAGGAGAATGCCTCCAGGTAGCCGGTCTCGCCGCCTGCCCCCTCGCACTTGTTGGCCAGCAGGATCACCGGTTTTTCGCTGCGCCGGAGCCAGTCGGCGAAATGCTTGTCCAGGGGCGTCACGCCGGCCCGCGCGTCGATCAACAACAGCACGACGTCCGCCGCTTCCAGGGCAAGGTCCGTCTGCCCCCGCATGCGGGCTTCCAGGCTTTCGCCGGACGCATCCTCCAGGCCCGCCGTATCCACGACGTTGAATTCCATGTCGCCGATTCGCCCGAGTCCCTCGCGGCGGTCACGTGTCACCCCCGGGGTGTCGTCGACCAGCGCCAGGCGCTTGCCGACCAGCCGGTTGAACAAGGTCGATTTACCGACATTCGGCCGGCCCAGTATGGCAACAGTAAAACTCATGACCTATCGCCAGGCGGTGAGTTTCGCGTCGTCGGTTAGGATATAGAGCGATCCGTTGGCGACGACCGGTGCCACGGCGGCCGATTCCGACAGACGCACGCTGCCCAGGATCCGGCCGGTGTAAGGCGAAATCGCCGTCGCAATCCCATGGCTGGACGTGACCAGCAGCCGGTCGCCCGCCAGAACCGGCCCATGCCACTGGATCGGGTCGTCCTTGTCGCGCGCGTCCTCGTAACGCTCCAGCCGCTGCACCCAGCGAATCCGGCCCTCGCGGCGCGACAGGCAGACAACCTCCGCCTCGGTCGTCACCACGTAGATGTAATCGCCGGCAATCCAGGGCGTCTGCACGCCGCCGATTTCCTGTTCCCACACGCGCTCGCCGGTACGCAGGTCGATCGCGACCATGCGTCCCGCATGGCTCACCGCATAGACCCGACCATCGTCGATCACCGGTCGTCCGTTGATGTCGCTTAAATTGCTGAGGCCGGTTATCTGGCGCCGGCGGATCAGCGAGTCGCTCCACGCGACATGGCCGTTGTCGGCCCGGAACGCGAACAGTTCGCCCGACGAATAAGGCGCGATCACCAGTCCCGACGCCGCCGCCGGGTTGGCGCCGCCCAGCAGGCCCGCCACCTCGGCGATGCCGACATGGGTCCAGGCGACGCTGCCGTCTTCCATGGAGAGTGTGTGCAACTGGTTGTCGTAGGAAACGACGAAAACCATCCCGGCCGATACCGTCGGCTCCGCCCGGATCGGCAGGCCGATATTCCGGTGCCAGATCCGCTTGCCGTTGCGCGGATCCAGGGCGAACACGTCGCCGTAGCCGGTCGCGACGTACAGCCGCCGGCCGTTATAGGCGAGCCCGCCGCCGAACTCGCCTTTCTCTTCGCCATCCGGCAACAGGTTCTCGGTCCAGTAGCGGCGCCCCGTCCTGGCGTCGAACGCGGCAACCTGGGCGACCGAATCCATCGTGAACACGATACCGCTGGCCACGATCGGCGACGTCAGGATGCGCGTGTCGTCGTCGGCCCCCTTGCCGATGCTTGCGGTCCAGACCGGGCGAATGTTTTCCGCAAGCGCCAGATGCTGCATGGCGTGACTGGCATAGCCGCCCGCCTGCGGCCAATGTTCATTGATGTAGGGACGTGGCAGCCGCACCTGCAGATCCGCGATGCGCGGATCCGGTTCCAACGACCGCTCCAGTTCCAGGACGGAGATGCGTTCGCCCGGCAGCGGCGGCGCCTCGTCTTCCCGAAAGAAGTCTTCCAGCGCGTCGGAGCAGCCCGTCAGCAGCATGGCGCAGACGGCCGCCACATAACCGATATTTACGCGACGTGGTCGGTAAAAGGCCGTTGTCACCGTCGTTCGCTCCCGCGCCCGGGTTATTCCGCGCCGCCGAGGGCTGCCAGCAATTCGGCTGCCCGCGCGCGAATACCGCTCGGCGCCGCCGGGTCGTCTGCCAACGCCACAAGGGATTGCTTGGCGGCGGATTGGTCGCCGGCCTTTAGCGCCGCCAGTGCTTCCAGTTCTCTCGCCGAATAGCGAAACGGCTTGTCGTCGCCGGTCAGCAGCGCCAGCCGGCTGCGCAATGCCGCCGGATCGCCGCTGTCGATCCGATGCAGAACGCCAAGCAGCGCCGCCAGGTCGCGCAGCAGGCTGTCGACGCCGCTGTCTTCCGCGACCCGGTCGTAAAGGGCCAGAGCGGCCTCCCGGTCGCCCTGCTCCAGGCGGATGGTCGCTTCGCGCAAGGCCGCCAGGGCGCGATAGCCGGCGCCGGCGTCGTTCGCCAGCGCGGCGAACGCATCGGCGGCCTGGGCCAAAGCGCCGCTTTCGGCCAACTGGGCCGCCGCCGAAAATGCCGCGCCCTGTTCCAGCCGTTGGGAAGTCTGGTACTCGCGCCAGCCGACAACCGCGACCGTGGCGAGGACAATCGCGACCGCGCCGCCGATGATAAAAGCGCCGTAACGCTTCCAGAGCTTTTCGTAGCGCTCCTTGCGAATGTCTTCGTCGACTTCGCGAATGAGTTCGTCAGACAAGGGTCACTCCGCCCGCGTCAAATGGGCCGCTAACATAGCTTGCGAAACCATCGAAATCAAACAACATAACTGATTGATTTTATTTGACTATCGACGTTGCCGAAAGTCCGGCCTTGGCGGCCGCCGAAGCGTCTACTCGGCGACGCAGTCGAAATTGCTGACGCGCGTGTAACCGCTGCCCTCCACGCCGCGCAGCACCGCTTTCTTGCCCAGTTTTTCGCAATGGTCCGCCGCCTTCTTCTTCGCCACCTCGATGTCGCCCTCATAATAGGCGCCGGTCTCGGTCTCCGATTGAACCCGTGCGGCCGAGCAGCCCGTCAAAACCGTCAGCAAGATAATCGCCGTGTATCGCATGATCGAAATCTCCCGTCGTCTCAAATCGTAGTGTGTCTAATTGCTGAAGAATGAATCGGTGTCGGGCGGACCCGTCAGGCGGAGATGGCCCGCCGTTCCTCGCGCAGGATCTCCAGCGCCATGCGCAACAAGCGGCTGGAGGCTTCCTTCGTCATGAAGGCGGCGTGCGACGTCAATGTCACGTTGTCCAGCGTGGTCAGCACGTGGCCGTCCGGCAACGGTTCCGGTTCGAACACGTCCAGGCCGGCATGGGCGATCCGGCGTTGTTGCAGGGCGTCGACCATCGCGGCCTCGTCGACCACACCGCCACGCGCCGTATTGATCAGGATCGCGTTTCGTTTCATCAGGCCGAAGCGCCGCTTGTCGATCATGCCGCGGGTCTCCTCGGTCAGCGACAGATGTAGCGAAATCACGTCCGCCTCCCCCAGCAACGCGTCCAGCTCCCGGCTTTCGCACGGCAGGTCGCCAGGCACGCCGCTGCGGTTCCAGGCGATCACTTTCATGCCCAGCGCATCGCCCAGGCGGCAGACTTCCTTGCCGATGCCGCCGGTGCCGACGATGCCGAGCGTCTTGCCGGCGAATTCGACGCCCTCCAGCGTCTCCCAGACGCCCTTGCGAACGTCGTGGTCCATCGCGGCAATTTGCCGCCCTCCGGCGAACATCAGGGCAATGGCGTGTTCGGCCACGCTCCTGTCGCCATAGCCGGCAATCGTTCGGACGCCGATATTCAGGCGTTCCGCCGCCGCGACATCGATATAGCTCGACGCGCCGGTCCCCATGAACACGATGACCTTCAGCGCCGGACAGGCCTTGAGCAGGGACTCCGGCATGTAGGTGTGATCGTTCACCGCCAGCGCGCAGCCATCCAGCATCTCGATGACCGCCGCTTCCTCCGGGCTGCCGACATTGATCTCCAGGTCCGGCACGATCTCGGTCAGGTCGCCCGTATAGAGCTCGGCCAGAAAGGCCGGGCAGTCGATGAATTTCGGTGTCATGACGGCGTTCCTCCCACGATTATCGGACTGCCTTCGCTCGACCCTCCGGCGAAGCGCTGTTAGCTTGCATCATATGAGAACAGATTGGCGGCGCAAAAAAACCTGGGACGCCTTGGGGCTGGTTCTTACCATTGCCTGGTTTGTCTACTTCACCATCCGCACCGGCGGCGACATGACCCATCCCCTAGGCCAGTACGTGTTTCTTGCGCCGATCGGGATCTGGGTCGCCGTCATCCTCATCAAGACCAGGCTTCGGGACTAGGTGCCGCATGGACGGTTACGATATCGCCCGCGTTGTCGCCCTGGTCATGGTCGGCGTTCTACTCGTCGGACCCGCCTTTATCTCGACCAACCGCCGCCTCAGTACCTTCTTGCGCAACCTGGCGCTCTGGCTCGGTATCGCCGTCGTCATTTCGCTGGTTTATCGGTGGATCGGCTAACTGTCGGACGACCTGCCGGTTGAAGTCCTGTTGCGGCCATATATTCCCATATGCATTGTAGGGTTATTGCGCTAGCCTTGTTTTTGCAGACAGCTAAAAAAATGTCTCGCACGACCAACGTGGGCGGCTGGACCGGTCACGTATATCGCCCCCGCAGAGCACTGTGGGGACACTCGGAACTGTCATGACTGCAGGTGGCGGTTGCCGACATCGAAACGAAACGCGCCGCCGGCCGCCAAGGCCGGCGGTCTCTTTTTTGACTCTGGCATCGGTTCGTCCCCCGCCCTACATCGGTTGGGACCGTTCTTTTCGATTTCGTCCCATCGTCGCGTAAATCGTCTTGTCACGAAGTTCGCGTACCCTCCGTCGGTCATGGGCGTCTCAGTTATTTCGCTTAATGATTGATTAACCATGCCGCGGGCAATCTTGATGTGACCGCCCATCGAGGCCGTGATCGGAAGGAACAAAAATGACAATGAATGCGCCCATGAAAAACTCGCCTCTTACGGCCACCGACATCACGGCGGTGTTCTCCCTGGCCAACAAAATGCAGCCGAAGGCCGAATGGGGCCCGCTTCGGCGATTCACGTCACGGTTGATGGACGGCTTCGTGGTCCTGGACCCGCATTCGTCCGGCGCGCTCTACATGATCGCCCGCGACCGGTCCGGCCAGTATGTCGTTCAGGACGACACCGGCCGCAACCTGGCGACGGGCAACACCATCGAC
The DNA here is from genome assembly GCA_028278525.1 of Minwuiaceae bacterium. Classification (GTDB taxonomy): domain Bacteria; phylum Pseudomonadota; class Alphaproteobacteria; order Minwuiales; family Minwuiaceae; genus JANQEE01. The sequence goes on along the minus strand of JANQEE010000070.1, from coordinate 7,381 downwards.
GACGTCCTCACCCCCTGGCGCTTCGACTAGACCTGCGCTCACTTATTCAATGGGGCTGATGCGCAGCAACGCCCCGTCATCGGTGATGGCGTAAAGCGCGCCGTCCGGCCCGCCTTTCACGTGTCTCACGCGCCCGTATTCCCCAACGAGAAGCCGTTCTTCTCGCAGAATTTCCTCACCGTCCATGTCGATCCTGGCGATAAGCTGACCGGCCAGCGCGCCGACGAACATATCGCCCTTCCATTTCGGGAACAGATCGCCGGTATAGAAACTCGCGCTTGAGGGCGCGATGGACGGGTCCCAGTAATAGCGGGGCTGCTCCATCCCTTCCTTTTCCGTGCCTTCGCCGATGCGCCCGCCGAAATAGTGGCGGCCGTAGGAAATCACCGGCCAGCCGTAGTTCTTTCCGGCCTCGGGTTTGTTGATCTCGTCGCCGCCGCGCGCGCCGTGGGAAACGGTCCAGACCGCGCCGGTTTCCGGGTGAATGTCCAGCCCCTGCGGATTGCGGTGCCCGATGGACCAGATTTCCGGCAGTCCGTTCCGGCCGTCGGCGAACGGGTTGTCGCTCGGCACGGACCCGTCCTTGTTGATGCGCAGAACCGACCCCGCGTGGTCCTGCGGATCTTGAGCGCGGGGACGGTCGGCGCGGTCGCCGATGGCGAAGAACAGCGTACCGTCCGGCGCGAAAGCGATCCGGGACCCGAAATGACGGGATGCGCCGGTCTTGATGTTCTGCCGAAAGATCACCTCGGTCCCTTCCAGCGCCGCAGCCCCGAACGTGGCCCTGGCGACCGCCGTGCCCGCGCCGCCGTCGCCGGGTTCCGAGAAGGTCAGATAGACGTGTTTGTTCGCCGCGAAATCCGGATCGACGGCGACATCCATCAATCCGCCCTGGCCGCTCGACCGCACTTTCGGAACGCCGCCAAGCGGCGCGGAGAGGCTTTTACCGTCAAAGCGCCTGAGCGTGCCGTCTTTCTCCGTAATCAACATCCCGCCGTCCGGCAGAAAAGCGAAGCCCCAGGGCGCGTCCAGTTCGTCAGTCAGCACGTCGACCTTGAAGTTGTGCTCTTGGCTCTGGAACGTCTTGGCGCTGACGCCTGTCGTCGCCATCGCCGTCGCGAGAAGGATGGAGGGAAAAGTGAGAACGGCACGCTTCATGGATGACTCTCCTTTGCCTGCCCATCCATGTAAGGCGATTGCCAGGCGCTGTCAGGGGGCGGGCGTTCAACTCTTTGCGGAGAACTTGACATTTCGTCTGTTTTAGCTTTAGAATCCGGAAACGTTACCGGATAGCGGATGCAGCATTGAAACACGCCAGACATACCGTTGGAAAAACATCCCGGGTTGCCCGACACCGCCGGAAGGTCGCGACTAGCGGCGCCAAGCGAGTCGAGGTGACGGTTCCCTCTCGCGACGCGCCTCTTGTCAAGGCGATTGCCGGCGTGCTTCGTTCGGGTGGCGATGAGGCGAAGCGTATTCGCGAGTCGCTCCAACCGATGCTGTCCTTCCCAAAAGCAAAGACGGGAGAGGAATTGGTCGCGTTTTTCCGCGCCTCCCCTCTCGTTGGCGCCGAGCTGCAAATCGACCGAGACTCATCGACAGGCCGCGCTGCCGATCTCGGTTGATGGCGTTTCTTCTCGACACCAACATCGTAAGCGAAACGGTCAAAGCGCGGCCCGAAGGGCGCGTCCTCGTCTGGATGGAAGCGCAAATGCCGGCGGAACTCTTTCTGGCCGCGCAAACCATCGGCGAATTGGTCCGCGGCGCCCGTAAGGTGAAGGAAAAAGCGCGCCGCGAGCGTTTCGAACAATGGATCGAACAGGATCTCGCCGTGCAATTCGAGGGCCGCGTCCTACCCTTCGACGGCCCGGCCGCCGTCCAATGGGGGCGCCTCATGGGCGATGGCGACCGGTCGGGCCGAACCCCTGCGGCGGCGGACGCCCAAATCGCCGCGGTCGCTATCCATCACGATCTCACGCTGGTCACGCGGAACACGAAGGACTTTCAGCGTTTACCGGTGAAGCTGTTTAACCCCTGGGACCGCGCCGCCGGTAGATAGTCGACCGTCGGGCGACCTACTCCCACTCGATCGTGCCCGGCGGTTTGCTGGTCACGTCGTAGACCACCCGGTTGATCCCCTTCACCTCGTTGATGATCCGGGTCGCGGTGCGGCCGAGGAACTCGTGGTCGAAGGGGTAGTAGTCGGCGGTCATGCCGTCGGTCGAGGTCACGGCCCGCAATGCGCAGACATGGTCGTAGGTGCGGCCGTCGCCCATCACGCCGACCGTGCGGACCGGCAGCAGCACGGCGAAGGCCTGCCAGATCGCGTCGTACAGCCCGGCATTGCGGATCTCCTCCAGGTAGATCGCGTCCGCCTTGCGCAGGATCTCCAGCTTTTCCTCGGTGATCTCGCCCGGCACCCGGATCGCCAGGCCCGGCCCCGGGAACGGATGCCGCCCGACGAACGCCTCCGGCAGCCCAAGCTCGCGCCCCAGCACCCGCACCTCGTCCTTGAACAGCTCGCGCAGCGGTTCGACGAGCCGCATGTTCATTCGCTCCGGCAGGCCGCCGACATTGTGGTGCGATTTGATGGTGACGCTCGGGCCGCCATCGAATGAGACCGACTCGATCACGTCCGGATAGAGCGTTCCCTGCGCCAGGAAGTCCGCGCCGCCGATCTTTTTCGCTTCCGCTTCGAACACATCGATGAACGTCGCGCCGATGATCTTGCGCTTCTTCTCGGGATCGTCGACGCCTTTCAGCTTGCCGAGGAAGGTATCGGCCGCCTTGCTGTGGACCAGGGGAATGTTGAAGTGGTCGCGGAACAGGCCGACGACCTGTTCGCCCTCTTCCGCCCGCAGCATGCCGGTATCGACGAATACACAGGTAAGCTGGTCGCCGATCGCCTCGTGCACCAGCACGGCGGTGACCGCCGAATCGACGCCGCCCGAAAGCCCGCAGATAACCCGCCCGTCGCCCACCTGTTCGCGGATTTTCGCGATCTCCTGGTCCCGGAACGCGGCCATGTTCCAGTCGCCGCCGCAGCCGGCCACGGTGTGGACGAAGTTGCGTAACAGGTCGGCGCCATGCGGCGTGTGCACCACCTCCGGGTGGAACATCACGCCGTAAAACCGGCGCGCGTCGTCGGCGATAATCGCGAACGGCGCCGATTCGGAGGCGCCGACCACCCGGAACCCGGGCGGCAGTTCCGTCACCCGGTCGCCGTGGCTCATCCACACTTGTTCCCGGCCGCCCACCTGCCAGACGCCTTCGAACAGCGCGCAGGGTTCCTTGACGTCGACGAAGGCGCGGCCGAATTCCCGGTAGTCTGAGCTTTCGACCTTGCCGCCGAGTTGGGCGCACATCGCCTGCTGGCCGTAACAGATCCCCAGCACCGGAATCCCGGCCTCGAAGATCTTCTGCGGTGCCCGCGGCGTGCCGGCATGGGTGACGGAGGCGGGCCCGCCGGAGAGCACGACGGCCTTCGGCGCGAAACTCTCGAAGATGTCCCCGGCCTTGTTGTAGGGAACGATCTCGCAGTAGACGCCGGTCTCGCGAATCCGGCGCGCGATCAACTGCGTGACCTGCGAGCCGAAATCGACAATCAGAATACGTTCGGAAGGTGCTGACATGGCCGGAAGTTAGTCATGGCGACTGGATGTGTCCAGCACGCCATGACCGTATTCCGGAAGATGCGCAGGGCGCGTCAGCTCGACTGTTTCGCCTTGTAGGCGGCGACCGCCTTCTTCAGTTCGGAATACTCGGCACAGCCGAAAAAGCAGATGCTGTCCAGGCGCTTAAGATGGAATTCGGCGCTTTTCAGATCGCCGGTCTCCAGATACGCCTCGCCGATATATTCGTGCGCGCCCTTATGCCGCGGGTTCAGTTCCAGGGCCTGCTTGTAGCTGACGAACGCATTCTCGTAATTGCCGGATTTGCGGTAGGCGTAGCCCAGGTAATTGAACGCGTCGGCGCTGGTGCTGTCCACCTGCACGGCCTTGGTCAGGGAGGCAATCGCCTTTTCCCATTGCTGCGCGTCGACGGCCTGTTTGCCGGCATCGAAGTCGGGATTGCTCTTCTTGGCCGGGCTGTCGTCGTCGCTGCCCATGGCCGATGCGGACATCGGCGCCAGGGCCAGACCCGTCAGGGCGAATACCAACGCCAGAATGCGCACAAATGCAGTCATTGGATTCTTCCTCCGTATGCTGTCGCACCGCCGGATGGTCCGGTGGCTGTCACGGTGATGCCGGCCTTCCTACCCCAGGGCCCGGACGGTCGATTTGACCGTCGTCACATCGGACCGGTTTTCAATCCGCCTGCCGTTCCAGAACCGCGGCGAAGAACGCGTCCGTACCGTGCCTGGCGGGACTGAGCGAAAGATATGGACCATCTATTGGCCCAATTCCACCCATCAAATCCAGCCAAATGTCTGTGATCGGCAGGCATCTGAACGTCGGTGCCGCGCGCAGGAAGCGCTCGACCCGCAACTCGTTTTCCTCGGCCAGGAACGAACAGGTGGCGTAGATCAGGCGGCCGCCCGGCTTGGTCAATTCGGCGCCGCGGCGCAGCAGGTTGTCCTGGGTCCGCACGTATCTGTCCAGGTCGTCCGCCGTCAGGCGCCATTTTTGATCCGGATTGCGGCGCCAGGTGCCGCTGCCGGAGCAGGGCGCGTCGATCAGGACCCGGTCCGCCCGGTTCTGCAAGTCCGTCAGCCGGCCGTCGATCGCCGCCGAAAGCGGCCGAACCTGCAGATTGCGCACCCCGGCGCGCTGCATCCGGTTCGACAGTTCCGCCAGGCGGCGGCGGTCGATGTCGCAGGCATAGATCTGGCCGGAATTCTGCATTACGGCCGCCAGCGCCAGGGCCTTGCCGCCCGCGCCGGCGCACAGATCGACGACCTGGTGGCCGGATTCCGCCGCCACCAGATGCGCCACCAATTGGGAGCCTTCGTCCTGCACCTCGATTACGCCCTGCTCGTACAGAACGTGGCCGGTGATCCGCTCGCGTCCGCCCAATCGAATGCCCTGCGGCGCGAACGGACAGGCCGTCGCTTCGATCCCGCTTTCCTCCAACTGGGCCAGCACCTTGGCGCGGGTCGATTTCAGGCTGTTGACGCGCAGGTCGACCGGCGCCCGGTCCGTCGCCGCGGCCATCTCGGCGGCCCAGTCCGCGCCGTAGCGCTGCTTGACCGCGCTCTCCAGCCAGCTTGGATAATTGCCCGCTGCCCAGTCCGGCATGGTCTGCTCGGACGGCACTGCAAGCCTTGCCAGCAGCGCCAACTCCTCGTCCTCCAGCACGGCCGGGGTAAACCGGGTGCCGTCGAACAGGGCGGCGATTTCCGCCGGCGGCATATCGTCGAAACAGACCAGCGCCGCCAGCACCAGCCAGCGCGGCGATACCGGCGCGCCGATTTCCTCCAGACGCCAGGTCAATTCGCCCTGCCTGCGCAGAATCTCGTACAGCCTCTCGGTAATCGCCCGCCGGTCCTTGGAGCCTGCGAACCGCCTGGCGCGGAAGAAACGCGTCGTCACCCGGTCGGCCGGCGCCGTCGCGTTTTTCACCGCCGTCAGCAGTTCGATGGCCGATTGGAGTCGTGCACCTGGCGTCATGCGGCTATCCGTTACTCGAAACCCTCGTGCCGCCGGCGCGGCAAAGCCGGGTCAGGTCTCGACGCGGTAGTTCGGTGCTTCCCGGGTTATCGCGACGTCGTGGACGTGGCTCTCCCGAAGCCCCGCGCCGGTGATCTTCAGGAACCGGCTGTTCTCGCGCAGGTCGGCGAGCGTATGGCTGCCAGTATAGCCCATGGCGGCCCGCAAGCCTCCGATCAATTGGTGCAAAACCGTCGCCGCCGGGCCCTTATACGGGACCCGTCCTTCGATGCCCTCGGGCACCAGCTTCAGGTTCTCGGTCACTTCTTCCTGGAAGTACCGGTCCGCCGAGCCGCGCGCCATGGCGCCCAGCGATCCCATGCCGCGATAGGCTTTGTAGGATCGGCCCTGGTAAAGGAACACCTCGCCGGGGCTCTCGTCGGTGCCGGCCAGCAGCGACCCGATCATCGCGCAACTGGCGCCCGCGGCCATTGCCTTGGCCAGGTCGCCTGAGAATTTGATGCCGCCGTCGGCGATGGCCGGCACCTCGCGCTCGCGGCAGGCAGCCACGCAATCGACCAATGCGGTGAATTGCGGCACGCCGACGCCGGCGACGATCCGTGTGGTGCAGATCGATCCCGGCCCGATGCCGATCTTGACCGCATCCGCGCCGGCGTCGATCAGGGCCATCGCCCCCTCCCGCGTCGCCACGTTGCCCGCAATGACCTGAGTATAGTTGGTCAGTTGCTTGATCTCGCCCACGGTCTCGATAACGCGGGTTGAGTGGCCGTGCGCTGTATCCACCACCACCAGGTCGACGCCCGCCTCGATCAGCGCCTCCGTCCGCGCGATGCCGTCATTGCCGACACCGGTCGCGGCGGCGACCAGCAGGCGGCCGTGGCCATCCTTGGCGGCATCCGGGTAGGTCTTGGCTTTCTCGATATCCTTCACCGTAACCAGGCCGATACACCGGTAGGCCTCGTCGACGACCAGCAGCTTTTCGATCCGGTTCTGGTGCAGCAGCCGTTTCGCCTCGTCCATGGAGACGCCTTCGCTGACGGTCACCAGGTTTTCGCTGGTCATCAATTCGCTGACCGGCTGCCGCTCGTTATCGGCAAACCGCACGTCGCGGTTGGTCAGGATGCCGACCAGCTTGCCGCCGTTCGGTTCGGTCACCGGGATGCCGGAAATACCGTAGCGCGACATCAACCCCAGCGCGTCGGCCAGGGTCTGGTTCGGGCTGATCGTGACCGGGTTGACCACCATCCCCGCCTCGAACCTCTTCACCTTGCGGACCTCGTCGGCCTGCGCCTCGATATCCAGGTTCTTGTGGATCACGCCCATGCCGCCGGACTGCGCCAGCGCGATCGCCATGCTGCTTTCGGTCACCGTGTCCATGGCCGACGACAGCAGCGGTATTCCCAGGCGGATATCCTTGGTCACATGGGTAGAAATGTCGGTCTCGGCGGGCAGCACGGCCGAGGCACCGGGCTCCAGCAGGACGTCGTCGAAGGTTAAGGCTTCGCGTATCTGCATGGGGCCTCCTTGTTCCAAGGTGGCGGCGCGTATAGCACGGCTGTTCGAATAAAAATAGGGTCCGGGCCTGATTTGTCACGCCTCTCCGGCCGCGCCCCGTATCGGTCGATACTGCGGGCGGCGGGGCTAGGGCGCGATGTATTTTGGCAGAACCGCCGGGCCGCCCGCTCCCCCGTCCCAACCACCCATACAGGGTACCCTCGGGGTGGTTGGGACGGGGGAGCGGGCCGGCTTGGCCCAAAACACTATGCTCTAAT